>JBNKPU010000124.1:0-40086 GCA_050295515.1 Bacteroidales bacterium | reverse complement strand
CTTTTTAGTATTGTAGCCTACGCCCGATTCGGGATACCAGTTTACATCGCTGGTAAGGCATACAAATTCAGATGTAAGGTACGCATACCTTTTCCTGATACGGTACATTTCAATGGATGCATTATCAACATAATCATCAGCAGGTTGATCAAGAAACGCTACATCTTCGTTAATAGTCCCTTTATAGCTGATTGCAATTTGTAAACTATCATTCTGCAACAGCGGATGATCCAAAGGAATATGTATCAGATGCATGTTTCTTTTGAAAATAAGGGGTTGGCAGTTAACTGTCAGTGAATCTATTATTAAACCCACGTTTAAACGAAGAAGTAGTGTGTCAATTGAATCCTGATTGGCATTATAGGCTTTCATGGTGCATTTCACGTCCAGAATATCTTGCCGGTGGTCAATGACCATAGAATAATCAGTAATCGTAACCCTGGGTTTATTTATATACTGGTTGTTAAGTTCTACCATTTTTTCTTTAAGCTCAAGAGTGCCCATTTTTTTATGAATATATTGATAGCCTAATGCCCCACCCGAAAACAGAAATACAAAACCTAGAATAAGGGGTATTCTAATCCCCTGATTTCCTTGTGGCAATCTTGATAAGCGGGTAATTGTGAAAAATATAAATGCTATCCCCAACAGGAAATAAATACCTCTGTGTATCAATATTTCCTGTAAGTTCCCAAAACCTCCAATGGTTGAATGCATCATAGGTACCTGGTAGGCGATGTAATCAAATATGTGAAACCACTTCTGGTTCAGGTAGAAGATAGTCAGGGCAATGTATCCTAGAAGAATGATAAAGGTGATAGCCTGATTTTTGATCCAGATCATCATTAAAAAAGCAAGTCCAAGAATAAATACAAGGGTTGGAATACTTATAAAGAGTGGATAAAATAAATAGGATAAGAGATTAAAAGCAGAATCGTTGCTCAATAATGAAAACCCTATACCTAACCCAAGCACAATCAAATTTAAGATAAAGAACACGAACAGTATGCCAAGTGTCTTTCCCCATATATACAAACTGTTGGTCATGCTGCGTGCATAGATCACCTCAACTGTATCATTTTTCTGGTCCTGTTTTAGGAATTCAGTAGATAAAAAAACAGCAACAATAGCCTGTCCAAGGTTAAGAATTATGAGATTTGCATAGGGTATGGCTGCCGGCAAAGCGCGGAAAATCCAAGGTGTATCACCGGATTCAACCATAGCTACAACATTAAAAATACCTAAGCCCCCAATAGCAAGAGCTGCAAATATCCTGAAAAACCAGCTTCTCAACAGGGTTCTCATTTCATAAACAGCTATAATTTTAAGCATATGAAAGCTCATTGCTATAAGATTTGGTTTTCTAATACACAATCCATAAAATAGACATAAGCATGCTCCAGGTTTGGTTCAACAGCTACAGCTTTTTCCAGTTCCAACCTTTCGCCAACAAGTTGAATTTCCCAACCTTCCCCGGTAGGAATAGTAGATGTAACGGCATATTGTGTTTTTAAACTTTCGTATTCCATGCCCGATGTTTTGACAGACCATACATGCCCTCTACATTTATTTATCAACTCTTCGGGCGATCCTTTGAATTCAAGTTTTCCTTCGTTTAATAGAGCAAGATTTTGACATACACTTGAGATATCACCTACGATATGTGTAGATAAAATGATGATTACATCTTGCTGGCTAATTTCCGAAAGTATATTTCTGAACCTGATCCGTTCTTCCGGGTCTAAACCTGTTGTTGGCTCATCCACAACAATTATTTTCGGACTGCCAATGAGTGCCTGGGCTATCCCCAACCTTCTTTTCATACCTCCCGAAAGTTTATTGGCCTGCCTGTCACGAAAATCGAACAATCCTACTTTGTCAAGCCACTCATCAACTTTGGACAACCTTAACTTTTTACTTTTTATACCAGACAATCCTGCCGCATAGTCTAGGAATTCCCAGGTTTTTAATTTGCTGAAAAACCGGAAGTCCTGAGGCAGGTACCCAAGTAAATCACGGATTTCTCCCCTGTGTTTCTGCAAATCTTTACCATTAACAAGAACAGAACCTCGGGTAGGTCTTAAGAGAGTTACCAGAATTCGCATGAGACTTGATTTACCAGCTCCATTAGGCCCCAAAAGTCCAAACATTCCCTTTTCAATAACCAGATTTATATCTGTTAAGGCTGCTTTATTGTTGGGATAAATTTGGCTTAGTTGGTTTATTTCAATTTTCATAACCTATTCATGCAACGGAACATCTATTCAATTATTTTCTTCCAATCTGATTAATTAATATACTAATATATAGAATCTAATGCTGTAAAAACAATTTTGATTTGTTTCACACTCGTATTTTACAGTTTTTTAAGATCAAGGGAATTAAAACAAAAAATTATCTAACTGGAAAATATTGCTAACTTTGCCACCTCTTTAAGAAAGACTTTCGGAGAAAAAAAACATATAATGATAAAAACATTAAAAATTGGCAATCTTGATATCAAGATACCAATTATTCAAGGAGGCATGGGAGTTGGGATTTCTTTGTCCGGAATGGCTACTGCAGTAGCAAATCAAGGAGGAGTTGGTGTAATAGCAAGTGCGGGTTTAGGAATGCTCTATCGCAAAGAAGGAGGTGATTATCTCGAAAACAGCATCATAGGACTTAAGGAAGAATTACGAAAAGCACGCGAAAAAACGCGGGGTATAATTGGTATTAATGTGATGGTTGCCATGTCTAATTTTGCTGATATGGTTAAAACAGCCATTGCCGAAAAAGCAGATATTATATTTAGTGGCGGAGGATTGCCCCTAAATCTGCCATCTTTTTTGACAAAGGAAAGTACGACCAAATTGGTACCGATTGTTTCTTCAGCACGGGCTGCAAGATTGATCTGTTCTAAATGGAAACAAAACTTTAACTATTTGCCCGATGCTATTGTTGTCGAGGGACCAAAAGCAGGTGGACATTTGGGATTTAAAGTCAATGAAATTGAGGATAAAAATTTTGCCCTTGAGCAATTAATACCTGAAGTCGTTGCAGTAGCCCAAGAGTTTGAAAACACCTACGATGTCAAAATCCCTATAATTGCTGCAGGTGGAATATATACAGGACAAAACATTTTGGACTTTATGAAACTAGGGGCTTCGGGTGTTCAAATGGGTACCAGATTCGTTACCACAACTGAATGTGACGCATCGGACGAATTTAAACAGAGCTATATCAATGCCAATTCCGATGACATTCAACTCATCGAAAGTCCGGTTGGTATGCCAGGGCGAGCCATAAAAAATAATTTTCTAGACCGGGTAAAACTAGGCCAGCTTATCCCCATACGCTGCCCTTTTAAATGCATCAAAACCTGCGAGGTGTCATCAAGTCCATATTGCATCATTTCAGCTCTCTACAGTGCATTCAAAGGAAAATTCAACACCGGCTATGCTTTTGCCGGGACGAATGCATATTTGGCAAAAAAGATTGTAAGCGTCAAGCAAACGTTTGATGATATTTTGGATGAATACAAAAACAGCATCTAATAGAGCTGAGGGTTGATGGACACTATTCGTTTTTGTACTGGAGGCTGTCAAAACAGTCCTTCTCAAGCCATTCTGACTGAGTTCGTTTTAGCTAACTCGGTAGCGAAGCGGAGTCGAAGAATTTGCTGATAATCAATTCATTTTGGCTTCGCTAAATGTAACAAAACAAGGGAGTATCGACTTTTTGGACAGCCCTGTACTATTTTACTTAAACTCATCCCTCCTGTATTCCAAAATATTACCAGGCTGGCAGTCCAGGGCTTCGCATATAGCCTTCAGGGTGGACAGTTTAATAGCTTTAGCCTTACCTTGCTACAGTTTTGATAGGTTAGGTTGAATAATGCCAACCATCGCGATAAAAAAGCACTTCTAACAATAAAAAAGCATTCTACCTTACAAAAAATGATATGTGTCTGCGACAACTTTAAGGCCAATAAACTTACAACATACAGATATGTAAACAGACAATATTTGCCCACCGATTTCTAGCCACTACCGTTACTACGCTTGTAAAAGAAGGATATTCCTGCTCTTTATTAAATACCTTGGCACATAAGGATTTATTTACGAGGCAAACATTGTTTTTAATATAAAGTTTATATTTGTACCCGATTAACGAATAGGAGTGCCTAATATTGGCTGAGATAATATCCTTTGAACCTGATTCAGGTAATGCTGACGCAGGAAATTCATTCTATATTTTCATTACTCCCCTCCATTTCGTTTTCATTTGATAATAATAAACTAATTATAACTATGAAAATTGAAGTAAATGGCAGCCCCAAAGAAATTCTTGAGCAAACAAGCCTTAAAGAGCTTGTTGATTCTATGCTGAATGAAACCAAAGGTGTGGCTGTTGCAATAAATGATGTTGTAATTCCTAAATCACAATGGACTGAAATGAACATAAACCAAGGCGATAAAGTGTTATTTATTAAGGCAACACAAGGGGGTTAATCTTCCAAAAATATTATCAACAAACACATAACAACCTAAGAACAGAATCATAAGAACATGAATAAAGATTTAAATAAAATAATCACGCAAAGGCCCTTTCCTGGTTCGAAGAAAGTATATATAAAAGGCGAATTACATGATATAAAAGTTGCCATGCGTGAAATTGAACTTTCTAACACCAAAGATTTTGATGGCAACAAAATCATTAATTCAAATATTACTGTTTATGATACTTCGGGCCCATATACCGATGTAAACCACAAAGTGGATATTACGGAAGGATTGCCACGAATCAGGGAACAATGGATTCTTGAACGGGGCGATGTTGAGGAATTACCTGAAATGACTTCCATTTATGGCAAAACCCGGTTAAAAAACAAAAGCTTGGATGAAATTCGTTTTAAGAATCATAAAAGCAAACCTCTACGCGCCAAAGAAGGTTGTTTAGTGTCGCAATACCATTATGCCAAACAAGGTATTATTACAAAAGAAATGGAATATGTGGCTATTCGCGAGAACCAAAACATCGACTTTTTAAACAATGATTTAAACAACAACAACAACAAAGGGGAAAGCTTTGGTGCATCGTTGCCAAAATCACATATAACTCCCGAATTTGTCCGCAATGAAATAGCCGAAGGCAGGGCAATTATTCCTGCAAACATTAATCATCCGGAAGTAGAACCTATGATTATAGGCCGAAATTTTTTAGTAAAGATAAATGCCAATATTGGAAATTCACCCACTACATCAAGTATAGCCGAAGAAGTGGAAAAATCTGTTTGGGCAATTCGTTGGGGTTCCGATACTGTTATGGATTTATCGACAGGAGCAAATATTCACGAAACACGTGAATGGATCATTAGAAACTCCCCGGTGCCAATTGGCACGGTACCGCTGTATCAGGCTCTTGAAAAAATAAATGGTAAAGTTGAAGACTTAAATTGGGAAATCTATAAAGATACCCTCATCGAACAAGCCGAACAGGGGGTCGATTACTTTACGATTCATGCCGGTTTATTGCTTCATCATGTACCAATGACTGCAAAAAGATTGGCGGGTATTGTTTCTCGCGGTGGTTCCATTATGGCCAAGTGGATGCTTATGTACCATCAGGAAAACTTCTTATATACCCACTTTGCTGATATCTGCGAAATACTTTCAAAATATGATGTTGGGGTTTCCTTAGGAGATGGATTGCGTCCCGGATCTATTTATGATGCCAACGACCCTGCGCAGTTTGCCGAATTAAAAGTTTTAGGCGAACTAACCCAAATAGCCAGGGACAAAGGTGTTCAGGTAATTATTGAAGGTCCCGGACATGTGCCCATGAACAGAATAAAAGAAAATATGGATAAGCAATTACAGGATTGCTTAGAAGCGCCATTTTACACTTTAGGACCATTAGTAACCGATATTGCTCCCGGTTACGACCATATTACATCGGCTATTGGAGCTGCGCAAATTGGATGGTACGGAACAGCCATGTTGTGCTATGTCACGCCAAAAGAGCATTTGGGACTGCCCAATAAAGAAGATGTTCGTGAAGGGGTTGTAACCTACAAATTGGCGGCCCATGCAGCCGATCTTGCAAAAGGTTTTCCCGGTGCACAAATACGGGATAATGCCATGTCGAAAGCCAGATTTGAATTCCGCTGGAAGGACCAGTTCAATTTAGCTTTAGACCCTGAAAAAGCAATCGAATTTCATGATGAAACCCTAAAAGGCGAAAGTTATAAATCCACACCTTATTGCTCCATGTGTGGCGAACATTTCTGTTCGATGAAAACCACTCAGGAACTTCGTCAACTGGCAGGGAAAGAATCTAATGTTTCTAAAAAAGAATTAGATATAAAACTCAAAAACAAAGCGGAAGAATTTAGAAAAAGTGGAAGCGAAATCTATAAGTAGTATGAACCCAAATTTGCTTATCATATCGCCACCAGAGAACATCCCTTCTGAAATTAGAATGGTAAGATCATTGTTAGAACAGGGCTTGCAGCAGTTTCATATTCGCAAGCCCGGAATTTCTGATTTTGATATGATAAATTATATTACTTCAATTCCCAAAAACTACCACAGATTTTTAGTGTTGCATTCGCATTATTATCTTGCAAAAGAATTCGAACTAAAAGGGATTCAGGTAGGCATAAAAAGTGTTGATGAAGCAAAAGAATACAGAAACTGTTTTACTTATGTTGGATATTCGGCTCATTCTTTTGATGAAATTATTGCAAACAAACACATCTACACACATTTCTTTTTGAGTCCCGTTTTCAATTCTATTTCAAAGAAAGGCTATTCGCCAAACTTCGAACTTTCTGAAATATCTGATTTTCTACAAGAAAACACTGAATTAAAGGTAATTGCCCTTGGTGGAATCACGAATAATAATTGCCGCCAATGTATTGACATAGGGTTTTCAGGCATTGCATTATTGGGAGGAATTTGGCAACAAAGCGATGCCCTAAATGCCTATAATACCATTACCGAAGCATTAAACAGCCGAGTTTACACAATGAGCATAGCCGGTTTCGACCCAAGTTCGGGAGCAGGTTTGACTGCCGACATAAAAACCTTTGAGCAACATGAGGTTCAGGGGCTCGGAGTAACAACAGCAATTACCTATCAGAATGAAAGTGAATTTATATCGCTTGATTGGCTGAGTTTTGAGCAAATAAAAAAACAAATTGAAGTATTATTGAAAAAATATAAGACTCCATTTGTAAAGGTCGGCCTAATTGAGAATTTTGAAGTGTTAAAACAAATTATTTCTCTTCTCAAGGAATATGATGACACAATTAAAATCATTTGGGACCCTATATTAAATTCATCTACCAAATTTGGTTTTCATTCTGATATTAATCAAAACGATGTTTTAAAATTGCTTAAAGACATTTATCTTACAACACCAAATTTGCCGGAATGTAAAATGCTTTTTGGATCAACTGATAGTATTGAAATCCAATCAAAAATAAATGGCACTGGAATTTGCAGCGTTCTGGTAAAAGGTGGCCATACCAAGAATGGTGATGTTACCGATGTATTAATTGAGCAAAACAATGTAGCGTATTTCCATGGCAATCGACTGGAAAATAAAGATAAACACGGAACCGGCTGCGTTCTTTCTTCGGCAATTTGTTCAAATCTGGCAAAAGGGATTCAATTACATCCGTCTATAAAACAAGCAAAAAATTATATCACAACATTTATCGGTTCAAACAATACCTTATTGGGGTATCATAACACAAAATAGATGGAAATTGCAAAACTTCAATTCATAACAAACCACTTGTCTGACACATCGCATATAAATCAGGTTAAGGCAGTAGTAGAAGCTGGCGTAAAATGGATTCAATACAGGCCAAAACATGCAAGCAAATCTAATATTATGACAGAAGGACGAGTGATAGCTGATTTTTGCAAACAACAGTCGGTCACTTTTATAATGAACGATTTTGTCGATATTGCTCTTGAATTAAATGCTGATGGCGTACACTTGGGGAAAGATGATATTTCACCTGTAGAAGCCCGGAAAATACTTGGCAACAGTAAGATTATTGGTGGTACGGCAAACACTACCGAAGACATTATTAATTTAACAAACCAAGGTGTAGATTATGTAGGTTTGGGCCCATATAGATTCACAAAGACAAAGAAAAACTTAAGCCCGATTCTTGGAATTGTTGGTTACAATACTATTGTTGAAGATTTAAAAAGGAAAAATATTAATATACCGGTTATTGGCATTGGAGGAATTATTGAGGCTGATATCCTACCTCTTCTAAATACCGGTTTACATGGTCTTGCCGTTTCATCATTAATTAGCGAAGCCACTAATATTCGTGAAAAAACATCAGCTGTACTTGATCTGTTTTAACTCAAAAATTATAAACATAGAATAATGGAAGCACTAATAATTGCAGGTAAAATATTTAATTCGCGATTGTTTACAGGAACAGGAAAATTTTCATCAGGACAATTGATGAAAGATGCCCTAATGGCATCCGAAAGTGAGTTGGTTACTATGGCATTAAGAAGAATTGATTTAAAAGAGCAAAATGACAATATTCTTTCATATTTGCTTGATGCCAAATTTAATTTGCTCCCAAACACTTCAGGTGTCCGTAACGCCAAAGAAGCCATATTTGCAGCCGAACTGGCAAGGGAAGCTTTGGAAACAAATTGGCTTAAACTTGAAATACATCCGGACCCGAGGTATTTATTGCCCGACAGCGAAGAAACCCTAAAAGCTGCTGAAGAATTAGTGAAAAAAGGTTTCGTTGTATTGCCTTATGTGCAGGCTGACCCGGTTCTTTGTAAAAAGCTGGAAGATGTTGGCACGGCTACTGTTATGCCCTTAGGTTCTCCAATTGGCAGCAATAATGGATTGAACACCAAAGATATGATTCGCATTATAATTGAGCAAAGCAACATTCCTGTTATTGTTGATGCCGGCATTGGAGCGCCATCTCATGCTGCTGAAGCTATGGAAATGGGTGCAGATGCCGTGCTTGTAAACACTGCAATTGCGGTATCGCAAAACCCAATTGAC
Source organism: Bacteroidales bacterium (assembly GCA_050295515.1). GTDB lineage: Bacteria > Bacteroidota > Bacteroidia > Bacteroidales > UBA10428 > UBA10428. The sequence continues at coordinate 31,038 of JBNKPU010000124.1, read as the reverse complement.
ATGGCAATTGCCTTTAAACTTGCTGTGCAGGCCGGGCGTATGGCTTTTGAAGCTAAACTTGCCGATAAATCAAACACAGCTAACGCAAGCAGTCCACTAACATCATTTCTTTCATAAATAAAATATAAAAATGTTTATTGATCTTATCAATACATACGATTGGAAAAGCACGACAGATCTTATTTATGCCAAAACAGATCTTGATGTTCAAACGGCTTTGCAATCAAAAAAAAGAAGCATCGATGATTTCATGGCTTTAATTTCTCCTGCCGCCGAACCTTATATCGAAGAAATGGCAAGACAAAGCCAAATGGTTACCCAAAAACGTTTTGGCAAGACTATTCAACTTTATGTTCCTTTATATTTATCCAATTTTTGCGAAAACAACTGTGTTTACTGTGGTTTTAATGCCGAGAACAAAATAAAAAGGAAAGTTCTTACTTATGATGAAATTAAAGATGAAGCATTGGCAATCAGGAAACTGGGCTTTGAACATATTTTGTTGGTAACCGGAGAAGCAGATGTCAAAGCCGGTGCAACATACCTGAAAAAAGCATTTGAGATAATTAAACCTTATATGTCGTTAATTTCCATCGAAGTACAACCTTTAAAACCCGATGAATACAGCGATCTTATCAAACACGGTTTAAACACGGTTTATCTTTATCAGGAAACTTATAATAAAGAACGCTATTCAACCTATCACCTTAAAGGGAATAAAAGCAATTATGAAAACAGGTTAATGACTTATGAACACTTAGGCAAAGCACAAGTGCATAAAATTGGCCTGGGGATCTTGGCTGGACTTGAAGACTGGCGAACGGATAGTTTTTTCACGGCACTGCACCTAAACTACCTAAAAAAGAAATATTGGAAAACAAAATACTCAATTTCTTTTCCACGCCTACGCCCTCATTCCGGAAAATTTGAACCTAATTCAATCATGACAGACAAGCATTTGGCCCAATTAATATTTGCCTATCGATTGTTTGATGAGAATGTAGAAATAGCCTTATCGACACGTGAAAGTGTAAATTACAGGGACAATATGTTGAAATTAGGGGTAACATCGATGAGTGCAGAATCGAGAACAAATCCGGGAGGTTACGCTCATCCAGAGTTAAACTCTGAGTTAGAGCAATTTTCGGTCAACGATAATAGAACAGCAACCGAAGTCGCCGATATGATCCGCAGTAATGGCTATGAAGCTGTTTGGAAAGATTGGGACTACATTCTCCAATAAACTAATTTTTATTGATATGGATTTAGAAAGATACAACCGGCATATTATTTTAACTGAAATAGGTATTGATGGGCAAAAAAAACTTAACAAAGCAAAGGTTTTAGTTGTTGGGGCAGGTGGATTGGGCTCACCCGTGCTTACATATTTAACAGCTTCGGGTATCGGAAATATTGGGATTGTTGATGATGACATTGTGAGCTTAAGCAATTTACAAAGGCAAATTCTATATAAAACCGGCGATATTAACCAAATAAAAGCCGAGAAAGCTAAAGAGCGTTTGTTAGAAAACAATCCTGACATTAAAATTGATATCTATAATACCCGGATTACTTCAGAAAATGCAATTACTATTGCTAAAAACTATGATATTATAGTTGACTGTACCGACAATTACGACAGCAGATATATTATTGATGCTGCATCAATAGAATTAAATATTCCTATGGTTTATGGTTCTGTATCAAAATTTTCAGGACAAGTATCGGTATTTAATTATGGAGGTAGTAAATCGTATAAAGACCTATTTGATGAAAAACCTGAGATTGACGAAAACGATGCAAGCCGTTTGGGCGTTTTGGGCGTATTACCCGGCATCATTGGGGCAATACAAGCTAATGAGGCAATTAAAATAATTCTGGAATTTCCGGATGTACTTACCAATACATTATTTTTACTGGACTCCAAAACAATGGAAACTAAAAAGATTAGGTTTTAACATTCTAAATTGTCAATAAAGAGTTGTTAAAACCTGTAACTATAACTTAGTTAGCAGAACCTGCATCGTGTTGTCTTTGTCGTCCAATTCTTTTTTATTCAAAAACAGCGGGAGAAAAAGGTTAGGTGCAAATAACAAGCCGATAGTTTATCATCAACAATTAATCGAAATTGTTTATAACACTTAAGTTTTTTTGGGGAGGGTGACAGCAAAATAGTTTCCATCTTATTTAAGTTTAAATTCAGGATCTCCTAACTGCCAAAGTAAAAAAGTATAAATATCAGTAACTTCAGTTACATAATCAGAGTCACCAAAATGCCCTTCGCTACTTACTCTGAATAAATAAGGGCTGGAGCTGTTTTTAAACGCCTGCATTTTTGCCACTACTTTCCCCGATTGCCAAGGAGCGACTCTTGAGTCGTTCATGCCTGTTGTAAATAAAATGGCAGGGTATTTTACCCCCTCTTGAATGTGGAAATATGTATCCATATCTAGTAAATACTGAAATTCAATGGAGTCAGAAACACTACCAAATTCAGATGTATTTACAGTATTACTGGAGTACTCATGGCGCATTATATTTAAAAATCCAACCTTAATTACTGCGGCTTTAAATAAATCCGGCCTTTCTGTTATGGCACGCCCAATGGTAATACCACCTGCACTTCCACCTTCTGCTGAAAGCTTTCCGGTGCTTGAATATTTCTTTTCAATAAGGTATTCCGCACAACGGATAAAGTCTTTCCAACTATTGGGTTTGGTTTCCTTAAGGCCACCTTTATACCAGTTATCCCCTTTTTCACCACCTCCGCGTACATGGGCTATGGCGTATATTCCGCCACGATTGAACCAGGATAGCCTGTCTACATAAAAGTCCGGATCCAGGGAATAGCTATAAGCACCATAAGCATACAATATTGTCGGATTATTACCATCCAATTTAATATCTCGGTTATGAATAATCGATAGGGGGATTTTTTCTCCATCGTGAGCTAATACTTCCACCTCTTTTACAACTAAATCAGATGGCATTCCATAGGGACCTGCAGGACGCGAATTAATTTTCTTCAATATTCCTGACTCATCATTATAATAATATACTCCCCATTCTTTGTCCCATGAGTTTAAACCTAAAAGTAAATAGTTACTGTTCATGTAGCAGGACGTTATACCAAAGTAAGGTCTTATATCAAAAGTGCCGGATAATGGTAAGTTTACTGGTGTAACATTTTTATTAGGAAAATTAATTTTAAACAAGCTATCCGAACCATTTAGTGATGCTGTAAAGTAAATGGCATTTAGTGTTTGAATAATATCTCTTAACACCATATTTTCATGCTCAAAAATCAATTTATTTTTAGCTGGGTTTTCCAGATCAATCATAACAAGCTGTCCGTTTGGATTTGATTTATATGAAAACACAAACAATTTATTGTCTTTTAAGGTATAGCTTTTGACTTTATCCTCTTTGGAAGTAATATTTTTCCAGTTAAGATCAGAGGAAGGTATTTTTAATACATCCTCAAGTTTGCAAGTATATATTTCTGAATAATTGGAAGTCCCATTGTTTAATGTCGCTAACACATAAGGCGAATTCGGGAAAACAAAAAACCGGGGAAAATCTATATTATCAATGGGTATGTTTGGTGTTGCTCTTTTTGAAAAAATCACCCTGTCGTTTTCAGGACTGTTGTTTAAAATATGTAACCTAATCCTGGATTGTTCCAAGCGTTTGAATTCAGGGGATTTATTTTCCGAGGGAATCCTTAATTGCTTATAGAAAAAACCTCTGCCATCCGGCAACCATTGTGGATTTCCAGAAACTGCCTGTTCTATTCTCTCGGGCAATAATTGTTTTTTTTCAACATCCAGAATGTGTAAAACACTCTTCTCATCCCCATCAGATGACATTGCAAATGCTATGTATTTTCCATCATATGAAGGTTCATAGTAATTAATGGAATAGTAGGAATTGTTTTTCTTATTTACCGTTTCTGTGCTAAACAATTCGATAATACTTTCAGTAAGAGTATCGCTCATGAAAAGTTTCTCAACCTTCTCTCTAAGGTATATTCTATTAAAAAACAACTTATTTCCAGCTGGCCTGGGCAGATTACCTCTAATATTGGATGAATATGTCAGTTTGGCTATTTCTTTGTGCAAGGAATCTTTACCTGATATCATTTTAAGGACACTATCACAAAAAATTCTTTGGTTTATAAACCAGCTCAGCACTGTTGTATCCTTTATGTTTTCAATATTTCGGTAGGGATCAACTATTTTTTTTCCAAAATATTCATCAACTGCTGATTCCTTTGTAATTGAAGGATAATTCCATGTATTGTCAATTGATATTTGTTGCTTGCAACTAGCTAAACAACTTAATATTAATCCAATGATTAGTTTGTTTTTCATATGTTGTATGTATCAATATGGTTACAAAAGGTTTTAAAATATATTTACCAATACAATGTAAGTTTATTTATAAATTGAGCTGACAATCGCTCTTTTTCTATCTTATATTTATTGCTATAAAATAGATTAAAAACCTTCCTGGTAATTGGCAATTCATTTATATTATTGTTTTTATTAAAATTCGTTGAAAAGACAATTCCCAATAATAATTGTTCATGGTTCGAATTTAAATAAATATCGACCGGTTTCACCATGTTATTTAATTCATAGTACTTAAGGTTTTCGTCATTGAACGAAAGCAATAAACGCGGTAGAATAAGCCTGCCTGAAAGCCCTCCTGTAAAGTTAAAGGTAATTTTCATATTGGTGCTAATAAGCTTTTGTAACTCAATATAGTTTTTAATGTATTCGACCTCTTGGAGCAAAGGAATTTCCTTTGCAATAGGTGCCTCTAATGAATCCCTCAACATATCCGAAAACAGCTCAATGGATGGACCTTAGTCGATTAGGCATTATCTTTTATTTTTAATGCCTAATTTGGGCTAAAGTATCTGAAGAAATAAAAAAGAGACGGATACCGGATCTTGTCATTTCTATAAAGAATCCTTTGCTAACTTATTGCATATGTAGTATTTGGATTCTGTACTCCCCTCTCTCTTTTAAAATACAAAAGCCCCAAATTGGGGCTTTTTTTATTTAGGTGAGTGTCAAGAATTAATGACAAAGGAGAGTATGAGACTAATCCCTTTTTTGTAAATTTAAGCAGAAATTATTTTGATATTGGAACAATCGGATTACTGCCCCTTGTTTAACTCCATCTGCCCAGCCTTTGATACATTCCAATGCAACAAACTGGCGCTATACTAATGTTTGTCAATAAAGTCCAACTACTGCGTTGTTGCTCAACCGAGGCTTGTCGAGCTCAACGTAGTTAAAATTTAAATCCTCATATATACAAGTATACTGCGGTTTAAATTTTTTTTTCACAACGTGTTTCATTTTTAATTGTGTTCAAGTACTCACTTTGTTCGGTTCACACGCCTTGTATTTGAACTGTATTCCTCAAACCCCCGACTTTATGGACAGACTCTATACTAGAGGGACAAAAACAAAATATAACCAATAATATAAACAACTGACATAAGGTTGTCATGCGCATCAAATACATTTGTATATATAAACATGAACCTAAAAACAATAAACAAATGAAACATGAATGGAAGAAAAAAGAAAAAAATTATTATTTACCAAAAAGCAAACCTGAATTCACTGAAATACCTGAATTCAATTTTTTTACAATCAATGGTACTGGCAATCCTAATAGTAAAGAGTTTGCTAAATGTATTGAAGTTCTGTATTCTCTTTCCTATGCAATTAAAATGAGTCCAAAGAAAGGAATACAACCTGAAGGATATTTCGATTATACTGTATATCCTTTAGAGGGAATCTGGGATTTAAATAAAGAAGCCCAAGAAAATTTTAATGGAACTCTTAATAAAGACGATCTGGTCTATACTCTCATGATCAGGCAACCCGACTTTGTAGACAAGAACTATGCCTCAAGAATAATAGAGATTACAAAGGTTAATAAACCTCACGAGTTACTTGATCAGGTTAAATTTGAAAGCATCTTTGATGGGAATTGTGTTCAAATGATGCATGTTGGAAGCTATGACAACGAACCTGAAAGTTTTAAACTTATGGAAAAGTTTTCAGAAGAAAAGGGCTTAAAAAGAAAATCTAAAGTTCATCGTGAAATTTACTTGTCTGACTTCAGAAAAACAGCTACATATAAACTTAAAACAATATTAAGGTTCCTGGTTGAATAAATTGATGGAAAATCAATCCTTTCAAAATAGTTGGCTATTCCCAAAACACTTTTATAGTTCCCCCCTTAACTCATCAACATTTAAAACTTTATGTAATTTGGGACAATGTGTGAATGTATAAGCAGAATTAATATCATAATAGGTTGTATGTTGATAATGGCATTTTATAGCTTGAGGTATATACAGACATTCCGATTCTTGTAATAAATAATTTTGATCTAAGGCTCTCAAACAAGAGCAATGTTCAGATAACAAATTACAGAAAGGAAAAAAATGGAGAGACCCCACATGAAGAATAAAAAGGTGGTTGACATACTTAGTTTCCGTTATCTAAAAGCCGACTCAATCCGTATTGAACATTTTTATTCAAATACAGCTTCTTCTAAAAAACTTTTCGTAAATTTATTAGTACCTAATTCAAATCAAAGAACTTATTTCAGTTATTGAATTTTTTCAGGATGTTAGTTGGAGGACAAGAATATGGAAAAGGTTCCGAGTTGGATTTATTCAAAATGGCAGGAAATTGCTGACTTACTGGCCAAATTAATCAAAGTTCCGGCTGCATTGATCATGTATACTGAAAATGAGTATATGGAAGTATCTGTGAGTAGCAAAAACACCGAAAATCCATATAACGTAGGTGACAGGGAAAAATGGGATGGACTTTTTTGTGAAACTGTTATAAAAACCCAAAAAAAATTATTAATTCCAAATGCCCTGAAAGATAAAAAATGGGAAAATAACCCTGACATTAAATTAGGAATGATTTCATACTTGGGCTTTCCAATCAATTTTCCCGACCACACACCTTTTGGCACTATATGCATTCTTGACAATAAGGAGAATGCTTACAACAATGAATTTAAACAATTGCTTTTCCATTTTAAAAAAATTATTGAAAATGACTTAATTCATATATTCGAATTTAAGAACAAAGAGGAACTATTAAATGCCCAATTAATTGAACAGAATAGAGAATTACAGAGGATTATTGGCAAAGCCAAGGATAATGAACGACGGCTAAATGAAGCTCAACACTTAGCAAAAATAGGAAATTGGGAGCTTGATTTAATTCAAAATAAACTGTATTGGTCAGATGAGATATACCAGATTTTCCATTGTACGCCTCAAGAATTTGAAGCAACCTATGAAGCATTCTTAAGCTATGTGCATCCTGATGACAGGGACTTTGTCAATGATGCCTATTCGAAACATATTAAATCAAAGGAACCTTACAACATAATACACAGGATACTTCTACCAGGCAATAAAATAAAGTATGTCAATGAACGATGCTCGTCTGTTTTTGACGATCATGGAAATGCAATGTTCTCAAAAGGTACAGTGGCAGATATTTCGGAGCGAATTGAATACGAACATAAACTGTTAAAAGCAAAAGAGAAAGCTGAAGAGAGCAACAGGCTTAAAACAGAGTTCTTACACAACCTGTCTCATGAAATCAGAACACCAATGAACGGGATTATTGGATTCTCAGGCATGCTGGATAAACCGGACTTAGATTTGGCAAAAAGAAAACAATACACAAAGCTTATCCAAAAAAGCAGCAACCAATTATTAAGGATTATAGAGGATCTTCTTGAAATGTCCAACCTTGAAACCAGCCAGGTTGATTTGAACAAAGATTCGTTTTCTCTGAATGAATTAATCATGGAGTTGTTTGCTCAATTCAACTCACAGGCTATTGAAAAATACATACCAATAAAAATAAAACTTGGCTTACCTGATTGGCAAAGCAAGATTATTTCCGATAAATATAAACTTAAAAAGATACTGACAAACTTGCTTGAAAATGCAATAAAATATACAAATGAGGGGTATATCGAAATAGGTTACTATTTAGTAGACAATTACTTAAAAGTATATATAGAGGATACCGGTATAGGAATCTCACATCAAAAAAAGGATGTCATTTTTGAAAGATTTACCCAGGAAGAAGAAGGTTTCTCAAAAGATAAAGGCGGACTTGGGTTAGGTCTTCCTATTTCTCAAAAATATGCCAAACTTTTAGGAGGGAATATTTCGTATGTTTCTGAAAAAGGCAGGGGTTCGACTTTTACGGTATCAATCCCCTATTTTGCTGCAGAAACTTTTGATGAGATTGTAAAAAACATAAAAAAAGAAACAACAAATAAAAAAATAAAGAAGGATCAAATCAACATTCTGATTGCTGAAGATGAGGAGGTCAATTACTTGTTTTTAGAAGCATTATTGGAGGAATTTACAGAATTAAACATAAAAATTCTACATGCCATGAATGGTCAGGAAGCTGTTGAGATATCTCAATCAAATATTGATATCGATATTGCTTTCATGGATATTAAAATGCCAATTATGAATGGTCATGAGGCAGCAAAGAAAATAAAAGCCTTTCGCCCAGACCTGCCAATAATAGCCCAAACAGCCTATGCCGCCGAACTCGATAGAATTAAAGCCCTGGAAAATGGTTGTGATGATTTTATCTCCAAACCAGTTGAACGGGAAAAACTCTTTGAAATGATACACCGACATCTGAGAAAAGCACAATTGTCAAAAAATTGATATTAATCTACTTTAAATATTGAAAATACAATTTCAACTGCATCTTTGATAATCTTATTTTTGATATAAATGTAAAACTTTGCCGCATACAGTAAATTGCCCCGATTTAAAATAGCAGATGCGGCAGCTTTTCAGATTCTTAAATTCCTTAAAGCATTAGCATTGCCTTGGGCTAAATAATGTCAGCCCTTCAGGCTTACACTAGCTCTTACTGGCTACAAACCTGGAAGTCTCTAGAAGTTAATTTTGAACCGGCAGAACCAAAACAAAGCTCTTACTCCCCAGCCTTAAACCTAATCACCGAAAAAGAATAAGCTGGCATTCTGTATTCTGTTTTATTAGATAAGCTTAGCTTGCTTTCCACAGGCTTTGTATCCTCATCGCTTATTTCTCCCGAAAGCACTTTCACGCTTGCCTGCTGATCATCAACCCTTAGTGTTGCAAGGTTAATTGTGGTATTGACTTCGACTGGCAATAAATTACAAAGCTTTATAATATACTCCCCTGTTTCCTCATCATAAACCAGCGAAGACGACAGCCTTTTGGTAACATCTTTGCCTTTATCGGCACTTAACAAAGTAGGGACATAAATATTACCACAATTTTGTCCAAACAACTGCTGTACATAATAATCAACCGTGGGCTTTACTTCGGTACTGTTGAAATAGATCAAATCAGGATTCCACTGGGTATGATGCTCTCTTCCCAACAATGGAGCAAATGAAGTCATGATAACCATATCGGCATTACGTTCAACACATGTTAAATACAAGGCTTCACTCAAAGCAGTTTCAATATTCATCCTTCGTCGGTGTCCATGGGCAGCATATTCGCCCAGATACACTTTAGGTTTAGTACGGTCGTATTTATCATAATAATCCTGGTTATTGATAAACCAGCCTGGAGGCTGATAGTAATGCTCATCAACAACTGGTACTTTAAGCTGTGTGGCAACTTTCCAGCCTTCAACATAATCGGTGCCCATATAGGTAGGACCTACTGTTCCGATTACTGTAATTTCAGGATGTTTTTCCTTTACTGCCTTAAATATCATGGTAAATCTTTCTTCGAATATATCGGTGATCAGGTCTTCATTACCGATTCCGACATATTTCAGATTGAATGGCTCCGGATGGCCAGCCTCGGCACGTATCTTGCCCCACTTGGTATTTTTATCTCCATTGGCCCATTCTATCAGGTCAAGAACTTCCTGTACATAATCGTCCATATCACACATGGGAATTCCCCCTTGTTGTCCATGTCCACCGTCAGATGAATTCTGGCAAGGCACACCAGCTGGCAACACAGGTAGCGGCTCAGCGCCTATATCCTCGCAATACTGAAAATATTCGAAGTAGCCAAGACCCGCAGATTGGTGATAATTCCAAATATTTCGTTGAGGTTTCCTGCTTTCAAGTGGACCAACTGTGTTTTTCCACCGGTACATGTTGCCAAGGCCATCACCATGCGCTACACATCCTCCAGGAAAGCGAACAAATTTTGGGTGGATATCAGCAATTGTTTGGGCCAAATCGGCTCGCAGACCATTTTCATGTCCTTTGAAAGTGTTTTTAGGAAACAATGAAACCATATCAAGCGAGATCGAACCTGTTATCTGTGGAACGACTTCCAATAGAGCATTATCCACGCCTTTGGTTGCTTTTAAACGCACCTTGACTTTTCCCCACGAATTGCCAGCAGCTGGAGTCACAGCTTCTGCATATACATTTCCCTCTGCATCAATCAACCGCACTTTAAGTTTACCCTTTTTACCAGCTTCGCATTTGGCAAATACACTGAAAACATATTCATCACCCTTCTTTACTGGAATACCATCAAATCCATCGTTGATCAGTGATTCCCCAACTTTGGCTATTTGAAGTTTGGCAAAATGTTTTTGGTTAATATGGATTGGATCAATAGTATCGATTGTAAAACCGCTTGAATCTCCGGTAAATGTCCACGAAGTAACACTATTCCAATTTTGATCCCTGCCTTTCTTATCGCTCACATCATATTCAAATCCACGGTTTTCAACCAGTTCGGCATAAATACCTCCATCTGCGGCATAGTTTATATCTTCGAAAAAGACTCCAACAAGCAGATCACTGATTTCTTTTTTACCCTCTGGTTGAATGGAAAGTGATGCATTAAAAGGTTCAAGGTTTGCATAGGTCTCACCATCTTCACGCAGAGTTTCAGCACGTTGTTGGTTATGGTATTGGGTCCATTCATAATTCTTAATCAAACCATCAATAATTTTCCAACTAACTTTGTGAACCGTTCCGGTATACTCTTCATCATTGATCAATACAGATTGCCGGCTGTTCAACCTATCAGCTTCTGCGCCTTCTTTAGTAGGACTATATGTCTTAAAATCTTTAGTTGTAGTTTTAATTATTTTCTTGCCCTTCTCTGTTTCACTGATCCAGGTAACTAAATACTCTTCTTTGTCAGAATTATATGAAGCCTCCAAACTTAAAATATTGCCATTGTCCATTACTTGTGGATAAGACTGGCTTCTCCATTCAAAGAAATTCTTTGTAGGTGCATGGGCAAACTGTCCAATTTCATTGTTCAGGGTCCAGATACAATGCCATTGTCCACTTTGATCATGAAGCATAAAAGGATCAAACATTTTCTTTTGTTCGCCCCAAGTGCCAAAATCACAAAAGAGGAAACGGTGCTCAGGACCAATGGCATGCCAGCTTTTTTGATCGACACTCCACGCGTAATTCAATCCGATAGTGTTGTTCCACTTGCCCGAAGTATAGGCAAAAATATAGGCTGAATCCGGTTCATTGGATATTCCAGTTTGAGCAAAAGAAGAAATTATTACCAATAAGAAGAATAATTTAACGTTCAAGGATATAATCTGCTTCATGATTTAGATATTAGTATTTATAAATAACAAGTACTAAAATTAATCTAAATCCAAGAAAGAAGAAGGATGTTTTTCAGTCAAAATCCGATGCTATTTTAAAAAAATCAAATAAAACAGCTCTAATTATCACCAACAAATAACTTATTGCTTTTGAAATAAACAAAAGACGACAAGAAAAAAATTTGAATACAACCTGAATAACAAGTTTAGCTACACCTGAATTTTCGGTTTGAATCTGTATATTCTTTTGATTATTGAGATATAAATTACCTGAAAAGATTACTTTGTCCTGCAAGTCATAGAGCTTTATACAAGCAATCTGATCAGTTCCACTATCAACCTATATTAATTGAACCACTTGCAGGATTGGAAAAAAACTTTAATACTGGCTTTCTCAATTGCGCTTACAATAACAGTACTACCTAGTGTTCGTCTATAAAGTCCAACTACTGCGTTGTTGCTCAACCGAGGCTTGCCGAGCTCAACGTAGTTAAAATCCAAATCCTCATATACGCTAGTATACTGCGGTTTGGATTTTTTTTCACAACGTGTTTCATTTTTAATTATGTTCAAGAACTCACTTTGTTCGGTTCACACGCCTTGTATTTAAACTTTATACTCCAAATACCCGACTTTATGGACAGACTCTACCTAGTGATGGGCTCAACGAATTTAGAAGTTTTTAGAAGTAGTTTTAACACCATTGATCGTGTACCGCCAACAACTTTAGACGACTTTGCTAAAACAACAGCGAAAGCATGCAGTGGCGCAGCTCCTTGAAGTCGGTTTTATCCTGCATAAAAAAAAAGGAACAGACATAACATCCGTTCCTTTACTTAATATCATTTACTATTTAGTGTTTGTCAATAAAGTCCAACTACTGCGTTGTTGCTCACAATTTAAATCCTCATATACACAAGTATACTGCGGTTTAAATTTTTTTCACAACGTGTTTCATTTTTAATTGTGTTCAAGAACTCACTTTGTTCGGTTCACACGCCTTGTATTTGAACTTTATTCCTCAAACTCCCGACTTTATGGACAGACTCTATTTAGTCTATTGCATATGCCCGAAAACTATGCCAGATGTACCTTAACAGACCTGTATCCATAAATAGCAATCATTATAAAACAAATAAAAGGCAATATAAAAGAAAAATTAACAGCAGGTAGCCAGGCAACAGTCTCTAAATCAATCAAGGCTCCCTGAAGAGGAGGCATCAGAGCTCCACCCACGATAGCCATAACAAGTCCTGCTGATCCAAAAGTTGCATCATCACCTACCTTATCAAGTGCAATACCATAAATAGTTGGAAACATCAGAGACATAAAGGCCGAAGTTGCAATTAGGAAATAAAGCCCTGGCATCCCTTGAATTAATATAGTACCAGCTGTAGTCAGCATTCCTCCAAAGGCAAAAAACATCAATAATTTCCTGGCGTTAACATATTTCATTAAAAAAGTACTAGTAAAACGAGATAAAATAAATATACCCATTGCAACCATATTGTATTTTTGAGCAACTGCTTTAGGTATTCCTAAATTTTCTGCATACTGAATAATGAATGTCCAACACATAATTTGAGCCCCAACATAAAAAGCCTGAGCTATAACCCCCTCGCTATATCTTCTATTATTAATTAATCTTTTAAATGAAACCAAAGGATGAACGGAGTGATCAGCATTCTTTCTTACCGGCATTTTAGTGATTGCAATCACAATAAACATAAGAATAACAACAAAACCTAAAATAACATAGGGATTACGAATAATCATAAGGTCATGGGCTTTTTGTGCTGCCTTTTCAACAGCATTAAGCGTTGGATATATTAAATCTCCAGTTATTTTATCCCTCTCTTCAGATTGCAGTCTGGCAAGAATAACATTAGAAGCAATGGTCATACCTAATATTGATCCCAAGGGATTAAAAGATTGAGCAAGATTCAGTCGCCGGGTGGCAGTTTTCTCATCACCCATAGATAAAATAAAAGGATTAGCCGTAGTCTCAAGAAATGCTAATCCAAAAGTCAAAATATATAGGGATATTAAAAAGAAGGCGAAAATTTCATATTTCGCAGCAGGAAAAAACAACAAGGCTCCTGTAGCATACAAAGCTAAACCTAAAAGAATCCCACTTTTATAACTATATTTCTTAATAAACAATGCGGCCGGTATTGCCATAGTTGCATAACCTCCATAGAAAGCAAATTGGACAAGTGCTGCTTTTTTATTTGATATTTCCATAATTGTCTTAAATGCAGCAACCATAGGATTTGTAATATCGTTAGCAAAACCCCATAAGGCAAATAAGCTTGTAATAATGATGAAGGGGACTAAGACTTTCTTCTCAACAACTTTTGTTTTTCCTGACATATCAATGATAATTGGTTTATACTTCTTAATATTATTAGTAAGGGTTAAAAAGTGCCATACAAGGCATGCTCTTCGGTATTGCAAAACACCTGGGAGTAAATATAGTAATTCAGTTTATTTGTTTCAATTTTTCGGTTCAACATTAATATAGGGTGTCCCTCACCCACCTTAAAATGCTTTTTAAGGAGCTTATTGGCAGAAATGGCCATAAGCTTTTGCTCTCCTCCCTTTACCTCAATATTATAGTGTTTGCGCAACACTTCAAACAAAGACTTATTATCCATATTGCGCGATGTAAAACGCGGAAGATTTACGTTAGGTATAAGGCTTAAGTCGAAAAACACAGGTACACCGTTCATATAGCGCAAGCGCTCCATATAAATAAAACCTGTTTCCTTCTCAAAATCGCTCAGATCGAAACCAAAGGCTGAATCACGCTTCTGAAATACTGGTTTCACAATAATTTTTGTCTCCAGGTTTTTGTCTCCAATTGCTGAAGTGGTACCCGTGATCGAAAGGATCCCAATACCTTTAGGTGCACCCATCACAATACTGCCCTTACCTTGGTGCTTCTTAATAAATCCTTCGTTTACAAGAGCATCAAGAGCCTTCCTTATAGTAGGACGCGTAGTATTGTGAGCCTGGCAAAGCTCATTCTCTGAGGGCAAAAGGTCACCCTGCTTGTAAAAGTCTTCTGAAATGTGTTTCCTAAGGGTTTCGTATACCTTTTTATATTGTGGTGTGGAACTGCTTTTCATGTTTTGGTTTCAAATCACCGGACTAATATATAAAAAAATATTAAACTATTTGTATACATATGTACCTTTATTGAGGTAATGTAAAATTTTTACACGATTGATTTACTGCATTTTATATTTTTTCGTTTTTAACTTGTATATACAAGTAAAAGAATATATCTTTACAAACAAAAATTTGAGATCAGGATGGCAACACCCGTACTTATGCCCAAGCAAGGGCAATCTGTTGAAAGCTGTATTATTACAGACTGGTTTAAACAAAAAGGTGAAAAAGTCAGCAAAGGAGATATTCTTTTTGCTTACGAAACAGACAAAGCTTCATTCGAAGAAGAATGCCCTGCAGATGGTATTCTATTAGACATATTTTTTGAGTCAGGCGACGAAGTGCCTGTACTAACCAACGTGGCAGCCATTGGAGAAGAAGGAGAAGCTGTTGATGAATTCCGTCCGGGAGGAGAACCTGCCCCAGCCGCAGTACCCGAAGAACCAAAACCGGAATTCGAAGCTCCAACACAGGCAACCAACACTACACCAAACCCTCAGGCACCCTCGGAAAAGCAAAATATTTCGCCAAGGGCAAAAAGGTTGGCAGAACAAAAACGCATAAGCCTTGAAGGGGTCTCAGGGACTGGTCCAAAAGGGCGTATTATCGAACGCGATGTACTGGCTGCCCTCGAAACCCAGCCCAAGCTATCGGTCCTGGCAAATAAAGTTGCATCAGAGCAGGACCTTGTCCCGGGCGATACCGGCTCTGGTGTCTCAGGAACATTTAACTCTGGGGACCTTGTTCAAAAGAATGCGGCATATGCTTCTGACTTCGAGGAAAAACCATTGACCAATATCCGCAAGATTATCGCAAAGGCTATGCACAATTCATTGCAAAACTCTGCCCAGCTTACCCACCATTTAAGTGCAGATGCCCGTCGAATGCTTGCACTCCGCAAAAAATCAAAGAAACTTGTTGCAGAAGGCACGGGACCTAACATCACCCTGAACGACTTAGTTTGTTATGCTGTTATCAATGCCTTGCAAAAGCATAAAGATGCCAATATTCATTTCTTGGGCGACAGCATCCGCTATTTTAATAAAATCCATCTTGGACTCGCCGTAGATACCGATCGCGGCTTAATGGTTCCTGCTGTAAGAAATGCTGATGACCTTTCGCTTACCGGATTGGCATCGCAATTGAAAGCTGTTGCAGAAGCTTGCAAAACAGGAAATGTCGACCCAGACTTGTTAAGCAGCGAAGCAGCCACATTCACGATCTCCAACCTGGGCAACTATGGGGTTGAGATGTTTACCCCTGTACTAAATTTGCCACAGGCTTGCATTTTAGGTGTGAATACAATAATTCAGCGACCCGCTCAACTCGAAGATGGTGGTTTTGGCTTTGTGCCCTATATCGGACTTTCATTGACCTACGATCACCGAGCTCTGGATGGTGGACCTGCTACTAAGCTGCTTGCCGAAATAAAAAATGAAATTGAAAATTTAGACAGTGGGTTATTAGGGTAAAAGAAAACCTGCTACACCAGAATAACACAATAGACAAACAACTCATAGCCCATAACATATAACTTTAAACTCATAATTAAGAAATGTACGACATAGGAATATTAGGAGGAGGTCCAGGAGGGTATGTTGCTGCAGAACGTGCAGGACATAAAGGGCTGAAGACTATCCTTTTTGAAGCTAAAGACCTTGGTGGCGTTTGCCTGAACGAAGGGTGCATCCCTACCAAGACTTTACTATATAGCGCTAAGATTTATGATTCTGCCAAGAAAGGCGATAAGTATGGCATTTTAGCGGGCGACCTAAAATTCGACTTCAAAAAAATGATGTCCCGTAAAAACAAGGTTGTTAAAAAACTTGTTATGGGAGTAGCCGGTAAAATGAAGAAGAATAAGGTGGAAGTTGTCAATGCATATGCTCAAATTGAATCCCGTGGAAAGGATTTCATTGAGATCTCTGCAGGAGGCAAAACCTATCGGTGTAAAAGTATTATCATTTCAACCGGTTCTGAAGCTTTTGTGCCACCGATTCCTGGATTGGCACAAGAAAATATACTGACAAACAGGGAAATCCTGAAACTGACGGAAGTACCTAAAGAACTTGTGATCATTGGCGGTGGTGTAATCGGAACCGAGTTTGCTGCTCTTTTTAACAGCTTAGGGACCAAAGTAACTGTCATTGAAATGCTGGATGAGATCCTTCCTGGCATGGACAAAGAAATCAGTGCCATGCTCCGTGATGAGCTCACCAAAAAAGGCATTGAATTTAACCTGGGCAGCAAAGTCACCCAACTGAAGGGCAAAGAGGTCATTTATGAGAAAGAAGGTAAAACCATTTCGGTAAAAGGTGATGAAGTTTTAGTAAGTGTTGGACGAAAAGCGGTTACAACTGGTTTTGGACTTGAAAAACTTGGTGTTGAGCTTTTCAGGGGAGGCATTAAAATAGACAAGCATTGCCGCACTAATATCCCAAATGTATATGCTGCTGGGGATGTTACCGGGTTCTCCCTGCTTGCTCACACTGCCAGTCGCGAAGGCGAAGTAGCAGTAAACAATATTGCTGGAGAAAAAGACTCCATGAGATACAACGCAATTCCAGGCGTAGTTTATACCAATCCTGAAGTATCGGGTGTTGGCTTAACCGAGGAAGCCGCCAAAGATAAGGGAATTGAATATGAGGTACGTTCGCTGCCTATGGTATATGCCGGAAGGTTTCTTGTCGAAAATGAAGGCTTTAACGGATATTGCAAGGTATTAGTTGGCAAGAAATACAAGGAAATCCTTGGCGTTCACATGATAGGAAACCCGTCATCAGAAATGATTTATGGCGCCTGCATGGCCATTGAAAGCGAACTGACCGTGGAGGAAATGCAAAAGATAGTATTCCCTCACCCTACAGTATCAGAAATAGTTAAAGAAACTGTATTTGAATTCTAGATTTTAACAGCAGTCACATTGAGCAGAGTCGAAAGGTAATGTACGCAAGCATTCTTCGACTGCACTCAGAATGACATTTTTCAATCAGTAGAAAATAAAAATAAAATATCATGCCAAAAGTACAATTCATTGATCCAAAAGAGGTAAGAAAACCTGGCGTTTTAAACATTGACCCAATTCCTATTAATCAATACGATAAAGCACTTGCCGATGAAAAAGGCAATTTCTCAAAAGAGGACTTTATCCGAATCTATCGCGACATGGTTTATATTCGTGAGTTTGAAACCATGCTTAACCTGATTAAAACAACCAACGAATACCTGGGTATTTCATACAACCACCCTGGACCTGCCCACCTCTCCATCGGACAGGAAGCCTCAGCTGTAGGTATGGCATATTTGTTAGATGTTGATGACTTTATTTTCGGTTCGCACCGTTCTCATGGCGAAATCCTTGCAAAAGGCCTTTCGGCGATCCAAAAACTAAGCGACAATGACTTGATGGATGTCATGAAAAACTTCTTTGATGGCCGTATCCTCAGCATTGTAGAAAAAGGACACAAAGGCGATATTAAATCATTGGGCATCAAATTCCTGCTTTATGGAACACTTGCTGAGATTTTTGCCCGCGAAACAGGGTTCAACAAAGGTCTTGGAGGTTCTATGCACGCCTTCTTCACTCCATTTGGGGTTTATCCGAACAACGCCATTGTTGGTGGTTCTGGAGATATTTCTGTTGGTGCTGCTCTTTATAAAAAGGTAAACCAGAAAAAAGGTATTGTAGTTGCCAACATAGGTGATGCTTCGCTGGGTTGCGGACCAGTTTGGGAAGGCTTGGCCTTTGCCACTATGGACCAGTTTACTCAACTTTGGGAAGGAGCTTATAAAGGAGGTCTGCCATTGATCATCAATATTATGAACAACCAATATGGTATGGGTGGACAAACCTGTGGTGAGACCATGGGGTATGACATAGCCGCACGTGTTGCAGCAGGTATCAGCCGCAACAACTTGCACACAGAACGTATTGATGGATACAATCCTTTGGCAGTAATTGATGCTTACCGACGCAAAAAAGAATTGATTGCCAACAATGAAGGACCTATTTTCCTTGACACATTAACCTATCGTTTCAGTGGACACTCGCCTTCGGATGCCTCATCATACAGGACAAAAGAAGAAATTGAAGCCTGGCAAGGTGTTGATTCCATCATCGATTATGGAAAAGAACTGGTCAAAAACAAAATTGCTACCCAGGATGAACTGAATGCAATCTGGGATGGCATTAAGGAAGAATTAAAAGCTTCTCTTCATCTGGCCATTAACGACGAAATTTCTCCTCGCATGGATATGATCAACCATCCTGAACTGATCGGTGATATGATATTCAGTGATGAATCTGTTGATGCATTTGACAATAGAAAACCAGAAGTAAACCACCCTATGGAGGAAAATCCAAGGGTACAGCAAATTGCCAGAAAAGAACGTTTTGCTTTCGATAAAGATGGCAAGCCATTCTCAAAAATGAAACAATATCAATTGCGTGATGGACTTTTCGAAGCCATTGCTGACCGTTTCTATAAAGACCCAACACTCGTTGCCTACGGTGAAGAAAACCGTGATTGGGGTGGAGCATTTGCTGTTTATAGAGGTTTGACTGAAGCATTGCCTTACAACAGGCTGTTCAACTCTCCAATTTCTGAAGGAGCAATTATAGGTACTGCCATTGGTTATGCTATGTGTGGTGGACGTGTAATACCGGAAATTATGTATTGCGATTTCCTGGGCCGTTCTGGTGATGAAGTTTTTAACCAAATGCCTAAGTGGCAGGCCATGTCTGGCAATGTAATTAAAATGCCAGTTGTTGTAAGGGTTTCTGTAGGTTCGAAATATGGAGCTCAACACTCTCAAGACTGGTCATCACTTGTTGCACATATTCCAGGATTAAAAGTTGTTTTCCCTGCAACACCTTATGATGCAAAAGGCTTGATGAATGCAGCATTGCAGGGAACAGACCCAGTGATTTTCTTCGAAAGCCAGCGTATCTACGATATTGGAGAACAATTCCACAAGGAAGGAGTACCAGCTGATTACTATGAAATTAAAATTGGTGAACCAGATATTAAACGCGAGGGTAAGGACATCACCATACTTTCTATTGGGGCTACTCTTTACCGAGCCCTTGAAGCAGCCGACGAGCTTCAGGAAAAATATGGCATCTCTGCTGAGGTAATTGATGCCCGTTCATTGGTTCCTTTCAACTACGAATTGGTAATTGATTCTTTAAAGAAAACAGGAAAGATCTTATTGACAAGCGACGCAAATGAGCGTGGTTCATTCCTGAAAGACCTGGCTCAAAATATTACAGAACTTGCCTTTGATGAACTAGATGGTCCTCCTGTTGTTGTAGGTTCAAGAAACTGGATCACTCCTGCCTATGAACTGGAAGAGTATTTCTTCCCACAAAAAGAGTGGATATTGGATGCTATCCACGAAAAAATCCTTCCTTTGCATGGTCACCAGGTTTCGAATAACTTTACAGAACTGGAGAAGATCAGAAGGTCGAAGCTGGGCGTATAACTTTTAATGCAAAAGTTGCCCCAACCAGATATATTTTAGTTTGAACAAGAAAGAAAAAAGATGCCCACACAGTTTGAAATACCAAGGATTGAAGAAATCCTAAACGACAGTTCAAATGACCAGTCAGCTTTAAAGGTGAATAACCATATACATTCTCCTTTTTCGTTCAGTGCCTTTTCGGGTATTGATCAGGCTGTTGAAATGGCTGTAGAAGAAGGAATTGCCGTACTTGGAATCAATGACTTTTTTGTCACCCATGGTTATGAGCAATTCAACAAAACATGCTTTAACAAAAGCATATATCCTATTTTCAATGTTGAATTTATTGGACTACACAAAGAATTTCAGGCAGAAGGATTGAGGATAAACGACCCTAACAATCCGGGAAGGATTTACATCAGCGGAAAAGGACTGAAAAAGGTTTTCAAACTTTCAGAAGAAAACCAGCAAAAGTTCGATGCTCTGATCGAATCGAGTCAAGATCAGATTAAAGAGATGATTGCTAAATTGAATATTTGGCTAAAAGAAGTCGCTGCACCTTTTGAATTCACCTATGAGGAGGTAAAAAACAACTTCGCCAAAGAATTGGTACGTGAAAGACATATTGCATCAGCCATTCGCGATGCAATTGAAAAGAACTTTGGAACTGCTGATGAAAAAACAGCATTTTACGCCAAACTTTTTGAAGCTGCTCCAACAGCAGACATTTCCATACCAGCAGCCATTGAGGAGGAAATCCGTGGCAAGTTGCTGAAAGCTGGTGGAAAAGCCTTTGTAGCTGAAGACGATAAAGCATTTTTATCTCCGGATGAAATTAAATCGATCATATCTGAAGCTGGTGGAATTATTACTTATCCGCTCTTACTGGATGATAAAAATGGCAACTATACTGATTTTGAAGAAGACAAAGCTAAGTTATCCCGCATTCTAAAGGATATGGGCATATATAGTATTGAGTTTATCCCAGGCAGAAATAGTCTGCAAGCTTTAAAAGAATACTCAGAATACTTCTTCTCCAAAGGTTTTCTGGTAACATACGGAACAGAACATAACAGTCCGACATTAACACCTCTTGAGGTTTCTTGCAGGGGTAATGTTCCGTTGGATCAAAGCCTGATTGATATTAATTATAGTTGCTCCTGTGTTTTGGCTGCCCACCAATATTTGGTTGAAGAAGGATTAGAAGGCTACCTCGACCAGGAAGGAAGAGCCAATGTTAGCCTCTTCATGAAATTCAAACAACTCGGAAACGTACTCATAAAAAAGAATTTGTAAGATGAATCAGAACATTATAAATGGATTAGCAGCAATTAGAATGGCAGCTTCGTCAGAAAACCTTAAAGCTGCTGCTTTTATCTCTGCTTCTGATGCAAATGCCAAACTGCAAAGCAAAGCCCAAATAGAAGTAACATCTTCAGAACTTGAAGACTTGGCTAGAAGCAATAAAATTGAGATTGGCACATCATCAATAATCAAAATTGAAGGTGAAGGCTATGTACTTATTGCTGATTCTCAAGCTCGAATTGAAAACTTAAAAGCTGGTTCGGACGAAAAAGGTCCTGATCCAGCAGGAAGGGTAAAAAATCGTGTCTTTGTTGTTACTGGTGGTGCCCAAGGATTTGGAGCTGGTGTTGCTGAAGAAATCTTTGCCGAAGGTGGAAACATAGTCATAGCTGACCTAAATGCCGACAAGGGAAATGAAATGGTCGCTGAGCTTAATGCAAATAACCAGGCCAACAAAGCCTTATTTGTTTCAACCAATGTTTCTGATCCAGCCTCTGTCGAAAACCTGGTACAGCAAACAGTACTTGCTTTTGGAGGATTGGATGTAATGATCAGCAATGCAGGTATCTTGCGTGCAGGTGGGCTTGATGAAATGACACCTGAAACCTTCAAATTGATGACTGATGTTAATTATACTGGTTATTTCTACTGTTCGAAGTATGCATCTCAGATTATGAAGGTACAGACCAGTATTAAAGAAGATTTCTTCTGCGACATTATTCAGATTAATTCTAAATCCGGACTGGCAGGAAGCAAAAAGAACTTTGCTTATGCCGGAGGAAAATTTGGTGGTATTGGGCTAACCCAGTCTTTCGCTTTAGAATTGATGGAACATAATATCAAAGTGAATTCTATATGTCCAGGTAATTTCTTTGACGGTCCTCTTTGGTCCGATCCTAAGAATGGATTGTTTGTCCAGTACTTAAACACAGGAAAAGTCCCTGGAGCAAAAACCATTGAGGATGTAAAAACTTATTACGAGAAACAAGTCCCGGCAGGAAGAGGATGCCGAGTGATTGATGTTGCAAGGGCTATTTTCTATGCTATGGAACAAGAATATGAAACCGGTCAGGCAATTCCTGTAACCGGGGGGCAGATTATGTTGAAATAGTCTGAAAAGACATAAGATTGTGGACTTGAAATTAAAGACTACAGACTTTTTAATGTCTCTGAATCTAATTTTAATTTCTTTGTTCTAACTTCTTACATCTAACTTCTTATAAACTAATATTAATTTTATGTCCATAAAATCCGTCATATTTGACCTGGATGGCACCCTGATCGATTCAATACAGGATATTGCTGATTGTACCAATGAGATGCTTGCCCAAAATGGCTTTAGTATCCATCCGGTTGAGAATTACATTCAATGGATAGGAAACGGGGCACGCTTGCTTATTGAACGGGCAGTGCCAGAAGTCAAGGATCCGGTGGTAATCGATAAGCTATTAACAGATTACCTTGCTTTGTATGCTGAGAAATACAATATTAAAACATCAATTTACCCAGGTATGGATAGTTTTCTGGACACCTTGGTAAAGAACAACATATCCATTTCAATATTAACCAATAAACCCCATGCCGAAACGTTGAAGATTGCCGATTTCTACCTTAAGAAATGGCCCTTTCAGTATATTTTCGGCCAAAGGAAGGATATTCCTAAAAAACCAGACCCTAAAGTTGCCCTGGAGATAGCCAGCGAAGTTGGTGTAAAGCCCTCAGACATTCTATTTGTAGGCGATTCTTCAACCGATATAAAAACAGCAGTAGCTGCAGGAATGCAACATGTAGGAGTAAGTTGGGGCTATGGAACTGTTGAATCAATGAAAGAGGCTGGTGCAACAAGAATTATTGACCATGTTGTCGAATTGATTGAGTTGGTTAAAAAGAATTAACTCTATGACTATTGCGACTCCTGGCTGTTAATTTTAAAACCACGAAGAACAAGACATAGACACAAAATTCACTAAGGTATTTTCTCAGATAATAAGACAAAAACAAAACATATGAAAACCAGAGCAGTAAGGCTTTACGGAAAAAACGACCTGAGATTGGAAGAGTTTGAACTTCCTTCTATAAAAGAGGACGAAATATTGGCCAAAGTAGTGAGTGATTCAATTTGTATGTCGTCGTATAAAGCAGCCCACCAGGGTACCGACCATAAACGTATACCAAACGATGCAGCAGAAAATCCAGTAATTATCGGACATGAATTTGCTGGCGAGATCATTGAGGTTGGTTCAAAATGGAAAGACCAGTTTAAAGCAGGGGATAAATTCTCTATTCAGCCTGCTATTAATTATGAAAATGGCCCTGTAGGGATTTTAAGCGCTCCTGGTTATTCCTATCAATATATTGGCGGTGATGCTAGCTACGTAATCATTCCAAAAGAAGTTATGGAGCAAAACTGTCTGCTGAAATACACCGGAGAAGGTTTTTATCCAGCCTCCTTGGCTGAGCCTCTTTCGTGTGTTATTGGTGCAATGCATGCCAACTACCATACAAAACCAGGTTCGTACATCCACGAAATGGAAATTGCACAAGGTGGAAATATGGCCATCCTGGCAGGTGTTGGCCCCATGGGGCTGGCCGCTATTAATTACGCCATACTTAGGGAAGACAGGCAGCCAAAACTGCTGGTAGTAACCGATATCGACCAAAAAAGGCTCGACAGGGCTGCCTCACTTTATACTGTAGAAGAGGCTGCTAAAAACGGCATCGACCTCAATTATGTAAATACCTCAAGAATGGGAAATCCAGCCCAAGGTCTTGTCGACTTGACAAATGGTGAAGGATTTAACGATGTGTTTGTATTTGCTCCTGTTCCAACATTAATAGAACAGGCAGATAAAATCCTGGCTTTTGATGGCTGCTTAAATTTCTTTGCTGGTCCTTCTGACCCTAATTTCTCAGCCAAGTTTAATTTTTACAATGTACATTACCAGTATACCCATATTGTTGGAACTTCAGGTGGTAACAACGAAGACATGGTAGAATCGTTGAAGTACTTTGAGAAAGGATTAGACCCAGCAGGTTTGGTAACACATATTGGTGGTTTAGATGCAGTGATCGACACAACCTTGAACCTACCAGACATTCCTGGTGGCAAGAAACTGATCTATACCCACATGAACATGCCTTTAACAGCCATCGACGAATTTGAGGAGAAAGGCAAGACCAATCCATTATTTGCAGAATTGGATAAAATCTGCAAAAAACACAATGGACTTTGGTCTGTAGAAGCAGAAAACTACTTGTTGGAAAACTGATTTACTAGCCAAGAGCAATCTAATGTTCCTAAAGTTTGGAAAACACTAAGCCTGAACACCTCTGAACAAAACAGAAAAGAGGGTGCCAAAAAAATCGATAATCCCTTGCTATTGTTACATTGAGTGAAGTCGAAATATGCTGATTATCAACATAATAATTCTTAGACTCCGCTCAGAATGACTTAAAAAGGACTTTTTGGACACCCTCTTCAAACTATACCTTCAATTTCTTACTTAAGAAATTCCATGTTCTGCAGAACATTAGTTTTTTACTGTTTTTTGAGGGAAGCATTCTCCATTCATGTTTATATCGATAAAACAAACACCTTTTGAAAACTTGCTCATGTCAATATATGTCTCAGAGTTGGATAAATCACCAAAAAAAATTTAGTCTCAACAGCATCATATGTCAGTCCAAATTGATTTTTTTATAATAGATATCTTTTAAACAATCAACAATCCCGGCAATTTTTAGGAAGAAAGAAATGTCTACAACTATTTTTTTAATCATATTACTATTTTTATAGTTGTATAATTAATTATTTAGTTATATTTGTTTCATGAAAGAATTGACAAAAGCTGAAGAACAAGTCATGCAATACCTTTGGAAACTTGAAAAAGGATTCCTAAAGGATATCGTTGAGCAATTCCCTGAGCCTCGGCCGGCTTATACAACCATATCTACGGTTATCCGCACATTAGTTAAAAAGGGATTCATTGCGTTCAACACGTATGGCAAAGTAAACGAGTACTACCCTAAAGTAGAGAAGGGTGACTATTTCAAGATGCATTTTAAGGGTATCATGAAGAATTTCTTCAATGGTTCGCCCACAAAATTTGCTTCCTTTTTTGCAAACAACGAAGATTTGAACCTAAGTCAGCTGGAGGAAATAAAGTCTCTGGTCAATCAGAAAATTGAGGAAATAAAGAAAAATGATGAGTGATTATTTTACATATCTGCTGAAAGTAAGTGCTTACTTAGCTGCATTTTACAGTTTTTATTGGATTGCACTCAGGCATACTACTTTTCATCAATTGAACCGGGGCTACTTGCTAACCGGGTTGGCTGTTGCCTTTATTCTTCCATTTGTCCGGATCCAATCCAGCATACAGTTTCATTCTCCAAACCTGGAAACCATGCTTCAGGCACTCAATGAACCCGAATGGTTTTTTGATAGCGAAGACCAAGCAATGGACGCCCTTGCTGGTTCAAGTCCGAATTGGAATCAAATACTTCTATCCTTATATATTTTCATAGCTTTAATTGTCTTTTTCTATTCGGTTAAAGGGATAAGTTCAATTTTGAAAATTAAAAAGAAATCGGTACCCAATCAAATGAGTGGCATCAGGTATATTACCGGTCCGGAAATAAGGCAACCCTTTTCTTTTTTTAAATGGATATTTTATCCTGCCCATAGCGGCATGAACAATCGAGAGTTCGAGATATTAAAGCATGAAAAAGCCCATGCCGATCAATGGCATACACTCGATCTGCTCTTTGTAGAGCTCATTACTATCGTTCTTTGGTTTAATCCTTTTGTCTTTCTTTTTAGGCAATCGCTTAAACAGGTACATGAGTACCTGGCCGATTCCAAAGTTGCCGAAACCCCTGAGGCCAAGGCCGAATACCTCAGTTTTTTGGTTTCAACTGCTGAAAAATCGGTTTTATCAGGCATTGCCAGTCAATTTTACTGGTTAAAACTAAAAAAACGAATTAAGATGATTACAAAAAATAAAACAACAAAGCTTTATAAACTAAGCTATCTATTTATTGTTCCGATTATTGCCCTGTCAACTATGGCATTTAGCAGTGTCAATTTTATACTGCCCGAACCTGTTCAGAAAGCAGAGAACATTCCGAGTATTGCTCCTATTAAGGAGGGGCAATACAAAATATCTTCCGGTTATGGGATGCGAAAACACCCTATATATAAAGAAGAAAAAATGCACAATGGAATTGACCTAAAAGCACCAAGCGGAACCCAAGTCAT
This sequence comes from Bacteroidales bacterium, assembly GCA_050295515.1. GTDB lineage: Bacteria > Bacteroidota > Bacteroidia > Bacteroidales > UBA10428 > UBA10428. Next base: position 4,191 of record JBNKPU010000124.1, on the reverse strand, counting down.
AGCAACTGCCGATGGAGTGATAGTCAAGGAAGAATATCAAGGTTCGGGAAAAGGATTTGGGCGATTTCTAATCATTAAACATGATGATACTTATCAGACTGTCTATGCACAGCTTTCAGAATATAAGGTTCAAGTTGGTGATAAGGTAAAAAAAGGAGATATAATTGGATTGGTCGGAAGTTCAGGAATATCCACTGGACCACATTTGCATTACGAAGTATGGAAAAATGGAGAAAGAATAAATCCTGTAGATTATTTTGAATAGGAAGTATCTATAAAACTTAATCAAGGCTGTAAGCCTTAGTAACTGTCACAATGAGCGTAGTCGAAATGTATTGATCTCAAATGGTCAATTCTTCGGCTGCGCTCAGAATGACAGAAGTACAATATTCTGATAAAAAAGCTGTAATCTACTCTTTCTTTATTGGCTTAAGAGCAAGTCCCAATTCATCAAGGGCTGCTTGGTTAACCATTGATGGCGAATCAATCATTACATCCCTACCAGAGTTGTTCTTAGGGAAAGCAATTACATCGCGGATGCTGTCAAGTCCCGCAAACAGAGAAACCAACCGGTCAAATCCAAAGGCAATCCCCCCATGAGGTGGAGCTCCATATTTAAAGGCATTCATTAGGAAGCCAAATTGTTCCTCAGCCTCCTCATCAGAAAAGCCAAGCGCTTTAAACATTTGCTGTTGCAGCTTTTGGTCATGTATCCTGATAGAACCACCTCCAATTTCCACACCATTGATTACCATATCATAGGCATTGGCCCTTACAGATCCCGGATCACTTTCCAGTTTAGTCAAATCTTCAGGTTTTGGGGATGTAAATGGATGGTGCATGGCATAAAACCTCTCTGTTTCTTCATCCCATTCCAGCAAGGGGAAATCAAGAACCCAAAGTGGTGCATAAGTATTATTGTCAATCAGCTCAAGCTGTCTGCCCATTTCAAGCCTAAGCTCTCCCAATGCTGATAAGATCTTGTTTTTATCACCTGCCAAAATAAGGATCAGATCACCAGGCTTAGCGTCGAATTTCTCAGCCCAGACTTTAAAATCATCTTCTGTAAAAAATTTATCTACGGTTGACTTAAAAGTACCGTCTTCATTCCATTTGATCCAAACCAGACCTTTGGCTCCAATTTGTGGCTTTGTTACAAAATTGGTAAGTGCATCAAGTTGTTTACGGCTATATCCGGCACATCCATTGGCATTGATACCGCCAACAAATTCCGATTTATCGAAGACCACAAAACCTTTACCCTTTGCAACCTCAGATAGGTCACGTATTCTCATTCCAAAACGGATATCAGGCTTATCACTTCCATATTTATTCATAGCATCGTTATAGCTCATCCTCGGGAAAGGTCCTTCCATCTCAATACCTTTTACAGTCCGGAATAAATGCTTGGTCAATCCCTCAAAAGTATTCAGGATATCTTCCTGTTCAACAAAAGCCATTTCACAATCGATTTGAGTAAACTCTGGTTGACGGTCAGCTCTAAGGTCTTCATCCCGAAAGCACTTTACAATCTGGAAATACCGATCATATCCGGCAACCATTAAAAGCTGTTTGAAAGTTTGGGGAGATTGTGGCAGTGCATAAAAATTTCCTTGGTTCATCCGAGAAGGAACAACAAAATCGCGGGCCCCCTCAGGAGTTGATTTGATCAATACAGGAGTTTCAACCTCCAGAAATTTTTGTCCGCTTAAATAATTCCTGGTTTCATGTGCAGTTTTGTGCCTAAGCAAAAGAGCATCTTGTAGTGGCTTTCTACGTAAATCCAAATAGCGGTATTTCATACGCAACTCATCACCCCCATCCGTCTCTGTTTCTATAGTAAATGGCGGTAGATCTGCTCGATTTAAAACTTTAATAGTTGAAACTACTATTTCAATTTCCCCTGTTGGGATCTTGGAGTTTTTACTATGCCTTTCTGTAACTTCACCCTCCACCTGAATGACAAACTCTCGTCCAAGTTTTCGGGCCTCTTTGCACAATTCGGCATTTGTGTCCATATTAAAAGCCAACTGGGTAATTCCATAACGGTCGCGTAGATCAATGAAAGTCATTCCTCCCAAGTCTCTTGAACGTTGCACCCATCCACTCAAAGTAACTTTTTTATCAACACTCTTTATGTTTAACTCGCCACAAGTATGCGTCCTGTACATTATATTCGCTATTTTTGATTTTCTGGCACGAAGATAAAAAGAAATTTGTGCCGATTTACTGATTGAATTCAATTTTATGGAACCTGTTATTTTTTCGCATGATTTTTTTATGAAAGAAGCTTTGAAAGAAGCCCAAAAAGCTTTTAATAAAGATGAAGTTCCTGTAGGTGCAGTTATAGTAGCAAACAATATGATCATTGCAAGGGCCCACAACCTTTCTGAGACCCTAAATGACGTTACAGCTCACGCTGAGATGCAGGCCATTACTGCAGCTGCAAATACAATTGGAGGTAAATATCTTGAAGGCTGCTCTATATATATTACACTGGAACCTTGTGTGATGTGTGCCGGGGCTCTTTTCTGGTCACAAGTCTCAGAGATTGTGTTTGGTGCCCATGATTCCAAAAGGGGATATTCTTTAATCAACCAACCAATTTTACATCCCCGGACTTCAGTGGTTTCAGGAATCTTAGAACATGAATGCAATCATTTACTGGTTGATTTTTTTAAAAAGAGAAGAAAATAACAAATTATTACATGAGACTAATAACAGTTTTTATTTTTGTTTTTGTGCTGCTTCCTATCAATAATGCTCAGGAATTGATACCTGACTCAAAGGGATTTAGCGGCTTTATACTCCCCGAATTTGGCTATTCAATCTCAGCATCTAACCTATATTCAACCTATTTGGGAATGAGACGTGGCAATGATCAAATAAACTCACTATTAGACAAACCTAAAGATGTAGGAACTCCATACTTGACCCTGCCATTTCAAATTAGTTATACTCTTAGAGAAGGAAAAACCAGTGTATTTATTGGCAATTCAACAGAAGATCTTTTTAGGTTCAATAGATCAAATCAATTAGCTATTAGGCAGAGATTTAAAGCAAATGGAATATTTCAACTTGGACTCTGTATTGAGGACCTTGCCTTAAAAACATGGCAGGATCCATTTATTATTGGCAAAAAAAGAACAGCAACTCCCCTTTTTTTCCCGGGTATCCGCTTAGAATGGATACAAATTAAAGGTACTGAGGCCAGGCTAAGTTATAGTTATATTAAACAAATCATCGGTTCCGAAGAAAGTGGAAGTCAATTGGATTTACCACTTCCACACTTGAATGATTTAAAGAGAAACGGAGCCCTTCATCAAATAGAATTTAGCTACAAACATAAACTGAACGAAAGCAATTCAATAACTCCAATATTAAGTTATAGCAAATCAGATTTTGATGGATCTGCTATCAACTTCATGAGGTATTTTGTAGGGATCAATTATATTTTGTTAAATAAGAATTATTCATTCCAAGTAGAAGCGGCTTACTATTATAAAGAAAACAACGAACCAAATCCGGTATTTTATGAACAAGAAAAAGGTTTTGGCTATCAGTTAAATTTCCGTTTTTTAATTGATAATCCTTGGGGTATTTCAATTTGGGGACAAGAACCTATAAAATTGGATCTTTCTGGAGCATCAGATTTATATAGTCCAAATATAGATTTTTACAAGGAACAATTTATTGCCTTACAAGTTGGAATATTAAAAAGCTGGTAGAATTAAAGTGTTTGGAGCTAAATCTTAAACTTCCAATCCGAATTCAAGTAATATTTACAGAGTAATTCAGTTATAAAAAAGGTGAGAACCTGAGTTCCGATTTTTAGATTTGCGACTTAAAATGTAAGTTTGGTAAAAAAATTTTCTGAAGATGAACATAGATAAAAAAAAGAGAGTTATAACCATACAGCTACGAAGGATGATTACCTTGATGGTTTTTTTTCTGGCTATTGTTATTATTATGCTTTCTTTTAACCGGAACATTCCTTTTCTAGGATTGAAAAAGTACAACTGGGTAGTAGTGTTAACCTGCATTTATATCGTATCCTTAGTGTTAGAAAGCCTATTGGAGTTTAACTATATATATTTTTCTGATGACAAAAACAAACTCACCTTACGATACTTTAGCCTCGGATATTTTAACAGAAAGAAAACATCTGTTGAGATACCTATACAAGAATTC
>JBNKPU010000123.1:0-6937 GCA_050295515.1 Bacteroidales bacterium | reverse complement strand
ACAAACTCTGCCTGTTTCAGTTTCTATCCATAAATAGTTGTTCCTGTTTTTGCATGCACAATGTGCAGAAATACAGAAAGATGAAGTTTTGTGGGTTTTGTGTTTTTCTCAACAAAACAAGGTGAAATACTCCCTGTAAATCTCTTGATGTTACAATATTTGACTACGATGTTACATCTGAGAGACCTTTGTTTACAAAATTTAAATTAGATGTTACATATTTTAACCCTTCATTATTTTCAGATTCATAAATTAGGACAGCAATTAAAAAAGTATTCGATGGAGAGAGTTAACTTAATATTAATAGCGGCATTTTTGATTTTAGGATGCTCTTCTGAAAGCAAAAAAGAAAGCACTAATAATAAAATGCACACCCCAAAACTGACACAGGAAACACAGGCTCTTTTTAAAAACCTACAGAATATTTCGAAAGAGGGTTTTATGTTTGGACATCAGGATGATGTTGCTTATGGAATCGGTTGGATAGGTGGGGAATTTGAATCTGATGTCCAGAAAGTTTCCGGAAGCTATCCTGCTGTATTTGGATGGGATATTGGCCATATCGACAGTACAGAGAATATCGACAATGTGCCCTTTGCCGACATGAAGCGGTGGATGATTGAAGCTTATGAGCGCGGAGGTATTAACACCATAAGTTGGCATCAGCGTAATCCAAAAACGGGGGAAAGCGCGTGGGATGTTACACCGGTTGTTACAGATATTCTACCAGGTGGAAATTTAAACAGTAAATTTACCAATCAGTTAGATAAGGTTGCAGATTTTATCGGTAGTCTTGAAACAGATAATGGCGTAAAGGTTCCAGTAATCTTCAGGGTCTACCATGAACACAATGGCAGCTGGTTCTGGTGGGGTGCTGATCCTTGTCCAGATACTCTTTATATAAAACTCTTTCAATATACAGTTGATTATTTAAGAGTAAACAAGGGATTGGAAAATATGCTCTTTTGCTATTCAACTGATGTATTCGAGACTCAAGAGGAATATCTTGAACGCTACCCTGGCGATGAGTATGTGGATATTTTGGGCTTCGATGATTATAAAAGTATCCAGTCAGCCGATACAAGGGACATATTCATCAAAAGATTGAAAATTATTGACAGGTTGGCCAAAGAAAGGGACAAGGTTGCTATTTTGTCAGAAACTGGCTATGAAACACTCTCGATGCACGATTGGTTTACTACAGTTCTTCTTGAAGGCATTAAGGCATCAAAGGCTGATATTGCTTATGCACTCGTTTGGAGAAATGCTCGTACCGACCACCATTATGCACCCTACCCAGGGCATCCATCTGTAGGGTCTTTTCTTGAGTTTAAAGAGGATTCAAGCACTTTCTTTTTGAATGATTTACCTAATATGTATCAATTAACTAATAAATAATAGATGAAACTAGGATTTTTAGATGTACTTATCATTTTGCTATATCTCTCTTCCACAGTTGTTATAGGACTGGTAATCAAAAAAAGGGCAGAGAAGGATAAAGCAGCTTATCTGCTTGGAGGTAATAAGCTTCCCTGGTATATGTTGGGGTTGTCAAATGCTTCCGGAATGTTTGATATTTCAGGTACCATGTGGCTTGTAGCTGTAGGATTTTTGTATGGACTGAAAAGTATTTGGTTGCCTTGGATGTGGCCGGTATTTAACCAGATTTTTTTGATGGTCTATTTGTCGGCCTGGATAAGAAAAGCCAATGTAACTACGGGTGCTGAATGGATGAGGACTCGTTTTGGCTATGACAAAGGTGCCGAACTGTCGCACAATATTGTTGTGGCATTTGCTATTCTTTTATGCTTGGGCATGCTGGCTTACGGTTTTGTAGGGTTAGGGAAATTTGTTGAAATTTTCATCCCATGGGAAGTGGTTTCACCCTATTTGCCTTTTGACCTGGCCCCGAACATTGTTCCACACTTTTATGCCGTTGTGTTTACGCTCTTTGCAGTATTCTATACCATATTAGGTGGTATGACAAGTATTGTATGGGCAGATCTTGTACAGTTTCTTATCATGACAATTGCGTCGGTAATAATAGCGGTAATGGCAATGAATGCCCTTGACGCTCCATTAAATGTACCGGACGGTTGGGAATCACCATTCTTTGGCATGCATCTGAACATTGACTGGACAGGGATAATTGATACGGCCAATTCAGCAATTCGGGAACATGGGATGTCACTTTTTGGGTTCATTTTCAGCATGATGGTATTAAAAGGTATTCTGGTTAGTGGAGCAGGTCCTGCACCTAATTATGATATGCAAAAGATATTGGCAACAAAGAATCCTTCAGATGCAGCTAAGATGAGTGGTTTTGTATCTGTAGTGCTAAACCCAACAAGGTATATGATGATTACAGGTTTTATGGTTCTGGGGCTGGTGTTTTTTGATCAATTGGATCTTTTGGTAAATGGCAAAACCGATTTTGAACAGATACTTCCCTCTGCTATCAATGAATTTGTACCTGCCGGATTATTAGGGCTTATCCTGGCAGGCCTTTTAGCTGCATTTATGTCTACTTTCTCCGGTACATTGAATGCAGCACAGGCTTACCTGGTTAATGACATTTATATTAAATACTTTACACCAGATCCAAATAAAACTCAACTCCGTTGGGCAAATTATACTGTAGGTATTACCATTGTGGTAATTAGCATAGTAATAGGAGCATTTGCTACCAATATTAACAGTCTGTTACAATGGATTGTATCTGGGATATATGGTGGTTTTATTGCGGCCAATGTCCTGAAATGGTACTGGTGGCGCTTTAATGGGCACGGATATTTCTGGGGGATGCTTACCGGCCTGGCAGCAGCCATGATTTTCCCTAAAGTATTGCCACCTCTTTTCCCTGAAGTTGCAGAACAAATCATTTTGTTGTACTTCTTTCCTGTTATGCTATTGTTGTCATTGGCAGGATGTGTTATTGGAACCCTGGTTACAAAGCCAACAAACGAAAAGACCTTAAAAGAATTTTATTCAAACATACGTCCTTGGGGTTTTTGGGACCCAATTTATAAAAAAGTCAAAGCTGACTACCCTCATTTCGAGAAGAACAAGAACTTTTGGAAAGATATGTTCAATATAATGATTGGTATAATTGGACAGACAGCAATTGTTGCAATGCCAATATATATGGTAATAAAAAACTGGGGAGCTTTCGCTGTAACATGGTCTGTTATTATTATAACTGTTGTAATCATGAAAAAGACATGGTGGGATAAACTGGATGATTTTAATAAGGACTACACAAAGTCCAATTAATAGACAGAAAATTTTTTTGGCGTACAAGCCCCTTTTTTAAAGAGTAATAAATAACTATAATAGAAGCAAAGATGGATTTTAATAAGCGTCTTAAGATCATTACAAAGGAATTTAAGGAATTAATAGAAAAAAAGAATGAGCCTTTGTTCTCAATGAATGGCATTTTTGAAAGGTATACAAACCCAATTCTTACTGCCAGGCATGCACCCATTCAATGGAGGTATGATTTGAATAAGGAGAGAAACCCTTACTTGATGGAACGGTTCGGTATTAATGCAGCGTTTAATGCCGGAGCAATTAAGTGGAACGGAAAATATTTGTTGGTCGTAAGGGTAGAGGGCATCGATAGAAAATCCTTTTTTGCTGTAGCAGAAAGTCCAAATGGTGTGGATAACTTTAAATTTTGGGAAAGACCAATAACCTTGCCCGAAACAGAAAATCCGGATACCAATGTTTACGACATGCGAATTGTCGCCCATGAAGACGGTTGGCTTTATGGACTATTCTGTTCAGAGCGCCGTGATCCGGATGCTCATGATGGGGACCAATCGTCTGCGGTTGCCAGTTGTGGTATTGCCAGAACAAAAGATTTAATAAACTGGGAACGTTTACCAGATCTTATCAGTTATTCAGGACAGCAGCGCAATGTGGTTCTACACCCCGAATTTATTAATGGAAAATATGCATTGTACACCCGTCCACAAGATGGATTTATCGATACAGGTTCAGGTGGGGGAATTGGTTTTGGTCTTACCGATAGCATGGAAAAAGCTGAGGTGAAAGAAGAAAACATTGTTGATCCAAAAGTATACCATACCATTAATGAAGTAAAAAATGGCCTGGGACCAGCACCAATCAAAACAGCAAAAGGCTGGTTACAGCTTGCCCATGGTGTACGTAATACTGCTGCTGGCTTACGCTATGTGTTGTATGTGTTCATGTCTGATCTGAAAGACCCATCAAAAATAATTCATCGTCCGGCAGGATATTTTATTGCTCCTGAGAATGCAGAAAGAGTAGGAGATGTGTCAAATGTTGTATTTGCCAATGGATGGATTGAGGATGAAGACGGAACAGTTTTCATATACTACGCAAGTTCAGACACAAGAATGCATGTAGCTACAACAACTGTTGATAAACTAATAGATTATTGCGAAAACACTCCTGAAGATGGACTAAGGTCTGCAACTACTGTGGAGGCAATCAATAAAATTATAGACAGCAACAAAAAAGAAGAACTATATAACACTCTGTTTTTTTAATATTAACAATGTTTTCTAGTCTATTTATTTTGGATGAGAAGGCTCTATCTAGAGTCTGTCCATAAAGTCGGGTGTTTGAGGAATAAAGTTCAAATACAAGGCGTGTGAAAAATTTAAACCACAGTATACTTGTGTATATGAGGATTTAAGTTTTGAGCAATAACGCAGTAGTTGGACTTTATTGACAAACACTATCTAGTGCGAAAAACAAATTCTATGAAACGTAAATTAATTAAAAATCAATCTGATAAATAATGGGCTTGACAGAAAACCTGAAATGGCTGAAGAATTTTGCAGAAAGCGAATTGAAGGAGATTATCCTGCCTTTCTGGAAAAAATATATGGTTGATGAGGAATTTGGTGGCTTTTATGGAGAAATTGACTTTAACATGAATGTGATTAAAGATGCTCCTAAAGGCCTTATCCTAAATGCAAGGTTGCTGTGGACTTTTTCAACAGCTTATGCTTTCACAAAAGATAATGACGACCTCGCTATGGCGCAAAGGGCCTATGAGTATATCTCGACCCATTTTTATAACGATACTTTTGGTGGTTATTATTGGAGCGTTGACCATGAAGGACGGCCACATGACACAAAAAACCAGATTTATGCCCTGGCTTTTGCCCTTTATGGCTTGAGCGAATATTATAAGATAAGCAGAGAGCCTGATGTTTTGGCGAAAGCAATCTCAATTTTTAACCAAATTGAGAAACATGCATTCGATAAAGAACATAATGGCTATATAGATGCTTTTGCAAGCGATTGGTCAGATATGGATGATATCCGGTTGAGTGCCGTTGATATGAATTCCAAAAAAACAATGAACACTCACCTGCATATTGTTGAGGCTTATGCCAATTTATACCAGGTCTGGAATGATAAAGTACTTAAAAACAAACTCAAAAACCTAATACGTATATTTTTAGATATCATAACTTCTTCAGAAGATTATCACCTGGATCTTTTTTTTGATGAAAAATGGAATAAAGAAGCTGCTGTAATATCTTTTGGACATGATATTGAAGCAGGTTGGTTAATCCATGAATCGGCATTGGTTCATGGATCGGAACAATTGATAGAGGAAGTGGAAAAATGGGTGCCCAAAATTACTGATGCTGCTCTTGAAGGGCTAAGCCCTATTGGTGGTCTTTACCACGAAACCGAACGTTTAAGCAAGCATGTTGATGAACAACTGGAGTGGTGGCCACAGGCTGAGGCAATGGTTGGGCTTTTAAATGTTTATCAAGTTACAAAAGACCAAAAATACATCAACAAGGCTTTGCAAATTGGCAGGTTTACACACGATTATATTATTGATAAAGAAAATGGTGAATGGCATTACCGGGTCGATAAAAATGGTCGGCCTGTGGATAGCTATGTCAAAGCCGGATTCTGGAAATGTCCCTACCATAATGGTCGGGCATGCATCGAAATTTTGAAACGGATTGAAGAAATCAATAAAGGGCTAACTATTAATTAGAGGAAATTATCTGCTCAGGTAGAAATACTTGTTATTAATGAGACGGTTTAACATTTTGTTATACATATTGTTGATTCTGGTCCTAATACAGGTCTCCTGTAGCAAAAAAGCTGTTGAAATGAATTATATGGTGATAGAGCTAAAAGACAATTGGTCCTTGCAGATGGAAGGGGATAGCCAGATATATCAGGCTATGGTTCCGGGGACAGTACAAAGCGATTTGCTTTACAATAAGAGGTTGCCAGAGCCATTTTACCGTGAAAATGAAAAGGAATACCAATGGGTCGATAAAGAAAACTGGTTGTACACCAACTCTTTTCAATTCGATAGCCTAAATCACGAAACATCACAAATCTTCCTGAACTTTACAGGGCTTGATACTTATGCTGAGGTATACCTGAACGATAATCTAATTCTCAAAGCAGACAATTTTTACCGTTCCTGGAAGATCAAAGTAAATAGTTTTTTAAAGGATGGTGAAAATACACTAAAGATCAAGTTTCTATCTCCTATAGATTTGGGGCTTAGAAAATTGGAAGAAAACGGGTATCCATTACCGGCAGTTAATGATCAGTCAGAAGTAGGAGGCTTGGGAGACAAAAGGGTCAGTGTTTTCACGAGAAAAGCGCCATATCATTATGGTTGGGACTGGGGCCCCAGGTTTGTAACAATGGGTATTTGGCGACCGGTTTATTTGGAATATATAACTAATGCAGAAATACAGGATGTGTTTATTGAACAGGTTGAATTATCTGAAACCAAGGCAAATTTAAATGCCCATTTGGAGTGCGCTGTTTATAATGAAGAAACCTATTTACTTGAAATATCAAATTCGCAAACTGGCGAAGTTTATGCTTCTAAGACATGGGATGCAGAAATTTCGGAAAACCAAATAGACCTTCCTTTTGAAATTGAAGATCC
>JBNKPU010000122.1:0-26348 GCA_050295515.1 Bacteroidales bacterium | reverse complement strand
TTATTTTCAATCTCTTTCAGGCATTTTATTAATAAATCTTTATTTTGAATCATCTTTTTTAAATGTTATCCTTTCGTGAATGCTCGTTATCTGGTCTGCTCGCCGCAAACAAGCAAATAAATGCAATTGCGCTTATTTCTTATCGATCATTTTCCCGAAATTTATATAATAATTGGCCAACATGCAAAATGATAGTTGGTATTAAGCGACTATAAACTGGAGTGGGGTTGTTCTATATTTATTGTTTCACCTTCCGGGTCCAATTTCGATTGTCGATCTTCTATTTTACATGTTTTTAGGCTTTTTCCATTGTTAATAGGAGCCAAACCACAGCATCAATCCACAAACCTCCATGGGAATTGCCTCTTTAAACCCAGCAAAAACACATAAAACCGTCGAAAAGGGCTTAGAAAAACATCCTGCTAATTTGGCCGGAGTGTAGTTTTCAACCACGAATCAGGTTCGGGGCAGGCTATGGACTCATCACCAGGTCTTACAGACCGCTCATAGTCCTATTTATTGGCAGCTGGCATTATTAACTACAATTCATTTGAAAATTAATAAAACCAATTATAATACTTGTCAATATTAGACAACTCAATATAAATAAAATCCACTTTGTAATCCGATTATTACTCTTAAATCCTATTATCGTAATCATCAATTGTATTGCAATACAAAGAAGTTCATAGTAAAACAAAACAGGTCCACAAACCCAATTCGCTTTTGAAGAATCTAAAATCAAGGTTAGAATCATCAACACCAATTGAGTAATAAAGATGCCAACTGTCGTCCATTTTATCTTTATCCTTTGCTCTTTCATTAGTTAATACTTAATCAGATTGATGTATCCACATAAATTCTCCATTCTTAAAAGTTATCAATCTGCCAGCATCTGTATATAATCAACTCTACCCCAGAGTTCCGTTTATTTCCTATTTGTATAGCTATCGTTTTTATCTTTCATTGTATCTATTTCTCCAAATGCAATACGCTTCATCATTATATCCAAGGGGCTCATTGGCCTTTTGTTGTTGATGTCGACAATGTGGGGGTACCTTTCACTTTTTTTTGAGCTGCAATACCCCAATTGTGTTTGTATGTTTCTTAGGTTTTCACCGCTTTCCAACACATGGCTGGCAAAGGAGTGGCGTAAGGTATGCGGGGTGCTCCATGGGGTGATGCCGGATGCCTGTTTGTCCCGCCTACAGGTCTTTTGTACACTTGATGCACTGCGTTTACACTCGTCTGCCCCCTCAAACAACCTATAGTCTGGCCTGAATGCCCTGTAACAGTCCCTTAGTATTTCCAGCAATTTAATTATTGTACCATGGTTCTATATTAATTTCTTCATGGAAAGAAACCAAACTGCCCTTAAAACAGTCGTATAATTTAAATGTTGATCTAAACCGAACAAAGATGAACGAAACAATTTGCTGTTTAATTGGAGGTATTGCAATCCTGGTTATCACTTTCATTCAAATCTGTTGCATTGTATATTACAGGGAATGAAATACTAAAATATACCACAATCAGCCGTAGAACAATTATTACTCCAATTGGAATAAATTGCAGGTAGATTGTATCCATACCAGAATGTTGCAATAGCAGGTAGAGTGTTGCACCCAAAATACTTATGGTGGCATAAACTTCTTTTCGAAAGATTACGGGTATATCGTTTACAAGTATGTCACGCAATACTCCTCCAAAAGTTCCTGTAACAGTACCAAGAGCTACACAACTAATACCACTGAGATCATTTTGTAGTCCAATTTGCACACCAACTATGGTGTAAAGGGCAAGTCCCAGGGTATCAAAAAGTAAAAGTGTCTTTCGTAGGTGGAAGAGCTTCTTTTTAAAAAGGATTGCAAGAACAGTTCCGGCAATAATGAAGTAAACATATGCGGGATCAATGAGCCAAAAAGCAGATGAAGAACTGACAAGCATATCCCTGAGTGTGCCACCACCAACAGCTGTTACAAAAGCAATGATAAATACTCCAAAAGGGTCAAAACTTTTTTTCATGGCTGTTAAGGCTCCGGATATGGTAAATGCCAATGTACCTGCAATGCTGATTATGTTTAATATGCCTTCCATGGCGCGAAAGTATTCAGGAAGAACAAAATGAAATATGATTTTTGCCAGCTTTGTAAAAAATGCACCCCGGATATATGTCTGTTAATAGTTGGATATAAGGCATGGTTGAATTAAAAAAAAGGAAAGGGAATATTTGATATTATCCTATTAATTTAATAAACTAATATGCTTTTCAATGGTTTATATCTATGTAACCAAATATTGAACAATATGAAAACTTTGAAAAAAATCAGTCTTGCGGTCGTGACTTCAATAATGCTTATAGGTTTAAGCAAGGATGCCTTTGCCCATTGTGAGGTACCTTGTGGCATTTATGGAGATTCCCTTAGGATTTCTTTACTGTATGAGCATATAACAACAATTGAGAAATCAATGAAACAAATAGAGGAATTGTCGAGTTCCGATCCAGTAAATTATAACCAATTGATACGTTGGGTAGACAATAAGGAAAAGCATGCAAGCGAGATTCAGTATATTGTCAGTCAATACTTCTTGCATCAAAGAGTAAAAATTGTTGATCCATCGGACGAAGAGGGATATCAGAAATACATCCAACAATTGACACTTTTGCATGAAATGCTGGTCTACGCCATGAAAGCTAAACAAACAACAGATTTGACATATATCGGTAAACTTAAAGTGACTTTACATTCATTTGAGCATGCTTATTTTGAGTAAGCGGTATTTTACTTAAAACTTTTTGAACAGTGCAGTTATTCTTTTATAACTGCACTTTTTGTTTCATCATAGTGGGTTGTTTTTATTTTTTTTTATCCTGTCAGATAAAATTAATTATCTTCCCTAAAATTTAAGTTGTTTTAATTCTGTGGAATATGAAATGTCAAAAAGGTCTGTTGCTTATACTAATTTGTATGCTTTCAATTCTAAATTTTGAAAGCGTTACTGCCCAAGAACTGGATTCATCTAATGGCCGTAACTTATATCATCCGCATAAAGAGGCAAAAGGACCAGCTGATACAATTCCTGTTGTTCAAGAAACCATAGATTCGCTTACTCCTGCCCAAAAAGATTCAATTCTGGCAAGAGAGAGGTTTGTTCAAGACTCTATTGCTGCCCGGGTGCAGTTTGTTCGCGATTCTATTTTAGCCCGAGAAATGTTTGTCCGCGATTCTATAGCACGCAGAAAAAGGATTATAGATTCCCTACAATTTTTAAGGGCTGAATTACCATCCCTGCTAAGGGCATCTAGCCAGATACTGTCTAAGCAAATAATAATTTCAGACACTCCAATACTTGTCAAAAACGATTCTATTCTTACAGATTATACCTTTACCTCTTTAATTTTTGGATATAATAAACCCTATACGCCATGGAAAGAGACATTGAAACTTTCAGAGGGGAAATTGGACATAACAGTTGATACTGTAACCAAAATGATAAAATCCATTAAGGCACCAGGCTTTTATCATTTCTACAAATATGATAAGCTTCAACGGGTTGTGAGGATTGAAAGCAAGAGTGTTTTGGTAAGTAAAAATAATCTCAAATATTTTCGTTCGCCTGTCGATTCTGTGTTTTTTAACAACAAGGGTAAGGTAATTAAAGTTAAACAATACTACCAGTATTACGAAGCATCTCCAAATTTTCGAAGAGGTAAACTAAAATTTACCGATAAGGTATTTGTGAAACAATTTAAGTATTCAAATACAGGTAATATAGCAGAGGTTGAGTATGTTAAGATTTGTGAGCGTGGCGATATAAACAGAAAAGCAGGAGAGGTTTGCAATATAATCACCTATTCTATTTCTAACCAGGGAATGGTTTTTACTGTTGAAAAGTCGACTGATCCCCGAAATGTATATGCTGATGGAACCTTTGTCTTCGAATTTGTTGACAATTATAGATTAAAAAGTGTTGCTTTCGTAAACCTCAAAAAAAATGAAAACAGAAAAACTTATATTGAGGTCAATGAGCATGGAAATGTTAGCAGGTATGTTTATGAAATGTCAGGAAAAATTCACCAAACCTTGCTTGTTGTTTATCCTGATAATCCCAGGGCCAAGTATAAATTTGAAACAATCAGTTGCTCGTTTGAAGATGATGGCATTAGCTACTATCAGGTTAATAACAGGACAAAAAAAGCCAGAACCAGGGATAAACTTACCATGGAATGGAGTGATTGGGAATAACTTTCGCTTCTAAGGTTTGATCATTTTATTGCCACGATTAGTATCTCATTTTTTGTATCTGTGCCAGAAATTTAGTATATTAGGGGTACCCCGATCAAGTTCCATCAAAAACCGCTATTTACGTTTGTTCTTATGCCCAATCATGGGTTTATGTGGTTTGTGCCCGATTTGTGGAATTTAAATTGATTAATATGCCTTCTCAAAGGATCAAGGACTATCTCGAAAGTCATAATGTGAAGTATAGGGTTATTAGCCATTCTATGGCATTTACTGCGCAGGAAATAGCTGCATCTGTGCATGTTTCAGGGTATGAAATGGCAAAAACAGTAATCGTTAAGGTTGATGGTCATTTGGCTATGGCTGTTCTACCTGCTTCTTATAAGGTTAATTTTGGTGTATTGCGCGATATTGTTGGAATTCGCAATATTGAACTTGCATCAGAACAGGAATTTCAACACAGGTTTCCTGATTGTGAAGTAGGGGCTATGCCGCCTTTTGGGAATCTATGGAATATGGAAGTTTTTGTGGCCGAACGTCTAAGCTTCAATACTGATATCGTATTTAACGCTGGTTCCCATACCGAATTAATCCGGATGAACTTCAAGGATTATGAACGTTTGGTTAGGCCTAAAGTAATTAACTATTCCCTATCCTGAAATTTTGTCTGAATTAGAAAAGGTCATAGGCTATAAAGCCTGGGCCTTATTTGTCCATGGCTATTTTATACCTGTTTGATTCATGTGTTGATCGTGTCCGTTAAGCTAACATTTTCTTTTAAATTCTGCTTGGTACAAGCGTTCTGACCTCTTTGGCAGCAACCTGAATGATGTTTTTACTATAATCATAGTATTAGGGATTTTTACTTGTTGCCTTGAATTTGCGATTGCCCACCTTCTTAAAACTTCAATGTTTTTTAACTTCAGCCATCTGTTTTGTTTGTGCTTACCAATTCTTTTGTACTGGATTTTTCTGGCATCGTTAAATGAAGTATTTTTAACCCGGAATATGCATTAGAAAATCTATTCCATATTGAAATTGCTTCAATATAAGTCGTTTCACTTACTTGTTTCGAAGCACCATAGCGGTGCTATGATACATCTCTCCAAGTCCTTCTATTTTTGCATTTTCAACCTTCATAACGAAGTTCTAATGCATAATCCGGATTTAATCAGGCATTTCGTAAATAAAAACAAAATAACTTAGGGCTGGGTTGGGATAATACTAAAATGAAACGAACCAAACCATATCCATGATTGTTGATTAACTTTGTTGTCGAAACTATGTCAAAACCATATCAAAACTATGACAAAGCCAGAAAATCAAATTTTAGTAATATTCGGGGCCTCTGGGGACCTGACAAAGCGTAAGCTTATACCCGCATTGTTTGAACTTGCAAAGCAAAAGCTGTTACCTGAGAAATTTGCAATAATTGGTGTTGGGCGGACTAAACTTTCAGATGGGGAGTTCCGGAAAAAGATGCATAGTGCCCTGGAGCAATTCTCAGAACTTAAAGACAAAGACAATGCTATAGCCAAGCCATTTATAGACCAGCTGTATTATCAGTCCATTAACACTTCTGATGAGGCAGAATATGGTCTTTTGCAGGAAAAGATATGTGCAGTTGTCGGTTCACTTGCCATACCGGAGAATGTAATTTATTATATGTCGACACCACCAAGCCTCTATGAGATTATACCTAAAAATCTGGCAAAATTTGGATTGAACAGAAATGATGAAACTAAAGGCTGGAAGCGGTTGATTGTAGAAAAACCTTTTGGCATCGACCTAAAATCGGCAAAACTGCTAAATAAAGAGCTTTTAAAATACTTTTCAGAAAATCAGATTTATAGAATTGACCATTACCTGGGCAAAGAGACTGTTCAAAATGTAATGGTGACCCGTTTTGCCAATGGGATATTTGAACCATTATGGAACCGCAATTATATCGATCGCATTGAAATTACTTCATCTGAGAGTATTGGGGTTGAGAACCGCGGAGGGTATTACGATCATTCTGGAGCTATGCGCGATATGGTGCAGAATCACCTTCTTCAGTTGGTGGGGCTGGTAGCGATGGAGCCTCCGACAGAGATTAGTCCTGTGTCGATTCGCAATGAAACCATGAAAGTTTTTCAATCACTTCGTCCCCTAAGCAGGGAAGATGTACAAAAAAATGTTATTCGAGCCCAATATACATCATCAACTGTTCGTGGACAAAAGTACCAGGGATATCGTGAAGAAGAAGGGGTGAATGAAAAATCCAGGACCGAAACCTTTGTCGCCATGAAGTTTTTTATTGATAACTGGCGTTGGGCTGATGTGCCATTCTTAATCCGATCTGGAAAAAGATTGCCCACAAGGGTTACAGAAGTTGTAGTGCATTTTAAAAAGACCCCTCATGCCCTGTTCCGCAATCTGACCTCAATGTCGCACGCCCAAAACCTATTGGTGATTCGTATACAACCTGATGAAGGATTATTGATCAAATTTGGGATGAAAGTTCCCGGTGCAGGTTTTTCTGTTCAGGATGTGAACATGGATTTTCATTACAGTGACCTTAAATCAGAACATTTGCCTCAGGCCTACGAAAGACTTCTGCTGGATTGTATGCAGGGTGATTCTACTTTATATGCCAGGGGCGATGCAGTTGAGGTTGCCTGGGAGTTTGTTCAACCTATTCTTGATATATGGAATGAACCCAATGCTGCTCCTTTATATGGCTATCCGGCAGGCACATGGGGTCCCGATGAAGTGGTTGAAGGGCTATTGGACCGCCCCGGGATAACGTGGCGCTATCCGTGTAAAAATTTATCAAGTGATGGAGAATATTGCGAGCTTTAACCCCTTTGTGTACTTAAATTAAGAATCATGGCAGAACTGAAAATATTCCAAACCCCACAAGACGTTGCAAATGAATTTGCAGCCTATTTTTCAGGGTTGGCGAATACCTATTTTAATAATGGGCAAAAGTTGCATGTTGCTCTTTCGGGAGGTTCAACACCTAAAATATGGTTTGAAACGCTGTTGAGGGATTATAAAGATCAAATCCCCTGGAGTCATACCTGTTTTTACTGGGGCGATGAGCGAATGGTGCCACCAGAAAGCGAAGAGAGTAATTATGGAGTGGCTAAACGTATCCTCTTTGACCATATCCATATTCCCGAAGAAAATATTTTTCCGGTAATTGGAACCAATGATATTGCTGTGGAGATTGAACGGTATTCTGGGGTTCTACGAAAAAATCTTAAAAAAAACGGAATATGCCCTGTTTTTGACCTTCAGGTGTTGGGAATGGGGGACGATGGGCATACTGCCTCAATTTTTCCCCATCAGATGGAACTGTTAAAGAGCGAAAAAATCTGCGAGAAGGCCAGCCATCCTGAATCGGGACAAATTCGGTTAACCTTAAGTGGCAAAGTGCTGAACAGTTCTAAAAGGGTTGTATTTCTTGTAACTGGCGACAATAAAAAAGAAAAACTTAAACAAGTATTTGAAGGAGGGGCTGGCTCTACCCAATATCCTTCTTCTTTTATTTTACCGGAATCTGGGGAGCTTTTATTTTTAGTCGACAGGGCTGCTGCTTCTTTAATAGGGAAGGGGTAGGTGCAACCTTAACAGGAATAGTTTGTCTTTGCATAGCAAAGGCCAAACTATGAAAGGATTCTTTCCGGTAATTTTTATTTTACTTTTTAGTTCGTGTGCAAGCCTGTTGAATCGTCCCTACACCTATATTAAAGTTGAAACTGATCTGGACTCAACTGTTGTTAAAGTACCCAATGATCGTACTAATTATATTGCTCCTGCAATTGTTCCTGTTAAAAGGTCCAAGTACGATATAGTACTTGAACTGCATAACGATACAATCAATAAAACAGTACAGGTTCCTAGTAAATTGTCACCGGCTTTTACTGTAGGAAACCTATTTAGCGCCGGATTGTATGGATATCTAATAGACTTAACAAATCCACGAAGGTTTACTTATCCAAAGTCTGTTTATGTAGATATGGTCTCTGATAATATAGTGCTAAACAATAACTATTTTGAGCCCGGCAAGGGATCTGTTTTTTTGACTTGTAACCTGCCGCTGATCAGCCAATTTTATTCTTACGATGGTAATTCTTATTCTTCCCAAATGGGGGTGTGGGGGATTGGAAGTGGCATAGAATATTATCAAACCCCAAAAGAATATTTCTCAATTCAGTTTAGTGCCATGCTGGGGGTCAGCGAAGAACTTCCACCTGACCAGGACCTTTATAGAAAATATCAGTCGACAATGGCTTTTTATATTGGATTAAGACAAAATTTTAAAAAACAGAAATGGCATTTTGGCTTGGGTCCTGCTTATACAAGCATTGTAAACAAGCAATATAAGCAATATGTTGGAACTTACACCAAACAAATATACCAAGGAATTGGATTTTCCTTAACCAGTTCAAGGCAGCTGACAAAGCATGCCTATGTTGGTGTAGTTTATACTCCTCTTGTATTTACACGAAACAGGTTTTATACAATTGGTTACCAACATAGTATTTCCTTGGATTTTTCCTTGAAATTCAGGGTGGGGGAAATTTAACCCGAAATATGCATTAGAAAATCTATTACATATTGAAATTGCTTCAATATAAGTCGTTTCACTTACTTGTTTCTATTATTCATACTCACTTGTTTTTATTGCATTCATGAACTCCCAATGGTCGGTTCACCATAGCGCTGCTATGGTTCATCTCACCAAGTCCTTCTATTTTTGCATTTTCAACCTTCATAACTAAGATCTAATACATAATCTGGGTTTAACTATGTTGAATTTCCAAATATCCGCTTTGAATTTGATAAAACTGATATTATCCCGCGAACCGATTTGGGAATAGGCAATCTTCTTAATTTCTTAAATAAATATCCACAGGTTAATATTGAAGTGATAGGGCATACAGACTATTTAGTGTCTGTCCATAAAGTTGGGGGTTTGAGCAATAACGCAGTAGTTGGACTTTATTGACAAACACTATTTAGGTTCACAAAATTATAATATTGCCCTAAGCTTGAGGTGGGCAAAAAGAATTAAAAACCTATTGATTGAAAGAGGAATTAATCCGCAAAGGATAGAAATATCAGGCATGGGCGGAATCCAGCCGGCTTTAAGTAACGATAATTTTTGGAAACGGACCTATAACCGTAGGAATGAGTTTAAATTGATATTTCCATAAGAGCTAACGGGGCTGTATCAATAGTCTTCTGGACTTCAGGTACAGCCCCCCCTAAACTAATCTTTAATAGTTATCTTCACGTATTTGCATGTGTGCTTGAGGATGCAGGCATGCCGGGCAATTTTCAAGAGCTTCTTCTGCTTCATATACATATCCACAGTTGCGGCATTTCCACCATATTTTTCCACCCTTTTTAAATACAGTGCCACCTAAAACACTTTCCAACAACTTCAAATAGCGTCTTTCGTGTTCGGCTTCCACTTTTGCAATCATTTTAAAAGCAGTAGAAACTACAGGGAAACCTTCTTCCTTGGCCACTTTGGCAAATTCAGGATATAGCTCTGTCCATTCTTCGTTTTCTCCTGCAGCAGCTGCTTTAAGGTTTTCGGCTGTAGTGCCTGTCATACCTGCCGGATAAGTAGCAGTAATTTCAGTCATGGTACCTTCCAGAAAACTCCAAAATCGTTTAGCATGTTGTTTTTCCTGGTCGGCTGTTTCCTGAAAAATAGCAGCTATTTGTTCATAGCCTTCTTTTTTAGCAATTTTTGCGGCGAATTCATACCTGTTTCTTGCTTGTGACTCCCCGGCAAATGCTTTTAATAAGTTTTGCTCTGTTTGAGAGCCTTTTAAACTTTTTTCCATGGTTTTTATTTATATTTTGTAAAAATCTTCCTTTTCAGTACCACAAACTGGGCAAACCCAGTCATCTGGAATGTCCTCGAATTTTGTTCCAGGCTTTATACCATGATCTGGATCACCTTTGGCCTCGTCATAAATATGTCCGCAGGCCGAACATTTGTATTTGTCCCCTTCATCTGCACCTTTTTTAACCAAGTTTGATTTATCAACGTATGTTGGTGCATTTTTAGGGGCAACACCCCGTTTCACGTTCCGGTAATGAGCATATGTCATTGGTTCTTTATTATCCAGCACTTCAGAATGAACCACTTCGCCAATAAAGATATAGTGAGTCCCAACATCAAAGGTGTCAACCAGCTTGCATTCAAAGGTGGCAATTGCATCATCCTGAACAACAGGTATGCCTTCAATACCTTCAACAAAGTTGGTTCCTTTCATTTTATTGATGTCATGGCCAGACTTGTATCCAAATTTTCCAATAAGTTTGGCATCGGCATCCTGGTGTAAGACAGAAATAGCAAAGGCTTTGGTTTTTTTTATTATATCTGCAGTTAGATTGTCCTTATTGCAACATGCAGCAAATTTGGGAGGTTCTGCTGTAACCTGAAAGACAGAGTTGGAAATAAACCCATTTCCTTCTTTTTTATCTCCTGAGCTAACAATGTATAGCCCATAACTTACTTTAAAAAAAGCTTCAAAATTTATCATTTTGTGTGTGTTTGATTGGAATGTGAGAAAATTGATTTAACAGCCAAATGTACTGTATGCTCAACTTTTATTATAAAGCTATTAAAATGCTTTTAAACTGTCAAAAAGAGATGTTTATTTGTATTCAGTCTCGATAGTAATAGGATAGAATTTGAGTCTTGATATTTATAAGGAATTTAAATTACGCATAAAATACCTGATAATCTTTAAGAAATTTTACATTTGCATTTTCACTTTCAAATGATCAGACAGTTTTTATTACATATTGTCTTACTTTTCATCTTTCACATTTCATTACAAGGAAATAGTGCGTGGAGTTATTCGGTCTGTACTACGATCATTTTTATAGAACATCAAAACTACCTTGATATATCTTCCAACTCAACCAGTATCTTGCCTGATTCTATGTCTTGTGACGATTCTTCTTTAAAAGACCTGGACCGCAGTACAGCTAAATCTGACAAAATTTCCTTTAAGATATTTAATCAACACCAGGGGTGTTTTGAGGCATATGTGAGTTTTCACATGAAAAACTTTATCCTGTTTGAGACAGGGGGTTCGCCTCCTTGCGATTTGGAATAATGTAATCGATTAGGGCTAATTGATTCATCCTGAAATATGAGCATAGCGCGGAACTCAATATTTCAGTCCATTTAGCAATTTAACATTGAGGGATTAACTTTTGTGTACTCTGTTAGGAATGAGATTCCTCCGGTATACATTATAATTATAATAATTTGCATTAAAACAATATAGATATGGAACATTCATTAAGTGATGCTTTATCGGTACTTGCAGTTGGAATGATAACCGTTTTTTTTATTCTAACTCTGGTTGTTGTTGTTGGAAACCTTATTGTCAGGATTACCAACAAATTCTGGTCAGAACCAGAAAAAGAAAATGGAGGTTCTGCAGGACTGTCCCCGAATAAACTTGCTGCTATAATTGCAGCAGTGGCTGCTGTTACAAAAGGAAAAGGAAAAGTGACAAACATTAATAAATTATAATACATAAACATTAAATATAATGGCAAAAGAAATAAAGTTTAGCTTGCTTTACCGCGACATGTGGCAGTCGTCGGGTAAGTATGTACCAAAAGTTGATCAGTTGTTAAAGGTTGCCCCGGCAATAATCGATATGGGTTGTTTTGCCCGTGTTGAAACAAATGGTGGTGGGTTTGAACAGATTAACCTGCTGTTTGGTGAAAATCCAAACGTTGCCAACAGGCAATGGACCCAGCCTTTTAATGATGTCGGAATCCAGACTCATATGTTGGAGAGGGCTTTGAACGGAATCAGGATGAGTCCTGTTCCTGCTGATATTCGAAAATTGATGTACAAGGTAAAGAAAAAACAAGGAACTGATATTGCTCGTTCTTTTTGTGGATTGAATGATCCAAGAAACCTGAAGGGATCAATTGAATACGCTAAAGAAGGTGGAATGATTTCTCAGGCTGCACTTAGCTTAACAATTTCGAAAGTGCATACTGTCGAATATTATACACAATTGGCAGAAAACCTGATTGAAATGGGTGCAGATGAAATCTGTATCAAGGATATGGCAGGAATTGGCCGACCAGCTTTTATGGGTAAAATTGTTAAAAATATAAAAGACAAGCACCCAAATATCCCAATAGAATACCACGGACACTCTGGTCCAGGATTCTCAATGGCTTCAATCCTTGAGGTTGCCCGTGCAGGTGCTGAGTATATCGATGTCGCGATGGAACCACTTTCTTGGGGTACCGGTCATGCTGATGTGTTAGCTGTTCAAGGTATGCTTAAAGATGCAGGATTTAAAGTTCCTGATATTAACATGAAGGCTTATATGGAAGTACGTGCCATGACACAGGAATTTATAGATGACTTCCTTGGGTATTATATCAATCCCAAAAACCGTCTAATGAACTCATTGCTTATCGGTTCAGGTCTTCCTGGAGGAATGATGGGCAGTCTGATGGCAGATCTGGAAAACAACCTTACAAGTCTGAATAAGTGGCTGTCGAAAAGAGGTAAAAAAGAATTGACTCAAGATGACCTTCTGATCAAGTTATTTGATGAGGTTGAACATATCTGGCCTATGCTGGGGTATCCTCCTCTGGTTACACCTTTCAGCCAATACGTGAAAAACCTGGCACTGATGAACGTTGTTCAACTGGTTAAGGGCAAAGAACGCTGGTCGATGATTGCCGATAATATCTGGGATATGATTCTTGGTAAATCTGGTAAGCTACCGGGAGAATTATCACCTGACCTGATCAATCTGGCGAAAGAACAAGGACGCGAATTCTATACAGGGAACCCACAGGATCTGTATCCGGATAACCTGGATGAATTTAAAGCTGAAATGAAAGAGAACAACTGGGATTTTGGACAGGACGATGAAGAGCTGTTCGAATTGGCGATGCACCCTGAACAATACAGGGCTTATAAATCAGGCAAAGCTAAAGCAGATTTCGAAGTTGAGCTTGCTGGTAAAAAAGCTGCGAAAGAAAGTGCAAAAGCACCTGTTTCAACACCAGATGTGCCTGCAACAGGAAGTTTTGAGCCAAAGAGCATGAATATCGAAGTTAATGGTGAAAAATTCCTGGTCAATGTATCTTACGGAGATGACACAGCATCGCCTGCTGTAACGCCAGCAGAAGAAAAAAGTGCTGTTGCAGCTCCAGCAAGCAATGGAAACGGTCAGGTAGAAGAAATTCTGGCTCCACTTGAAGGTAAATTTTTCCTGACCCGTGATTCTTCAGAGATTGCTGTAAAAGCTGGAGACATGGTAAAAGAAGGTGATGTTATCGGGTATATCGAATCCATGAAAACATACAATGCCATTTCTGCCGACAAATCAGGAAAAGTTGTTGAAATATGTTTTGCCAATGGTGAATCTGTTGATGAAGACGATGTACTATTAAAATTAAATTAATCATATGCACGATATCTTCTCAAAGTTGTTTGACATGACAGCTTTTGGTAGCATTAGCTACAAAACAGCTATCATGTGGATTATCGCATTTGTACTTCTTTACCTGGGTATAAAAAAGAAGTATGAACCCTTGTTATTGGTTCCGATAGGATTTGGCGTTTTATTGGCTAATTTTCCGGGAGCGCAGATGGGTATTGTTAATGCAGATTTAATCAAGATTGATGCACATCATTATAAGAACCTGTTTGAAATAGCCCATGATTATGGAATAATGAACTTCCTCTATTATTCGCTGATTAAAACAGGTTTTCTTCCGCCTATCATTTTTATGGGGGTAGGGGCTTTGACCGATTTTGGTCCAATGCTTCGGAACCTGAGGCTTGCTTTCTTTGGAGCAGCCGCCCAGATAGGTATTTTTACTGTGCTCATTGTTGCTATCTTATTTGGCTATAGCCTAAACGAGGCCGCTTCATTGGGAATTATTGGAGGGGCTGATGGACCAACGGCTATTTACACAACAATTAAACTGGCCGATCATCTGTTGGGACCAATTGCGATTGCAGCATACTCTTATATGGCCCTTGTACCAGTGATTATTCCTTTGGTTGCTAAATTGCTGATGACTAAAAATGAATTTTTGATCAACATGAAGGAGATGGATAAAAAGTATCCTCCAAAGTATCAGATTAAAAATTTGAAAACGGTTAAAATTGTTTTCCCAATTGTCTTAGGTACTGTAGTAGCTGTTTTTGTGCCATCATCAGTACCTCTTTTAGGAATGCTGTTGTTTGGAAACCTTGTGAAAGAAATAGGGACTACAACAACCCGTCTGTCAGAAGCAGCAACAGGGCCTATTATGAACTCAGCTACCATATTCCTCGGACTCTCAGTTGGAGCTACGATGACAGTCGATGCCTTTCTGAACTGGGAAACCTTAGGAATTATTGTAGGTGGATTTATTGCCTTTGCTATTTCAATTTCAGGTGGAATAATGGCAGTAAAGATTTATAACCTATTCTCCAAAAAGAAAATCAACCCACTTATTGGAGCCACAGGGTTAAGTGCTGTTCCAATGGCATCGAGGGTAGCCAACGAAATGGCGATAAAATATGATCCTCGCAACCATATCCTGCAATATTGCATGGCCAGTAACATTTCTGGTGTTATTGGTTCGGCAGTTGCTGCTGGAGTTTTAATTTCTCTTATTTCATAGAACAATAATAAGATTTCAATAATACGGTTGGCCCTGGCAGTTTATTTTGTCAGGGCTTTTTGTTGTACCTGATAAATATCGACTCCTTTCCGTTTTCCTTTTAACTTGATATTGCCAACTGTTTTAAAATTGAACTCATCCTTTTCACGGAGAATGTCATATAGATTCCCGGAAATCAACAAATTTTGTTTGTATTCATTACACATTGATTCAATACGTGCAGCTGTATTCAGGGTATCGCCATTATAAGAAATATCCCTGCGTATTCTTCCAACCTGTAATACCATGACTTTGCCAACATGGATTCCGGCTTTAAACTTTGGGACCAACCCATACTTACGTTGATAATATTTCTCGCGTTTAGCAATTACCTTTTCAAAGCTATAGAAGGCTTTTAGAAAATTGTTCTTTTTAACCCCGCTTTTTAAACTCCAGGATATTATGGCGCCGTCGCCAAGGTACTGGTATATTTCTCCCATGTAATTGTCGACAATGGCCATGTCGTTAAAAATGTCCTGTACCAGATGGCTGAATTTCTCGTGCATAAGTTTTTCAGCAATGGTTGTAGATGATTTCATATCAATGAACATAAAGATACGTTCTTCTTCACGGGGTTTGTTCATCATGCCAAAAACCCAGTTTCTAATATTGCCTTTGCCAACTTTTTTCATCATTCCCTGGAAGAAATTGTTGAAGAAACAAGCAAGGTAGAAATAAACAATAAATCTGAAAAACATGGTGTTTAGCTCAGGTGTGAGATCAAAAAAATCTTTTAGGCTGGTAATGCCCAACAATATTTCTGGACTTAATGGGGCAAAAAACAAGATGGCAAAGCCTAAGACAATATAACTGATAGTGCGTATTACAATAACCGGCCGAATTGGTGCAAATCGAAAGAACCTATCGCCAAAAAAAGCTTCAACAGTGACAAACAGGCAAGTAAGGGCTGAAGAAAGATATAAAGTAGCCAAATAAGAAGAGTTGGTTTTGATTATCCCAAAATACTTTAGAAACATGTGGTCTTCACCAGTCAGAAAAATATAAAATAACAAGACGATATACCAAAATATTAGATGGTAAAAAATATTCCTGATGATTAAGCTCAAGCGGATTCTTAGTTTCTCTTTAGATAGCATGTCCTCTCAATTTTGTGGTTTCTATTGCCGGTCTTTGCAATAATGGTTGAGTAGACTTTACGCAATTCTATCGTTGAGAGTTACCAGAATATTAAATTCGATCAATCAAATATAAAAGAATGGTGATTTTACTTCGTGTATAGAGCTATAGAGTATTGAATGAATAAATTAATGTAAAAATTGGGGCTCTTAAGGTTATTTTTCTGCATTGTTTATTGGTTCCCCTTCTTTAAGGTCTTTTAGGTGGCAAAAAAGAAGATCTCCATTTTCATCACGCAGGTGGAGAGCATTGCCTTCGCAGTAGCGGAAAAATTCGCATTTCTCGCAGGGACCTGTCTTCATCCATTTCCTGTTTCTGTGAATCTGGTATTTGTTTTGCCAGATCTCTTTAAAACTATCAGAATAGATATTGCCCTGGATATATTTCCTATTAATATTCGGACAAGCAGAAATAGACCCATCACCTAAAATTGATGCTACATTTACTCCAGCTCTGCAGAAGTAAAGATTATCTCTTACCTCTCCTTCAAAACTACCTAGAAAGCCTTGGCAGCCGTAATTGAGCTTAATGTTATTTTCTGCACGTGTTTGCTTGATAAATTGCATTAAACTATTGAATTGAATAGAGCTTAATTTAAGGTCGGGATGTAAATTGCCTCTCCCAATTGGAGATACAGAGAATATGCGCCAATTTTTCACACCTTCAGAAATCAAAAAATCTCTCAGTTCATCCAATTCAAGAAAATTTCTTTTGTTCGCACAGGTTACAACATCAAATACAATATCGGGTTCGCGTGAAATCAAACTTATCGCTTCTTTCGCCTGGGCAAAACTGTAAGAATTCCCTCTCAACCAATTGTGGGCGTCAGAAAAGCCATCCAAGCTAATAGTGATGGACCTTAAGCCTGAATTTAAAAGCGACTTAAAACGTTCTTGTGACAAGTAAAATCCATTGGTGACCATCCCCCATGGAAAACCCCTTTCATAAAGCATTTTGCCGCATTGTTCAATATCGTTTCGCATCAATGGCTCGCCACCTGTAAGCACAATCATAGTTTTATTGGGATCAACAATATCTTTAATATTGTCGATTGCCGCAATAAAATCAGAGACCGGCATATCTTCAATTTCAGAATTTGTTTTGCAATCACTTCCGCAATGTAAACACTGCATATTGCACCTTAAAGTACATTCCCAAAATATATAGTTTAGCTCATGAAGAGACCTTGAGTTATTGACAAGTTTTCTATGGAGCTCTAGTGCAATTTTTTTCTTAAATGGAATGTGAGAGACTTTACTCATGTTTATCTAGGTTGATGTTCAGTTCTTTAGTGGTTTCACCCACATACCAATCACCATCTCCACCTTTAAATTCAGGATTTATAAAAGTAACTGAAGTGTCTTTGTCCTTGTAAAGTCCATTTTTTTCACCGTCAATATCAGAGAATTTTAGATTAAATGTTGCAGTATCAAGAGGCATTCGTGTGCCACTAACTTCATAATAGCCCTCGCTATTGGTATTGGCAGAATCATAGTCTATTGTGACTTGGATATTGGAAATGGGCTGCCCGGATTCAGAAAGTATTTTTCCGTTTACCTTGTATTTAGCAGAAGGAACACCATATTCGACCGCTGTATTGCAACTGTTCGCTGAAAATAAAGTGCCAATTCCAATAGAGGAAATTAAAACAGACAATACCTTGTTTGTGATTTTTAGTAGTTTGGTTTTCATGAGATATCAACTTTATAAATAAAGATGTAGAATTTCTGTATGGGTTGCTTTTTTTGATCTTAATTAGAATCAGTTTACTTTAACCCGGAATATGCATTAGAAAACCTATTACATATTGAAATTGCTTCAATATAAGTCGTTTCACTTACTTGTTTCCGTTATTCATACTCACTTTATTTTTATTGCATTCATGAACTCCCTATGGTCGGTTCACCATAGCGGTGCTATGATTCATCTCATCAAGTCCTTCTATTTTTGCATTTTCAACCTTCATAACGAATTTCTAATACATAATCCGGATTAATTTGCGTAATGGGTCCAGGAGACAAAAAAATAGATTGGTCCCAGAAAATAAATGATGCTAAATAGTCCGTAAATTCAAAATCCGGGTTCTACACACCCAATAGAATATCTCGAAAATTTTGGTCTGTTTTCTTATGATAGTTCAAGGTGTTAGTTGTGCTAATTTAAAATAGATATACTCAATTTGCCTCAAATAACAATGGTTGCATTAAGAAAAACCGTTAATTGAAAATTTACTGTTTAGCGATGGATTTTTTTATTGTATTGGTGTTTAACTGGTTCAAGTTTGCTATCTTCTATAGAAAAAAAACATATACTTTAATATTAAAACTATACGAATTAGGTAAAAAAGAAATAAATACGTATATTTGAAATAAAAAAGTAAGTTTATAATGGAAAACAATCCAAAATACATACAAATAGTTGAAACAGCCAATCACCTTTTTTATAAATATGGGATTCGAAGGGTGACTATTGAAGAGATATGCAAAGAGGCGGGAGTTAGCAAGATGACCTTCTATAAATTTTTTAAAAACAAAGTTGATTTGGCCCTGGTGTTGTCTGCTAAAATTTTTGATGAGGGGGAGCATAAGTATAGGGAACTCATGAACGAAGACATCAGTTTTGAAGCCAAAATAAAAAAGACCGTCCGATTAAAATTTGAGGGCTCTGAAGAACTGAGCGCCGAGTTTGTTAAAGAAATCTATGATAATAGTTTTCCTGAATTGTATGATTACTGGGAATCCCGCAGAAAAAAAATGCTACAGATGATATTGAGGGATTATACGGATGCACAGGAAAATGGATGGATGAGAAAAG
The DNA here is from genome assembly GCA_050295515.1 of Bacteroidales bacterium. GTDB lineage: Bacteria > Bacteroidota > Bacteroidia > Bacteroidales > UBA10428 > UBA10428. The sequence continues at coordinate 7,428 of JBNKPU010000122.1, read as the reverse complement.
ATATTAAGCCTGAGTTTATTCTATATATCACCAACAAACTTCTTGAAATGGCATCTGATACTGCTTTGCAAAGTATGTATAAAGACATGAGGAGCCTAATAATGGAATTGACAAATTTATTCTTTTATGGAATCCTGGAGCGAAAAGATCCTGATGGTTAAGAGGATACTACATATTATTTTTCTACTGCTTCTTGTTCAAACACTAATTGGGCAAAAAGTTAATGCTGAATTGCGGAATCAAATAAGCGAATGGAATACCGCGAATTTCAGGTCGCCCTTTGCTTATCAATTCGGAGGAAGGTATATTCCGGAACTGAGTGTAAAAAAGAACACAGGGGAATATTCTTTCTTTGATGCAGAACTTTCCTTGAATTTTGTCGTTTCTGCCACATTTAGTGGACTGGTTAAGGATACAATGGATGGGAAAATATCTCCATACCGTGAGTGGATAAGGTATAGTACTTCCAATTGGGAAATTCGGGCTGGTTTGCAAAAAATAAATTTTGGCTCTGCTACTATCTTACGGCCCCTCATGTGGTTCGACCGGATTGATCCCAGGGATCCATTGCAGCTTACTGATGGTGTATATGGATTGTTGGGCAGATATTATTTCAACAACAACGCCAATGTTTGGCTATGGGGCCTATATGGAAATGCTGACAAAAAAGGATGGGAGTCGATACCTTCAAACTGGAAAACACCTGAATTTGGAGGACGTGTCCAGTATCCGGTTTACACCGGCGAAATGGCTTTTACTTTTCATCACAGGCAAGTCGATTTTTCATCTTTGGCAACAGATTCTACATGGATTGGGGAACCATTGTTCCCACAGAATAAAATTGGTGTTGACGGCAAGTTTGACTTAGGTATAGGACTCTGGTTTGAAACAGTTTTGGTGTATACCAAACAAGGTTTGGTTGAGGCTTTAAGGTGCCAGGATTATATCAACCTTGGGGTGGACTATACATTTTCAATAGGCAATGGATTAAGCCTTATGGCTGAGTATTTTAGAGTGAATATCTCCAAAGAATTTTTCAGGACTGGACTACGCCAAAACTTTTCAGCACTTAGCCTGAATTATCCTATCAGTACAATGGACAATATTTCTGGTATTCTCTTTTATAATTGGGACAATCAAGGTTTATACAATTTTATAAGTTATCAAAGAACGTATGATTTACTGACCATTTATATTATGGGTTTCTGGAATCCTGAGACCTATGATCTCTATTCACTGGGAGGTGGGCAAAACCTATATGCGGGAAAAGGGGCACAACTGATGTTTGTCTTGAACTTCTAACCGCATAGCCTCTCTTTATCGACTTTTACTGTTGATTTGGAACTGTAATGTGAATTAAAATAATACAATGGAAACACAAAAAGTAATTTCACTCAGTGGGGTTAAAAAACATTTTCCCTCTGGAGGAGGATTGTTTACAGCCCTAAATGGCATAGCACTTGATTTTGAGCAAGGTGACTTTGCCGGTTTAATTGGACCAAGTGGTTCAGGAAAGACCACATTGCTCAATATTATTGGATCATTGGATGTTCCTTCCGAAGGACAAGCAATGGTTCTTGGCAGATCCATAGGAAGTTTGAATCCAAAAGAAGCTGCAAAACTGAGAAAAGAAAACTTGGGGTTTATTTTTCAGAGCTACAATTTGCTTGCGGTCCATACAGTATTTGAAAATGTGGAGTTCCCCTTGTTACTTCTGAAAATTTCTGCAGACCAAAGAAAAAAAATGGTAATGGAAGCCTTGGAATGGGTAGGTCTCACCGACAAAATTAAATCCAAACCACCACAACTGTCAGGTGGAGAATGCCAGCGGGTAGCAATAGCACGTGCTATGGTAAAGAAACCATCTTTGGTACTTGCCGATGAGCCAACTGCAAATTTGGATGCGGCCAATTCTCATAATATCCTGAAAACGATGGAGGCATTGAACCGTGAGCTCAAAACAACTTTTCTTTTTGCTACACATGATGAAAAAGTGATCAAATATTTAAAGCGGAAAATATATCTGCTCGATGGTCAGGTAGAAAAAGATGTTGCTGTTTAATTCTCTGTTAAAAGCATTAAAAAAACAACAATGAAATTAGCGATTAAACTTGCATATAGAAACCTCATTGGAGCTGGTCTAAGGACTTGGCTAAATGTGGTTGTATTGTCCTTTTCCTTTGTTGTCATTATCTGGATGAAAGGCATTTTGGTGGGGTGGGACCACCAGGCTAAAACAGATATGGTCAACTGGGAAATAGGAGGAGGACAATACTGGAATGAAGCGTATGACCCTTTTGATCCCTTTACCTTGAGAGATGCTCATGCTCCTGTGCCTAATGAACTTAAAAACCAAGTGGAAAACGGAGAGGTAGAACCCATTTTAATAACACAAGGAACCCTATATCCCGATGGAAGGATGCAGTCTATCTTAATAAAGGGGATTGATCCTGATCAAAATATCCTTGAGTTGCCCACCCAAAAGTTAGATACCGCAGTTGATGCTGTACCTGCTATTGTTGGCACTAAAATGGCGCGCCTGAACAGGCTTGAGGTTGGTGATTATATCACACTGAGATGGAGGGATGCAAATGGTACTTTTGATGCAACCGAAATATACATTACAGCTATATTTCATACCAATGTACCAGCTGTGGATATGTCACAAATATGGATTTCGCTTGATAGTCTGCAATCGATGCTCTTGATGCCAGGTGAAACAACCCTTCTGACACTCAATACCATGAGTTTGCAGTCAGAGCAGATAGACGGATGGATATTTAAACCCATATCAGAACTAGTGGCCGATATTGAAAAGATGATTAAGACAAAGTCAATTGGTCAGTCAGTTTTTTATGCCATTCTGCTCTTATTGGCTTTGTTGGCCATTTTTGATACACAAATCTTATCCATTTTCCGCAGGCAAAAAGAAATTGGCACCTATGTGGCTTTAGGATATACCCGCTGGGGGGTTGTAGGTTTGTTTACTGTTGAAGGGGCTATGCATGCTGTTCTTGCTTTCATTGTTGCATCAGCCTATGGAATACCTTTTCTGATCTGGCAGGCAAAAACAGGATGGGCAATGCCCATGGATACCAGTGATTTTGGTATGGCCCTTGCAGAAACACTTTACCCGGTATACAGTGCCGGACTGGTTGTTTCTACCATACTGATAATCCTGCTTACAACTACTTTAGTGAGTTTTTGGCCATCGAGAAAAATTGCAAAAATGAATCCAACTGAAGCTTTAAGGGGGAAATTACAATGATACGATTCTTATTATTAGGACTTATACGCGACAAAAGTCGCAGCAGGCTACCTGTTATTGTAGTTGCAATAGGTGTAATGCTTACTGTGCTGATGCATGCTTATATAACAGGAGTAATGGGTGATACTCTCGAACTGACTGCCAAGTTTTCTACTGGTCACCTCAAGGTCATGACCCGGGCCTATTCAGAAAATGCAAGTCAGACCCCAAATGACCTGGCTCTGTTAGGGGTTGATAGTTTAATTGAAGATCTTCAGGCTCAATATCCGGAAATTCAATGGATTAAAAGGATTAAGTTTGGTGGGTTGATCGATGTCCCAGATAAAACAGGCAATACCAAAGAGCAAGGATCAGCCATGGGACTTGGGCTTGATTTGTTCTCTCCTGATTCTGGTGAAGTCGTGAGGCTGAACCTTCAAAAATCATTGGTTCAAGGTAAATTGCCATCTGCAATAGGAGAGGTGTTGTTGAGTGATGAGTTTGCAAAGAAACTAGGGGTTGGTCCAGGTGAGGAAATTACCCTGATTGGTTCAACCATGTTTGGCGGTATGGCTTTTTATAATTTTAATATATCCGGTACTATTCAGTTTGGAACAACAGCACTCGACCGTGGTACAATAATAGCCGATATACATGACGTTCAAAGGGCACTGGATATGGACGATGCTGCTGGTGAGATTGTAGGCTTCTTCTCAAGTAATTATTACGAAGATACCAAGGCTCAGGAAATTATGAAGGAATATAACCAATCTAATACTGATGAGAAAGATGAGTTCTCACCTGTAATGGTTAGCCTGCGTGATCAGGATGATATGGGGATGTTGGTTGATTTAACAGATAGCATGAGCACTATAGTTACTATAGTATTTATAATAGCCATGTCTTTGGTATTGTGGAATGCTGGATTGCTTGGCGCTTTGCGCAGGTATGGTGAAATTGGTATCAGGTTGGCTATTGGCGAAGAAAAAGGGCATGTTTACCGTACCCTGATCTACGAATCGTTCGTAATTGGTGTGGCTGGTACCATTGTGGGTACGTTTTTTGGGCTCTTCTTTGCATGGCTTATACAGACCTATGGAATTGAGATCGGAGCATTTACCAAAGGTTCATCGGTAATGATGCCTTCAGTTATCAGGGCCAGAATTACCCCAGTTGATCTTTATCTTGGTTTTATTCCGGGGGTAATTTCTACAGTTGTTGGTACAATGCTTGCCGGAATTGGTATATATAAACGCAAAACAGCACAGTTGTTCAAAGAGCTGGAAGCTTAAAGAATTTATTATAAACATGTAAAAAAATGAAAAAGATACTATTCATATTATTGGCCTCTTGCTCAATAGTTTTTGGTCAAACGCCCGGGGCAAAAGATATTATCGATAAAATTGACCAGAACATGGCATCGGACAACAGGGTGTTTACCTCTAAAATGATCATACATGGACGAAGGGGAAGCAGGACTATTGAGTCGAAGACCTGGGCTGTTGGTGACAAAAAATCCTTTACCGAATACTTAAGTCCGGCTAGGGAAAAGGGTACTAAGATGTTGAAATTGGAAAAACAGCTATGGATATTTTCACCTTCAACCGACAGAACTATCCAAATTGCTGGCCATATGTTAAGACAATCGGTTATGGGGTCTGATTTGTCATATGAAGATATGATGGAAGATGCCAGTCTGACAGATTTGTATGATGCTGAAGTTGCTGGTAATGAGGAAATCGGGAGCAGGGCATGCTATGTCTTAATCCTCAATGCAAAATCAGCAGATGTGGCTTATCAAAAGCGAAAGTTGTGGGTTGATGCCGAGCGTTTTGTGCCTTTGAAAGAGGAATTGTACGCTAAAAGCGGTAAATTACTCAAGAAAACTGAATTGTCTGATGTGGTTAAAGTTCAGGGGAGGTGGTTCCCTCATAGTGTTTTATATAAAGACATGCTTAAAGACGGGGAAGGAACTGAATTTATCATTGCCGAAATTAAATTTAATACTGAAATTCCGGACCATATTTTCTCAAAAGCCAGTTTGAAGAAATAGAAATCTAACAATCATCATACAGTGCCAGGTTAGCTTAGTGTATAGCCTGGTATTTTTATTTTGGGAGTGATTTTATGCAATCAAGAAAAATGAGAAAACATACGCAAAAAAATAATTTCTTGAAGAATGGCACTGATCCCTTATTAAATCAGATTGATCCACCTTGTATGTGGATAACTACTGGATTGTATAGCATTCGATGTTGTTTGTAAAATTTAGAAAAAAGTGGTTTTGCTACATAATTTCAAAGCAAAAATAGAGTAGTTTTACTTGTATGATGGACAATTTAAATTTATTGTTGGACGAGGCCATAAAAATTGAACTGGGTATATCGAAATTATATCAGTTGTTTTCAGCTGAAATTATTATAGACAAAGAGTTTTGGTGGGAATTGGCATTAGAAGAAGTAAATCATGCTTCTATTTTAAGAGCTGGCAAGAATATGGTGTCCTTAGGCAAGTTTCCAAAAGATATTCTCCCGGATTCTTTTGAGGAACTGACATTGGCAACTCAAAAGATACAGGAGGCTCAACTTGATTTTTTGACAAAACCTGAACGGTTGAAAGCCTTTGAACTAGCCTATAATATTGAAGAATTTGGAATAGAGATTCATTACCAGAAATATTTAAGATCTGATAAAATTGATAGCCTAAGAAGGATATTTCAAGAACTGAACAAGTCTGATATTGATCATGCAAAAAGAATAAAAGATCAATGGGAATTAGCTCTTCAGGAACAAACAACTAGGAAAAAACCTTAAGATAATCTATAGGGTTTATATGCTGTTTTTTCAACAGTGAAAATGAAAGAGTGGCTACTGTTTTTAGTCTAATCAATTAAGTGTTATTTCAAGGTTAACTAATTATAATACCAGTAATCCCAATTTTTGCCAGGTTTTTCATTAAGTGAGCAAAAAATGGAAGTCCACGAGCTGTTTCTTGAGCATTTTAAGATTATACTTTATATTTTTATCGAAAAAGCAACATGAAGATACAACTTGTTCAATCCAGAATGCAAGAAGCGGGGATCGAGGCTTTACTCATAACGAATACATCAAATGTGACTTACCTTTCAGGTTTTCATGGCGATTCGTCCTATTTGTTTATTACCCCCGGGCAAAGTTATTTATTGACAGATCCAAGATACACCGAACAAGCTAAATCTGAATGCTACAATGATGTTGTGGTTAAGCTTTGGATAAATGACGAAAGGTATAGCCCAAAAACATACAACGCACTAGTAAAAGCCCACAAAATAACTTCACTTGGCTTTGAGAGCATCCATTTGACCCATGCAGAGTTTGATCGCATACAAAAGGATATAACAGGTGCCAACTTAATTCCTACATCTGGTTGGATTGAAGAACTAAGAGAAGTGAAGAATCAGGATGAGATTGAAACATTATCCAGGGCCTGTCAGATATCAGACAAGGCACTCGAGCTTACAGTACCGTTTATCAAGCCTGGCATATCGGAGATTGAACTTACAGCCAGGCTCGAATATAACCTAAAAACAAATGGAGCAGACGACCTGTCGTTTAAGTCAATTGTGTTGACCGGTCCAAGGACATCGCTTTTGCATGGTATGCCTGGAGACACTAAGATTCAATCTGGGGATATTGTATTGTTCGATTTTGGAGCTGAGTTAAATGGATATCATGCCGATATGAGCAGGGTTTTTGCAGTCGGCAGTCTTTCCAAAGAATTGTCGGAATTGTACGATGTTGCATTCGATATTCATAAAGCAGGTGTTGAAGCAATACACGAAGGGGTTACAGGCGACGAAATAGATAAGGTTATCAGAAAGATTATCCCAAATAAATTTATGCCTTATTTCTACCCGGGTATAGGCCATGGAGTTGGGCTTGATATTCATGAGCAGCCTTTTATCAAAGAAAATGTTACTTCTTCGTTCAAATCAGGAATGGTTGTTACTGTTGAACCAGGCATTTATATTCCTGGACTAGGTGGAGCCAGGGTTGAAGATACAGTTGTTGTAACAAAAGATTCAGCAGAGTTTTTGACCCATTTCCCAAGAGAAATAATGATTCTATAGATATCTAAAATTCTTTGCACGTAAAACTCATTCTATCTATATAACATGCATATTTCTTGTTTAAGCAGCCCCT
>JBNKPU010000121.1:0-32108 GCA_050295515.1 Bacteroidales bacterium | reverse complement strand
AGCTTTTCATTAAATAATCGATTTACGGCTCTAAATTTTATCACCATAGCTCGCTATGTCTCAAAAATTTATATTGTAAATCAATCATTTACTGAAATTTGAGCTCGCTAATTTTATATCGAACTCAGGTTATTACATATTTCGGGTTTAATGTCAATGTTGGCCACAGCTTTTTCCGTCAATATTTAAAGTACAACATCAACAATGAGTTAATAGAAAACAACCTGCTATTTTCCGATTTTAAAAACGGTATCTACATAAAATTTGCTCAGGTTTTCAGGATTAGAACCGATGGGGAAGATTAGGAAAAATGAAGCATGGACTAGAAGTATATAACTTCTGGCTTTATAGTTCCACACTACTCCAAATCTTATCACTTTTTGGGGGTTCTGCCACAATTACAATATTCTCCTTGGTAACAGGGTGGACAAATTCTATCCTTCGGGCATGCAGTCCAATCCCACCATCGTGGTTTGATCGTGAATATCCATATTTCAGGTCACCCTTTATGGCACAGCCCATGTGAGCAAGTTGAGCCCTGATCTGATGATGCCTTCCGGTTTTAAGGTTTACCTCCAGAAGGTAAAAAGTAGTGCTTCGCCCTAAAAGTTTATAATCAAGTTCTGCCCTTTTTGAATCTTTAATCTGTGTTGGATAACAATAAGATTTGTTCTGCTTTTCCACTTTCTTCATATAATGGACCAAAGTACCCTCAATCTCTGGCGGAATATCTTTAACAAGGGCCCAATATGTTTTCTTGATCTGGTTTTCGCTGAACATTTTATTTAACCGGGTAAGGGCTTTGCTTGTACGTGCAAAAATGACAACCCCACTTACCGGACGATCAAGTCGGTGAGCAATTCCGAGATAAACATCCCCGGGTTTATTGTACTTCTTTTTAATATAGGCTTTAATGCGCTTGTCCAATGACTCATCGCCGGTCTTATCGCCCTGTACCAAATCATGATTGCCCTTATTAATTGCAATGATATGGTTATCCTCATATAATATATCCAGCTTTTGAACCATAAGTATACTGCTTTAGTTAAATCTTAGAATATGTTTGAAATGCTTATTAATATTGTTCTCGGTCGTTAGGAAAATCCTGGTCTTTCACATCTTTGATGTACCCTTGGACAGCGCCCAATATTTCCTGATGAAGGTTGTGGTACCTACGCAAAAACCGAGGGGAAAACTCTTGAGTGATACCTAACATATCATGCAGCACCAATACTTGTCCATCAACTTCAGGACCGGCTCCTATACCAATAATAGGTGCTTTAACACTTCTGGTCACCTCTCCAGCCAATTTTGCAGGTATTTTTTCAAGAACTATCCCAAAAACACCAGCATCGTCAAGGATCTTAGCATCCTCTTTCAGCTTGCTTGCTTCTGCATCTTCCCTAGCACGAACAACATAGGTACCAAACTTGTGGATCGATTGTGGAGTAAGTCCCAAATGCCCCATTACCGGTATTCCTGCAGACAAGATGCGCTCAACCGACTCAATAATTTCCTTTCCGCCTTCGAGCTTAACAGCATGGGCCCCGGTCTCTTTTAATATACGCACGGCAGAGTTCAGTGCTTCTTTCGAATTTCCCTGATAGGTTCCAAAAGGCAGGTCAACAACAACCAAAGCCCTTTTAACGCCTCTTACCACACCACCGGCATGGTAAATCATTTCATTTAATGTAATAGGAACCGTGGTTTCATAACCCGCCATTACATTAGATGCAGAGTCGCCAACAAGAATTACATCGATTCCAGCCTGGTCAACAATCCTGGCCATTGAGTAATCGTATGAAGTAAGCATCGAGATTTTTTCTCCCCGTAGTTTCATCTCATGCAAAACATGAGTGGTAATCCTTTTAATATCGCTGTGGACAGACATTCTGTTTGTTTTATAAGTTTGTGCAAAGTTTACAAAAAAAAATCGGTGCATCCATAGAATAGCAGAGAATTAAAATATAGGATTAGTGCAAATCAACCTGAAAATGAAACAATCAGTACCTTTTCTTTGCAAAATTACAATCCCACCCTAAAACATAAAAGTAAGAACAGGTATTTAAACAAATTGACACCTCTCTCCTTTCCAGGCTCATTTTCTGTCATGTTGTCACTCTTTTTTTATTGCCTTTGACCAAAAGTCAGCCATTTTCCGTAAATCTTGTCAGAAAATTACCTTGGCATAAACATTGATTATCATTGTGCAGAAAATGAAAATCTGAAAAAACAAATAAATTATTATGGGTAAAATAATTGGTATTGACTTAGGTACGACAAACAGCTGTGTCTCTGTAATGGAAGGGAACGAACCTGTAGTTATTCCTAACAGTGAAGGAAAAAGGACAACACCTTCAATGGTAGCATTTGTGGAAAATGGTGAGCGCAAAGTAGGAGACCCTGCAAAAAGGCAAGCCATAACAAACCCAAAAAAAACAGTTGCTTCCATTAAACGATTCATGGGTGAGACTTTTGACCGTGTGTCAAAAGAAATTGAACGCATGCCTTATGAAGTAATAAAAGGTGACAACAACACCCCTCGTGTTAAGATTGATGACAGGAACTATACTCCGCAAGAAATTTCAGCTATGGTTCTTCAAAAAATGAAGAAAACCGCTGAAGATTATCTGGGACAAGAAGTAACTGAAGCCGTTATTACAGTTCCTGCTTACTTTAACGATTCTCAGCGTCAGGCAACCAAAGAAGCTGGTGAGATTGCAGGATTAGTTGTAAAACGTATTATTAATGAGCCTACTGCCGCTTCGCTTGCATATGGTCTGGACAAGAAAGACCATGACATGAAAATTGCAGTGTTCGATCTTGGTGGAGGTACTTTTGATATTTCTATCCTTGAACTTGGCGATGGTGTTTTTGAAGTAAAATCGACCAATGGCGACACCCACCTTGGTGGAGATGATTTCGACCAGGTGATTATTGATTGGTTGGCAGATGAATTCAAAAAAGATGAAGGACTTGACCTAAAAAAAGATCCCATGGCCCTTCAACGTCTAAAAGAAGCTGCTGAAAAAGCTAAAATCGAACTTTCTAGTTCAACTTCTACAGAAATCAACTTGCCTTATATAATGCCTGTTGATGGTGTGCCAAAACACTTGGTAAAATCATTGAGCCGAGCACAATTCGAACAATTGGCAGACAAATTGATCCAGGACACTATTGAACCATGTAAGATGGCCATGAAAGATGCAGGATTAAGTTCTTCTGATATTGATGAAGTTATATTGGTTGGTGGTTCAACCCGTATTCCTGCTATTCAGGAAATCGTGGAGAAATTTTTTGGAAAGAAACCATCTAAAGGTGTAAATCCTGATGAAGTTGTTGCAATTGGTGCTGCAATTCAGGGCGGTGTTCTTACAGGTGAAGTAAAAGATGTACTTCTTTTGGACGTTACCCCTCTATCATTGGGTATCGAAACCATGGGCGGTGTAATGACCAAGTTGATCGAATCCAATACTACAATACCAACCAAGAAGTCTGAATCCTTTACAACGGCTGCAGACAACCAGCCTTCAGTAGAGATTCATGTGCTCCAGGGTGAAAGACCAATGGCCAAAGACAATAAAACAATTGGTCGTTTCCACCTCGATGGTATTCCACCAGCACCCCGTGGCATGCCACAAATTGAAGTTACTTTTGACATTGATGCCAATGGTATTCTTCACGTTTCAGCAAAAGACAAAGGTACAGGTAAAGAGCAAAGTATCCGTATCGAAGCATCTTCAGGGCTGAGCGATGACGAAATCAAACGTATGCGTGACGAAGCTAAAGCGAATGAAGCATCTGATCAGGAAGCTAAAGAAAAAATAGATAAGTTGAATGCCGCTGACAGTCTGATTTTCCAAACTGAAAAACAACTGAAAGAATTTGGCGACAAAATTCCGGCAGATAAAAAGGAGCCTATCGAAAAAGCTTTGGCATCATTAAAAGAGGCTCACAAAAGCCAGGATATTCCAGCTATTGATAAAGCCTCGGAAGAACTGAATTCAGTTTGGCAGGCTGCATCGCAAGACTTGTACAATGCAAGCCAGCAGGCACAAGGTGGACAACCTGGTCCTGATGCCGGTGCACAAGCAGATCCAAATGCAGGCTCAGCAAAAGGCGGTGACGATGAAGTTACCGACGTTGATTTCGAAGAAGTGAAATAAAAATAGAAGTCTTCATAACATATAAAAACTGCTCTAAATAACTAGGGCAGTTTTTTTTACCTTTACTTTGTTAAGGAGAATATTCTGCTAAAACACAAACCTGTTTAAACAGTTTTCAGGCAAGAAAAAAGACCTTTACCTTCAAGTCTGCCACATTCCATTGTTAACAATCCACAATTCTGTTGAATACATTCCTGGAACGAACTTTCTCAAGCTGGAGTCGGTATTGGATAGTCCTTTCGGCACACTTTAAAAAAAAAATATAAGATTCTTAATAAGATAAGCTTTTAATAGTAAAAATCTTCATACATTTGTTCGTAACCAACTTGGGCTATCACAAATAAGCACGGAAGCACTTATTGCTTTTGTGCTTTTTTATTTTTTCATTAAAGTATCAAAATGGTTTAAAAAAAGACTGCTCACCTTTTATTTTTCTATGACTTCTGCATACTTTTATACTTTGTTTTTGTGTTATAAATTGATAAGACTTAATAAACAAGTATATGAAACAAGCTTTTAGCATAATTCTCTTAGTCCTTATTGCTACCACAGCAAATGCCCAAGCCGACACTGTTTTTAACCAGACGGATGATCATGGGTTAAAACAAGGGTACTGGAAAAAATCATATTCCAATGGAAACTTAAGGTACAAAGGATTCTTTAAGGATGACAGCCCACAAGGGGAATTGAGGAGGTATTATGAATCAGGGGCAATACAAGCAATACTCATCTTTGGTGAAGATGGGGAACATACCAAAGCCCGGATGTTCTATGAAGATGGAGAAGTTTCTGCCGAAGGATATTTCATTGGACAGACTAAGGACAGCACCTGGAAATATTACAGCTTTTGGACAGGAACATTGGTAAGTCAGGAAAAATATAGTTTAGGCAAAAAAAATGGAGTTCAAATAAGTTTTTATAACAACGGTAAGATTTCTGAGGAAATTGAATATAAAAATGATGTTAAAGATGGTATCTGGAACCAGTATTTTGAGGATGGCAAGAAAAAGTTGACAGCCTCTTATGTCAATGGCAAGGTCAACGGCAGATATACTTTTTATTATCCCAATGGCGCGATTTATATGTTGGGCACATTTGTGGAAAACAAAAAGAATGGTCTTTGGATTTTCTATGATGATGAAAGACAGGAGAAGTATCGTCTAACATATAACCATGGAGAGTTAGGTGAAGAAGACCAGAAAATGATGGTCGAAAAAGACCGGGAATTTTTCAATACCGTTGACGAAAACATTGGTAAATTTGAGGATCCATCCATCGAAGATTTCTATGGAAAAAAGCCTTATTAGTTTACACGGTCAAATAACTCAGCTGGCGAAAAATGAGTAAAAGAAAACTTTTTTATTGGTGCTTTCTGTTTTTTAGCCTACACCCGGGTATGGGACAAGTAGCACCTTATACCTATTGGGTTGAGTTTACCGATAAAAAAGGCACTCCTTACTCTTTGGACCATCCAGAAGAATTTCTTACTGAACGGTCATTGCAACGAAGAGAAGAGCAGAACATTAAACTTGACTCAACAGATTTACCTATAAATCCGGCCTATATAGACAGCCTCATCAACCTTGGGTGTGTTGTCCACAACACATCAAAGTGGCTGAACGGCACTGTTATTCTGTCATCTGACGAATTGTTGATTGATACACTACATCATCTTTCATTTGTAGCGAGCCCCCTTAAAACACTTGAAAACCAATCGGGCAAATACAATAAAATTGAGAAATACCCTGAAAGCACTAAAAACGTTGCTGACTATGGATATTCTGAAAGGCAGATAAAAATGTTGCATGGTGAATCCTTACATAATTTAGGCTATGAAGGAGAAAATATCTACATAGCTGTTTTGGATGGGGGATTTAAAAAAGTCGATGATGTGGAATCTTTATCCCACCTCTGGGACAACAACCAGATTATTGCCTGGAAGGACTTTGTTAATGATGGCGTAGATATGTTTGACGCCCACCCCCATGGTACAATTGTTCTTTCATTAATGGCAGGCATTATACCCGGAAATATCTATGGCACGTCTCCTGAAGCATCCTATATATTGGTGAGAACTGAAGATACCTTTAGTGAATATCCTGTAGAAGAATACAATTGGGTTAGTGGTGCTGAATATGCAGACAGCCTAGGAACAGATGTCATAAACTCATCGCTAGGGTATTCGATTTTTGATGATTCTCAATACAACCATTCTTATGAAGACATGGATGGTAAAACAACCCCTGCTTCCATAGGAGCCAATATGGCTGCCCGAAAAGGAATTCTGGTTTCAGTGAGTGCTGGTAATTCAGGGCATTATTCATCCTGGGGTTACATTACCGCTCCTTCAGATGCCGACAGCATATTGACTGTTGGGGCTGTTGATTCTACTGAACAGATTGCTTATTTCAGTGGACGTGGAACTTCTTTCGATGGACGGGTCAAACCTGATGTTTGCGCCATGGGTGTTAAGGCCTATGGGCAAGCCGATCCAGGAATGCTCATGTTTTGTACTGGCACTTCTTGTTCTGCCCCTTTGATTGCAGGCTTATCGGCCTGTCTATGGCAAGCCAACCCCAATGCCACAGCACAGCAAATAAGGATGGCAATACTCGAGAGTGCACATCACTATTCTCGCCCTGATACTGCCTATGGATATGGCATCCCTGATTTCTCGCTTGCAAACTTATTGCTAAAAGAGTTTTCCAAAGATCCAACCGGTATAACCAAAATAAAGATTGTACCCAATCCCATACTCGATTTTGGATATTTATACATTGAATTGCCCTGGATAAAATCATCCAAAGTTGCCACTATTGACTTTTTTGATTTAGCTGGAAGTCAAATTTCCACCTACAATCAGATCTTTGAACCTGGGTATAATTATGTCGAACTTAAACTCCCTAACAACCTCGAAAAAGGTCACTATATACTTAGGATGACCATTGATGAAAGGGTATATCAAGCACCCTTATTAAAATTGTAATTATGCCCCAAGCTCCTCTCAACCTTCTTGATCTAAACAAAAAAATTAAGGCTGCTATCCGCAAGGAACTTGAGTCTTATTGGGTAATTGCTGAAATAAGCGAGATGAGCGTGAACTATAGTGGGCATTGTTACCTGGAATTTATTCAAAAGGAAGAAAACTCAGAACGAATTCTTTCCAGGGCACGCGCAACTATATGGAGCACTGTTTTCCGAATGATACAGCCCTATTTTGAAACCACCACAGGAAAACCTCTGAGCGAAGGTTTAAAGATCATGGTTCGAGTAACTGTGGAATTTCATGAAGTATATGGCCTGAGCCTTAACATTCTTGATATTGAACCGACATATACTGTTGGTGAATCTGCATTGCGCAAACAAAAAATAATTGAAAAACTGGTGTCTGAGGGAGTTTTTGACATGAACAAGGAAATTGCCCTTCCTGTGTTGCCACAAAGACTGGCAATTATATCTTCCAAAACCGCAGCTGGGTATGAAGATTTTATGGAACAGCTCCTTCAGAACTCCTACGGTTATAAGTTTTACTGTAAATTATTCCCAGCTACAATGCAAGGCAACGAAGCCGAAAATTCCATCATCAACCAATTGGACAATATCTTCGAGCATACAGGCAAATTTGATGCTGTTGTGCTTATAAGAGGTGGGGGTGCCCAGGCTGATATGGACTGTTTCAATAACTATTGGCTGGCTTATAACATAGCCCAATTCCCAATTCCCGTATTAACAGGAATAGGACACGAACAGGACGATTCGGTGGCAGATATGGTTGCTAACACAAGACTTAAAACACCAACTGCTGTTGCAGAGTTCCTGATCGACAAAATCAATAACGTGGCCAATGCACTCTCTGATACAGAGATGGATATCGTAGACTTGTGCCGGGAGAAACTATCTGATGAAAAAATGAAACTGTTGAAAAATGCGCATCAACTTCAAAATGCATTATATGAAAGTTTCAATATGGAAAACAAACGGCTTTCTCAAATACAGTCCCTATATATCTCATCAGTAAAGTCAAGGCTTGAACAACACAGACATAACCTGACAAAAGCCTCAGGACACCTTCGGTACAAATCAAAACTGACGATTTCAGGAGAAATGAATAGCATATCTGAACTTAAAAATAAGATCAGGCACTTTACTGAGAAAAAACTGGACCAGCAAAAGTTTTCGCTGGCTTTGTTTCAAAACACAATACAGTTAAACAATCCGATAGACCTGCTTAAAAAAGGATATAGTATAACTACATATAATGGTGAGGTTGTTAGAGATTCCGACAAACTTAATTCCGGGGATGAAATTGAAACACTTTTCTACAAAGGCAAAAAACGAAGTATTATAAAAGACTAATCTATGGCTACAAAAAAAATGAGTTATGAAGAAGCTTATGCCGAATTGCAAACCATTCTGGAAAAAATTGAAAGTGGAGAGCTTAATGTTGATGAGCTGGCAAAAGAGGTAAAGAAGGCTTCCGGGTTAATCAAGTTCTGCAAATCAAAACTCTATGAGACAGAAGAAGAAATAGAGAAAATACTTGAAGATTTGGACCAAGAAGAGTAAACCTTATTACCTGCTATTATGAGTGAAGAATACACAAAACGAACAGGTTTTTTAAATGGGGAATATAAAACTGTTGGAGAAATTAAAATCCCCATTGACAACCTGGCCGTGAACAGGGGGTACGGAGCATTCGATTTCTTTGGCATCCACAACGGAAAACCATTTTATGCTGACCGGCATATTGATCGCTTTTTTAATACTGTTAGTTTGCTCAAACTGAAAATTGCCTATTCGAAAAATGATATTGCAGAAACCGTTCAAAAATTAATTGACATCAACCAAATCAAGGGTCTATATATGAAAATGTTTGCCTTGCCAACAGAGCTAGACCATAAACCTGACAGCCTTAGCTCGGTGTATATAGTCCCCGTAGATGCCCCTCTTTATGAAAAAGAGCTATACCAAAAGGGTGCCAGCCTGATCACCAAAGCATATACCAGGTTCCTGCCCAGGGCCAAGTCTACTAATTATTTGCCTATGGTATACTGGTATGACGAAATGGAAAAGAAAGGTGCAGTGGACACTTTATACCTGACTGGCAATATAGTCAGGGAAACATCAAGAGGCAATGTTTTTATTGTAAAGAACAATGTTATATATACTCCTGAAGAAGAAGTGCTCCATGGAATTACCCGGTCTGTTATTCTGGAAATGTTAAAGAAAGGAAAGTACAGCATTAGGTTGGAAGATTTTACAATTGATCAATTACAAGATGCCGATGAAGTGTTTCTTTCAAGCACAACAAAAAAGGTAATGCCCATTGTAAAAGTTGATGGGAAAATAATTGCGGATGGAGTTCCAGGACAATTGACACAAAAGCTCATAGAGGATTTTGAAAAACTTCAGGACTTATAGTAGTTACAACAGTATCCACAATATGAAAGACACAAGCATCAAGTAGAAAAAAACAAAAAAATTGCAAAAAATGATTTTTTATTTGCTTACAATATTGAAGGATGCTTATTTTTGTCGGCATAAAAAAAAATAAACTGAAATAAAATGGGTAGAGCATTTGAATATCGTCGTGCAGCTAAAGAAAAACGCTGGGATAAAATGTCAAAAATATTTCCAAAGTTGGCAAAAGCTATAACTATTGCCGCAAAGGAAGGCGGACCTGAACCTGACATGAATTCCAAGCTTCGTACTGCCATACAGAATGCTAAGGCGCAAAATATGCCCAAGGACAATATAGACGCAGCAATAAAAAGGGCTTCGGGAAAAGATGCAGAATCAATTGTTGAAGTAATTTATGAAGGGAAAGGCCCTCATGGTGTTTTAGTCTTTGTTGAATGTGCTACTGACAATACTACCCGTACAGTTGCCAATGTGAAATCCTATTTTAATAAAGCCGGGGGTGGACTTGCTCCAAATGGATCCCTGGAATATATGTTTTCAAGAAAATCTGTTTTTGAATTTGAAAAACCTGAAGATCTTGACCTGGAGGAACTCGAACTTCAATTAATTGATGCCGGTCTTGATGAGATTGAAGCCAATGGAAACACCGTATATATTTATGGCGATTACACCAATTTCGGAAGCTTACAATCTGCCTTGGAAGATGTTGGAATTGAAGTTCAGAAGGCAAACTTGCAGCGTATACCAACATCGCCTGTCGAATTCTCTGAAGAACAATTGGAAGATATAGAAAAAATGCTGGACAAAATCGAGGATGATGATGATGTTCAGGAAGTCTTTACAAATATCGCCTGATTAGGTTTGTAGGTTATAAAGTCGACAAGGATTATTATTCACATCCTAAATCATCTGGAAAGGTCCAGATGTCCTTGATTTTATCACCTCTATTGGCTTTAAAGTAGTAATAAGAGAAAGCTGTATCTTCCTGGGTAACCACCGGCGTGCCATCTTCATAATAGACATTTTCTATTGGCCATAAGTGATTGGGCATATACATATCAATATAATACACACTGTCCATGCTATACTTTTTAATTGTAGATCCTTTATAATAGCAATCATTTTCCATGATTTCTATCTTCTCTAAGATCCATGCTGGTGTAAGCATATCTTCATCAATCGTATTACATGAAAAAGTTAAAAACAGAAATAGTATAAAAGATGAATATTTCCTCATTGGTTTTGGCTAAAAGTATATTGGATAGTTCCAATAAACTAAATTTATTTGAATACAAAAATAAGTACAATAAATCAAAATCCATTCCTGGTTTGCAAATCAATCCAGATTTATATCTTATTACTCTTTACTTTTAGGCAAATATCCTAAAATATTCAGCATATCAGTAACAGATTGCTCACTTCTGAACACATAATCGATATAATTCCCTTTTTCGTCACGGTCAATTACAACATGCTTTGGTGAAGGGATCAGGCAATGTTTTATTCCTCCATAACCACTTATTGAATCCTGATAAGCTCCGGTATGAAAAAAGCCCAGGTATAATGGTTCTTTTTCATTCAGCGAGAACTTAGGCAATAAAATCTGTTGGTTAAAATCCTCAGAATTATAATAATCGGAATGGTCACAACTAATACCGCCAATATTCACACGAGTATACTCATTGTCCCATTTGTTTATGGGCAACAAGATAAACTTCTCATGTATTGACCAGGCATCCGGGATAGTATTCATTAAGCTATTGTCGATAATATACCAAAGCTCAGCATCGTTTTGTTGCTTCTTTTCTAAAACACTAAAGATAATGGCTCCACTCTCTCCTACCGTATATTTCCCGAATTCCGTAAAAATATTAGGTTCTTCAACATTTTCTGCAGCACAGGCGTCTTTTATGTTCTTCACAATCTCTTTGATCATGTATTCATAATCGTATTCGAAACCAAGATGGCTACGGAAAGGAAATCCGCCACCAAGGTTTATACTATCCAAAGTTGGACAGAGTTTTTTCAGTTCGATATAAATCTTTAATGCCTTTTGAAACTCACCCCAATAATAAAGGCTGTCCTGAATACCTGAATCAATAAAAAAGTGGAGCATTTTTAATTCCACCTTATCGTTGCCTTCAATTTCTGTTTTATAGAAATTTAATATCTCATTTGAACGGATTCCAAGCCTCGAAGTATAATATGCCGATTGGGATTCCTCATCGATTGCCATACGGATCCCCAGTTTTACCGGGCCTTTTTTAACCTTCCCGGCAATACGCCCCAACTCAGCTTTGCTGTCCAGCACTACAATAGAGTTATAAAACCCATCGTTGATCGATTTTACAATCTTAGCAATATACTCATCGGTTTTATATCCATTGTGAACAATAATTTTATCCTTCTCCAATTCGCCTTTTTGATGCAGTTTCGAAATTAAATCCAGGTCAAAAGACGAAGATGTTTCAAGTTGAACCTTTTCTCTTAATGCTGTGCTAACAACATGGTGGAAGTGGCAGCATTTTGTGCAATAGCAAAAATAATATTGGCCTTTATAGTTGTTGGCCCTAATTTCACGGTTGAACAGGTTTTTGGCTTTACGGATCTGATCGGATATCCGTGGCAGGTAAGTAAGTTTGAACGGAGTTCCATACTTTTCAATTAAATATTTGAGCGAGATGCCATGAAAGGTCAGGTAGCCATCCCTTAAATCAAATCCTTCCTGTGGAAAATAGTAGGATTGCTCAATCAGGTCAAAGTATGTATTTTTCATTCTCTACGGCATAAATATTACTTTATGAAACAACATTTTTTTTGAGGATGCGATATTAGTAAAAAAAATGAAGATTTCAGATTATAAAATACAACTAATTTACACTTAAAACAACATTTTAGTAAATGGTTCAAATACAAAGAGGTAGATATGGGCCTTGTTGAGCAAACAACACCTTGCTTATTGTGCTGGATTTGAACTTCAACACTAGGCATTTTATTCCAATCCATGATTACATAAAAAAAGAGGTTACCTAACTTTAAATAGTCAGATAACCCCTGTTTTTATAGGAATTAAGCTTCTGCCAACTATCTTGTGTTCATATAATGATGGACTCGATTAAAACCTAAGTGTAGCACCTGCAAGGAAATTTATTCCAGCCTGGGGGAAATAACCATCCATGGCATACCTCTCACCTTCCAGAATATAAGAATATACCCAGGCATTGGTTTCATATTCCTCTGAAGCAAGGTTATTCACAAGCAATGTAAACTCAATGCCCCTGATTTCTTTTAATTCAAGATTATAGGATAGCCTTATGTTGTTTACAAAATAGGGATCCAACATCCTGTCTTCGCTCGAGCTGTTATCGATATATTGTCTTCCAACATATTGAGATACTAAAGCAATACTGAAATTTTTAATTGGAGAATACTGGATATTTGATGACGCAACAAAGTTTGGCGAAAATGCAATATCTGTTTCTTCCATAAAATTTTGCTCCTGCCCCCAGGTATTCCAATTATCGACATACTCGGTAAAATTCAGAATCTTGTTCTGGCTTATTGTGGCATTGGCATCCCATTGAAGTCCATTTATAATTTTTACCCCTCCAAAGATTTCAATTCCCCTCCGGTAGCTTTTATCAACATTGACCATTATTGCTGACCCGACATCATTTATTTCGCCTGTAAGTATTAGTTGGTCTTTATAACTCATATAATATAGGTTTGCCCCTATAGTATAACTGTTCTCTTTTACTGCATAACCTGCTTCAAAATCAAACAATACTTCTTCTTTTGGCATTGGGGCAACAGAATCAGCATCTGTGAAATTGCTCCTGTTTGGTTCCCGGTGAGCAACAGCAAAAGATGCATAGGCCTGGTGATTTGGCATTGGATTTACAACGAAACCTGCTTTTGGATTCCAAAAACCATAGGAATGTGTTTGAGTGATATTCCTGAATTTATCGTCTATGCCTACTATTTCATGAGTAATATTACGTCTTTGCACGTCAGCAAAAAGGTTAAAATTATCGTATAGGGCATAATTGATTTTCCCATAAAAGGTTAAGTCTTTCTTTTTTCCAGTGCTTCGGTACCACTCATAATCTTTTTCATTAATACCATAAAACTGAGCCCAAATAATATTGCCGAAATGTCTTCCATCATAAATATTATAAGCACCACCTACGGTAACCTGAAGAGGACCTTTGTCATAATTCAACGAAAATGTTGATCCATAAAAATCGTTGTCCAACCATTTTTGGCGTACCAGGTCTGTTGTTGTTATGGTATCACCTGCAGCGCTAACCAACATCAACGGATTTAAGCCATAACTACCAAGATTATCATCAGGTTTGTACTGCTCGTAAAAGCCTCGTCCATAAGTGTAGTGCAGGGCAGTGTTTAGGTTAATATAGTCGCCAACCTTTTGGGAGAAAAAGAGCTGATAGTGGTCCTGTTGGTAATTATCGGTCTCGTTATCATAGGTGTAATAGTTATAGGTTCTAGAATCCGAGTTGATCATATGCTCGGTCTCTTCCTGAGTGTATAACCAATGGTTAGCATATCTTTGCATCCCCTCCAGGTCAGATTCCAATCTGACTTTAGGCACTCCCCACCAGGATTGGTAGGTTCTTTCCTTTCCTGAGAAGACATTTATTTTCAGGATTGTGTTTTTTGCATAATACCCACCACTCACAAAAAAAGATTTCAAGTCGCTGGATGCCCTATCAACAAAACCATCTGAGGTGATTTTTGACAGACGGACATCAAAGGCAAAATGGTCGCCAAGCAAGCCGGTACCAGCTTTAACTGTATTTTTAAAGGTGCTGAATGAGCCAAAAGCACTTGATATTTCGCCATAGGCTTCTTTTCTTAATGTATTGGTCTGCATATTGATCGTTGCACCAAACGCTCCTGATCCGTTAGTGGATGTGCCCACTCCTCTTTGCACCTGTACATTTTCAAGAGAAGAAGCAAAATCAGGCATATTCACCCACCAAACCCCATGCGATTCGGCATCGTTCATAGGAATTCCATTGACTGTAATATTGATTCTGTTGGCGTCGGTTCCCCTTATGCGAAAACTGGTATACCCTACTCCTGCCCCGGCATCAGAAGAGGTAACAACCGAAGGGGTAAGGCTTAGTAAATAGGGTAAATCCTGTCCCAGGTTTGATTTTTGGATTTCATCCTTTGTAACATTGCTAAGTGCAATTGGAGATTTATTGCCAGCCTTTGTGGCTACAACGATAACCTCATCAGCCATTACAGGTGAAACTTCTAGCTGAAAGTCTATTTCTTTGTTATTGTCAATTTTGACTGATTTGACAAGGGTCTCATAACCAATAAATGTAGCCTTTATTTGGTACGAACCAGCCTTTAATCCATCAATGACAAACCGACCGTCAATATTGGTTACTGTACCCTCTAAAGTGCCTTCAACACTTAAGTTAGCACCTGGCAAAGCTTCATTACCTTCACCAGTAACCTTTCCAGAAACACTAAATTGAGAAAATACGTTGATAGAAATCAACACAAATAGAAATACGAAAACATTCCGTAACATGTCGTGATAATTTTAAGTTAAATAATTTGATGTATTTATCACTTTCTCCCTTCAACGGCATTACCCGTGCAGGTTCAAGGAGTATGATCTCAGCCTGTTATTTTAAGGCACCCCCGACCGGAAAGTGGATGGCAAAGTTAATATAAATGTTAAAAAAGAAAAAGAATTTCTACATTATACGGACTATTCAAAAAAATACGGGAAATATAAAATGGCATTGTACTATTGTTGCTTTGCTACATTCAATATTTTTCAGGTGCCTATCAATCAAAAAAAAACGTGTTCCACTCATTTGTAAGTAGGTTAATGTGTAAAAGTTTACCTTGAAGCAATTCTCCCTTATCTATTATAATTTTAATCGTTTCAGATGCCATTATACTGCCAATAACTGCTGGCGACACACCAATTACTCCAACAGGTTTGTGCTCCGAATTATTATCTTTGGGTATATTTAAGGCTTCAACATAATCTTTCTCGTCTAAGCCCATATTAAATACAGACACCTGCCCTTGCCATCCGCTAATTGCCCCAAAAACAAATGGAATATTTAGTTCTTTAGAAACCCAGTTTGTTGTTAAGCGGGCATCAATATTATCTGTACAATCAACAATCAGGTCATAATTCGCAGCAATAGATTTGGCGTTGTCTTTCGACCACCATGTATCAAACCATTTTACATAACTTTCGGGATTGAGCAGATTCAATTTCTTTGAAGCAACCAGACCTTTAGGTTTCTCTTCTTCATCGTAATTAAAAAGAATTTGGCGGGGCAGGTTATGTAAAGCTACTGTATCTGTTTCTACAATTCCAACATTTCGAATACCGGCAGCTACCAAATACAATAGCACAGGAGATCCAATTCCTCCGGCACCAACAACCAGCACCCTGGCCTTAAATAATTTCTCCTGATCGGATTCTGTAAAACCAGGAATGAGCAAATGTCGGTTATAGAGTTTCTTTTCGTGTTCGGTTAACATAGCATATATGTATGATGTATTTCTTATATAACAATAATAAACAAAAATGTTCAACCACTTGTATTCGATGATATCCATCACCTGCACCCTTAATTAACAAAACATTTGTCGGGAATACAATTTATTTGCACTAAATTATATATACGAATCAATGGTATAAAAAATGCAACATAATTTAGCTACTGTAGTTGCAGTTGACCAAGAAAAGTGTGTTAACTGCCATGCTTGTATATGGGCTTGTCCGGTAAAGTTTTGTAATGATGGAAGCGGCGAATACATGAAGATAAACGATAATCTATGTATTGGTTGTGGAAGTTGTATCGAAGCTTGTACACATAATGCCCGTATTGGAGTAGATAACTTTGATTGTTTCATTCAGGACCTTCAAAATGGAGTTCCTATAGTAGCAGTAATTGCTCCTGCAATTGCATCCAATTTTCCAGAGCATTACCTAAATATAAACGGATGGCTTAAATCGATAGGTGTTACTGCCTGTTTTGATGTTAGCTTTGGAGCAGAGCTTACCATAAAATCTTATCTGGAACATGTAAAAAACAACAACCCGAAGACTGTTATTGCACAGCCATGCCCGGCACTTGTTAGCTACATCGAAATTTACCTTCCTGAATTGATTCAATATCTGGCTCCTGCAGATAGTCCAATGCTCCATACAATCAAAATGGTCAAGAAATTCTATCCTGAATACAGGAACCATAAAATAGTAGTAATTTCTCCTTGCCTGGCAAAAAGGCGCGAATTTGATGAAACCGGACTGGGCGACTACAATGTAACCATGAATTCGCTGAACACCTATTTTGGAGCACATAATATAAACCTGACCGGTTACCCTGAAATTGAGTATGACAATCCCCCAGCCGAACGGGCTGTGTTGTTCTCAACTCCGGGAGGACTGCTGAGGACTGCTGAACGGGAAGTGCCTGAAATACGCAACAATACAAGAAAAATTGAAGGAAAAGAACATATTTACCATTATCTGACACATTTGTCTGATAATATAGAAAAAGGTATGGCACCCCTTCTAATAGACTGCCTAAACTGTGCCAATGGCTGTAATGGAGGCCCAGGCACACTAAATATTGGTAAATCTCCTGATGAAATTGAGTACCATATTGAAAGGAGAAGGGAAAAAATGGAGGTACTATATCTTAACAAAAATGGTAAAAAACCCAGATTGAAAAAACAGACGAATAAGCTGCATAAATATATTGATAGTAATTGGGCTCCAGGCCTGTATACCAGAAATTATGTAAACCTGCAAACAAATAACAATATAAAGACACCTGATGACCGACACCTCAAAGACATATATCACCAGATGAAGAAGTTTGAGGAATCAGATTTTCATAATTGTACTTCGTGTGGCTATGGCACCTGTAAAGAAATGGCCATTGCCATTTATAACAGGCTGAACAAAAAAGAGAACTGCCACTATTTCCAAAGTAAGACAATTCAGGAAATTGCGACCGATGTTGCAGGAACAGTTGCAGAGGTAAACCATCAAACCAATGCAGTAACCGAGATGATTGAGCAAATTAATCTGATGCAAAAAGAATTTATTGAGATTTCCAATTCTATTGGTGAATCTGGAGAAATGATCAATGAATTCACAAGTATTGGTGATAGTATCAATGATATTTCAAAACAAACAAATATTTTGTCTTTAAATGCTTCAATTGAAGCTGCCAGGGCGGGCGAATCAGGAAAGGGATTTGCCGTAGTTGCCGAAGAGGTAAGAAAGCTGGCAGCGAATTCGAACACCGAAGCAACCAAAATAAAGCCTTATACCCTACAACTAGATGCCTTCTTTAAAACAATTAGCAGCAAAATAATGGAGGTAACACAAAAATTTTCAAAATCTTCGGGTATGTCAGATACAATTAGGGAAACACTTAACAAAATGCTGCAAATTACCAATGAACTCCAGCGCAAGACAACCGAAGCTTCTCTTAATGACAGCAACCCTACTTATATGGCTGATGAAAGTATGAATGATATAGCACCCGAACCAAAAAAACAAGAACTAATGGTTACCCATGAGATTGCATAAGCAAAGCAAATTAAACCCGGATTATGTATTAGAACTTCGTTATGAAGGTTGAAAATGCAAAAATAGAAGGACTTGGAGAGGTGAATCATAGCACCGCTATGGTGAACCGTCCATAGGGAGTTCATGAATGCAATAAAAATAAAGTGAGTATGAATAACCGAAACAAGTAAGCGAAACGACTTATATTGAAGCAATTTCAATATGTAATAGATTTTCTAATGAATATTTCGGATTAAAGCAAAATCAAAGAGGTTGGAATAGTAAATTCAGGGAAAAACATAGAAAAAAAGGGGCATTGGATCACCTAACAATAGTAATGTTTACCGGTCTGCCTGAATCGGTAACAATTACATAATTACCCATGCTCAAAGGATTTCCTTCACTATCGGTTCCATCCCAATAGGCTGGTGTTTCCAATTCTTTGACAATTGCACCATTCCGATCAAAAACCTGAACCTTACCTTCGTAAGGAATAAAATATTCATCCTCTTGTCCATCCTGGTTTGGTGAAAAAACCGGATAATCCTCGAGGCATTTTTGTGTTATAGTGATTTCTTCTTCCGCAATGGCCCTGCAATTGTCTTCATTGGTCAGTTCTAGTTTGTACAATCCATCCGGAATATTTTCCAGATCATTTACAACTTTATTGTTCAGTTTGTTTACGAGACTATAATTCAATCCTGAAGCACCATAATTTGTGGCAACCTGGTTAACCACAAGTTGTCCGTCTTTCCAACAATCAGCTTCTTCCTGGGAATAATCAAAATTTTCTACCTTTAATGGAATTACCTCGACATAAACCGAATCTTTAGCATAACATCCAAATTCATCTATTGCTGAAACATGAATATAATCTGACTTAAACAATTCAATTGATGTACCTGAATTCCCATTTTGCCAGTCTATATTTTCCAGGGTACTGAGGTTAGCTGCACTTAAAGAAACAATAGCATGTTTGCAATTGCTCTCATCAACCTGCAGGGATATTTCCGTGGGTTTAACAATATTAACATAAACTGTATCCAGACTAGCACAACCAGACGCACCATCTAAAGCAACTAGGTAGTTCCCGCTTCTTGTCACTTCCATAGAATCCCCAATATTGTTAAAATCTAAAGGGGTAAAAACATATCCATCGGCCTGACCAAAAGAATTTACACCTGTTGCACAATAACTTAATGTATCAGGGACAAACATAGCTGTTTCCCCTATAATATTCACCGTATTTATGCTCTCCAACCCGGAAAAGCAATAATCCGTTTCAACAATCAGTTTATATTCTCCGGGCATCGACTGTGATGGCAGGATTGCATAATTAGTATCTAAAATTAAAAAGGAATCCAGGCTATAAACATACAATTCATCAAGAGGTATCGTGTTATTCAGTTCAACACGCTCTTCATATAAACAGATATTGGTTGAATTATATACCAGTTCATAAGGTAAAAAAAGCATTTTGGATATAAATATACTTGAGCTATTGTTGTTTGCATATACTGTTTCGGTTTCAACTAAATTTGTTGAGCATCCTTGTGTTTGACTGTAATAGGTGAATTTTATCGTGTCATAATATTCATTAATCGGAAGATTAGAAAAAGCTGGAAGTTCAACGACATGCATACTGTCATTCGCATTGTAAATCATATGCGCAGATATAAAAATGGTATCTGCTACATACCAATCTATATGAATTGTATCTCCAGAAGGGATTTCTGTGCCAGAAAAGAATATTGGTGATTCTATGTAGATATATTTATACGACGAATCCGTTTGAGCATATAAACCTGTATTACCGAGTAAAAACACTCCAAGTCCTGTAATAATCCATTTGATATGTTTGTCTATTTTTTTCACGATTTTCTTTAATCCCCACAATAATACCCAATAAAAAGCAAAACACAAATCAAAAAATGCCGGTAGGTTTAATACAACCTACCGGCATTATATCTATAGATGTACTAGTGTACAACTGTAAACTGTCCTTCAAGTGTACCCTCGTTAGTAACCACTTTATAGAAATATACACCTGTAGTCAAGCCTTCCAATGGAAGTGTCAATGAATTTTCACCTTCGATCAGGTTTATTTTTGTACCAAGACTATACACCCTGCCATCCAGCCCAAAAATCTGAACCTGAGCATTTTGGCTCATTGTACTATTGATCACAAAGTTCAATTGGTCATAAGCCGGAACCGGATAGATATTCTGTAAAGCCAATGGCTCATTGGCCTCCAATTCTTTTACCGGAGATAGGCCACAGCTCTTTTCAAATGCATTGTTAATGACATCCTGCCAAACCCCTACTTTCTGACAAGACCGCGCAATACAACCATTCCAGAACTGAACTTCAAGACAAACATCATATACACCATAATTCTCAAAAATATGGAATGGATTGCTTTCCCAAGCATAATTACCATCGCCGAAATCCCATGAATACCAGCGTATATCATCTGTTGGGGGCGACATAAAAGCATGTGCTATCTGAAATCCTTCACAATCCGGCACAGCAATGTTGTATGTAAACTCAACATTACACTCATCAAAGCCAACATTTACAGTCTGGCAATAAGTGTCGTAACAACCATACTCAGAATAGATTGTCAGACATACGTTATAGCTGCCAGGTGATTGGTACATATGAACTGGGTTTTTATCGTATGAATAGGTTCCATCGCCAAACTCCCAGGAAAAATATCCATTTTCTGGTTGCGACAAGTTTTTAAACCCTACAACATAAGATTTTCTGGATACTGGCAATGAATCATTAAAAATCGTGTCATTTTTATATAATGAATCACCTAGTACTGTATAATTGCATGAAATAAATGAAGCCTTGCAATTGAATGACATCGTATCAATTACTATTTTTTCATACACACTAGAGTAACAACCACTAACTGAGGACCTGATTTCCATCCAGACATAATATTCCCCTGGCCCTGGAAAAGAATGCACAGGATTGGCAACAAAAGCACTATCCCCATCACCAAAATCCCAAGCATATGAATCTATATTAGCCCCTACAGAAGTATTTATAAACTGATAGGTAAACTCATTGTATATGATATCAGTTGAATCGTCATAGTATGGCTTCTTACCATTATCCAGAATAACTGAATCTTCACCCCAAACTGGATAATCTACCGGATAATACCAGAAACTGGCCTGGCAGTCACCTATTGTATCGATAAGAATTGTATGGCATGTTATACTGGAACAACCATTATCTGTTTCAATTTGTAAACAAATAGTATAGAGACCCGGAGTAGTAAATATATAAATTGGATCGGGGTCGGTACTAAAAACACTATCGTTTACATACCATTCCCAATTAATCACGTTCCCAATGGATTTATCTATAAACTGGTACGCCGGACCAGGAGTGGGTGCAATAGTAGTGTCTGATACCAAAGTTTCAAACATGAAGTTAATTTCGCTATATCCAAACTCAGCCATACAATAGGAGGTGTCTACATATTCCTCAATACATAAAATTGACACGGGTGTACCGACCATACAGGTAGTTAAAATACCGTCTATTGGTTCATACCCAACTCTTACACGCATCGAATCTACCAAAAGGAAATTTGAGTCAATCTCAACGACTTCAAGATAATCCCCATCATCAAGATCTATGACAAAGCCACATCCATCGAAACCAGTATAGTCGTAAACTGTCCCTAAATGGTTGCATTCATAAAAACTGGTGTCGGCTGGTTGAGCATTTGCACCATTATATCCTAAAATAAGGACTAAAAACAAAATTGTTTTCAATAAGTTATTCATTTTCTTCATAGTATCTAAGGTTTTAGTTTTACTTACTAATACTACAACCAGGTAAATGAAAAGTAACCTGTAAATCAGAGATTTTTTAGATAAGATGAAAAATTTTGTGTCCAGGTAAAAGTGCATGAGGTTCAAATCTTCTGAATCTTGTCCTAAGACCTATACAATTTACTGATTTTTATGCGTTAATAAAATGATTAATTCATGATCAATGCAGAATATATGAAAGTCCCAATTCAAAAAAGTTAGTGCTTACAATACTGGTCTTTACTGCATAACAATACGTCAGGCTCATATTTATCATAGATTCTGAGTTGAATAAATTTTTAATCTCAATGGAACTTATCAACCGGTTACGGTTATGGATTCCTGCAACGAGCCCTACTTTATCTTTTATTGTTGCCAAACCAGTTATATCCCAGGTACTCATAGCATGTATATCCGAAACAGGGACAAAAAATTTGCCAGCCAACTCAAAATCAATTATTTCATTGGTATAAACAGTGGATTTCCCCATAATATTCAAATAGGGCTTGAGGTAGGCTATTTCTTCCAGTGGTTGAATACTACTGTTGAAGATTTGGTGATATGCGGCACCGATGCTAAACTTTGAATTGTACAACCATAAACCTACAGCTCCATCGGGAGCAGTGTCACTTCCATCCCCGGAAAGAGGAGTTCCTTTGACATTATAATTCATACCTCCAATCCGAAACCCTCCTGAAAATTTTAAATGCTTGTATAATATTCCGTGCCAGGCATATGCAGCATAGGCTCTTGACCTGTTCAGGTATTTTCCTTCCCTGTCGTTAATTAAATACACCCCAACAACACTGAATGGCTTGTTTGAGTTAAAATTAGCTTTTACTATCCTATAATCGGCAGAGAAGTAATAGGTGGAAATCTTGCTGAAATTGCCTAGCAAACGTTTATGCCCCATATGAGCAGAAAAATCATTTGCATAACCAATAGAAGCTGGATTAATGATTGAAAAATTGGTGTAATATTGACTAAAAGGTACAGGATAAGAGACCACGTTCACTTGTGAATGTAATACATTCAAGAAACATGGCAAAAACAAAAAGAGAATTATACCCTTAAACTTTCTCATTGGACCTAAATAGGTGGTTTGTTTTTAGGAGCCTAAAACTATAAATTTTTTTTTTCACTTTCAGGGGTTACTTTTTTATTTCAACTTTGTAGTAAGAATAAAACATATAAAACCAGGATCCTGAACTATACTGAAGAACAAATAATAATAAGCCTTGAGAATGGCTACAACGATAAGGTTTTGGAATATTTATATATCGAAATATTTCCAAAAGTAAAATCGTATATCCTAAAGAATTCAGGATCTGAGGATGATGCCTTTGACATATTTCAAGATGGAATTATTGCCTTATGCAAACAAATTAAGTCGGGAAGGTTTGACAGAAAGTATGAGCTATCAGCTTTTTTGTATATAGTCTGCAGGAATTTATGGACCAACAAAGTGAAAAGGGACAAAAAAGTTCCGGTACTGCCTGATAATATTGAGATTGAAGACAACTATGATTTTACTGAAGATATTATTACAGACCAAAAAAGACAAGTACTTGAAGAAATTAAGGAAAAATTGGGCAAAAAATGCTTTGAATTGTTACAGTATTCCATGTTTTTCAAGTTTAAACCTCAGGAGATCATTGACCGGATGGGCTTTGCAACGGTAAATGCTGTAAAGACACAAAAATACAAGTGCAAGCAAAAACTTGCAAAACTCATCGAAGAAAACAAAGGATATCTAGAAATTATTGAATAATGCGGCAGGATATAGAAAAATATGAATTGATTGAGAAGTATCTGAACGGTCAGCTTGCCGAAAAGGAAGTCTCGGATGTTGAGAAGCGGATGAATGAAGATCCTTCCTTTGCCTATGAGGTTGCACAGCACCAAAAGCTAAATAGTTTCATTGACGATGCTTCTATGCTATCCCTAAAGGAAAACCTGCAAACTATCCATCAGAAATACAGGGGCAAACCAAGGTTTCTAAGTGGTAAAAAATGGTTATGGGGCATACCCATTCTAATTATTCTTAGTATATCCCTTTTATTGAACCTGCCCATTCAGAAAGAAGTTGAGTATGTAGACCAGGATATAAAGGAAAAACCTGACAAGGTACAAAAGCATGATGCCCAGCCTAATCCAAGCACGGTACAAACCCAGGAAAAGAAGGAACCTATTCAAGTAAAAGAAGAACAATCCTTACACCTACAAATAAAGAATCAACCTTTAACAATGGAAGCCATTGGAAGTGATTCTGCTCAGCAGCAGCGAGATGAAACAATACTCCCTGCTGCTAGTTTACCTTCTGAGCTTGAGCCTTTAGAACAAACCTTTAAGGAAGATAAAACTAATGATGATGTATTACCTGAACCTCCGGAACAGAATTCTACATCTGATAAAACTGAACCTTTTGACTGCAGTACTATAAGTATTGAAGCACAGGTTAAAACGGAAGAAAGCTGTAAAGAAAAACCAACGGGCCTGCTATACATTGTTCCCAACAGCATAGTTGGTGGTTCTCCCCCATATTCTCTTGCTCTAAAGAACCAGGATGAATACAGCAACCAGCTTAAGATTGATAAATTGGCATCCAATTATTATTCTGTATATATCAAAGATAAAAACAACTGCATAAGCCATTTGGGCAATTTCTATATAGATGCTATAAATTGCAACTATGAAGCTGTTTTTGCACCTGATAAAGGAGAAATCTGGGAAATTCCTGAGCAAAAATTCCCGGGCCAATTAAAAATTTTCAATAAAGCTGGACAGATCATTTATAGAGTGGCCCTCGAACCAGAAAGCATTTATGAATGGAATGGCCGTACAGAGGATGGATCAGAACTCCCGATGGGTGCATATATGTTTGTTATTGAAATTAATAACCAAGAGCCTTTCTGGGGTACAGTGACCTTAGTCAGATAAGATTTTCTCGATCCACTGATTTTCATAAATCAGTTATCGATAATTTGTTGTCAGCAGCAGCAACCAGTTACTTAAACCTAGAAACTGGTTGCTTTTTTTTGTGTATGGTTCCTCACCCCCCATTTCAGCTTACAAAATATTCTATCCGGCAATTGTTACCTTTGCAATGTATTTTTTAAATTCGTGAAATTGAACCAGAAATGTATCCTGGAACATAAAACATTGTTTTAACCAAATACCTGCTATTATGAAGGTTCTATTCATTGGTGGAAGCGGAATAATAAGTTCTGCATGTACAAACCTGGCCATTAAAAAAGGCATTGAACTTTTTCACCTCAACCGTGGACAAAGCAAAAGCAAACGCCCAATCCCCGAAGGAGTGAAAGAAATCCATGCCGATGTGCGCAATTTTGAGGAAACCAGCCAGAAACTTAAAGGCTTGAAGTTTGATGCTGTAGTTGACTGGATCTCATTCGTGCCTGAGCATTTGGAGACTAACCTGGAACTATTCTCAGGCAAGACAACCCAGTACCTCTTGATCAGTTCGGCATCGGCTTACCAGACACCGCCTCAAAGCCTGCCTGTAACCGAGGATACTCCACTTGGAAACCCATTCTGGCAATATTCCAGAGATAAAATTGCTTGCGAAAACTACCTCAAAGAAAATGCTGTAAAGCATAAAATGATTTATACCATTGTACGTCCCTCACATACCTACGACAAGACTCTGCTCCCAATTGAAGGAGGATTTACTGTGTTAAACAGAATGCTCAAGGGCAAACCTATTGTAATTCATGGCGATGGTACATCCATCTGGACCTTGACACACCACAGGGACTTTGCAGTTGGACTGGTTGGCCTTCTGGGAAACGCTAAAGCGATGGATGAAACATTCCATATAACCTCTGACGAATGGCTCAGTTGGAATCAGATCTACGACCTGCTGGCCAAGGAGTTTAAGATCGAACTGAAAAAGGTATACATTCCTTCAGAAATCATTGCTAAATACCATACAGAAACCGGATATAGTTTATTGGGCGACAAAGCCCACAGCATGATCTTCGATAACAGTAAGATCAAAAGCACTGTGCCCGACTTTGGATGCAAGATAAAATTCAGGGATGGTGTGCACGAAATTGGAGCCTGGTATAGGGATAACATGGAAAGCATGAGCATAAATAAAGAATTGGATGCCGCTTTTGACCAGATGATTAAAGTCTACAGTAAATAGTTAGCTAAAGCCAACAACTCCCTGCTCCTGAGCTTGCAGTTGTGGTGACGTCCTGACAGTGAAGCCAAACAACAAACTAACCCAGAATTAGTATTGCATCCTCTGAATATTTTTAAGCTGTCCTTTCAGGACGAAGATTATATCTGGTTTACTTTCCCCAAGGCGCTGCCTTGGGTTAGAATAAGCTGTCACTCTGTGACGTTATGCAGGACGGTTTTTGTCCCACTGTTCCACGCAAAGCTTACCCTTGGCAAAACTAAGCTGCCACTCCATAACAACAAAGCCATCCTTCTTAACCATTGCTCCCCTGGGGTATTTCCATAGGACGAATCAAACTGTTGCTCAATCACATACAGCGCCTCACCCCTAATCCCAAATCAGAACTGGCTCAAAGCCTTATTTATTTCAATCCGACGGCAACGCCTCGGGTATTTTGTACTCATCGATTAAGGCGCCCTGAAAGGGCCGGTTTAGGGTATTCAATCCACAAACATTGTTCATTATACTCTATTCCAACTAGTTGTTGTACCCTAGGTGCTGCATTGGCAAAATTAAGCTGGCACTACATAACAACAAAGCCATCCTCCTTAACCATGGCTCCCCTGAGGTATTTCCCCGGGTTGAATCAGGCTGTCGCTCAATCACACACAATGCCTCACTTAACCCTAAAGCAGAACTGGCTGAAAGCCTTATTTATTTCAACCCGATGGCAACGCCTCGGGTATTTTGTACTCATCGATACAGGCGCCCTGAAAGGGCAGGTTTAGGGTATTCAATCCTCAATCATTGTTCATTAAACTCTATTCCAACTAGTTGTTGTACCCAAAATGCTGCCTTGGCAAAATTAAGCTGCCACTCCATAACAACAAAGCCATCCTCCTTGGCCATCGCTCCCCTGAAGTATTTCTCTGGGCTGAACCAAGCTGTCTTTCAATCACACATAATGCCTCCCATACCCTAAATCCGAACTGGCTGAAAGCCTTATTTGTTTCAACCCGATGGCAACGCCTCGGGCATTTTGTACTCATCGACACAGTCGCCCTGAAAGGGCAGGTTTAGTCTGTCCATAAATATTGTTCTTTATACCCTATTCCAACCGGTTCTTGTCACCAAGGTGCTGCCTTGTCAATATTAAGCTGCCGCTACATAACAACAAAGCCATCCTCCTTAACCATTGCTCCCCTGAGGCAATTCCCTGGGCTGAATCAAGCTGTTGCTCAATCACACACAGTGCCTACCTCAACCCTAAATCAGAACTGGCTCAAAGCCTTATTTATTTCAACCCGAAGGCAACGCCTCGGGTATTTTGTACTCATCGATACAGGCGCCCTGAAAGGGCAGGTTAAATGAACTGATTCCAAATTATCCCAAAATTGGGGTGCTAAGCTTTTTTTTTCATAAATTGGATTCCATTCTCAAAACACTTTTACTCACTAATCTAAATACCATGAAACCTTTTAACCGTCGCTCATTTTTAAAGGCATCTGCCACTGGTGCTGCCGGAATGGCTATCTTGCCAGCAGTTAAAGGAGTACCATCGGACCTGTCACAAAAAAAAGACAACGTCATTACAAGAAAGCTTGGGAAAACCGAACTTGAAGTTGCCGTTGTAGGTATGGGATGTGGAAGGGTTGACAGTCCTGCAGTAATCAAAGCAGCCTTAAAGCTAGGCATCAACTTTTTTGACACAGCCCATGTCTACCAAAAGGGCAACAGCGAAAAAATCCTCGGAGAAACCCTAAAAGAATACCCAAGGGACAGTTTTAATATAGCAACAAAGGTTAAAAATCCGGGATCAAAGGAAGAATTCCTGAACATGCTGGATTTAAGTCTCGAAAGGTTGCAGATGGAATATGTGGATATACTCTTTCTGCATTCGGAAAAAACAAAAGAGGGTGTACTTGATCCTGTAATGATAGAAGCCTTAAAAGAAGCAAAAGAATCGGGAAAGACCAAGTATGTTGGGGTTTCTACACATAGCAATGAAGTGGAAGTCATACAGGCGGCAATAGACAGTGATTTTTATGAAGTAGTACTCACCACCCTGAATTTCAAACAAGAACATGCTCAGGAAATCTTGGATAAAATAGATGAAGCTGCTGCCAAGGGTATTGGATTCGTGGCCATGAAAGTTATGGCTGGTGGATTCTTGGATGAAACAAAACAAAAACCTGTCAACTATAAGGCTGCACTAAAATGGGCACTCCAAAATAAAAATGTGCATACTACTATTCCCAGTATCTTGAACATGGAACAACTTATGGACAATGCCCAAATACTGAACGACCTGAAAATGTCTGGTGATGAAACAAAAAGTCTTGAGCTGGCTTCGGCAGAAACAGGCCTTTATTGCAATGGGTGCGAAGAATGTGTAAGGCAGTGTGTAAG
The DNA here is from genome assembly GCA_050295515.1 of Bacteroidales bacterium. GTDB lineage: Bacteria > Bacteroidota > Bacteroidia > Bacteroidales > UBA10428 > UBA10428. The sequence continues at coordinate 3,533 of JBNKPU010000121.1, read as the reverse complement.
AAACCTTCCAGTACCCGATATTATGAGGTCATACATGTATGCCTATGGGTATAGCCATAGCCTAAAAGCCAAAGAAGTACTTACGGCCTTAAAAGTTGAAGAAGATCCTTGCGCCGACTGTAGCGCTTGTACTGTAAAATGTACCAAAGGGTTTAACGTTGCTCAGCGCATAAGTGATGTTAGCAAGGTAGTTAACATACCAGATGCCCTGTTGGCTTAAAGGTGATTTTCCAACAATCAAAAATCTCAAAGATATATGAAGAAGACTTTTTTAAGTATTGCCGCACTATTGGTCCTTTGTGCAAATAACCTGATTGGTCAAATAGATTTCCCGGAAACAGAGGGCTGGGAAAAAGCAAAAAAAGAAGAATACAATACAGAAAACCTGTGGGAATACATTAATGGGGCTGCTGATTATTACCTCAATTACGGATTCGAAAAACTTGAAGTAGTTGAATACCAAAGGTCAGAAAACGAATATATTAAACTGGAAATTTACGGGCACGGCACCCCCTTGAATGCTTTTGGAATTTATGCCTTTGAACGTCCGCCGGAAGCCACTTTTTTAAACCTGGGTGCAGAAGGTTATATTGAACACTCTGCCCTAAATATGTATGGCAACACCTGGTATGTTAAAATACATTCGCACCAGTCTGACGAGGGTACAATCAGTGCTATTAAAGACTTGGCAAAAAAAGTATCCCAGTTAATGGGCGACAAGGTATTTGCCCCAGATGTTTTTCGGGTATTGCCAAAAGATGACAGGATCATACATTCAGAAAAATACTACCCCAGCAATTTTATGGGGCTGAGCTTTTTTAACAAGGTGGTTTCAGCGAGGTATCATGAGGATGGCTCGGAATACACAGTTTTTACTTTGGAGGATGAATCTGGAGAAAAGGCTTTGGAAGTAGTGCAAAAGTACCTTGATTTTGCAAATACCGGAAAAGATGCTGTAGCTGACAAAATCTTTAAGGTTGAAGACCCTTTTAATGGGAAAGTATATATCAAAGCCGCAGGTTCAAAAATCTCAGGAATTCTGGAGCTTGATACCAAGAAAATGGTGAAGGTGATATTGGATTAGCCGTAGATTTAAATTCAGGAGAACATGTGTATTATGCAAATGATGTAAATTGCATTTCTGATAATAAAGTCAATTCATGGTCTGAGGATATTACTGTGATTGAAGATTCTTGTACCATGATATTTTTGGATGCAACAAAAGAGTAAATAAGTACAGGCTATAACAATATAGGAATTAAGGCACAATTGAGCCATAAAAGAAGGCTGTGGTTAAACGAAAACCACTGCCTTTTTTATAGGTATTTGTTTGCCAACAGCCTGCTCAATTGCATTTTAATTATTTTGAGCTAACGTCACGGAGAATAGACCGCAAAAAGGGAATTAAAAAAAAAGATTAAATTGCTAAATACTGAATATCAACCACATAATTTGATATTAGTCAGAATTATTAAAAACTGATGCTAATGATAAAACCAGTAAAAATTTACTCGAGGATTTTAATTCCCATTACACTACTATTACTCGTTTTTGCTTGTAAAAACTACAAAGACATACCCTATGCTTATAAATCTCCTGAAAATTTAAACGACAGTTTGCAGGTTGCAAATATTAGTTATGTGAAAATGGATTCTAATCTTATTTGCAAGGCTATTAAAAGAATTAAAGGAGGAGCTTTAGGACAAACACACTCGATATTAATTTATAGAGACAACAAACTGGTAGTGGAAGAATATTTTCCCGGAAACAAATATAAATGGGACGCTCCCGGGCATTACGGAGACTATATTCAATGGAACAAGAATGACCTACATAATATTATGTCTGTAAATAAAAGTATAACTGCTGCTTGTATAGGAATTGCTATAGATAATGGAATGATAAAGTCGGTTAAGCAATCGATATTTGATTATTTGCCAGAACATCAACAATTTAAGAACAATGGCAAAGAAAATATTACAATAGAACATCTACTGACAATGACTTCGGGTTTAGATTGGACTGAGTGGGGCGTTGATTATAGTAGCCCTGGCAATCCCATTATCGGCATATGGTTTTCTGATAAAGATCCTGTTTCATTTATATTAGATGCACCTTTGGTTCATAAACCCGGTACTCATTTTTCGTACTTTGGAGGAAATCAAATACTATTGGGCGAAATTTTAAAAAATGCAACAGGTACTAAAATTGATGAATTTTCTTCAAAGTATTTATTTGAACCTTTGGGAATACATCACGAGGAATGGACAAACACATTTAAAAATGGAGTGATAGAATGTGCGGCAAATTTAAAGATGACACCGAGAGATATGTTGAAAATCGGTATAACATTTCTTAATGAAGGCAGGTGGAATCAAACCCAACTTGTATCACAAAATTGGATAAGAAAATCATCACAACCATATGCAAACAATATTGACATAAAAATTCCAGGCGAAAATTCAGGTAGAGTAGGTTATGCTTACTCTTGGTGGACTAAAAATATATCATCGGGAAAAACGGAAATGAATATATTCTGGGCTAACGGCTGGGGCGGTCAAAAAATAATAGTAATACCTGAAAAAAAAGCTGTGATAGTTTTTACAGGTGGTGAATACAATTCTGGGACAAACCAGTTTAGTTTTTTTGAAGACTATATTTTGCCAGCAATGAAGTAAAGTCTAGTAGGCAAAGGGGATTCACACCCTCTGGATAAATTCACCCATCTGGCGGATTAGATCTTAAAATAAATTTGTATTTTACCAACTTTGAGAAGCGGTCTCATGACCAAAGGGAATAATTTATTCATGGCTTTCTAACGGGTGTGCTTGCTCATGCAAGGCACACATATTATAATTATTAGACACCCCTGCAAATGGAGACAATAGTCCATCATAAAATATCGGATTTGTATAAAACACTTAGCTTGCCGGTTGAGCAGGAAATAGATTTCACTGTGTTGTCTATCCCTGCTATTCATCCTCAAATTCCATTTTCTTCGCCAAAACTACGGGCTGACTACTTTTCATTCATTTTAACAAAAAATGGTTCAGGGATTTACTTTCTCGATGACAACAAATTTCCTTTTGACTCAGGAACCTTTTACTTTACAAATCCGGGGCATATAAAATCATATGAATTGTATGAATCAAAAGAAGCCTATATCATAGCCCTATCAGATGCATTTTTAAGGAAAAACGTGCATTCAGATATTTTCACGGAGTTTCCTTTTCTGTTAGCAGAAAAGTCTCCTCCTAAAAAACTGTCTCAAACCGATTTCGAAGATTTTTCAACACTCTACAATCAAATTATAAAGGAATTCAACAAGGATTCTGATTATAAAAACAAAATTCTGGGAAATCTATTTACTGTATTACTACTAAAAATTAAAGAGAAATTTTGGGCAAACTACAATCCAATAGAAGAAGGTACCCGAAATTCTCAAATTGTTAAGTCATTCAAACAACTTTTGGAATCGGAATTTAGGAAAGTTATGGACAATGAGCAAAACGAAAGTAAATTGCAAGCCCAGT
>JBNKPU010000120.1:0-38517 GCA_050295515.1 Bacteroidales bacterium | reverse complement strand
TTTTCCAATTGGGTTGCTCAAAGCGTATCTTGAAATCTTCGAAAAGTTGCATTTTTGTTTTAAATATAATAATAGTAAAATTAAAACAACTCTCGATAATAATCTGATTTACTAATATTTAATATTTATAGACAGACTCTACTTAGCTTGATATTTTACACCTTCTCTGCCATTACTTTGAAGAGTGTTGAGCTTTCGTATTGTTTTCAGTACTATTCTTCTCACCCCATTCTTGCATTAATTCGAAAACTGGCAATAATTGTTTTCCAGTTTCAGACAATGAATACTCTACTTTCGGAGGAATTTCATCATACGATTTTCTAATTATTATCTTCTGCTCTACAAGTTGTTTCAAAGTCTGTGATAGCATTTTATCGTTAATTGTCACAAGACGTCTTTTTATTTCATTAAACCTTAATGAACCTTCCTGTCTAAGTGCCCATATAATCAAACCTTTCCAGCGACCACCAATCACACTTAAAGTTAAATCCACCGGGCAATAAAAGATAGTTCCATTTAATTGATATGTTTTCATTGTACAAAAATGGTCTATTTTTTCGACACTTCCCAAAAGTATAGCACTATCAAATTGGGTAGTATATTGCAAACAAAAAGTTTAGGTTATTATTTTACATTCGAAATTTAGCTGATAATTCAGCGAACAAAATTTATTAACCAGCATTTTTTTTAGTATTAACAATAGGAAATGTAAAAAATCAAGAAAGTATGAGTACTGAACAATTAAAAGTCAACAAAGAAGTTACATTAAGTTTATCAAAAGCGATAATGTCTGGCAATTGGGAAACAGTCGACAATCTTATTTCTGATGAATTCAAGTATGAAGCAGATGGTCGGCCTGCAATTGGAAAACAAGAGTATATTGGATTTATGAAAAATGTTTTGAGCAATGCCTTCACAGATATGGATATGAATTTTTTACGTGTTATTGCAGAAGATGATTTAGTTTCTGTTGATTACACCAATAAAATGACACATACAGGTGACTTTATGGGAATTCCCGCAACGCAAAAAAGAATTATTGCAAGTGGTCAATTTATTCGTGAAGTTAAAAATGGCAAAGTAACTGCTGAATGGCAAACCACTAATATGGCAGGCTTGATGCAACAACTTACAGAAAAATAATGTTTTACAAATATTCAAACTTAAACCCGGATTATGTATTAGAAAATCTATTACATATTTCGGGTTAAACCACAGGTCTTAATCGATGTGTGGTTTTTTATTTGCAGTACACCTCAGTAAAGTGAAAGGTAGTTTTATTTTTCGTATACCTTAACATTGTTTTTGCCGGATACAATTCAATCTTTTAATTAGAAAAAACTACATTATAATTTTAATCCCAACTCCCCAATTATCCTGATAAATTCTGTATGCGGTTGAGCCTCTATTTTAATTTGCTTTTTAGTTACCGGATGGTCAAAAACCAAAGATTGTGCATGAAGGAGCATTTCTTTCATGTTCCACTTTTGAAGAAAAAGCTTGTTCTGTTTATTGCAGCCATGTGGCCTGTCTCCAATAATGGGGTGGAAAATATGTGCAAAATGCCTGCGGATTTGATGCATCCGCCCGGTTTGGGGAAAAGCTTCCACTAGTGAATACCTCGATGTTTCGAATTTACCAAATGGTAAATCAAGTTCAGTCCGGTCAATTGTTTTGAAACTGGTAATTGCCTCCTTTTTTCTTCCGGAATCATCTGTTAGGGGATAATCGATAATATCTTCGTCCGGAGCATACCCACGCACTATAGCCTGATACCTTTTCCGTATTTTGCCTTCTTCAAATATTGAACGTATTGTTTTTAAAGTATCCTGGTCCATAGCAAACAATAACACCCCTGATGTTTTCCTATCCAACCTATGGCAAGGGTATACTTTTGCATTGACCTGATCCCTTAAAACCTGAAGCGCAAATGTATTCGTATTACTTACCAAACTTGATCTGTGCACAGCAAGGCCAGGAGGTTTATTTACTGCAATTAGATATTGATCTTGATAAAGAATTTCCAGCATATTCAATTGTAAGTTTTTAATAACACAAGATTTGGTTATTTGATCTCTATCGGCTCTCCTAAAAACTTGGGTTTCTTCCCAAAGTTTAAGTCCAAAATCATTTTAACCCTTGCCAAATATTCACGCACCCTTACTTTAAACCCATACCTTCGGCTAACATCTTTAGCGTTAAAAGCTAAAGCATCCAACCCCCTCTTCCTGGCTATAAACAAGGCCCGCTCATTATGGAACTGCTGGGAGATGATAGTAATTTTGCTCTGTCCAAATATCATCTTGCTCCTTACAACTGAGTCCAATGTCCTGAATCCGGCATAATCAAGATATATTTTTTCTTTGGGCACACCTCTTTTCACCAAATCTTCAAACATCATAGTTGGCTCATCATATCCTTTTCGGTGATTATCGCCGCTAACAAGGATAAAATCGATTTTCCCTGCTCGATAGAGCATTTCAGCTGCATCGAGCCGGTATTTATAGTACAGGTTTAAATGGCCGTTAGAAAGATACTTTCCAGTTCCAAGAAGCAATCCTACTTTATTGTGAGGCATGGCATCAGTTGAATTATACAATTGTTTTTGAGCCCTTTTTTCAACCCTGATATTTATTAACAATAGTATGACCAGTAAAACGAATAATACATATATACCTTTTCTCAAGAACTTAAAAAATAGATTCATTGGCAGCCCAGATTAAATTGAAATTGGTGCCAATTTAACCCGACCAGAGTGTTTTAACAAATAAAAATTAAGAAATAGTAAAGCTTTCAATTTGAGTGTATGACTATTTACTGATCTATAAACTTCAAGGATTGGTATGCAACTTAATCCACCTCAATTAGACCATCTCTGATCGACATCATAATCATGCTGGCCGTGTTTCTTGCCCCTATTTTGCTCAAAAGCTTCTTACGGTGTGCATCTATAGTATGGGGACTTAATCCCAGGTCATTGGCAATTTCCTGATTTGAATGCCCATCACAAATAAGTCTTAAAACTTCCTTTTCCCGATCGGAAAGTTTTACATTGTTCTTCTTTTTATATTTGGGCAACATCTGGTTGGCAACGGCTAAAAACTCTTTGGAATAATAAACATTTCCTTTTAAAATCTCAGACAGTGCTTCTTCCAATTCATCGTTAGTAACATTCTTAAGTAAAAATCCAGCAGCTCCGGCATCCACCATCTCAATAAAATACTGAATATCTTTAGAAGCTGTGAGAGCAACAATATAGGTGTCGGGATGCATATCCAGAACTTTCTTGGTCAACTCTATTCCATTTTCACTCCCCAGGTTGATGTCCATAAATATAACATCGGGTTCATGGTTTTTCAATAATTGAAACAATTCCTTGCTATCTGAGGCTTCTTGTACAGAGGAAACAAAATCAATATTACCTAACATGAAACGCATCCCCAAGAGGGACATTTCAAAATCATCGACTACTATTACATCAATTTTATTCACCAAATCAAGAAAGGTTTAATCTCTTTAAGTTACTAAAAATTAACAAATGAACAAGCATAGTGTTTCATCAACCTCTTGTACTGATTTTCTCCCTCTTGATCCATATAAGAATTTCAGCATACCTTAAAAAGGTAGCATGACTTAAACACCCCCCCCTTTAAGGGGAAGGAAACAACAATCTTTATCTGAAGTTTTCAGCTATTTATCATAAGATCCGTAGCTGTTATCAAGGAAAAGTACACGTTCACCACCCAAAGACAACCTTCACAAACTTACACTGCCTTAAATAGGTATAATCATATAAACACGATTAACAACCAAAAAATTAAAGGCGATGAAAAATCTAATAATTGAAAAAACAAGAAACACTCCTAAGGTTGAGTTTTTAGAAGATGGCCACCTAATAATAGAAGGTAAAGCTTTTAATGAAGATCCAAGAACTTTTTTTGAACCAATTATCGATTGGTGCAGAAACTTTGAAGCAACTGAAATGTCTTTTGAAATTAAACTTGAATACCTCAACACATCTTCAACTAAATATATGTTGGAAGTAATTAAAGTTATTGATGCCAACAGCCATATAAGCTCCAAAGAAGTTAAATGGCACTTTGAAGAAGATGATGAAGAAATGTTGGAATTAGGACAAATTATCGAAGAAGCCACTTTATCTACCAATTTCTTTTTTAAAGAATTCATTGCAGCTTAATATTTATAAAGCTACCGAAGAAATTTAACCATAAAAATCAAGAATATGATTCAAGCATTAAATATTAAAGGAAGTACAGATATCCCTGTCGTAAAGTTCAACAACCAAACTGGGTACCTGTTTATGGGAGGAGCATCGCTGCCAGAAAATGTGCTCGAATTTTATAATCCTATTCTAAGTTGGCTCGAGAACTACAAGAATAATTCGAACCAATCTACTCATGTTGAATTTAGTTTCGAATACCTGAACACAGCATCAACCAATATGATGGCAAAAGTTATCAGGACCTTGCTGGAAATTGATCTTCAGAAAGAGCTTTCAATTGTTTGGTATTATATGCCAGGAGATTATGACATGAAGGAATTGGGAGTAGATTTGCTTGAAGGTTCCGGATGTAATTACAATATATCTGAATTATAAATCAATAAGGAAAAACAATGCTAAATATACTATAGTTAAAATTATCAATCGCCTTATCAATTTTAGCTATACTTAACACGAAAAATATTAATTCGTCTTAATCTATTACTCCCGTTTTGATTCATCATCGAAGCGGGTTTTTTTTGTCCAATATATCGTTAATCCAAGCTCTTGTCCTGTTAGACTAGTGAAGCTGTAAATTCCCTTTTCCTGAAATGCACTAAATATATTTCAATACAAAATCACACTACTCGTGGTTAAAACAAAAGCTTTTAAGTTTTCCAAGTCATCTTAATAGCTTTCAGATGTGCGATGTTGTAATAAGAAGCAAGTTTATCCCATCCGAACAGCGATGATGACTCTACTACTTTATTTCGTTGCATTACCCGCTCGCGAAGTGATAACCTCGTAAAGTCATACATCATATGCATTAAATTGTTGCTAGCGGTTTCATCATCAACATTTTTTCGTTTAAGCACAAATATCCCAGATTTCTCATGATCTTTCAGGCTTTTGTCCACAAATGAACCAAAGCCAGCCAGGTCGCTGGTTATAGATGGTATTCCACTGGCAACACACTCCAGAGGGGTATATCCCCATGGTTCGTAATAACTTGGGAACACGCCTAAATGGCAACCACGGATAAACTGATAATATTCCATATGAAATAGAGGATTGTCAGAACTTATAAACTCAGGGTGATAAACTATCTTAACCCTATCCTCTTCATTGTTCATCAGATTATTTGACCATAAGAAGTTCATAATAGGATCATTCGCTTCGTCTTTTAAATTATGCGTTACTACTGAGGGGCGCTGGTTTGTATGCCAGGCCTGCAGGTTCCTCCTAATACGCATCATTGTGCTTTCATCCAACAACTGGTTTAAATCTGGAAATTTTAACCACTTCCTCATTGAAGCAATCCCAAAAAAGAGTTTATTCCCCATTTTTTTCTGCAGATCGAGACAGTTTCGGTGAATTTCCTCCATAAGCGCTTTGGAATGCAATACTTCTGGTTTAAACCCATGGTATGGACGGGGTGATATAAAGAACATGACAATGGTGATACTTGATTTCTCCTGCTTAAGTTTCTGATTGAGCTTGGCTAAAGCTTTTAGGGTGATATCGTAACCTTTATTTTTATACTCAAACCGCCCTGAAGTAAAGAAAATAAGGGTCTTGTCCAAATCAAAGGAGTAGCTTTGAAAGAAATGTCCAACAATAAATTCATTTATTTTTTCCTTTGAGCTTTTATGCAGGTTTTGGAATTCGTGCAACACTTCGAACCGTTCAATATTAAATCCATTGGGCAATATATAATCTGGTTTGCGACCTAAAAACACTTCACACTCTTCGGCTGTGACATTACTTACTGTTGAAAAAACATGGGCACCATGTGCTGCTGCACGCTCAAGTCCCATTATATGTTCTACATTGAAATGTTTTGCTTCATAAGCCCAATTGTAATTATGCAAGTTTTGGTAATAATTGGGATCGTTCATTGCAAGATAACGCCCCAGCAAGGTAGCATGTGTTGTAAAAATAATTTTAACAGGCAGGTTTTCTCTTCGCAAATCAGGAATGGCTGCCCCTGCCATCCACTCATGAAACTGCACAACAATACGGTTCTTTGGTGCATATTTTTCTGAAAACAATTTAAAGAAGTTAAGTATTTGGTACCCAAAAGACATAACCTGATCAATGAGTTCATTATTTGGAGGAATAGAAATGTTATGATGCTCCCAAAAGAGGTACTTAATCTTATCCAGGTCGGGATATACCGCATAAAGGTCGAAAAGAATAGCTCTGGGGCGCCCCAAAATCAACCACTCTCCATAATGCACTTTATACCCCTGTTTGTTCATTTCGGATACCATTTGAAATATTTCATCAGAAGGATCCACAATGGGTTCAAAAATAGCAGGCACCTTATTCTCAAAATAGGGACCGATAAGCAAATATTTTTCCTTGCCCCATTTCTTCAGATGTGTTGGTACTTTAGATTGTATAACAGTATAAATCCCACCAATTTTATTGCAAACTTCAAAAGAAACTTCAAATATATAGGTGCCGGCAATAATTGGCCTAACAAAGCGCTTAACCTTCCTTCCTAACCTTTCAGTCACGCTTTGGCGTTTATTGGTATTTGTTTTTTCCATGACATGATATTTATTGTGAGTAAAAACAATATCGAAAAAAAAGCTGTAGGTCAATGCTTTCAATAAGCTAGAGGCAGAATTATCGGATTTTCAAGGGACTAATAAATTACAAAAAAAATTAGTGAAACACAAGGTTTTACCGTCAATAATTGTCAACCATTTTATGTACGGGACAATTGCATTGATGTAAAGTCAGTACGATGACATTAGCAGGAAGTTGACTTGTTTTTTTGTTTCTCTCTTTTATCATTTCTTTATTGAACCACCCAACTATTTTATCGCTTTTGGCAACCTGCATAGAGCAAGAAGTTTCCCCTTTAAGAGCTGTTCTCAATTTTCCACACTAACAATTATCATTTAAAATTCATAGTATTACTTATATTTTCGTAATAATCTAAGTTATAATCCATACAATCTGGTTTCTGTCAAATTGATGTTTTATACAAGCCATTCAAACTAAGAAATGATAAATTGAATGAAAAGTCAAGAAGTTTATTACGGTAAAGATTTTCTATCGCTTGGTAGGGCATTGGAAATCTCAAATGGACAAACAAAAGGAGTTCTATCTAAAGAGATAAAGGCAAAAGTACAGGCTTCAAGAAAAATAGTGGAAAACATCGTGCACAAAGAGAAAATAACCTATGGTATCAATACAGGTTTTGGTCCCCTGTGCACTACACTTATTAGTGAAAAAGACACAAAGAAACTTCAGGAGAACCTTTTAAAGAGCCACAGTGTGGGAGTTGGAGATCTTTTGGAAACACAGATAGTCAGGTTAATGCTGATTTTTAAAGTCCATGCCCTAGCACAGGGATACTCTGGAGTTTCGGTGGAAACACTTGAACGTATTATATTCCATATCGAAGAGGATATCATCCCTTGTGTTCCCAGTCAGGGCTCGGTTGGGGCCTCCGGCGACCTGGCCCCTTTGGCTCATTTATTCCTGCCCCTTATTGGCTTGGGTGAAGTCATGTACCAGGGTGAAAGATTCCCTACTTCTAAATTATTTCAGATACTAAAAATAGCCCCTATTGATTTAGGCCCTAAAGAAGGACTTGCCCTAATTAATGGAACCCAGTTTATTAGTGCCAATGCTGCAGTTTTCCTGGAACGCATGCACAATTGTTTAAGCCATGCAGACATTATCGCAGCCATGAACCTGGAAGCCATGATGGGTTCAGTAAAGAGCTTCGATCAGGAATTGCACAGTCTTCGCCCCTATTCCGGGAATATGTATGTAGCTGAACGTATGCGCATACTAACCAAAGACTCTGAGATTGTTGAAGCCCACAAAAACTGCACACGGGTGCAAGACCCTTATTCTTTACGCTGTATACCGCAGGTTCATGGAGCTTCGCGAAATGCCTGGCTGCACTTAAAAGAAACCTTGCATACAGAAATAAACTCCGTCACAGATAATCCAATCATTTTTAGTGAAGACAAAACCATTAGTGGAGGGCATTTTCATGGGCAACCAATTGCATTGCCAATCGATTATGCAGCCCTTGCAGCCTCTGAGCTCGGTAATATTTCTGACAGGCGGGTCTACCTTTCACTTATGGAAAAGGTTGAGGGTTTACCCAAACTGCTTATGTCCAACACCGGACTTAATTCAGGGTTTATGATACCCCAATATACAACAGCAGCTTTAGTGAGTGAAAATAAATCGCTTTGTTACCCGGCAAGTGCTGACAGTATTCCAACATCTTTAGGTCAGGAAGACCATGTAAGCATGGGTAGCATTAGTGCCCGAAAAGCTTTAAGAATAGTGGACAACCTGGAAAAAATCCTGGCCATTGAGCTATTTACTGCTGCCCAAGGATTTGATTTCAGGAAACCTTTAAAATCAGGAATTCTTCTCGACAAAGCACATGAATACATCCGGACCAAAATTGAGTTTGCTGAAAATGACAGGATATTTTCAGAAGATATTGATATCGCCTTACAAATTATTCGCAATAAAGAATTAACTTATATGCTCAACGAAGTTAGTTCTGAACTTAATTTAAGCTTTAATGACTCAGAACATGAAATTTTTGGAATTTATTAATAAATACGCCAATCATCCCAGTTATAAAGCCCCCACAGGATCAAGACTACATGCTAAAAGCTGGCAGACAGAAGCCCCTTTGCGTATGTTGCTCAACAACCTGGATGAAGAAGTTGCTGAAGATCCTGCCAACCTAATTGTTTATGGAGGAACAGGACAGGCAGCCCGTAACAGGGAGGCTCTCGAAAAAATAATAGATTTACTGCTCAACCTGGACGAAGACCACTGTTTGCTGGTTCAATCAGGCAAACCTGTCGGTATTGTCCGTAGCCACCCCGAAGCCCCTCGTGTGTTAATTGCCAACAGCAACCTTGTTCCGGCATGGGCCAACTGGGAGCATTTTGAAGATTTAAAATCAAGGGGACTGATCATGTACGGCCAAATGACAGCAGGTAGCTGGATATATATTGGTTCACAAGGGATTCTTCAGGGAACTTTTGAAACATTTGCTGAGTGCGGCAAGAAGTATTTCAACGGCAGTTTAAAACATAAATTGCTTGTAACCGGTGGACTTGGAGGCATGGGTGGTGCCCAGCCTTTGGCTGCCACAATGGCCGGTGCTACATTTCTAGGTGTTGATGTTGATCCGGAACGCATAAAAAAACGTTTAGGAACCCGATACATTGACAAAATGGTTTATGATTATGAGGAAGCTAAAAAACTTGTCCTTGAAGCAAAGGAAAAAGGAGAAGCGCTATCTGTAGGACTCGTTGCCAACATTGGAGATGTTCTTGAACTTTTGTTAAAAGACAATATTATTCCTGATATTTTAACGGATCAAACTTCGGCTCATGATCCCGTTTATGGATATGTTCCGAATGGACTTACGCTTGACGAAGCTCTTGCATTAAGAAAAACCAATGCAGAAGAATATAAGGAAAGATCGCTAAAGAGTATGGCCAGACATGTTGGTTTTATGCTCGAAATGCAGAAAAAGGGCAGTGTAACTTTTGATTATGGAAACAATTTGCGTGAATTTGCCCGTCAGGGAGGTGAAGCCAACGCTTTTGACTTCAACGGATTTGTTCCTGAATTTATACGACCTTTATTTTGCGATGGAAAAGGTCCCTTCCGCTGGGTTGCCCTTTCGGGTGAAAAAGAAGACATTTACACTACCGACAATGCACTCATGGAGGCTTTCCCTGAAAACACTCACCTGATAAAATGGCTAAAAGAGGCGCGTGAGAAAATAGACTTTCAGGGTTTGCCAAGCCGTATTTGTTGGCTGGGTATGGATGAAAGGGAGAAAGCAGGAATAATTTTCAATGACTTGGTAAAAACCGGAAAAGTCAAGGCTCCAATAGTCATTGGACGCGACCATCTTGATTGTGGCTCAGTTGCATCGCCAAACAGGGAAACAGAAGGAATGCTTGATGGCAGCGACGCCATCTCTGACTGGCCTTTGTTGAACTTAATGTCAAATGCAAGCGGTGGAGCAACCTGGATTTCTTTCCACCATGGTGGAGGGGTTGGAATGGGATTTTCCCAACATGCAGGAATGGTTATTGTGGCCGATGGTTCTGAAAGGGCTGAAAGGTGTCTGAAAAGGGTTTTGCACAACGATCCCGCCATGGGAATCTTCAGGCATGCCGATGCAGGCTATGATCAAGCCATCAAAAATTTAAAAACATACAACCTAAATTTCTAACATATGCCACAACGCAAACTGATTGGTCCGTTTACTCAATTGCTTACAATGGACAAGCTAGACCTGAAAGGGCCTATTAAAGACAATAAGCTGGAAATAATTAGCAATGCCGGTATTGTTATCGAAAGAGATTATATCTCAGAGATAGGTGATTTTGATGATTTGGCAGCTAAATCAGAGTGCGAAAGTTGTAAAATTGAAGAAGTACAAGGCAACTTTATTGCAATGCCCGGACTTATTGACCCCCACACCCATATTTGCTGGGGAGGCAATAGATCCATGGATTACACAAGAAGATTACAAGGCCTCTCCTATTCAGAAATTGCCAGTGCTGGTGGTGGAATCTGGGATACGGTAACCCAAACAAGGAAAGCCTACATCAATGATTTGACAAAATCACTCGTTGACCGGGCAGACCGTCACCTTTACGATGGTGTCACAACCATTGAAGTTAAAAGTGGCTATGGATTAAGCACCGAAGAAGAATTAAAAATACTCCAGGCAATTAAAAATGCCAGCAGAAGGACCATTGCCACTCTTATACCTACTTGTTTGGCAGCCCATGTTTTACCCCGCGACTTTAAAGGTAGCACAAAAGAATATCTGCAAAAAGTATTGGATGAATTGCTGCCCCAAGTAATTGATAAGGGCTTGGCAGGACGTGTTGACATCTATATTGACGATCATGCTTTTACGGGTGATGATGCTAAATTTTACCTGAACAAAGCCAGAGCAATGGGATATGAAATTACGGTACATGCCGACCAGTTTAATCCCGGTGGCAGTTTATTGGCTATTGAATCTGATGCTGTAAGTGCCGACCATTTAGAAGTTTCAGGTGATAAAGAAATAAAACTATTGGCCAGCTCTTCAGTTATACCAGTAGCTTTGCCGGGAGCATCAATTGGACTGGGCATGCAACATGCACAGGCAAGAAAGTTATTGGATTCAGGTGCAAGCCTGGCCATAGGGTCAGACTGGAACCCGGGGTCGGCTCCAATGGGAGATTTACTGGTACAGGCTGCCATTTTGGGCATGCAGGAGAAGTTGAGCAATGCCGAGACACTTTCAGCTATAACCTTCAGGGCTGCCGCAGCGCTGAACCTTAAAGACCGGGGAGTGATAAAACAAGGCAACCAGGCAGATATCATTGCCTTCAATTTTAACGATTACAGGGAAATTTTATACAACCAGGGTAAAACTAAACCCCTAAAAATATGGAAAAGCGGTACAATGGTAAAATGAAAAGAAAATCGAAATCTGTAGATATTAGCAGAACTTTGAACGAGAGACTTTGAACTTACAAATAACAAATATACAGGCGCAAGATTTTGCGTCTACGCTTAAAATATAAACAGACAATGAAACAAATCATCGAATGTGTCCCTAATTTTAGCGAAGGGAAAGACATGAGCATCATAAAACGAATTACTGAAGAAATCGAAACTATTGAAGGGGTAAAAGTGATTGATGTTGATCCTGGAAAGGCCACCAACAGGACAGTGGTAACCTTTGTCGGTGCACCTGATAAAGTTTGTGATGCAGCATTCCTGGCAGTAAAAAAAGCGGCAGAGCTTATAGACATGAGAAAACATAAAGGAGAACATCCACGTTTTGGTGCCACAGATGTTCTACCACTTGTGCCTGTTTCCAATATTAGCATGGAAGAAACTGTAGAATATGCCCGAAAATTGGCAAAACGAATTGGCGAAGAAATACACATTCCCACTTATTGTTACGAATTTGCTGCCCAAGAAGAAAAAAGGAGGAACCTTGCCAATTGCAGGTCAGGAGAGTATGAAGGACTTGCTGAAAAACTACCCTCCGAAGACTGGGGACCCGATTTCGGCCCGACCGAATTCATTGACTCTGTAGCCAAATCAGGGGCAACTGCTGTAAGTGCACGTAATTTCCTAATTGCTTACAATATCAATTTAAATACAACCTCTACACGTAGGGCCAATGCCCTGGCTTTCGATATCCGTGAAAAAGGAAGGGTGAAACGAGAAGGTGGATCTCTTACCGGGAAAATTATTAAAGATGAAAATGACAATCCTGTTTTTGAACCTGGCATGCTGAAATGTGTAAAAGGAATTGGTTGGTATATTGAAGAGTATGGCATATCACAGCTTTCATTTAACCTTACAGACATTACTGTTACATCGATGCACGAGGTATTTGAAGCCGCATGTCAACGGGCCGACGTCAGAGGCATGAGGGTTACAGGATCCGAGTTGGTGGGGGTCATTCCATTACAAGCTATGCTGGATGCTGGTAAATATTTCTTAAAAAAACAAAAGAGATCTACCGGTATATCGGATGAGGAGATAATCAAAATTGCAGTTAAATCCCTCGGATTGGATGAACTGAAGCCCTTTGATCCGAAAAAGAAAATTATTGAATATTTGCTTGAAGATACTGATACAAAACAACTCATTGACTTGAACCTGAAGCAGTTTTCTGAAGAAACAGCATCGGAGTCACCTGCTCCAGGTGGAGGTTCCATCTCAGCATATATGGGGGCTTTAGGTGTAGCACTTGGAACTATGGTGGCAAACTTGTCCTCGCATAAGAGAGGATGGGATGAGCAATGGGAGGAATTTTCGGACTGGGCAGAAAAAGGAAAACACTTTCATGATCAGTTAATAAAAATGGTAGATGAAGACACCAACGCCTTTAACGCCATAATGAATGCCTTTGGATTGCCCAAAAAGACCGAGGTGGAAAAAACGTTAAGAAAGCAAGCCATTGATCAGGCCACAAAATATGCCATTGAAGTTCCATTCAAAGTTATGGAGCTCTGCTATAAAAGTATGGAAGTTATGAAAGCTATGGCTGAAATTGGCAATCCTAATTCAGTAACTGATGCAGGAGTTGGAGCATTAGCTGCCAGATCAGGAGTATTGGGTGCATTTTTGAATGTAAAGATCAACGCAGCTGGCTATTCTGACAAAGAATATGTAAAACACATCCTTAACGAAGGACAAAAAATTAAAGACTCAACGCTCAAGCTGGAAGAAGAGATATTGTCCATTGTAGAAAACAAGATTAGGTAATAACATAACATATATGTAAAAGACCTTATCAAAGGTCCTCAGATGATGACCTTTATTATTAACATACAATAAGAATAAAAAAGATTTGTGGAGAGTTATATAAATGAGAAAAAACACTTCGAAAAAAGATTAATAGATTCCTACATTGCTCCAGAACAGGACGAATATCAAATAATCTTTTAACTAAAAAAGGGTGTCCAAAAAGTTGACAATCCCTTGTATTGTATCATGGTGGTGAGCTGAAATATATTGATTATCAAAAACAATAATTCATCGACTCCCCTCAAAATGATTTGAAATGGACTTTTTGGACACCTCCTTTTTTATAAAATCCCGTAAATTAGTAACTCTCATTATTTCATGCCGTATAAGAAAACAACTACAAAAACTAACGGTGTAATGAAATATTTAAAATACCTGCTTATTCTTTGTATTTTAATGCCTGCACTTAGCTCATGCCACAGTGCAGAAGAAGCTGCTAAACAACGACGGAATCTAATGATGCCAAAAACAGGCGATCTTACCAGAAACAAAAAATACAAACCCCCAAAGAAGAAGAAGACTTATGGGAATACAAAATCGAGCACCTATAACAAATAGGTTTTTATCATCTTATTTTCCAAAAACAACCTGAATTTCCTGGTCAGAACTAATTGGGTTACCACTTACACTGGCAGGAATCCATTGAGGGGAGTTTTCAATAATGCTGATTATTTGCTTATTAAGTATTTCAGAATCAGTACCAGAAATCAGCTTTACATGTTTAACATTCCCACTTGTGTCAATTTTAAATCCGACCACTACAGATTGCATGAGCACTGTATCCGGAAGTATTACTTTTAAACTGTCGGCAACAAAACTGCTAAAATTATCAACATCACCACCTCTGAACATGGGTTTAACTTCTGCAACGTAAAAGGTCTTTTTGGCACTTTTGTTAGTACTTCTGTCCGGTGCTGAAGACACATACCCAACAGCTCCCTTATCAGCAGTTTTAGCCATGTCAACATTTTTCAATTCAGAAGGCATAGACATAGCTTTGGCCCTGTTTTCTTCTTTTTCTTCCACCATTTCAACACTCTCGAGGTCAAGATCTAAAGCTGTTTCTTCTGCTTTAAAATCTATCTGTTCATCCAGTTCGACAACATGTTCTTCTATTTCAATATTTGCTTTAGGGGCAGGAACTGGCGCAAGTTTCTCTTTTTGAACGCTAGTGGCTTTCAGCTCAGGAACTGTTTCAGTTTCAGGTTCGGGCATATTTCCAGACACTTCAATTTTTGATTCATTATCAACTGCTGGCATCTCCTTTTCGACCACTTCTTTGTTTTCAGCCAGAGTTTTTGGAGTATTTACAATATCCTGGTACTTTAATATATACACAACACCAAAAATAAGTGCTATAGAAGCAGCTGCACTGGTTATTCCATAAAAGAGTTTTCTCGTTTTCCCTTCGATGTCAAGGTTTTTTCTAAACCTGCTTTGATGCATCTGGGTTAGCCTTGTAGAAAATGATTTTTGGGAACTGAACATACCTGCCCCTTCGAGACTATCAGAACAAAGCTGGCACTTTCTGGCATGTGACCTCAATTTCTTTAGCTCATCATCTGAGAGATGTCCGTCGATATAGGCTTCAATGGCTTCCCGTGTAATACATCCACCAGGCCCAAATAATATCTTATGTTCGGTTTTGCTTTTCATAATATTCTTCCAGCTTTAACCTCAAATTCCTTTTTCCATTCTGAATTAAACTCTTTACACGCTTTAAGTCAAATCCGGTTTCTGCTGCAATTTCTTTGTAGCTTTTATTTTGCAAATACATCAAATTAATGCATTTCTGTTGATCAGGTTTCAGTTCTGCCAAACATTCTTTCAAATAGTGTAGTTCTTCGCCATCTCCATTATCAAGATGCAAAATTGATTCAAATTCCACAGAAAGTTCCTGAATATTTTCTAATTTTTCGCTATTCACCTCTGGATTCTTTTTCCTGAGCTGCATCAGGCAATGGTTTTTTGTAGTTGTATAAAGCCAGCTTTTAAAGTATTTCACTTCATACTTGATTAATTTTTCACTTAAAGATTCAAAGATTTCCATGGCAGCATCCTGTGCTTCATCTTCGTCTTTAAAATATTTCATACAACTTGCAAAAACCAGGTGAATATACCTGTCGAACAATATGCCTATAATTCTTTTGTTTTCAGTTTCCACAAAAAGTGCTACCAAGTCCTCATCTGTTTTGCCCTGCAGACTTTTTGCTTTTTGCTGATAATATGAATTTAAGTTTAAGAACAAGGCTTCAGGTATTTACAACAACCTAATCACATTTCGTGCCAAAACAACCATATGGCTATTTATTTTTTTTTAACTCCATTATGGAATTATCAAAACACCTGCATCTAAAAGAAAAATGAATATCATTTTCTAAAATCAAACGTTATGAAAGCAAAAAAAACAAATAGTGCCAACCTGGAGAAAAAGAAAATTATGTTTTTCGAGTATGGACTAATCCTGGCTTTAGCCACTATGCTAGTAGCCTTTGAAAGTGGAAGCAAGATTGATGAAACAAATGATTTTGTCGTCCATAGTGGTGAAATTGCAGATCTGGTCCTGCCTCCTATTACAGGAGCAACACCACCTCCTCCTCCTCCTCCAATAGTAAATCTAACATTTGAAATTGTTGACCATGCGGAGATCATTGAAGATATACCTGATTTTAATATCGAACCCAGTATAGAAGACTTAGTTACACGCTTCAATTATGAAAAAGAAGAAGAGGAAGAGGAGGTTGAAATCATAACATGTACAGTATGTATGTCTCATCCCCCAAAATTTCAGGGTGATGACGTAAACGCTTTTCAAGCCTATGTCCAAAAGCAACTCAATTATAAAGAAGAAGCCATACGTTTAGGACTTGAAGGAAGGGTAATTGCCCAATTTATTATCGATGAGAAAGGGAACCTTGTGCAAGCAAAAATTTTACGGGGCATAGATCCCATGCTCGACAATGAAGTAATCAGGGCATTAAAAAACTCCCCAAAATGGCAACCCGGAAAACAGAATGCAATTCCAGTCAAGGTACAATTTGTAATCCCTGTGATTTTCAGGCTCAAATAATTTTTCCAGAAAATTTTATGGAATTATTTCACAGGCAGCATCTAAAGAACAAACACAATGTGTAATCTAAAAACAAAACGTTATGGTACAAAAAAAATCAGCAAAATCGAATCTTGAGAACAAGCGTTCCTTATTCTTTGAGTATGGAATGGCTGTTGCCCTGGCTTGCATGCTCCTTGCTTTTGAATGGGGCACCAACGAACAAGCCTTGAAAGATTTAGATTTTTCAGGACAGGAAGAGTTTATTCCTGAAGAGGTGGTAATAATTACAAAACCAGAACCACCCAAGCCAAAGCCTCCAATTATTCCTGATGAAGTGATCGTAATCGATGATGATGATCCTATTATTGATGAACCTGATATTGATTGGGGACAAGATATTGATGCCGATGATGCATTTGATCTGACTTTCTGGGAAGAAACAGATGAGCCAGATGCAGGTCCGGAAATATTTGTGAGGGTTGAAAAAATGCCAAGCTATAAAGGCGGTGATCAGTCGAAATTCCAAAAAGAACTGCAACAGCTGGTAAAATATCCCCTTAAAGCACAAGAACTGGATATACAGGGAAATGTAATTGTAAAATTTGTTGTAAACGAAGAAGGCCAGTTAGTCGATCCTGAGATCTTACGTTCAGCAGATGATTTACTTACCGACGCTGTACTCATAGCCTTAAAAAAAACAGGCAAATGGAAAGCTGGTGAACAAAGGGGGAGAAAAGTTAAAGTAACGTTTACCGTTCCAGTTTTTTTCAGACTTCAGAATTAATTCAATCGCGGCAATATAATAAAGGCAAATCAGAAGAAAAATCAGTAAAATAAATTATATCATGAAGAATTTAGCAATAAAAATCAGAAGAGTGCGGGCAGGTCTATTATTTACAGCTTTTATGTTGCCAGGTCTGATGGCCTGTTCGCAAAACTCAACTGTAAAAACAGTTGAATCCTTAAACGAAGACAATAGTCTATCACCATATTTTATAGTACTAACAGAAGGCGGCGACACAGAACAGCTGCCACTTAAATCAACCGTGACAGAAGTGAATATTGCCGGGGTTATCGCAGATGTTAAAGTCAAGCAAACTTATTCCAACACAGGAAAAAACCCGATAGAGGCTATTTATATTTTCCCGGCATCGTCACGGGCTGCAGTCTACGACATGGTAATGAAAATTGATGAAAGGGAAATTGTAGCAATTGTTGAAGAGAAGCAAACTGCGCGGAAGATGTATGACCAGGCTAAGCAAGAAGGCAAAACAGCTTCGCTGCTTGAGCAACAACGCCCTAATGTATTCCAGATGAACGTGGCCAACATCATGCCAGGAGATGAGGTTGAAGTAACCTTATCGTATACCGAATTGCTCATTCCTGTAGAAAACACATACGAATTTGTGTATCCGACTGTTGTTGGACCAAGGTATGTAAGCAAGAATGAATACGAGTCAAATACCGATGAAAACTGGACTGCCAATCCTTATCTTGAAGAAGGCGTTGCACCAACTTCCACTTTTGACTTAAAGATGAACATCACAACAGGCATACCGTTAAAAGAAATAAAATGTGAAACCCATAAAAACACAATTAATTTTGAGAACAAGTCGAATGCCACACTTGTGCTTAATGAGAAGAACGGTGGCAATAGGGACTTTATCGTACGCTATCGTCTTGCAGGCAATAAAATTGAATCGGGAGTACTAACCTATGAAGACCCAAAAGGCGAAAAATATTTTCTCGGAATGATGCAACCTCCAGTGCGTCTTACCCCGGAAAGCATTCCTCCACGTGAATATATTTTTATTGTGGATGTGTCAGGTTCAATGTCTGGTTTCCCTCTTGAGGTTTCAAAAAGCCTGATGAAGAAATTGCTTTCCGGATTAAAAACAAGCGACAAATTCAATATTGTATTATTTGCCGGAGGCTCCAATGTCTATGCTAAACAATCACTAAATGCAACCAATGAGAATATTCAAAAGGCTATTCAATATTTGGGCAACCTTCGTGGTGGAGGTGGTACCGAGTTATTAAATGCTTTACAAAACGCCATGAACCTGAACACATCAGATGATTATGCTCGATCGTTTGTTATCCTTACAGACGGCTATGTTTCGGTTGAAAAAGAGACCTTTGATTATATACGCAATAATTTAGGCAACGCCAACTTCTTTTCATTCGGAATAGGCACATCGGTTAATCGTTACATCATTGAAGGCATGGCACATGTAGGTATGGGAGAACCTTTTATAGCTACTAATAAGAATGAAGCCGAAAAAGTAGCCAGGAAGATGCTGAAATATATTTCCTCACCTGTATTAACCCAGATAAAATTTAAAGTTGATGGCATTGAAGCATATGATCTGTTACCAGAAGCAATTCCTGATTTATTTGCCTCCAGGCCTATAATCATTGCAGGAAAATATAAAAGCAATAGCAGCGGCACTTTGCGGTTGAATGGCATATCCGGAAATGAAAAATACAGCAGTACATTGGATATTAAGAAAACAAAACTCAACACCAAAGCATTAAAATATCTTTGGGCCAGGGAAAAAATCAGGTTATTGGCTGATTACAATAAAATAGGAGCTAACGATGACACAAAAAATCAGATTATAGCATTAGGTAAAAAGTATAATTTGCTGACTGAGTTCACTTCATTTGTAGCCATTGATTCGGAGGTATCCAATAACACAGGACAAGTAACTACAGTTAAACAACCACTCCCACTGCCCCAAGGAGTTAGTAATATGGCTGTAGGAAATACGAAAAGACTTTACTCCCAAAAAATGAAGTCACCTGCACCTGGCTATTTAGAAGCTGACATGGCATTTGATAAAAAAAGCAGTATGGACCTGGTTGTATTTGAAGAAGAGGAAGAAGCCTCTGAAGAAGAAGTATTCTTTGTTGTTGAATCTATGCCACAGTTCCAAGGAGGTGGAGTTGAAAAATTCATCAACTATGTAATGAAGAATTTAAAATACCCGAAAGAAGCTGCCGACATTGGGATACAAGGAAGAGTAATTGTTCAGTTTACCGTAGACAAAACAGGCAAAATAAAAGACATTAAAGTAATCAGAGGAGTTGACAAACTTCTTGATGAAGAAGCAATCAGGGTAATAAAAAATGCCCCACAATGGATCCCGGGCAACCAAAGGGGACGACCCGTTGATGTACAAATGACAATACCAGTAAATTTCAAGCTCAATCCATAAAAAACAATATCCCGGGGATAAAAACTCCGGGATTTTTTCTTCTTATAAAAGTTTTCAACTATTATGATATAGATTAATAAATTCACAATCTATATGTTAGCAAAAACTTTAAGGCTTAATAATATTAAAAGTTAAAAAAAATGCCGTAGTGTTAATATCTCCATCAATATTCAGGGGGTTATCGCATAAATAATATTTAATTTTCAGCATTCTATGTTGAAAAGGTTTGATACCATATTTCTCATGCTTGCTTGCTTTGCCTGTTTAGGCAATGTCAATGCTCAGGGATCCCTTCCTGCCGGTACTGATGTCAGCATATTAAGGGACAGTATTGGTATCTACCTGTATTTAAGTGAAGAAGCCTGTAATACAAATCCTCAAAAAGCAGCACTCTTATCAAATAGAGCCCGAAAAATTTCCAATCTTTTAAATTTAGATGAACAAGAAGCCTATGCCTCAAAAATTTTGGGTGAATCCAAGATTAACCTTGAAGAATATTACGAAGCCTTAAAATATCTAAATCTTGCCTTAAGCTATTATGAAAACACAAAGAATAAATTTTTGACAGGTGAAATCCATTACCTTTTAGGTTTTACCCAATACCACCTTGCCAACTACACCAATTCTCTTGACCATCATCTTAAAGCCCTTCAGGTATTTGGCGAAAATGAAGAAACAAGAACACAATACGCCAGCACGCTGCAAAATATGGGCATGCTCTTTCATGCTATGAACGACCTGGTAAAAGCTATGGAATATTATAGTTCTGCCTTGGAAATTAATATCGACCTGGACAATAAAGAGAATATTGCCTCACTATACCAGAACCTGGGTATTTTAAGCTATAAGAACAATAATGATTCAACCGCACTGGAAAACTTCAACAAATCAATAAAATATTTCAAGGACAAGCATGACCTAAAAGGATTAGGCAGCACATACAGCAACATAGGATTAATTTACCTTAGGAAAGGTCAGGCTTCAAAGGCCTATAGAAACTTTGATAAATCACTTTCATATTTTATAAAAACCAATTACAAGCTTGGCCAGATGTGGGCTTTAAATAACCTTGGAATGACCTATGCCATGCAAGGGAAATTCCCAGAGGCTGAGCAAAGCTATTACAAAAGTTTAGAAATCGCACAGGACCTAAACAGTCCTGAAGGATTTATGTCCAACTGTATCAGCTTAGTGAATTTCTACGAAAAAAGAGGATATTTTGCAAAAGCACTGGAGTTTCAAAAAAAGTACACAGAAATCAAGGACTCTATTTTTCAAATCAACACCAAACAAAAAATCACCGAACTTGAATCACTGTATCAGTTGGAAAGCGATGAACGAGTCCAGTCTCAACTTATTTCGGAGAATAAAAGGCAAAAAACACAGCTTTGGGCCATCTCAGGTCTATTATCAATCTTGGTCATTGCTACACTAATTATATTCTCAGCATATTTTCAGAAGCGAAGAGCTGAGAAAAAACTGGCTGAACACAAAACCAACCTTGAGCATCTTGTCGATAGCAGGACAAGGGAATTACAAAAACAGATCAGTGGGCGAAAAATTGCAGAAGAATCCGACAAACTAAAATCATCGTTCTTAGCAAACATGTCGCACGAACTTAGGACTCCGATGAATGCTATAATAGCGTTTTCTAACTTCCTTCGTGAACCCGACTTAACCGAAAAGAGAAAAAACGAATATCTTGATCATATAACCTCAGCTGGAGACAGCCTCTTAAGGTTGGTAGATGATATTATTGACATAGCAAAAATAGAATCAAAACAACTTAAGATATTTATTCAACCCACGAGTATTAACCGCTTGTTGAATGAATTATACAAGATCTTCTCAGAAACCAGGATTCAGAACAAAAAGAAATTGATCCAGTTTAACTTAGTTTCTGATACAAAATTCAATTACATCATCAATACAGATGCACAAAGATTAAAACAAGTCTTAACCAATTTAATCGAAAATGCATTTAAATATACAGATAAAGGCAGGATTGATTTTGGGTTTCAATTGGGCGAACAATCTGTAACATTCTTTGTGTCAGATACTGGTGTCGGCATTCCAAAAGATAAGCAAGAATTAATCTTTAGCCGTTTCTACCAGCTAAACCATATGAGCGAAAGAAAAACCAGTGGTACTGGATTAGGACTGGCAATATGTAAAAACCTTGCAGCTTTATTGGGTGGCAATATGTGGCTAGAATCTGAACCTGGGAAAGGAAGCACATTCTATATTAAAATTCCTGTAGACTCTGTAAAAAAACAGCCTAACCCTCAATTTATTGAAGAAAGCCTAAATACTAAAAGACAATTGCAACAAGGTTATAACTGGAACAATATAACAATCTTGGTTGCTGAGGATGAAGATCTCAATTACAAGGTATTGGACACATGCTTAACACGAACCAATGCTCATATAATAAGAGCAAAAGACGGTGCTTCTGCAATCGAAATCTGCAGAAACCAGAGGGTAGATGTTGTTTTAATGGATATTCAATTGCCAGGACTTGATGGATATACTGCTACCCAGGAAATAAAAAAGATGAATAACCGCACACCTGTAATTGCTCAAACATCTTTTGCCATGACAGGGGAAAAAGAAAAATGCCTGCAAGCTGGCTGTGATGATTTTGTTTCTAAACCTCTTAATATTGAGTTGTTGCTCCAAAAGATCGAACACTACATTAAATAGCAGAGCAGCTATACAGCCTACAACTTACATCTACACATTGCTGGCTGCTAAGCATCCTAGCATGATAGGTGAGTCTAAGATTTTTTTTAGTTATTGATAAGTTAACTTGATTACTTTATATATACTCATCCAATATCGCCGAAACACCACCAAATCCTTCACAGGTTAAAAAGTGATCTTTTATAGAAAAAACAAAACTATTCTGACAGAGTTGGTTGCCTCTAAAATATCAATGCTTTAAATCAGATTATATAGAGGTTCTGAAATTTCCCAAATACCTGTCATCAATAAATTTTACTTTCACTATTTACAAAAGAAAATACCTCCTTTAGCTCCAACACATAAATATATAACTTAGTTAATCCAAAAAAGCTTTAAGTAAGCATACTAGTTAAATATGTCTTTTGACCTATTATTTCCCTTAATGAACATCTATTCAAATAAAAATATCCACCCCTATTTTTGCAGACAACTAAAAATATGACTCAAAATGCTATCTATCACATGTGCTTTTCACCCCTATTAACAAACATTCGCCCCAATTTAACGGAATTTATCCCTAAACCAACTTGTTTTTTTCTGAATATTGATAGCAGCCTGTACTTTTACCCTTATTTTCTAATAACCAGAATTGACTTGAAGAATTGAAGACACGTTTAATTGCTTTAATACAATCCTATTTTTGCTCTATTAGAACATTACTTCAAAAAAAAACAAAATTAATTCAAGAATGAGAAAAATATATTCTGTAATCAGGGGTACAGGAAGCTATATTCCACAAAAAATTGTTACAAACAATGAATTTCTGGATAATGCCTTTTACGATAACAAAGGCAACCGCATCGAAAGTACAAACGAGACTATCATTCAGAAGTTTCATGAGATTACAGACATAAAGAACAGAAGGCATGTTGAAGCTGAATACAAGACCTCTGATCTAGCCTTTCTATCGGCTAAAGACTGTTTGAAAAAGTCAGGTATTGATCCAGAAACCTTGGATTACCTAATCGTAGCACATAATTTTGGTGATGTAGACAATGAAACAAAGCAAACAGATTTGCTGCCAAGTTTAGCCTCAAGAGTTAAGGAAAAACTAGCAATTGAAAATCCTTCAACCATTGCTTATGATATTATTTTTGGTTGTCCAGGTTGGGTGCAGGCTGTAATTCAAGCCGATTATTATATTCGCTCCGGCGATGCCAAAAGAATTTTGGTAATAGGTGCTGATACGCTTTCCAGATTATCTGACCCACACGACCGTGACAGCATGATTTATGCCGATGGAGCCGGAGCTATAATCCTTGAAGGCGTTGAGAGTGACACTCCGGTAGGGATTCTCTCTCATGCAGCACGAACCGATTCTAATGGACATACGTACAACCTTTATATGGGAAAATCCTTCAATACCGAGGATAAAAATGAAAGTATGTATATAAAAATGTTGGGACATAAGATTTATAATTATGCATTGACCACCGTCCCTGCATCAATTAAGCAAGCCTTGGAAAAAGCTGGTTTAGGTCTAAAGGATATATCAAAAATCCTTATTCACCAGGCAAATGCAAAAATGGACGAGGCTATTTTAAAACGCTTGTTCAGACTTTATGACGAGAAAGAGGTCGATTTAGATATTATGCCTATGACTATTTCCGATTTAGGGAACTCATCTGTAGCCACTGTGCCCACAATGCTTGATCTTATTGTTTCAGGCAATATGAAACCACATGAACTTAATGCAGGAGATGTTGCTGTGCTAACATCTGTAGGAGCCGGAATGAACATTAATGCAATTGTGTATAAATTTCCTGAAGAATAATAAAATACTCCGACCATAAAAGCTAAAATTCAAAAGAATTAGTATGAATGCCCATTATTGGGCATTTTTTTTATGGTTTTTTTTATATTTTTTTCTTATAAGTCATCGTTTAAAAATAAATGCTACTTCTTCTTTTTTCTTATCTTTAAAAAAAGATTAAATAAATACTGATGAAAAAAAGCCGGTTAATCATTATCCTGATCCTTGTAATAATTTTGGTTGTTGGATTATTATCCATTAAACCTATAAAAAAGAACAAAGCCTTCAAGAATATTGAGAGTGGAATATCGCTATATGAGCAGGAAAGTTTCGAAGAAGCAATACCTTTTTTCCAAAAAGCCATTAAACTCAATCCTGTTTTTGTTGAGGCTTATATTAACCTGGCTAAAACGTACCTTGCCCTCGACAAACATACTGAAGCCTTTGAGGCTGCCACAGAAGCATTGAAACTGGATGAGAATTCTTCTGAACTAAACACGATCTGCGGGCAGGTTAAAATTAAAGAAGGAGCCTATGAAAAATCTCTTAACTATTTGAATAGGGCAATTGAAATAGATACAACTATTGCGGCAGCATATTATTACAGAGGCATTGCCCTGGCAAATTTAGGCGATTTGGAGGCCTCGCTAATTGAGTATAAGAAGGCACAAGAACTGGATGTTAACAACCCAGAATTTTATGAGGGAAGTGTTCTAGTCAGGACAAGACTAGATGATTATGGAGGAATAATAAAGGATTACGACAAGATTATTGAATTGTCGCCCAACAATACCGAGGCGTTCTATCAAAGAGGATATTTCAAATATAACCTGGACGATTACCAGGGAGCTATTGCTGATTTTGACAATGCTATTAAGTTAGATAGTAAATTGGGGAAAGCACACTATTATAAAGGATTGTCAAATGCTAAAGCAGGTGACCTAAAAAATGCTGCCATAAGTTTTGAAGAAGCGGCAAATCTTAATTACAAAGCACATGAAGCTTATTTTAATGCTGGATTGGCCTATTTACAATTAAAGCAAAGTTCAGCTGCAAGAAAAGCCTTAAACGCATGTATTGAATCAAATGACATGGGACATAAAGCATTAGATGCCCGTATTAATCTTGGGGCACTCGAACTTATGTTATCCAATTTTGAAAGAGCTATTGATATTTACAGCGATATACTGGCCAATGATAAAAAAAATACTGATGCCTTGTTTAACAGAGCCTTTTCCTATCATTCATTGAAGGAAAGAAGTAAAGCAATATCGGACTTAGATAAATGTATAGCTTATGGAAGGAAAAATGCCGACATCTATTATTTGAGAGCTGTGCAGTATATATCACAAAGCAATTTTAAATTAGGATGTGCTGATTTGAGGGAGGCAGCTTCTCAAGGTCACAAAGAAGCTCAAAATATGATTGGAACATACTGTAAGAACTATTAAACTATGAGAAAACTTATCATACTAATACTTGGGTTTACTTTTACTGGAACTATTCTAAATGCTCAAAACCCTAGTCCTTTGCTTTCCGATTCAGTTATAGTTATCTCCACCTATGATTATGATTTAAATTATGGAATCAGCATGTATCATAGATTTTGTCCAAATCAAAAAACTTTTAACAAAGGAAACCAATTAATTAGGGAAGTCTTTTATAAAAATGACACCCTATCGGGGAAAGCTGCTATAGAAAAGTTCATCTATTATTATTATAAGGGTGAGAATTTAATTTCAATTGAAACTTATAATGGGGAAGGTACTCCAATTAAGTTGGTGAAAATGGAATATAATGATAACAACAATCTCATTTCAAAGGCCTTATACAACATTTCAGGATCTGATTTAATTTATATTGGTGATACAACTTATAGATATAAGGACAAACTAATAGGAATAGTATCAAGGAATGAAAAGAAAAAGAAATCGAGTGTGACCAAAATCAATTATGCTGATAACCTGATCATACACTCTACGAAATTCACAAAATACAGTGAGGTAATAAATTCAATAACAAATGAGACAGTTACACAAAAAATCCAGGATTCACTTTTATTACGTGAAGACCGTATAAGTATATCTTCAGAAGGACAATCGGATACACTCAGTTATATATATTCTTATGATAACCAAGGATTTATATCAGAAAAACAGATTCTGGTCAACAATAAAGAAAGAAGCAAACTAAGGTATGAATATTACCCAGATGGAGACCTTAAGACAGAAACTGTTTATTTGCCGAGCGGTGAAAAGATCAAGTATCTTGTATTCAACAAAGAAAGAAAAATAATAAATTTTGCAGGATTTAAGTCTATTCTAATTAAAGAATAGACCAGATCAATAGCGATTCAACCATCTATATCTTCTAGCATTGTCTCCAAAACGCATTGCAATCATAATCTCATGTGATCCAAATGAATTGTGCTGAAGGCTACTGATGGTATAATCGAACGAGTAGCCAAAATACACCTTATCTATACGGGCACCTGCATAAATAATTAACCAGGATCCCCTTCCACCTAATGTTTCAGTTGTAATTTTAGAATTACTGCCAGACCTAAAAGCCAAACCTCCCCAATAGTCTTCTTTAAAATAAGCAGTAAGATTAAGATCGATTTGCGAAACAACATTCTCTGCAAATTTAAAATTAAATGAAGGCTCTAGAAATACGAAGTCAATTGCAGAAAACCGGTAGCCACCCATTAACAAATATTGTCTTTCCATACGTACCTTGGCGGCTGTATCGTTCCTGTCATTTAGCTTAATGAAACTTGCAAACAAGTTATGGGTAGCTAATCCCGCATACAAATCTTTATCGGAATAATAAGCTCCAAAATTACCATCAAGGAAATATCCCCTGTCACTTGTGGCTGCAAGCATTACATCATTATAATCATTCAGAATGATCTCATCTTTATTGATGGAAAACTGCATGGCTGTAAGTGAAACACCAAACGATAACTGTGCCCGGTTCAGGTTTAAGTGATAAGAATAAGTACCCTGGGCTCCAAGCTTATTAAAAACACCTGAATTATCGTTCACTATATAACCACCATAACCGACCTTACCACTTTTTGATTTATAAGTTCTTCGTTTTCTGGGATTCCTGCTTCGGGACATATAACTTTTACGTAAAATACGCGTTTGGGCAGAAACTGCAAAAGTGGCCGGAGTCCCTTCAATACCAGCCATTTGTTTTCTGGCGGTGAGGTTTACAGCCGTATACCCTTCATGGCCAGCTACAGCAGGATTAAGCAAGAACTTGTTTGTCCAATATTGTGAAAAAACTGGAAATTGCTGTCCATATATGGTAATGGACAGAACAAACCCTAAAATAATTGATATATATAACCGTTTTTTCACTTCTAGACTATTTCCTTGTACCAAGCATTAATTATTGGGGCAAAATAAATAAATTTATTTTACTTTATGAGGTTAATTGTCCCTGTTATAGGTTCAATATTCATGTAATTTAACTCTAAAACATAAAAATAGGAATCCATAGGCATTGGTCTTCCTTTAGATGTTCCTCTCCAACCTATTCCACCAGGAACATGATCATTTGTTTCTCGTGGTTCAAAATTTTCTTCATGATGGACTAACCGGCCCCAGCGGTCAAAGATCTCAAGTACCGCATCTGGAAAGTTTTGGATATAGGGTATTATCCAAACATCATTTTGACCATCTTCATTTGGAGTAATCGTGTTTTGCATACCCTTGAATATTTCAGCTATATCGCATGGGTATATAACAATTGTATCACTCATCTGGCACCCATTGTTGTCCGTAACAGTTACCCTCATAGTATCCATTACAGGCTTTGGTGGAAACATGTAATATGGATTGCTTGTAAAAAACAAACCACTGGTCGATTCCCATTCATAAAAGGCAAAATCTCCTGCATTTAAAGGCAAAGGTTTTTCCTCATCACAGAGTAAAGTATCATTGCCCAAATTAACCTCTGGTAGAGGATGAGCACTAAAATCGACTGTATCATACCTAGCACAGCCAAGGCTATCTGTAACTTTAACCCAGATTAAATCTGTTTCGAATGCTTTATAGGTAGCAGAATATGAGCCATCTTGCCATTGCGCCACATAGGGTGCAAAATAATCACCCCTTGCATCAAAAACAACAGTATCTGGCTGACAAACATCCATAAAATCAGGGCCTATATCAACTAATGGAGCATTTACTGTAACATTGCCCATAATCGGGATTCCCATACAACCAGAACTTGTTACTTCAACAACTTCAAGATCATAATTTCCAACACGGTACCCCCATTTTACTTCAATTGTATCTTGGCCATTTCCATCTACAATAACACCTCCTTTAACTGCCCAGATATACTCTGAGTCATCGTAGCCAGTTACTCCATAATACTCATTACTTTCTGCACAGACAGTCCCCAAATTTGAGGACTGCCCAATGCTAAAAGTGATAAATATTTTTAAGAAAGCTATAAGTAATATGTACTTTTTAATGGTCAATTTGAGATACAATCAATATTAAACAATTATGTGCTTCTGAAAAATGTACTCTTACTGTGCCCAGGTATTGTTGATGTGGAAAATAGGACCAGTAACAGGTGTTGGGTGAACTGTAATGGTAACTGTTTGACCAGCTACAGCATAATACGCGAAATCACTCCATGCTGTTGAGTTAACAGCATTACCGGAACCCTGAATAGCATCGTCAATAGTTAAGAAATCACCCCTACGTGATACCAAGTCATTGATAGAAGTTAAAGTATATACATAAACTGTAGATTTACTTCCAATAATTCCATTTGGAGTCATTGCAGTTAAATTAAATGTGCCGGCCGCAGTTTGAGTCTGATCAGGGGCGGCAGTTGTAAATTCTTCTGCATATGCCTGTGCACCACCAAGTGAAGTAACAAGGTCTGTATCGAACCATTCATCAGCAGCTGCCGGAGAACCACTCATAGTGTAAATCTCTAAATTCCAAACCATATGGTAATCTGAGGCACCATTTGCAGTAATAGTTGATTGAAGTGGGGCTGCAGGTAATCCAGGATCTCCAAGACATAATTCAAGATTAGTTGTAGTTGACAAACTAAAAGTTGGTTGTGCTAATACAGTAATAGCAATAGTTTCTGGAGTTCCATCAGAACATATTGGTCCGTTTTCAACAACATTAAGTGTATAAGGACCACCAACTGTAGCACCTGTTATTTCAGAATAGTTGTCTGTAGTAGCACCAATTGTAATATTTGCTGAATCAGCTGCTGATGTGTACCATGTCCAAGAGAATCCTGCTGTAATACCAGAACCATCTTCTGGGTTGTAACTTGGGTGAAAGTATGTATCTGGATCAGCATAAAAAGGAATTGCTTTACCAACAGTTACTTCAGTAGTTGCTTGTGTAGCAGTATTTACATAGTTAGTACCTGTACCGGCTCCATCCGTATAACCAGGAACAACTGTCTGAGCGATAGCTCCACCGATAAATAATGCAGCAACAGCAAAAGTTGCCACCAATTTTTTCGTAGTCATTTTATTCATAATACCTAAATTTAAATTAAACTATAGTGTTTTATTTTTAATCTTTAATGGCTACACCTTTGTACAGTATCTTTCTTAAAAGGTTTCAACCAATTCATTAATTTACTTCTTTTTTTACATTAATCACTTCTTTTTATTGACAAAAAATTAGTGTTGGCGGTGAACTCATAGATATTGTTCATTTAAACCGACTTGTTTTTGAACACTTAATTCATTTCATATTACTCATTAATTTACATGTTATTAATCACTAATTTCCCCAATTATTATCTACATGGTTTGTAGTACCTGTTTCAGGAATCTTAAACACAACCATGCTTTCACTTCCAAGATTTAGGTTTGAACATCCATTTCCATCGGTAATTGTTGTGATACTATAAATATAATCAGTATCGGGTGTGGCATCATCAACCCAAATGGGTGCTGTAGCAGGGGTATATGAATACGAACCTGCCGATATGCCTGAAATATTCTCTGTACTTGATGTACCGTGTTCGTCCAATGCCTGAATGGTAAAACTATAATCTGGTAATCCGGCTGTAAAAGTAACAGTAAGCTGTGTATTGCTACCTGTACAAATGGAATCGAGTACCGGATCAACTGTTAAAGTTATATTTGGCAATGCATGCACGGTCATTCCAATTCCGGCGCTTGTATCTGCTACACCAGAAGGAACAAATACAGCCCTAACAGTAACGGTATCATTGTTCGATAAGCTTGTTGTCGTAAATAAATTTGACGCTGACTGTGCTTGAGCTGTCACCCCGTTAACAAGGAATTCATACTCATCTCCACCGCCTGCTGTAAAAGTAACTGGTTCACCCAAACAAATAGTATCGTTTGCATCACTGCTTGTCAGTGTTGGAATAGGCATATTTATAACTGTAACATTTGAGGTAGCAGGACTAGTTCCATCACAACCACTAGCATTATCGTAATTAACAGTAACAGTTTGTGCTCCAACTGCATTCCAAGTAACTGTAACTGAGTTATCTGTTGCTGTACCCCCTGCTGTAATTGTACCACCGGCTGACACATTCCATACATAGTTCGACTCTCCAGCCTGGGTGGTATATACATTTCCTGTAGATCCTAAAATAGCACTTGTTACTTCTGCCGTAAATGTTGGTGTTGGCCTACCATTTACTGTTATAGCAATTGACCTGTCTGCACTGGTACCACAACCGTTGGTGGCATTGACACTTAAAGTACCGCTTGTTGATGTAGCATCAAAATCCAAGGTTACTGAGTTACCAGTTCCATTAACAGTAACACCGGTACCTGAGTAAGACCAACTGTAAGTTACACTGGCATCATTAGGAACTGTATACACAACTCCATTAGTACTTTGACAAACAGGAGTTGTACTTGCAGTAAAAGCTCCTGGTTGTAAAGCAAGTAGAGGGAAAGTAACTATCATGGTATCGGATGACGTACATGCTCCGTTGGTGATTTCCCATTCTAACTGATATGTAGAACCGTTTGTACCATTAAACGCTGTATTGAATACTGTTGGTGCCACAAAGGAACCACCTGTTCCTGATATAACCGACCATAAACCTGTTCCAATAGTTGGGCTATTTCCTGGCAGACTGGCAACCGTAGATCCTCCACAAGTCGAGATATCATCGTCATCAGCACCACTATCAGAACCAATATCGGCAGTTGTTGGCAATTGGTATACTTCAACTGTTGTTGGATCTACTACACCAACATCAGCACCACTGTTATATGTGAAGTCTGTTAATTCATATACACCTATTGAAGGTGTTGCTAAAGTATATACCCCTGCAATTACCTCTGCTGAAGTTATACTTAATTGAGTTTGAGGAACTCCATCAATATTGTAATCCAGCGTATAGTCAAACGGAATGGCCCCCGAGTATGTAAATGTTACCGGTATACCAGGTGTTGTTCCACAAATGGCACCTGAAGGTGTAAATTGTGCCCGTGGTTTTACTAAATTAATACAAGCAACAGTAAAATCTGAGGAACCACTTGCAGGTATAGTTATTCTGCTTGTGGTAGAAACAGTACCCGCCGAACTACTTCCTGTAGCACTGGATCCTAATTGTTCCCACTCTGAAGATGTGGTGTTGTAGTTGGCTACCCGCATATCCGATAGTCCATTTTGAGTCATCAGGGGCGTAAGATCACTTGATGCATCCCAATCGATATTAACAATAGCCTGATTACCTGAATTAGATGTCGCCGTCCAATATTCATCATTGTTCACATATGTAAGAGGCAGTGTTCTATTGGTAGCTGTAGGATTCGGAGTAAAGTACTCTACTGTCCAATCTTGCGTTCCAGATTGTGTTGAAGATAGGTTTATCTTATTGCCTGCAACAATGCCCTTACCTATAGGATAAGAGAAGTTATCTCCTTGGTTAATCGTTTTGGTAAGTGGTCCATCAACATAGGATGAACTACTACCACCAGAAGGCATTACACAATTAATCGCAGTATTAGTAATAGAAAGTGTATTTGTCGAAGATGTAGTTATTAAACCATTGGTCAACAATAAGTTTCTGGTAATTTCAATTGCCCCACCACTATTAATGGTTAATCCTGCGCTATTATCAATTTCAAGATTATTAAACGCATTTGCTCCTGAAAAATCGCCTAAAACACCACCCAAAGTCTGAGGTGAGCTTCCGGCAAAGGCAACGGTGGCATTCGATCCGGTTCCGGCCAAAAATGCACCGGTAGTATAT
The DNA here is from genome assembly GCA_050295515.1 of Bacteroidales bacterium. Lineage (GTDB taxonomy): Bacteria > Bacteroidota > Bacteroidia > Bacteroidales > UBA10428 > UBA10428. Next base: position 5,923 of record JBNKPU010000120.1, on the reverse strand, counting down.
CGTTCCATCGTACCTTGAATGGTAAGCTTGGAATTGTTTACACTGTTGTCCAGTGTAGGTCCATCAATCAGTAACTGGTTGCAAATAGTTAAATCTTTATTTGGCAATACCCTGCTACCTGTGCCTGTAAAATGAAGATTTGGGATACTTGAATAAAGATCGGCAATTAAAGTATAAGAACCTGTACCTCCATATTCAAGTGTAGCATTGTTGGCACAATCAAGAAAATCGGTAAACCTACCAGCAGGGAAAGTCCCGCTTTGAAGAGCCAATGTACCAGATCCTGAAACAGTCCCTAAATTATGCCCATATGTTGCTGAAGGTATAGTAAGTGTTCCTTCGATTGTTGTTCTATAAGCCGAGGCATAATTTGCATCTGTTGTGATACCATCAGTAGAACGAATTGTGACAATAAAACCATTAGGTCCTCCTGTAAGGGTGTACGAATCACCTCCTGTTTGTGTCCAGTTTGCAGGATTTGACCAGTTGCCATCAGTGTTGCTTGTAAATTCGGGCACATTGTTGGGCATAGCTGTATCTATTCCACAGGTGTATTCGCCGCTCAATGAGGATGATCCTGAAAAATAGAACAGTAGACTGTCGCTAGCTTCATAAACCCTGTCGGCAGCATCACCAGCTCCGGCAGTTGCTTTAGTCCAACTGGTACCAGGCAACAACAGGGCAGCAGCAATATAATCAGACTCAGCATTGGCTCCGGTTACCTGAACATCTGAATCGAGATATTCCAGGGAAAGTATGCCATCAAAACCAGTTATCCCACTACTTTCAACCTCCCAGAAATAATCCAGGACATTGGTAGGATCTAATACCCCTGGGTGGTTGCTGTTAATATTGTTTATTCTAAATGCCCCAGTGGTTCCTATATTTGTAAGGGCAAGGGTTGCCGGCGTGTATTTTCCCGAAGTACCAAGAGGGAAAGTGAATGTGGTACCATCAGCAGTTGCACTAAACACTTTACTAATACCTACATTACTAAAAACACCATCGGAAGTGATCATTTTGGCATTGCTGTACCCGCTTCCAACAATATCACTATTAGCTCCTAGGGTCAGCAGGTATCTGTTTATATCAAATATTCCGGTTGTAAGCAATAAATCAGACTGAAGTGTAATAGCGTTAACCAACCGGGCACCCGAAGAATTATTCAATTCAAGTTGCCCCCATGTACCCGTACCTCCAAGATATTGAAGCGCAGTACCATTCAAGGCAATCCCTGCAGTATTATCGGTATAGGTGGCATTGTTGGTAACATTGCCCTTTGCATTAACGGTATACGTGTCGCATATCAGTGTACCTCTGCTCAAAAACAAGTCATTATTCACTGTAATGTCCCTACTTAAGCTAACACTTGTTACCGGGTTAATTGTCATGTCATAAAAGCTGGTATTTGAAGTACCTAATAAGGACTGTGCCCCACCTGTAAAATAGGTATGGTTGTTTCTATGGGTATATGTACCATTGTTAGTAAAATCGCCATTAAGTGTGACATCAATATCAAAGGTTACGTTGGCATCCAATGTACTGGTTGCCGTAACCAGGCTTAAGTCGCCATTGACCTCAAGCGGGCTCACAAGCAATTCGACATTGGCAGTATTGCCTCCATTACCGTTTATAGTCAAATTCCAAAGTGGAATTGTAGCATCTAACAAATAATCCTGCCCCCCTGCTGTACCCGGAATAAAAATAATCTCACCGGCAGTGACTGTAGAACTTGCTGGCCTTAAGTATAAATCGCCATAAGTACCACCACCTCCTCCGCGGACAATGGTAAGTGTACCACCTGACATGTTAAACTCACTACCAGCATTTAAGATTTCCAGTTTAGCATTACTGGTTAATGTATTTCGACCATTAATAGTTACATCTCCACTTGTTTGATTGTATTTTAATACACCAGCAGTGGTTGATGGGTTTCTTCTAATCTGCCCATTGACAAATAAGGTTCCTCCTTGTATATCAATTTCTGAACCACCCCCACCTGAGTATTCGATGTCCTGATTGTTGTTATTGGTATTTCCAATGGTTACGTTTCCATCTATAATCGTAAGCTTGCCATTCAAATACACATCGTTATTGTCACTACTGGCATTGGCCAGGCGAATAGTCCTGCCTGTTGCATCGACATATAGCCCTGCTGTAGAAGGTATAGTAAAAGTACTGTTGGTAGTAATATTTAGATTAGCATCGCGCAAGTATTTGAAGGTACCATTTTGCAGGGTTAACCAGGCATTTGTTGGTGTGTTGAAGGTACCTGTTATATCCACACCCAGAGTATCTGCTTGTGAACTCCCTTTATTAACTGTTATTGATTCTATAATGGTATATGTATTTGCCGAAGGATCATCATTGGTAATATAATTGACCCCATCACCAAAAAAGGTTAATGGAATATTCGTAAAATCACAACCTCTGTATCCATTTACACCTCCTCCAGGAGCCAGGGAGTTATTAATCAGGTCACCTCCTATGCTAATGGACTGCGTATTTCCTGTTCCATTTGTAAAAACCTGAATACCTGCAGCATCTGCAACTATTAAATTACCATTGACGATAAAATCCTGAGCTCCGGTATTATTTCTGTTATACCATACTAATGCTCCTCCTTGTATATCAAAATCGCCATTAATTGTAATGGTCTTTGATATTGGAACAGTTGGTGCCAATGGGTAGTCAATAGTTCTCCAGTTTGGACAAAACCATGATTCCGAATTTTGGCCACGTGTTATAAGGTTACCATAAATTAATAAATCGTTATTGGGAAAAATTATATTTGATCCGCCTAGTGGAGAGATTATAAGGTTTCCATATTCTGTTGTACCATTTGGCAACCAATAGGTCGTACCAGCCGCAGCATTGGTGGAATATAACTCAGTTGTTCCCAGGTTAATATTATATTCTGAGAAGTCTCCGGAAGGAAAAGTAAAAGTACTGCCTGTAGTCCAAGAAGTTGTTACACGAAAATTTCCGTTTCCACTAGCATGGTTTAAAACAATACTAAAGTTACTGGCAGGATTATATCCAATGTCCAAGGCTGATCCCGATTCAATTTTTAAAGTCGCACAACTTCTTACATCAGTGTTTGCCACTGTATTGTTCGTTGCCAAATAAACTGAATCATTCCCTCCAATTACAACTATATCATTAGCCCCAGGAACAACAGCTGGAGGATCATCAGTAGTGTGACCTGTTAATGACCATGTAGCTGTATTGCTCCATAATCCTGTCTGTCTGCTATAATATACTGTAGGAGTTCCAAAAGGATCAGTTGCATCATCATCGCCACAGGTATATTCACCATCAATAGATGTAAGGGTCTGAAAAGCTGTACCGGTTCCACCTATTACATTAACTAAATCATCAACATCTGTTGCATTTGCCTTTGTCCAAGAATAAGAAGTGTTATCATAAATAGCTGCCACATAGCCATTTTCGGTTATATCACCTCCAGTTACAACATCGTTCTGAGAATAAGTATAGGCATGGTTAATAACAGCAGGGCCTAGATTGAAACCAGATGATTTAACCCTCCAGTAGTAAGTTATGCTCCTACCCTTTGTTGTTGTATTGGGATGTTCATAACCTACAGGATTAACCGTAATAGTTCCAAAGGTTGTGGGATTCGTCTCAAATGAAATGGTAGCCGGCGTGTAATCTGCAGCAGCCGGGTGTGACGTTGAGGAAGTACCAAAAGGGAAAACAAAACTTGTAGCTGATGCATTATACTCCTTAGATACACCACCATCGCCAGCTGCACCTGAAGTTTGCAAGAACCTGGTCGCTCCAGCATTAGCTACTGTGGCTGAAGTACCAAAATTCAAATTATAGGTACTAATATCAAATAAATTATCTTGCGAAAAAGTCAATGTTCCATTAATAGTAGTGTTTGCTCCTAAAGAAACCGGAGCTACTGCACCATTTGAATTATTAAGCTCTAAGTTTTCAAATATTCCACTACCATCACCTGTGATAACAGTAGGATCAGTATCAGCAATTTCTATTTTACCAATACCTGAATGTACTCCTGAGTTATAAACTATTGAGGGATTTGAAGTTCCTGAAGTTGTTAATTGAATTGTTTTTCCACCATCTGCCAATTCAGCTCTATAAATCATAAGCGAATCCTCCACCGACAAAGTTGTTCCGGTTCCAGCAAGTGTAAGGCTTGTTCCTGCAGGTTTATCAACTTTTAACTTTTTAAACGCAGTTGTTCCAGCATTGTTAAAAGTCAATGTCTGGTTTCCTGAACCATTAAAAACAGTAGAATTATTTCCCGGAGTATAAGCTGCTCCATTTTCTATATTGAAATCGCCACCGATACTCACATCATATCCTCGGGCATTTAAGGTTCCGTCAATTATATCCAAGTCGTTTATTACAGTCAAATCGCCAGGAATTCCTGTATCATTATATAAATCAGCCGAGATAGTGCCCGTACCCCGGTTATTGATGGTTAAGTTATAGAAAGGCGCATTAGACCGTATTTCAAAAGAACCAGTATAGGTTCCTTGCGGAGTAATATTTATTGTACCGCCAGTAACACTAATATTTTTGTCCGCAGAATAAATATCAATGGCTCGATTACTATTACATGTACTTAATATGTTCATTATACCACCAGACATATTAAATACATTCTCAGCATTATTAATATTTAATGTACCCTGTGTAGTTACATCGCCAGTATTTGTAGCACCACCAAGAATTGCAGCATTGATAATATCAGAAACCGTTGATGGATTTTGTTCTAAATTATATCGGCCTCTCAGGGTTACTTCACCACCTGTTTGGTAATAAGCTGCTAACCCAACAGTTCCATTCGAACGCAGTTGCCGGGCATCAACTTTTCCGCCATTAACAATAAATTCACCTGATGCTGTAGCCCAGGTTATAAAACCAGCAGCCCTACGAGTCGACAAGTAACCATCGTTTACTTGCAACTTACCATAGATAGAAAAAGCTTGAAAAGGACCTATTGATACTCCATGTATACTACCGGTTCCTTCTGTAAGGTTATATGCTGCATTTATCTCAGCATAATCATTAGCTGTACCAAGCACAGCTACTTCAGAACCATTTAACAACAAACAACCATTAGCTGGAATATAAAAATCGCCATTGGGGCTGCCAGGGCCACCTCCTTCTGTGAGTGATGGGATTATAGTTAAACCTGTTAATTCAAGGGTTCCTGTCCGTATCCAAAGTGCTTTGCGTAGATCTGGATTTGCCCCACCATTTTCACCGCTTACATTATTTCTCCCGAATAATCTAAAATTCTGATAATCTGAAGAATAAACCGTTAATTTATACGTCTGATCGATTCCTTTATCGAGTACCAGGTTATACAAATCTGTAGTTCCATTACATGTTAAGGTATTATCTGTAGCTCCCATAAAGTATAAGGTAGCCATACCATTAACTGGAAATGCATCATATACAGGATAGGTTTGATTCGTAAAACTAACAGTTCCATTGTTCGTAAAATCGCCATACACAACAACCCTATGGGAGTTCATATCGTAATAATCTGTAAACGGTGCTGCACCTCCTGAAATATCCCCACCATCTGTATTACCTGTACCTATAGTAAAACTTGCACCATTATCAACAGTAACATTTCCGTTTATGGTTAGCTGCCGGCGGTTGGCTGAATTATCATTAATCTGGTAAGTACCTTGTTTAATATTCAAGTCGCCATTAAGCGTTATGTTGCTTAACTGGGTTGCTATAACTCCGGGGGTATTAATTCTTAGGTGGTAATAGGTAGTTTGTGCTGCAGGAAGAGTAAAACCAGCAGTATTGTTGTATTCTGTTGTTCCCCCATCGGTATCAACAAAATCGTTCGTAGTTACAACTGGAAAGTTCACCGAGGCCAGTTTTAAGGTTCCCGAACCTCGCAGTGCTG
>JBNKPU010000119.1:0-15242 GCA_050295515.1 Bacteroidales bacterium | reverse complement strand
AAACACCGGCATTCCAAATCATTTTATTTTGTGTGTCTAAAGAAGACATTGGCCAATCATAATTGTTATTTCTAATGTTTTGCATTATTGGTCAATTTTATCTCAAATACTTTTTATTCCTCCATTAGCCAGTTTTCAATCAGTGTTAAGTCGGCTTTTTTATCATGCACATATTTAAAACTTTCGATATCGCCGAACCATTCCAACACTTCTTCGCGATTTATTTTTGTTTTACCCGTTGATATACAGGTGTGGTAACTGCTCCACGAATATTCAAATGGGTGTTCGCAAAACCCATGGTGAACTGCATTGTTGTGAATATAGACAAGTACTTGTTTCAGGTATACACCACTTTCGATCAATTTGCGTTTAAAAGGTCGTTCAAAAAGGCTGCCATGGCGGTTGTGTTTTTTGTTAATGTATTTTGCATAAGCATTAAAAAAGTGTTTAAAATGTTGTGTGGCATCGGGTAGTTTAACGCTGCCTTGTCTTTTGGGTATTTCTGTTTCGTTGTTGACGCTGTCATGTCCTGCAGACGATGACAGGTCTACTGTTTGCCATTTCACCTCTTCAAACATGACAGCGTCAACCGACCTGTCATCGTATGAAGCTTTTGAATATTTATAAACGATGTTTTCTTTCACCCGTACCAACAAATGAAAATGGTTGGGCATCAAGCACCAGGCATATGTTTCCGCCACAGGTTCGATATATTTATCGTACAATTTCAAAAAATGATTGTAATTCATTTCCTCCCTAAACAGGTTCACTCCATTAATACCACAATTATAAATGTGGTAATACTGTCCGTGAAGTATAGGTGTTGTTTTTTGCATTTTATTAAATCTTTTTTCTTGTGTTTTAAACACTTACAGGTCTGTCTACACTGTCAGGTTTTATCTCCACCCACCCAAAGCCGCTGCTGCTCTTCTCGCTAACACCGGCATTCCAAATCATTTTATGTACTTCAACTGGGGCTTTCAGATCAAAATCGAACAGATTGCCTACAACACGAGTTTCTTCTTTCTTTCCGTTTTTGATTTTAAATCCGCTTCGTTTGTAGTTATTGGAAGGAGCAAATTGCAGTTGTTCAGTTGTTAAATCTGAATTATGGTTGTTTTTGTATTTTTCGGTGATGTGCTTCACAGAATATTCAATAAAGCCCTCTTCGTTTGGTTCTAAATACCTGGGTTGCTTTCGTCCTTCTATTTTCAAGCTTATAACCCATGGGGTTTGTAATTTATAATGCATGGTTTCTTTGAATTCGGGATCCGGTAAGGTTTCTACCCGAATTACTTTAAAATCGATGCCATTAAACTTATTTCCTAAGAAAAACTCCTGCTCCATAAACAGGCCTTTCACAAAGTTGCTGGCTATTTCTGGTACATCAAATGAGAGTTGCAGTTCAATTTCATTTGCAGTGATTTCAAAAAGTTTTTGCTCTTTCCATAATTTAGGCTTTCCAAAGTTTAGTCGGGAAAAACAAAATAGTTTATACAGTTTTGTTTCCGAATTTCCATAACCTTTTTCATGTAGGAAAGTGGCAAAATCTTTATCGGCTTTATACAGTACTTTATAAATCCAGGCACTTATGTAATACTGGTAATCCATAGGCAGCATACGTTGCTTTGTGATGCGGTTTAATGTTAACCTAATTCTCATGTGCGGTTATATTATATTATTCATTGTTAACAAACTTACCATCCTGTTTTGACAAATAGTGTCAATTGAATAATCTTCCTGAAATTTTTTCATTCAGGCACATTTTCAGTTCATGGGGTTGTATTTCTGTTATGTCATCAATAAGTCCCAGGATAAACCGGCTAATGCCTTTAAAATCGCATACCCAGCCATTAAAAAGGTATTTTTCTTCGTGTTCGGTAATATATTGGAGCGATAGGGGGTATTCTTCGGTTATCAGGTTATAGGCTAGTTGGGTCATGGTAAAAGATACCGGTATTTTCGTATCGCCGCTAAAGCGAAAAGCATCAATGTCTTTTTTGTTATGGTGTTCACCGAATACATGTCCATTGGCTGAAATGGTCACTCTTCCAATCCGGGCAACTTTAAAGGTTTTACAAGTTTTATCTTCGAGATCAAAAGCCCATACAGAATCATACAACGAAGTAAATTCGAAGGGTTCGACCAACCTGTTTTTTATACTTTTGCTATTGGAGGAAGCGTAGTTTTCGAAGATTGTTTGCTTTTTCTCCTCCATTGCCTTTTTTATCAATAAAGCATTTTCGGAATGTTCCGGAGTTATTAACTGGTTGGCAATGCTTTCCTTATCGAACAAATAATAAAGCTTCTCTACAAGGTCGCTTTTGTATTTGTTTTCGTCGGTAATTATGTGAATGGCTTTGCTCAATATCAGTGCCTCTTCTTTAGTAAAGTGAATGAGGTCGCTAATATCCTTAAACCGGGTTTGTCGTTTTTCAATAAAGTAACGATTATCAGAACTTGATACTTTAAACCCGATTACCCGGAAGGTTTCTATATAACGATAGATTGTCCGGTCGCTGACGTTGAATCTACCTGCAATTTCTTTTACAGTATAACGGTTAATTCCTGAAAGCATCATCAGGATTTCTAGCATAGTTTTCAAGCCGGGTTGATCGCTCATTTAAACACAACTTAAAAGTCAGTTTTTACAGTTTGACATTTAACCCATTAAGATTGTTTTGTGATTACAATATACGATCAGGCGATGCGATTTTTATAATCTTATAATTATTAAATTTCTGTTTTAACAGGTTAGAATTATCAAACTATCACAATTTATGAAATAAAATCAACTAACGTTTAGGGCAAAAAATATTTTAATTAACAAAAACATAAGTATCAAAAAAATAGCCATAAGTTTTTATACAGTAATATAAGTTTAATTGTAATAATTCTTTCTTTAAAACAACTTTTGGTCCACACATAAACTCTTATATAAATCTTTTTATGTCTCAATATCTGAATGTAATTTGGTTCTATCTTGATATATTAGGTATTCTTAATGCTTTTTTCGTCAAAATAGAATTCATTAATTCGGCTTTGGTTTTTTATTTTAGGTAGTTTTCACATGAACTATACTATATTTATATTTTATATGATGGACTTATTAGCAATAAAGAAAGATCAAAAATCCGTTTGTTTTGTGATTGATGATTTTGTAACAATCTTATTACTAACGATATAAACAAGTGCGCTGTGTTTCGTATTGTCAAACATTATCGGAAAGCTTAAGAACCATCCTGCAAACATGAAACTGACTGAAAAACAAATAGAAGAAATTGCTGACAATCTGGATTGCGGAATGAGATGTTTTTATAATCTTAAAACCGGTGAGTTGAAAACTATACTCAATTTTGATAGTTGGATTGGAGCTGACGAAGAACCTTGGGAAGAGGAATCAAAGGATATTGACGAAAATCGGGATGATTATATTGAATTTGAAAGGTTTGAATCTTATGATTTTTTTAGGATAATGGCTGATTTTGCTGAGAGCGTTGACGATTCAAGGTTGCAAGACAAATTGATAAATGCCTTAAATCGACCTAAACCGTTTCAGAATTTTAAATGGCAGATTGATAATTCAGGTGAGTATCGTCAACAATGGTTTGATTTCAAGAAAATGCGCTATATTGAGTGGGTAAAGGAACAAATTGATTTAAATAAAGAGGATTTTGAATAATAAAGACATTGATAAAGAAGTAAAAAGACTCGTTCACCAAAATCGGTATGAGAAAGGATTTGTATGTGCAGTAGACGTATTTATGCAAATGGGCTATTTGACTAAAAAAGAATATGAGGATTGGCGATTCGGTCGAGTTGACTACCTTGAAAAAGTATGCAAAATTAATTTGAGCAAACTGACTTTGATAAATAAGTTGATTAGAAAATATTCAACCGAATTGGACTTAAAAAGCTCATGGACTGGATATAACAAATATGGAAAAGGAGTAAAACACCGACTAAGATTTAGTAAATCGGGACTCAAAAATATTGAGGATATATACTCAACGCATTATGTTGATAATAAAAGGATTAATGAACTAAAAGAAATCAAAGTCAGCCGGTAACATGCGGTCGTAAAACATTTAGCTTCGCTGAGCTCGTCCTATCGTTCTCGGTTGGGGTGAAGTGGTTGTTCGAGCAATCTGCCATGCATCAACTTATTGCAACAGTGGACAATGACGTAGCCTACAAATGCCCACTTGCCATATTACTATAAGTTGCCGCCCATTTAAGACTCCAAAAATCGACTATCGATGAAAACGATTTGGTAATTAGTTTGAATAATATCTATTTTTGTACTAAGGGCACAATCGAATTTTTATGATAAACCAGAAATCAAATATTTATAACAAAAAAATATTTAAAAGCTTTCTTAAAGATGGTCTTACCATAGCTATTTGCAGTGCAACGCTCGTATTATTTATTTCTATTTATTTTTTATCGCTTCGTAAAGACGATTTAATCGTATATCCTGATCTAAAGAATTTTAAGCCTTTTTTTTACAACGATTCGGTAGACCATGGGTTAACGGAAATTACCTCCACTGTAGTTTCAGATAGTGTTGTTGGTATGCAGTTTATTCTCAAAGATGGCTTTATGCGCCCTTATGCAGGTATTGGATTTGAAAAACCGAAGCTGCAGGAGTTTGATTTATCGGCATATAACCGGGTAAAGGTGGTTTTAAGTGGTAAGCGGATACAGCCTATCTTTGTTTACGTAGTATTAAAAGATTCTAGTATAAGTTTTAATGGTAATGTTTTAGGATCCAGGTATTTTTGTCAATATATCGAAATCAATGAGCATAAGCGCGAGTTTATTTTAGAACGGAATAAATTTATTACTCCCGACTGGTGGTACGATAAATACAACCTTTCACCGGCTAAAGTGGACCCACCACAATGGAAAAGAGCCTTTCAGTTGAGTATTACTACAGGTTTGACTCAACTGCAAAACCAGGAAAAATCGATATCGGTTTTTGAAATAAGACTATACCGCGATAATCGACTGGCCATTCTCCTGATGGTTTTGGCTCAATTAATAATTACGTGGAGATTATTATTTTGGCACTATTTAAGAATAAAACCACGCGCGAGATCAGTAACTATTAATTATCAGCCGGTTACACCGCCCGAAAAATCTGAACATAAACCCGATTTTTTCGATTTTATAAACCGCAATTTTCATAATTCAGAACTGAGCTTGCAGATGATTGCTAAAAGCACGGGGATTAATCAACGTAAAATTGCTGAAACCATATCAGAGCAGTTTAACTGCAATGTAAAAACCTATATAAACCAGATACGAATTAATGAGGCTCAGCGATTGCTAAAAGATTCCGGGCTGAATATAAGCGAAGTGGCGTATATCGTTGGTTTTAGCAGTCCCAGTAATTTCAACCGGGTGTTTAAAAATATGGTAGAAATGTCACCATCTGAATATATGCAGCAAGTTCACAATTAGCGCATTACATTTTTTGTAAATCAATTTTCATCTTTTGTAAATAGAAGTTTTAGCAATTATTTAATTATTGTATAAACATGAAAACAATAATTAAAAAAATTACTGAAGAATGAATTTTTATCGATTACTAATTGCTTTGAGTTTTTTCCTGTTTATTTCAGGAACTAGTAAAAATGTAAAGGCACAGGAGGCTTTTTCGAAGGGAGTAAACCTTTCAAGCTGGTTTCAGGTCAATAATCCCAAACAAATACAGTTTACAAAATACACCAAAAAAGATTTTGAGAACATCAAATCACTTGGGAGCAACGTGGTTCGACTGCCCATTAACCTGTTTTATATGACGAATGGTGCACCTGATTATACTGTCGATCCTATGTTTTATGGTTTTCTTGACCAGGTTGTAGCCTGGGCCGATGAATTAGGGATTTATTTAATCATTGATAACCATTCCGCTGATGATATTGCCAGCAATAATCCTGAGCTGGAAACCATTTTAACAATGGTTTGGAAACAAATGGCAGCCCATTATGCCACATCATCGCAGTATATTATTTATGAAGTAATGAACGAACCAAACGGAATAACCACCGATAAATGGGGAGCAATTCAACAAAAAGCTATTGATGCCATCCGTCAGTTCGATACTGAACATGCCATAATGGTGGGCGGGGCTAGTTTTAATAGTTTTCGTGATTTAGAACAACTTCCGGTATATAGCGATACAAACCTCATTTATACCTTTCATTTTTACGATCCCTTTATATTTACTCATCAGGGAGCAACCTGGCCAACTCCTTCACTTGGGCCATTGACGGGCGTCCCATTTCCATATTCATCCGGCAGTATGCCTGTATTTCCCGATGTTTTAAAAGGTACCTGGATGGAATCTTCGTTTAATAATTATTCAACCGAAGGCACTGAACAACAACTTAAAGAATTGATCGACATTGCAAAAGATTTTAAAAATACCCGTAATGTCAAGGTTTATTGCGGCGAATTTGGCGTTTACCGAGCCACTGCTGATACCACCGACCGGGTGTATTGGTATAGGGTAGTACGAGAGTACCTGGAACAATGTGGTATTCCGTGGACTATTTGGGATTATCAGGGTGAATTTGGATTGTTTAAAAAGGGATCGAATGAACTATTTGATAACGATGTGAATATTCCAATGGTTGAAGCCCTCGGGTTTAACGTTCCTGTGCAACACCCCTTTGAAGTAAAAGCCGATTCGGTTGGATTTCCTATTTACAGCGATTATATAGGCGAGAAAACCTTCGAATCCAGCTATCCCTTGGGAGGAACCATTGATTATTATTCAACTCAACAACCTAATAATGGGAATTACTGTATAAATTGGACAGGGAGTGCGCAATATGGAGCCATATCGTTCAATTTTACTCCCGATAAGGATTTGTCGCGATTACTTGATGAAAATTACGCAGTAAGTTTTCTGGTTCGTGGAAATGCCCCCGGGACCGAGCTGGAAGTGCGGTTTATTGATTCAAAAACAGCTGACCCGGCCGACCATCCATGGCGGATGAATTTTACTCTGAATGAAACCCATGCCCAGTGGAATGGTTATTGGCATCCGGTTTATATACCATTTTCAGATTTTGTTGATATGGGGTCATGGGACAACGACACTTGGTATAATCCCATTGGAGCCTTCGACTGGACAGCCGTTGACCGGTTCGAGATTACCAGCGACCAGGGAGCATTAACCGATAAATCGTTTTGGTTCGATAATATAGTCATCACCAACCAGGACACGGCCAAGGTTTATGAAACTTCCATGATAACCGGCATTGGTGAACGTCAGGAACCAACAAGCGAATTTTCAGCCCAACTTCTCGCCAGCCCAAATCCGGCCAGCGATAGAATGACTATTCATTATCATGTACCACAATCAGGAATGGTTGAAATATCGGTCTTTACCATCGACGGAAAGAAAGTAAATGAGTTGGTAAACCAACAGCTGGACTCGGGTGATTATTCCGTTAACTGGAATCTATGCGGTTATAATGGTCATCGTTTAACTCATGGTATTTATATCGGTCAGGCCATTTGTAATGGAATTAAAACAACTACAAAACTTATAATAACCAGTCATTAATGTTCAAAAATACAGAGCTATGAGGCGTTTAGATAAATTTCTAGTACAAAGCATGACAACAAAAAGAACCCAGGTAATTTGGTCCTTTTTGTTGGTTTTTATTTTCCTTACCGGACCTCAGCGGATTTCGGCCCAAACAACCGAAGTGAAAATAAATGTTGAAAAAGAGGGGGAAGTCATTTCGAAGTACATTTATGGCCAGTTTATAGAGCATCTGGGCAAAAGTGTGTACAGCGGGTTGTGGGCCGAAATGATTTTAGACCGCAAATTCTACTTTCCGATTACCGATACCTACGATCCCTGGGGCGAAGGACAGCCCGATAGCTGGTGGGGCGGAAGTGTATTTCCGTATTTAAAAGCTTCGCCCTGGAAAGTGATAGGTGAATCTGGTACAGTTGTCATGGATAGTATAAGCCCTTTTGTTGGCAAATATGCAGCCGAAATAAAACCGGTTAACAGCCAGAAATCGGGTATTGTGCACGAAGCCATATCCTTGGTTAATAACAGGGCGTACCAGGGGTATATCGTATTAAAAGGCGATTCAGCTGTTTTCCCGGTTTCGGTAAAATTATATTCACAGTCGGGCGAAATTTATACGCTTCAGTTAACCGATGTAGATACCGTTTACACTAAACATTCCTTCAATTTTACCTCAGACCAATCGACCGACAGCGCATTTTTTGAAATAAGCAGTGCTGGATCGGGAGCCGTCGAGGTAGGAGTAGTTTCGCTGATGCCTGCCGATAATATCGATGGCTGGCGGGCCGATATTGTTGCACTGTTAAAACAACTGGATGCAACCATCTATCGCTGGCCCGGAGGAAATTTTGTGAGCGGGTATGACTGGCGCAACGGGATTGGCGATCGCGATAAGCGGGCACCCGAAAAAAATCCGGCCTGGACCGGGATTGAACCTAATGATGTGGGAATTCATGAATTCATGAATTTGGTGAAAATACTGGATTCGGAACCATTTATTGCATTAAACATGGGGTTGGGCTCGGTTGAAGAAGCCGCCGCCGAAGTGGAATATTTCAATGGAGATACAAATACCGTTGAGGGGAAAAGCCGCAAATTAAACGGACAGGCTGAACCATTTGCTGTAAAATACTGGGCCGTTGGGAACGAAATGTATGGTAGCTGGCAATTAGGCAACATGCCCCTGGCCGATTATGAACAAAAACACAACGCGGCGGCACAGGCTATCTGGCAGGTCGATACATCGGCACAGTTAGTGGCCGTTGGCGATGTAAATTTAAATTGGAGTAAACCCATGCTGACCGAATGCGGCGATTTTATGAACCTGATAAGCGAACATAAATACTGCAAAGAAAATACCAATACGGTGAGTCATATCAATGCTTTGGCAACTGAAGTGAAAAACCTGGCAACAGCTCATCGTACCTACCGGAATAATGATGCCAGCCTGGCTGAAAAAGATATTCGGATAGCTTTTGATGAATACAATTACTGGTATGGCGAAAATCCTTACGGGCAACTGGGTATCCGGTTTCATCAAAAAGATGCCCTGGGAGTTGCCGCTGCCTTGCACGAGATGTACAAAAACAGCGATTTATTTTTTATGGCCAATTATGCCCAAACAGTTAATGTACTGGGCTGCATAAAAGCCACCGATACCGATGCTTCTTTGGAAGCCACTGCTTTACCGCTAATGCTTTATCGAAAACAATATGGAAACATCCCGGTAGAGGTTACCGGTTCAACCTCGAAACTGAATGTTGCTGCCGCTTTTACATCGGGTAAAGACTCCATTGCCATATCCATTATAAACGCGCAGGATAAAGAAGTCTATTGTAAACCAGTGCTTTCAGGGGCAGTGCAAAAAGGAGGTTTTAAAAAATGGATTTTGGCTAATAGCGATCCCAATTCCTATAACGAACCCGGAAAAGAGCCCGTCATTAAAATTGAAGAAGAATCAGGTGACCAGGTCATCGACAGCGTTTTAATTCCAGCCTATGGCTTAATTTTAATGAAATACAAAATTGAACTCAAACCAACCGGCATTTTAAATCACAATTCGGATATAAATCTGAATATCTACCCAAATCCGGTGAACGAAACCATGAGGGTTTGTACCACCTTAACTGAGGATAGCAATTTATCGATTAAACTGATGAATATGACCGGCCAGGTAATTGCCAATTTGTACAATGGTAAACCAGGGATTGGTGAATTCGAGCAAGCGTTTAATTTATCTGGAATTGCCGGTGGCACCTATTTATGCCAATTAAGCATTGGCGATCAACACTACACCAAAATATTAACTCATTTATCTTCAAAAAATTAATGTTATGAACTTACGCAAAATAATTTTTAATTTTTCGTTATTCTTCGGTTTAATTGTTGGCTTATGGTCGTGTAATTCAGCCGGTCCGGATTGTTTAAACCCTTCGGGGTTTGTTATTCAGCGGGGAGTAAATTTAAGTCACTGGCTTTCGCAGGATTTTGGCTGGGTACCCAAATACAGCCTGATTAATGAAGATGACATCCGCTTTATCGACAGCATAGGTTACGACCATGTACGTATTCTGCTTGATGAGTTTGAATTGTGGGATAGTACCGGAGCCCAAATTCCTGCTGCTTTTGACCAGCTAACCAATTGCCTCGACTGGTGCGCCAAATACAAACTCAGGGCAATTGTTGATATGCATATCGTAAGAGCGCACCATTTTAATGCCGAAAATGAAGGAGGAAGCAATACTCTTTGGACTGATGACAAGGCACAGGAGAACTTTGTTAATTTATGGGTGCAATTATCATCAAAGTTAAATCATTATCCCAACGACATGGTGGCTTACGAGGTACTCAACGAAGCTGTTGCCCCCGAACACGATGATTGGAATAAGTTGTTGAACAAAGCCGTTGCAGCTATCCGCGAGCTTGAACCCAACCGGGTATTGGTTTTGGGGGCAAATATGTGGCAAATTGCACCAAACCTTAAATACCTGAAACTTCCCGAAGGAGACAAAAATATTATTCTCAGCTTTCATACCTACTCCCCAATGGCTTTCACGCATTATAAAGCAAGTTGGGTGCCAATAAAGGAATACCAAGGGCAGGTGCATTATCCCGGACAAATAATTACCAACGAAGATTACAGCAAATACATTGATACCACCAACATACCGTTGGTTAATATGGTGTCCGATGCCAGGGACCATTACAATAAACAACGCTTGGTACAAGTGTTTAAAGAGGGTGTGGACTTTGCAAAATCGAAAAACCTGCAACTCTTTTGCGGCGAATTTGGTTGCTTGCCAACGGTTGAAAGAAAAGACAGGCTTCAATTTTATTCTGATATGATACAAGCCTTGGAGGAAAACAATGTGGCCTGGTGTAATTGGGAGTATAAAGGCGATTTTGGTATTTACTTTTTCGATTTGGAAAATTTAACATCACCAAAACCCGATGCAGAATTGATAAGCGTTCTTTTTCAGTTTCTATAGATATGAGTTAATAATCCGCAGATTTAAAATTTAGGAATCTTGGACTTTTTGGAAAACAAACTTGTATAATAACATAGACTTAAAAATTCCTGGCGGTTTGCTTATCAAAGAGAAACATTTTGTAAAACCGGACTATTAGCATTTATGTCCAGGGTCCTTATATAGCAACGATTTCAATAATATAGGAACTAGCATTTTATCTCTCATAAAAATAAAGGTTGTATCGGTTTAACCCGGATTATGTATTAGGACTTCGTTATGAAGGTTGAAAATGCAAAAATAGAAGGACTCGGGCGAAAAAATTATCTCTTTGCAGGTTATCCTAGCGAGGTATATTTGGTTTTTGGAGACTGATTCTGATACATGTATTTTTGCAATGAACATGCTGGTAAATGAGTTTAATGATTTTGATAACAATAAAAGGATTGAGCTTACAAAGGACCTATTAAAACACTTAATGATTATTGAATAAAAAAGCGCTTCGAACTGCGCAGCGATTTTATACCTAAAACCGTTGTATAAGATGACTGCTAACAAGATAACATATCGTGAATTCGAACCTGATTTCAGGTTAAAGGATTATATAAATTCCTACTGGCATTTTTGTGTTCGAACTAATACTGTAAAACCGTTCGATATTTTACCTGATGGGTATTTTGATTTAATGGTAGTGATAAAGGAAAATCGGATTATTACAACTCGACTGACTGGAATATGGAGCAAATCGATTTCGATAAGTTATTCAGAAAATACAGAAGTGTTTGGGATTCGATTTAAGCCCTTATCAATTGGCGGATTGTTCAAATTCAATATAAAGGAATCACTTGATGATTCTCAGCATGTATTGCTGAGCGATTTCGATTTAAATGAGCAAGTCCTGATTGATAGTTTAAATGGATTTCCTGAGTTTCTGGTAAATTATTTAGACAAGCAATTTTTAAAACTGATTCCAAATAATGCCACTGATAGGCGATTGAAAAAGTGTTTTGAGCTTATCGATACTACAGTTGGAAATATAAAGGTTGATGAAATTTCACAGACAATCGGTTTGAGTTCAAGACAACTGCATAGATTAGTAAACAAAATGATAGGGATTGGTATAAAAGATTATGCGAAAATTATCCGATTCAAAAAGAGTTTACGAGCCGTAAAAGACAGCAAATCTGATTATTTCCATTATTACGACCAATCACATTATATTCGGGAAATAAAACAATTTACAGGGTTGACACCTGAGAAACTGGATTTGAAAAATAATGACCGATTTATACAATACTATGATTTTGACCAAATATAACTTTGTCGAGTAATCATTAAAAAATTAAAAATTATGGAATTAAGTAACATTAGACTATTAGTCAAAGATTTCGACAAATGTTTTAAGTTTTACTCTGAACAGTTAGGCTTAAAGGTGACTTGGGGAAAAATAGGCGGTGATTATGCCAGCTTTGATATTGGATTACAGTCAAGTGAAATGGGATTGTCACTTTTTAAATCTGATTTAATGGCAAATGCAGTTGGAAACTTCGAAAAATCATTACCAACTGATAATCGAGAAAAAATTGCAATCATTCTGAAAGTTGATAATGTCGATAATACATTTCAAGATTTATCAGCGAAAGGAATTTCATTTATCAACGAACCAATTGATATGACCGGCTGGGGTATAAGAGCTGTCCATTTTAGAGATCCGGAGAATAATTTAATCGAGATTTGGTCAGACCTTGCAAAGGAAAAATGGGACAAAGACTTACAAGATGAAGCAGAAGAATTTGGACAATAAATAAAACATATACGCTCAACATTTAGTAAAAGTAATAGCAGGTAAAGTTGTAAATATCAGGGGTTAGCTATGTTACTCCCTATTAGTCATGAGCTCACTACGCTCGGTTGTAGTTCGCTCAACCAATCGATTGGAGCTCATGACTGAAAGGAAAAGATTGCGCAATAGTTTGACAAAGAAGAAACCACAATCCGCCATTATTTATGCTTTTTACAGTTATGCGTAACCTTAGAGAAAAAAACACCAAGATTAGAAAGCAGCACAATGAATCTGCCATTATCTGAATTGTAGGAAGGTATAAAGGCTTAAGGTCGAAAAGTTGGCTTTTGCCTACCAAAATATTTGGTTTTTATGCTTAAACTGCTTTTTTTAGTGTTTTCGTTCATTTAATATTTGTAAACTAGAACTGTAGATTCTACATTGGACAATAATTACATTTTATTCAGAATTCTATGGGATCTGAATTAGGCTAAAGAGTGATACTATTTAAAGATATAATAAGTTTAGTGTAAGAGTTTAACAAAAATTGCTGCATTAACAGTAAAACAGCAGTAAAATTATGCGTAAACATTAACAGAACATAAATTTTAAAACAATTAAATTATGATTACATTTTTAGGATTTTTAGTATTGATGGCAGGTGTTATATCCCTTATAATTATCAGACTCGATAAACATGATAAAATACCTTCATGGTTGAGAGGAATAAAAAAAACACATGCCATTTTCCTGTTTGTTTTAGGAATATCTATAATGATGCTTAAGCCATTATTCTTTTTTGCAGATCGGGGTTATAATTATTTACTTGTGTTTCCTACTGGAAAGATGAGTGCTGTAATGGAGCAGGGCATTAAGTGGCGAGGATTTGCGAAAATTGACAAATGGGATAAATTCATTGATGTTAAAGTAGTTGATGCAAATTCTGACATAAAAGATATTGATGCTATTGAGGGAGTAATGAAGCCTATCCCAATTAGATTTATTGATCAGGTAACCGCAAATGTTAAATTATCTGCGAGATTTCAGTTGCCAAAATCTCCCGAGAGGTTTATTGATTTAGCTGTTGAATTTAAGAGTTTATCAAATCTGATACAAACTACTCTTATTCCTACAGTAAAAGAAATAATATCAAATACAGGTTATATGTTTGCTGCGCAAGATTATATTTCAGGCGAAGCTCAAAACTTCAGAACAACCTTTGAAGAACAATTAAACAGAGGGTCGTATGTTGTAAATAAAATAACTTCATATGACACTATTTATGAAAACATTGATGCCCCAAACAGTAAAAGAGCTATTCAATCCATTAAAACGAATTATACCGTTAAAAAAGTAATGGAAAATGGTGTTCCTAAAAGAGTTGAAAATGAAATCACAAAAAACGGTATTTTAGTGTCTCAAGTTGTGGTTGATGATGTAATATTAGAAGAAGTATTTAAAAAAAGGCTGGAAGCTCAACGAGATGAGTCAGCAAAACGTCAGTTAGAACAACAAAAAATTAAAACAGCTAAAGATGCTCAGGCAAGAATTATCGCAGAAGGTGAACGCGATAAAGCTGCTGAACGAGTAACTCAGGAAAAAGAACAGGTTAAAGCATTAATTGCTATTGAAACTAAACTTAAGCAAGAATCCACGAATAAAGATCTGGCTGCTATTGCGCTTGAAACAGAAAGGCTTTTAGCTCAAAAAGTAAAAGTAAAAGCAGATGCAGATGCTTACGAGATATCAAAGAAAGTACACGCAGGTATCACTCCGGAGGTTAAGCTACAAATGGAACTGGACAGAGATGTGAAGGTTGCTGCTGAAATAGCAAAAATAAACTTTCCTGAAACCATGATTATTGGTGGCGATGGCAAAACTGGAACAACACCTCTTGAAAGCTTGATTGGAGCGGCTATGGCTAAACAGTTACAGTCCACAAAAAACAAATAAAATTTACTTTGTTTTAAAAGCAGGTTGTTAAAATATGTAATTCAACCTTGCTGATAAGCTGTTATGTTTTATGAATAGATTAATTACATATTCAAACAGGAGGTTGAGTGCATTTTGAAATATAAATCAATAATAAAACAGTAGCGCATACATGGTTAAGTGTATGTGGGATTGCCTTCAGTAAGCTTCCTACGGTCGGCTCAGAGGTTTCCGAGCCTTTTGGCTCGTAATAAAAGTCGGTGTATGCCGATAGAAAATTGCCTTGTAACCGAGCGTAGCGAGCTTATTAGCGTTGCGAACAACCCTGCACAGTACCATTCCATAAACTGTCAGATTCTCTAATAACCTGAGTTCGATATAAAATTAATGGCTCAAATCGCTTATAAATATTGAGTTTCAAGGAATGTTTGCGAAAGCATAGCGGGCTATGGTAAGCAAATATGACGCAGAAAATCGGTATTTATAAGTGAAATTCATA
>JBNKPU010000118.1:0-29874 GCA_050295515.1 Bacteroidales bacterium | reverse complement strand
GTGGGGTCCCACCTCTTCCCATTCCGAACAGAGAAGTTAAGCCCACCAGCGCCGATGGTACTGCGAAAGCGGGAGAGTAGGTCGCCGCCATTCTTTTTAAATCCCGGCAAACGCCCTTGGTGTTATGCCGGGATTTTTTATATCATATTGGCACTATTTTTGTTCATTAAGCCCAGCATGAAAAATATTAGGTTTATATTCGTTTTCCTGACAATTTTTTTTGGATTAAAGATTAGTGCCCAACGTAATTCTGACACTTTATCAGTTTACGACAGTAATCCTGTCATTAATTCATCCGATTCCTTATCACCAGAACATAAAACTGTCAATTCTTTAGTTCGAGAAGGTGATTCGTCTAATTTCATTATTGATTCTGTAGGTCGTTCTAGTAAACCTTATGGGATTAAAGAAGATAAATCATTACCTACTGACAAAATAGATACAAGTGCCATAATTTATGCATGGATACTTGAAAGTGATTTGTTGACAACTCATCATTGTGATATTGATACTGACCTCGTTAGATTTCAACTATACAATCCTCTTGAAAGAAACTTTATATATCCTAATACCCTAGGAAATAATTGCTCTGCAAGTTTATCCAATAATTTTTTTAATCGTGATTATCACGAAAATCTTCTTTATCTAAATTCATATAAGCAATTTTTTAATACCTACGATAATACTTACTACATAAATACCAGAAAACCATTTACTCACTTATATTATTATAACGGTGCATCTAAAAGAAATAAAGAAGAACAAATAGAACTTTTTCATTCACAAAATATTAATCCTAAGTTTAACTTTGGATTTGATCTTAAGGTTTTATCAGATTTAGGCAGATATGAGTACATGACCATAAAGAATAAGAATTTTAAAGCCTTTAGCAGTTATTCTGGCAAGAAATATTTTTTCCATTCTAATTTAAACTTTAACAGGTATCAGGCCGAAGAGAATGGAGGATTAATTGATTCACTTTTTCAATCTGAGGATCTGGAATATACTGAGACTTACCCTACTAATTTTAAAGGAAATAATTCTAAGAATCCTGATGAAGCCTATGTGTTTAATAAGGTACGATACGTCGATGGAATGATAAGTCAAAAAGCTAAAATATATACCTTTGGTAAAAAGGCTGATTCTACCCGCAGTTATTCTAATATTGCAGAACCTTCCATATCACATGTTTTTGTCTTCAGGAGAACATCTAAATTATATGGGGAGAATGCAGCAAATGTTCCTGAAATACCTTTATATAAGTATACTTATACCAATCCTTATGAAACATTTGATTCAATTGCCCATTTTTCTGCCAGCAATAAAGTTCAACTTGATTTTACAACTAAACTAAAGGGTAAGGTTACTGCAGGATTCTTTGGGGCAATTGGGCATGAATATGAGAAATTCTCATATTACTCCCTCCTTGATAGTACTGTATTTGATACAAATAAAATAGGAGAACAGCTTGTGCTTTTTGATACGGTCGGAGGGCAGTTTTATTATTATGATAAAGGATCTGAAAAGCTAAAATATCAAATTTTTCCTTTCAGCAATGGGGATTCAATTGCCAATATTAAAAATGACTTTATACAAAACAACCTATATATTAGTGGGGGAATATATGGTAGATTTTGGACTTATTTCCAAAGCTACTTTTCAGCTAAACTCTATTTTTCAGGGTATAAAGCTGGACAAACATTGTTAGATGGATATATGCAAACTCGTTTGAATCTATTTTCTAAGCCCTATATATTTAAAATAAATGCCAGTTTAGAAAATATTAAACCTTCCTTTCAGTTAAATACTTATTATTCAAACAATTATATTTGGGAGGGGCTTGAGTATAATTTTATAAATCGGCTGAATTTATCAAGTAAAATAGAAGCTCCATCAAACAAATTTGAACTTTCAGGAGATTATAGCTTAATTCGCAACCATATTTATATGACAGATTCAATTCCAATTTCTTATAGCAATCCTTTAAGTGTGTTTGCTTTTGGTGTAGAAAAGGAATTTGTACTGTGGAAACTACATGTTTATAACAAGTTAATGTACCAGGTGTCTGAGAATAGACAGGTTGTTGAATTGCCTACTTTAATCTATTTTAACTCAACTTATCTGGATCATACTTGGAAATTTAAACTAACTGGAGGAGAACTTAGAACCATGCTTGGATTTGATGTTAGATATGCTACTTCGTATAGTGCTTATGGATATAATCCCGCTATGGCTGTTTTTTATCAATTAAACGACGATCTAATTGGTAATTATCCTTTTGTTGATATTTGGTTAAACGTAAGATTAAAAAGAACCAGGTTCTTTGCGAAGTTTGAACATTATAATAGTACTTTATGGAATAGAAAAGACTATTATTATGCTGCTTCTTACCCAGCAAAGCCAAACACGTTTAAGTTTGGAATTTCCTGGACATTCTATGATTAAAGTTTTTCTACTTTAAAAATCAAGATTAAATTTTAAATGATGAAAACAAAGTATATATATATATTCTTTGTGGTAATATTTTTGTTGCTACAATGTAAACAAACAGAAAACCCATCGATGGTTTTTAAAGAACCATCGAAAATGGAAGTTATTAAGGAGACCGGTGTACTTAGAGTAGTTACAGACTATAACTCTACTAGCTATTTTATTTATCGAGGCCAGCCAATGGGCTATCAGTTTGAATTGCTCCAAAATCTTGCAGATTACTTAGATGTAAAGCTTGAGGTTACAGCCAACAATAGCATGCAAGACAAATTTGAAATGATTGATGAAAACAAGGTCGATCTTATTGCTGTTAATCTTACAATTACTAAGGAAAGAAAAAAGCACCTTTTATTTACCGAGCCACATTCCT
The DNA here is from genome assembly GCA_050295515.1 of Bacteroidales bacterium. Taxonomy (GTDB): domain Bacteria; phylum Bacteroidota; class Bacteroidia; order Bacteroidales; family UBA10428; genus UBA10428. The sequence continues at coordinate 27,014 of JBNKPU010000118.1, read as the reverse complement.
CTACCAGACAAGTATTGGTGCAGAAGAATAATTCTGAAGAAGGTAATTCCACTTTATTTTCGCAACTAGAATTAGGTGGAAAGACAGTTTATGTTCAGCAAAACAGTACTTATGCCAAGAGATTGCGAAACCTATCGGATGAAATTGGTGATACCATTAATATAATTGAGACTGATGCCGGAGTAGAAGAATTGATTGAGAAGGTAGCTAAAGGTAAAATCCAATATACAGTTTGTGATGAGAATGTAGCCAATGTAAACAAAGCATATTATGGTAACCTTGATATTTCATTGCCTGTTAGTTTTCCTCAAAATCTTGCTTGGGCTGTAAGTAAAGAGGATAGAGACTTGAAAGAGGTAATTGATAATTGGTTGACTGATTTTAAGAAGTCAAAAAAATATGCAATAATTTATAAAAAGTATTTTAAGAATTCCAGAACTCCCAAAATTCTTGAAAGTGACTATTTTGCGATTAATTCAGGAACGATTTCACCTTATGACAATTTTATAAAGGAATATAGTCAATCTATTGGGTGGGATTGGCGGCTGGTTGCTTCAATGATTTATCAGGAATCAAGGTTCAATCCTTCTGCCAAATCATGGGCTGGAGCTTTTGGATTAATGCAACTGATGCCTAATACTGCGAGCCGGTTCGGTGTAAGCCCCTCATCAAATCCAAAAATGCAGATTAGGGCTGGTATTATGTTTTTAGAATGGTTGGATAACCTATATGAGGATATAGAAGATCCAGTTGAGAGGAGCAAATTTGTACTTGCCTCTTATAATGTTGGTCCCGGACATGTAATGGATGCTCGTAAGCTAGCTGAAAAGTATGGAAAGGATCCTAATGTTTGGAATGAAAATGTTGATGAATTTTTACTTAATAAGTCTCAGCCAGAGTATTATGACGATCCAGTAGTCAAATATGGATATTGTAGGGGAAAGGAAACATACAAATATGTTTCAGATGTGGTTGAACGTTATGAGCATTATAAGAACCTGGTTAATTAAACGCTTAATACTTTTTTTAATATAAGAATAAATTCATTCAATATCATTGAAGTAGCTCCCCATATAACTTCGTTATTGATATCAAAGTATGGAATTGCATATGGAATTCCATTTAAAGTCTTCTCGAATTGCCTTATCCTTAATTTTGGAAGCTCGAGAACTGGGAATTCAATTATATAATCTACCTCTGATTTATCTAAAATGAAATTTGGGATTGAACTTGTGAAACCAACATAAGGATAGACAAGAAAATTGCTGACAGGTATATATAAGGTGCTTAATTCACCAATTACCTGCACTTCTGAAGGATCAATGCCAATCTCTTCTTGGCTTTCTCTTAAAGCTGTTTGCTCCAGAGTAATATCCGTTAGTTCCTCCTTTCCTCCCGGGAAACTTATTTGTTGGCTGTGATGACCATTGTATTTTGGCCTTTTCATAAAAACAATTTTATATGTATTGTTTTCATCGGGATAAATGAGAAGCAATACTCCAGCATTTGTTTTATTATTATTTTCTTTATAAAGAGCCCTACTTTGTGGTAATAGTTGATTATGAGCTGAAGTGCCAGGTAACTTTTCTCCTTTAATTGTTAATTCAAGCGACTTTATTAGAGCTTTCATATTAACTGTACCTCAATGTTTTTACCGGTTCTATTCTGGTCACAATTATTGCAGGAAGCAGCATGAAAAGAAAGATTGCGAATAAAGACGCTAAATTAATTATAATTATATGCAGGAAGTTAAAATTAATAGGTGCGTAATCAATAAAATATGAAGCATGATCAAGCTTTACTACATGGAACTTGTCCTGGATTATCATTATAACTAAAGCAAATACATTGCCATAAAGCAGCCCTTGAACAATCAAGTATCCTGCTTGGTATAAAAAGATATTCCTCATCATTTTGTTGTTTGTACCCAGGGCTTTTAGCAATCCTATGGATGGTGTCCGGTCAAGAATAAGTATGATTAAGCCAGAAACCATATTAATAATGGCTACAACTATCATAAGGATAAGGATGAATTTCACATTGGCATTCAGAAGATTAAGCCAATCGAATATCTGTGGATTTTTCTGTTTGATATTTGTGACCTGTAGTCTGCTTCCATCCTCCAGGAACTTTGTCTCAACAACTGCTTTTGTTTCCCATGTAAGATAGTCTAAATCTTCATAATTGTTGATTAGTATCTCAAATCCTCCTATTTCATAATTTTCCCAATTGTTCAGGGTTTGTATATGCTTTATGTCGGCAAAAATAAATTGCTCATCAAAGGCTTCTAAACTTGTACGATACATACCCGAAATTCTAAAAACCCTTCTGTTGTATGGGCGCGATTCTACTCTACTATCTATGAAAAATGCAATAAATTTATCACCGACCTTTAGTTTTAGCATAGTGGCTAGTTTCTGCGAAATTAAAATGTCATCTGTCTTTTGGTCCTTGGAGATTTTAATCATTTTACCTTCGACGAGGTTTTGAGCAAAAAAAGATGTGTCAAAGTCGGTATCTATGCCTTTTAAAACAACACCCTGAATATCAGTTTTCGTTTTTATTATAGCTGGTTTTGTGGCAATTGACTGTATACTTTTAATGCCTTGGATTTGGTCAAGTTCTGAAAGAAATTCCAATTCTCTGTCAATAGGACTGATATCAAACGAATTATTGGAGTCAAAATTGCTGATTTGAATGTGCCCTCCAAATCCTGTGATTTTATTACGTATTTCTTTTTTAAATCCTGTAATTATTGATATTGACAATATCATGACTGCTAAACTCATTGCAATTGCAACAATCGAAAGCCTGATGATAGGTGTTGTGTATTTTCTGCTTCCTCTCTGACTTTTGATGAACCGTTTTGCTATATAAAATTCGGTGTTCATTAATTTGCTTTTATTTATGCCAAATGTACTAATTTTAGCCTGCAATTGCTGATAGAGAAAAAACAAAAAATGAGACTGATTCATAGTGTATTTAATATTCTACTAATAATCCTGATTATATCTTGTAAAACTTCTGATGGACAAATGACTAGGGATATACTGCCTGGGGCATACCAGTTAAAATCTATTGATACGGTATTACAAGGGAATAGGATTGGTTTAGTTGCAAACAAAGCCTCAAAAGTCAATAGTCAACATTTAATTGATACCTTACTAAAACGCAATGTTAATGTTGTTGCCATTTTTACACCTGAACATGGTTTTGAAATGGGGGCTGAGGCTGGAGAACATATTGGAGATGGTGAATATAAGAATAGTGGAATACCGATTTTTTCCTTGTATGGAAACAATAGAAAGCCAAGTCAAGAAATTTTAAAGGGTGTGGAAATTATGATGTTCGATTTACAGGATGTTGGAGTAAGATTCTTTACATATATCTCAACTTTACATTATGTAATGCAGGCTTGTGCTGAAGAAGGTATTCCATTAATTGTGCTGGACAGACCAAATCCAAACGCTCATTATATAGATGGTCCAGTATTGGATACAAATTTTAGATCCTTTGTTGGCATGCATCCGGTTCCTGTAGTATATGGAATGACTATTGGTGAATATGCACAAATGATTAATGGAGAAGGGTGGATTGGAGATAAGCTCAAATGTGATTTAACTGTAATTCCAATCAAGAATTACAATCATACTATAGAATTCCACTTAAGCGATATTCCATCGCCAAATTTACCAAATATGCAATCTATCTATCTTTATCCATCTACCTGCTTTTTTGAAGGAACAGTCATGTCTGAGGGGAGAGGTACACTAGAGCCTTTTCAACTGTATGGGCATCCCGATTATCCAGATCATACTTACAGTTTTACTCCACGTCCAATAGAAGGGGCTAGCATGAATCCTAAATTTAAGAACAAGGTTTGCTATGGTGTATTACTTGATAGTGTAGATGCCTATAAAGAAAGTTGGGATTATGGAGTTAATCTCAACTATCTGATTGAAGCCTTTAAAGAAATGGATTTAGGCAAGGATTTTTTTATTGATTATTTTGATTTACTCGCGGGTAATTCTGTTCTTAGGAAGCAAATACTTGCTGGATTGAATGAAGATCAAATAGAAAAAAACTGGGAAGAAGGTTTGGAGGAATTCAAAAAAACAAGGGCAAAGTATTTACTTTACCCTTAAATATCATATTAGACTATAACCCTCCGCTTGAGTTGCTGGTTTTTTCTGTTTAAATTTTACCTGGATACTGTTCCAGTGCCAGCTTAAGACATTCAATGCCAATAGCCAGTTCTTCAACATTAATTACATAGGCTATTCTTATTTCTTGCTTACCGAGATCTCCTTCGGTGTAAAAACCTGCACCAGGAGCTACCATAAGTGTATATCCATTATGCGAAAATTCTTTAAGCATCCACATAGCAAATTTTTCTGCGTCATCTACAGGTAATTTTGCCATTACGTAGAATGCTCCTTTAGGCACAGGGCAATATACTCCGGGTATTTTATTTAACTCATCAACAACAAAGTTCCTTCTTTTTAAATATTCATTGAATGCGCCTTGCATATATTCATCAGAGGAGTCTATTGCAGCTTCACCAGCCAATTGACCTATATAAGGGGGACTTAAGCGAGCCTGACAGAACTTCAGGGCAGTATCTCTTAATTGTTTGTTTTTTGTAACTAAAGCCCCAGTCCTTAAACCTGTTGCACTGTATCTCTTAGAGAGCGAATCAATTAAAATCGCATGGTTTTCAACGCCATCTAAGTGTAAAATAGAGGTGAATTCCTCTTCGTCGTAAACAAATTCCCTATACACTTCATCAGACAATAAGAAAAGATCGTATTTAACAACAAGGTCTTTTATTTGCTCAAGCTCTTCTCTGGAATAGACATGGCCTGTAGGATTGTTAGGATTGCAAATAATAATACCCCTGGTCTTGTTTGTGATTTTTTTCTCAAATTCTTCTATCGGAGGCAATCTAAAACCGTTTTCAATATGAGATGAAATGGCGACTACTTTAACATCGGCTGAAGTGGCAAAGCTATAATAGTTAGCATAAAAAGGTTCAGGGACCAAGATTTCATCATCAGCATTCATGCAAGTTAACAAAGTAAGTGTAATAGCTTCGGAACCGCCTGTTGTAATAAGTATATCCTCATACGTTACAGGAATATTAAACCTGTGGTAGTATTCTGCCATCTTTCGGCGCAATGATTCATTGCCTGCACTATGACTGTATTCAATAACATCAACTTTGAGATTTCGAATAGCATCAAGGGCTTTTTCTGAAGTTGGGATATCAGGTTGTCCGATGTTCAAACGAATGATTTTTCGCCCTCTTTTTTCAGCTTCCTCTGCTAATGGCACCAACTTTCTAATTGGTGAGTTGGGCATTAATGTTCCTCTTTTCGAAATCTTAGGCATTTTTAATAGTCTTTATTATCATATATCAAAACAAAACTCACAAACCTGAATGGTTTGTGAGTCCTTATCAAGCTTGTATTTTGTTGCTTATTAATTTGTTGCAGCAGACTCTGCTGGTTTTGGTTCGATCCGCCCCTTGATTCTTAAAATTATAGGCTGTTCAGATCCGTTTGAAGTAACTCTTATGGATTTGTTAATAGGGCCAACCCTGCGTGTGTCGTATTTAACATCAATTGTACCAGTCTCTCCTGGGGCAATGGCTTCTCTAGGCCAGCTTGGAATTGTACATCCACACGAACTTTTTACATCAGATAAAACAAGAGCCTCACCTCCGGTGTTCTTAAATTCAAACTTACAGGTTCCGTTTTCTCCTTGCACAATCGTACCGTAATCATGCACTAAATTATCAAATTCAATTGTGGCTCCTTGTGCATCAATGTCAACAGTGCTTTCAGCCTGGCTTGTTTGAGAACAGCTGATTGAAAAAGTCATAACTGCTAATACTGCAATAGAAAGTAATTTTTTCATGACGTTATTTTTTTTAATCGATTACAAAATTAAAATTAATTCTTTATATATATTTTAGTGTCCGCAAATCTTTTACAAATTTAATATTATGTCTAAGAGATAAGAAATTCTTATTTTGATTTTTTCAATTTTTGTGCCAATGATTCAAAGCTGCTAATTTATTGTTATTTTTACGCAATTTTTCACAAAAAAATATAAAATTTAAAGAGAATGCAGATTCCAAGTAAATATAATCCTGAGGTTGTTGAAGATAAATGGTATACGTATTGGATGGATAAAGGTTTGTTTAAATCAAGTCCTGATGGAAGAGAACCGTATACAATAGTAATACCACCCCCAAATGTTACCGGGGTTTTGCATATGGGGCATATGCTTAACAATAGTATTCAGGATATTCTGATACGAAGAGCACGTATGTTAGGCAAAAATGCTTGTTGGGTTCCAGGAACCGATCATGCATCTATTGCAACTGAAGCTAAAGTTGTTGCAAAATTGAAATCGGAAGGTGTCGAAAAAAATGATTTAACCCGGGATGAATTTCTGGAACATGCCTGGGAATGGACACATAAACACGGCGGAATAATTCTAGAGCAGCTTAAAAAGCTCGGAGCCAGCTGCGATTGGGACAGGACAGCTTTTACTATGGATGAAGAAAGAAGCAAAGCGGTACTTAAGGTATTTGTAGAGCTCTTCAACAAAGGCTATATATACCGAGGAGTGCGCATGGTAAACTGGGACCCCGCTGCAATGACCGCAGTATCGGACGAAGAGGTTATATACAAAGAAGAAAAGTCTAAACTCTATTACCTTAAATATAAGGTAGAGGGATCGGAGACGGAATACCTTACAATTGCTACTACCCGACCAGAAACAATATTAGGCGATACTGCCGTTTGCATTAATCCGAACGATGAGAGATATAAAGGATTAAAAGGCAAGAAAGTGTTGGTTCCCCTCATAAATCGTGCTGTTCCAATTATTGAGGATGATTATGTTGATATGGAGTTTGGTACCGGATGCCTTAAAATTACTCCTGCACATGATATCAACGATTATGAGATTGGCATGAAATACAATCTTGAATCAATTGATATTTTTAATGATGACGGAACTTTGAATGAGAAAGCACAACTTTTTATTGGTGAAGACAGGTTTGAAGTAAGGAGATTGATTGTTCCTAAATTGGAAGAGGCTGGTAATCTTGATAAGATTGAAGATTATACGAATAAGGTCGGTTATTCCGAAAGAACAGATGTAGTTATTGAACCAAAATTATCAACCCAATGGTTCCTTAAGATGGAAGAATTGGCCAAGCCTGCCCTCGAAAATGTATTAAATGATAACATTAAATTTCATCCTGCAAAATATAAAAATCTTTATAGGCACTGGATGGAAAATATCAAGGATTGGTGTATTAGTCGCCAGCTCTGGTGGGGCCACCGAATACCTGTTTATTACCTGAAAGATGGATCCTATGTTGTTGCAGAGACAGATGAGGAAGCACTAAAACTGGCTAAAGAAAAGACCGGGAATGCTTCTTTAAGCATGACAGACCTAAAGCAAGACGAAGATGTTTTGGATACCTGGGCATCATCTTGGTTGTGGCCAATATCGTTGTTTGATGGCAGTCTTGATATGAACGCTGAGGAACTTAAATACTACTACCCGACAAGTGATTTGGTTACAGCACCAGACATTATCTTTTTTTGGGTTGCACGAATGATTATTGCAGGATATGAATTCCTGGGGGATAAACCTTTTAGTAATGTTTATTTTACCGGTATGGTAAGGGACAAACAAAGGCGTAAAATGTCGAAATCGCTCGGTAATTCACCTGATCCCCTAGATCTTATTAAAAAATATGGGGCTGATGGAGTGCGTGTTGGGATGCTTTTATGCTCTCCTGCAGGAAATGATATACTTTTTGATGAAAGTTTGACCGAGCAAGGAAGGAATTTCTGTAATAAAATATGGAATGCCTTCCGTCTTGTTCAAGGATGGGAGGTTGATGAATCTGCAATACAATCTGAATCGGCAAGAGCTGCAATAGGATGGTTTGAAAATAAATTAAACGACACGCTTAGAATAATCAATGACCATTTTGATAAGTATAGGATTAGTGATGCACTTATGACAGTTTATACTTTGGTCAGGGATGAATTCTCAGGTTGGTATCTAGAAGCAATAAAACCAGATTACCAAAAACCAATAGCCAAAGTAACTTATGATAGAACAATTGCATTCTTTGATCAGGTTGTACGTGTTCTTCACCCTTTTATGCCATTTATTTCTGAAGAAATTTATCAATTCATTGAAGAACGAAAGGATGGTGAAAGTATTATGGTTGCCAAAATGCCCGAAAGTGGTGAGGTGAACACTGCTGAATTGCTTGCATTTGATGAAGCGAAAGAAGTGATAACATCTGTTAGGAATATACGTCAAGAAAAAAATATTCTGAATAAGGAGTCAGTACATTTACAAATTGTCGCTCAAGAAGGTGTTTTCGACAAACAGTTTTTGCCTGTTGTCCAAAAGCTTGCAAATGTTGATCGGATTGAATTTGTTGATAAAACTGACGATACAGCTTCCTCATTCAGGGTGAAAACTACTGAATATGCGGTTCCTCTTGGGGATTTAATTAATGTTGAAGAGGAAATTACAAAATTAGAAGAGGAATTAAAGTACTTGGAAGGATTCTTACGCTCAGTTGAGAAAAAACTCAATAACGAACGTTTTGTGAGTGGGGCTCCTGAAGCTGTAGTAAACAAGGAAAAGCAAAAAAAGAAAGATGCCGAAATTAAAGTAAAAGCAATACAAGAACAACTTAACAAATTAAGATAAAATGAAAAAGGTTGGCTATGGAGCCAACCTTTCTTTTTTCCAAACATTATCTTCTCTAAGTTGATATTGAAAACGGTCATGCAGGCGATCTGGTCTTCCCTGCCAAAACTCAACTATTCTCGGTATAAGTTTATATCCGCCCCAAAATTTAGGTCTTGGAACCATGAATTGCGAATATTTTTTTTGATATTCTTCTTTTAAATTTTCTAAATATTCCCTTGAAGGGATGGGCTTTGATTGGGGAGAGGCCCATGCGCCTATTTTACTCCCATTGGGTCTTTCATTAAAATATTCATCTGATTCAAGGTCGGATAATAAATTGATTTTACCTTCTATCCTGACCTGTCTTTGGGCTTTTTGCCAATAAAATACCATGGCAGCATTTGGGTTGCTTTTCAAATGCTGGCTTTTCAGGCTTTCATAATTTGTAAAAAACACGCAACCTTCTGTGTCGTAAGCTTTTAAAAGAAGGTATCTTACCGAAGGAACACCTTTTGTCGTAGATGTAGCAAAAGCCATTGCATTTGGTTCTATTTCATCAAACTCAATAGCATCCTTAAACCAAAGATCAAATTGATCCATTGGGTTTTGCTTTAACTCATTGAAATTGAAGGTGGTGGCTGTGTAGTCTCGTCTAATTCCAAATATTTTCATCACTCCAAGCTAGGTAGTTATAAGACTATAACAATAATTCAAAACAAAGGTTCAGAGAAAAGGTCCCGCTTAGTTGTCTTCATTAAACAAGAAAAGCTGGGCATTGTTAATTGAGGCATTTAACTCAAAGCCTATTAAAAGTGTGAGTGCATTAAAATTCATCCAGAGCATAAGAGCAATTAGAGCTCCAATGGATCCGAAAAATTTATTGAGTTGTGCAAAATGGTCCATGAAATAACTAAAGCCCAGAGAGGCAATAATAACCAAGATTGTAGCAAGAGTTGATCCAGCTGAAAAAAACTTCCATTTAATTCTTCTGCTGGGACCCAGGTAGTACAAAAACGAAATACAAAAAAAAGTCAGAATTATTAGCATTACCCACTTGCTAGCTACAAAAACTGCAGGGCCAACCTCAATAATGTTTGATTCAACAAGCGATGTTATAAAACCTTTGCTGAATACAAATAATACACTCGAGAGTGCAGCAATGCCAAAAAAAATAAATACTAAACTAACAGAGGCAATCCTTTGTCTGTACCAGGTTCTTGTCTCTAAAGTATGGAATGTTGCATTAAATGCTTCAATAATTCCATTTATGGCTTTTTGCGCAAAGAACAAACTTGTAAGCAGTCCGAATATTGGTAATCCGCCTCTACGTTTAAAAAGTTCTTTGAGTAAAGGTTCTATTGCAATAAATGAGTTTTCTGGAATAATACCGGAAAGAATATCATCGAGTAATTGCTCAAAATTTTCTATGGGTAAATAGGGCAGCATTGCCAGAAAGAAAATGAGAGCAGGTCCAAGGGCTAACATAAAATTAAATGCGATGGATGTAGCCCTCAAGTTTAAAGAACCTTTTTGGATGCCTTTAATGAAAAACATAATGACATCGAAAATAGGAGTCTTTTCAAAACCAGGTAATGAGACTGTTTTAAGCTTAGAAATTAGCTTGTTAATTTGTTTGTCTAGATATTTAAAACTATACGTTTTGCTTTCTTCTGTCATTCTTAGTAATCAATAGCCTTTAGACTGAGGTCCAAACTTTTAATTTGATGTGTTAAAGCGCCAACCGATATAAAGTTTACACCACATTCAGCATATTTCCTAAGGTTTTTCAGTGTTATTCCACCAGACGATTCAGTTTCTACCCGGCCCGCAATAAAATCAACTGCTTCTTTGGTTTGTTCTATGGTAAAATTATCAAGCATTATTCTATGAACACCACCAATATTCAGTATCTTTTTTATATCATCAAGACTCCTGGATTCCACCTCTATCTTTAAATCTTTATGATGATCTTTTAAATATTTTTGCGCCCCTAAAACAGCATTTTCAATTCCACCAGCAAAATCAATATGGTTATCCTTGATCAAAATCATGTCAAATAAACCAATCCTATGGTTTTCTCCACCGCCTGTTTTAACAGCAAGTTTATCAAGAAGTCTCATGCCAGGAGTGGTCTTTCTGGTATCAAGCACTTTGGTGTTTAGTCCCTTAAGTTCTTGTACATATATATTTGTTTGAGTTGCAATGCCACACATGCGTTGCATAATATTTAGCACAAGTCTTTCTGCCTGAAGCAAAGCCAAAACCTGCCCCTGGACGGTAAAAACAACATCTCCAACTTTAATGTAGCTGCCGTCCTCCATGTGATAGGTTATATTAATATCGGCATCGAGCCTACGGAAAATTTTTTCTGCGATAGTGCTACCTGCAAGAATTCCGTTTTCTTTTACAAGTAATTTTGCTTTACCCTCTATGTTTGTTGGTATGGTTGAAAGTGAGGTGTGGTCACCATCCCCAATATCTTCTTTAAAAGCAAGGTCTAAAAACTCCTCTATATAAGTGTCAAACTTCATCTTTTTCTATTCTAAGCTGATGTATATATGGTTTTCCATTATTGAGTTTAAACAGGATAGTAATTCTGAAATTTGCTTGGGGTGTAGTAAGTTTCCCAATGGCATATTTTGATTCAGATTTCCCTCCTTCATGGATGATTTGGAAGCTTTTAGGTGTGTTTTTATTGAAAAAATCCTTTAGAATTAATTCGGCTTGCGTACTGCTGTATATATTTTCCTTATTCTCTAGAGTGAGCTCTACAGTACCTTTAAAATAACCAGAAATTAAAGTTGCATCTCCTTGTTTAAACCCCAGCATTACTTTTTCCGGTATATCAATATTATTTGCGAAAACAATTCCTAATCCCCAAATAATAGTCAAAACAGCAATATGTCTTTTTGTTTTCATTGTCTTTTTTTTTAAGTGCTTCAAAAAATAAGCCAATTAAGGTGTAAAAATAAAGATTATTCATTTAGTTAAGAAATAATGTTTTAAACTACATCATATTGCTTCTCTTGATAACAACAATATTAATACATAAATAATCTTGAAAAAAAGTTATAATTTACGGCGCAAATAACTATTTGTAATTGATGGATATTACCTTAGTGAATGTCGGGAAAACTGACTCGGTTGCCCTTGAGGGATTAATTGCGGAATTTGAACATAGACTTAGAAAATATATAAATTATAGTTCTGTTACTGTGCTTCCACCAAAGAATGCGAAAAAACTTAATCCTGAGGAATTAAAAAAGGTTGAAGGCGAACTTATACTGAAAAAAATTGGAGATTCGGCACATGTTGTATTGCTTGATGAAAAAGGTAGGGAGTATACTTCTAATTCATTTGCTCAATATATCCAAAAATTGATGAATTCGGGACAAAAGCATATCTATTTTGTTACTGGTGGGGCATATGGATTTTCAGAGAATGTGTACCGGAGAGCTAATGCCAAAGTGTCGCTATCGAAAATGACCACAACACATCAGCTTGTCCGGTTGTTTTTTTCTGAGCAACTTTACAGGGCATTTACTATTCTTCACAATCATCCGTATCATAATAATTAGTACTACGGACTTTAAAAATCTTGGCCGTAGGATGAATCTGTTGATGATATTATCTGTTTAAAAGATGGAAATTATATACTTGAGCAGTATATTTAACATTTAAAATATTTTTATGAAATACCGTCTGTTGCTCTATATATCCATCATCTTGATCGGGAGTTCTCTGGTAGTGGTGTTGTCGCACAATAATAATTTTAGCAAACAGTCGAAAACCAGGAAAGTACAACGAATTTTTCAGAAGAAATATATTAAAACAATCCGGTATCTTGATGCAATCAAGAAAAAGGATTTTAAAGAGGCTCTTAGTGTTACATCAAGAGCACCCCAGGAGAATATCTCAATTTTGGTTTTTAAGAATCAGAAACTTGAATTCTGGTCAGACAATTACATTTCATTGGATCGATTCATTCAGGATACTATATCAGAAGGAACTGTACGGCTTGAAAATTCTACGTATTACAAGGTGTCTCAAAATTCAAATCCCTACACATATTTTGGTTACATAAAACTGGACAATAACTACCCATATGAAAATAAATTCTTGCAAAATGGGCTTATTGAAGATTTCAGGATAAAATCGGCAAGTGTGTCTCTTAATCCCGATACTGTAGATAGTTTTCCGATTTATTTAGACGATGGCACATATGTCTTTTCGCTGGTTTTTGGACCTGAATCTGAGAAGACAATGCTTATTTGGCATACTTTTGCTGTTGTTCTCTTTTTCCTTGGATTTATTTTTTTGTTGGTCTATTTAAGGCAGTTTCTAGTAATCTCAAACTGGAGTACTCTTTCAATAAGGATATTTGTTGTAGTCATTATCCTTGTTTTGATAAAAATACTTGTTCATTCAGCAGATCTCATACGGGATCATATGTATTTATTTGACCCATTTATTTATGCCACAAAGCTTTCTCCAACCTTTGGGGATTTAATGGTGAATAGTCTTTTGTTTATATTTTTCTCTTATCTCATTTATAAATTTCTAAAAATACCTAATCGGTTTCTTGATAACGATTATAACAGAAATGCATGGATTGGAATCCTTAGCTTCTTTTATGTTATGATATTGTTTATTGTGCAAAGGAGTTCATTAGGTATTATAAAAAATTCCAGTTTTGATCTGGTTTTACATAATATTAGCCAGGTGTCTTTTCCTATAATTATTGCTTATTTATTACTGGGGACTAATTATCTGGCAGTGTTTATTATAGGGTTATGGTTGTTTACTGCTCTATCTAAAGTTAAAATTTATCAACCTGTAATCTACAGTGTTGTATACTTGTTGGTTATATTTATATTCAGCGTCCCGCTAAATTATAGTTTCGACTATTATTCGGTGGTATTTGGAGCCGTTTTTTTAATATTAATCGGATTGTTTCAAAAGCGAATTTATGGGCAGGCTATTTTTTCGTCGCTAGTATTGTTCCTGTTTGTTTTTTCTGTTTACCTATTATTTTTTATTGTTCATTATTCTAACATTAAAAGTAAGCAGCGAAATGAGTCGTTTGCAGTTAGCCTATCAAATGAACATGACCCAATTGCTGAGTATCTTTTCAATGAAGTTACTCAGGAGATGCAAACAGATAAAGGGATTAAAGGGCTTTTAGAAATTGATAATTACAATCAACAAAAGTTTCATGCTTATTTGGCAGATCATTTTTTTACCGGATATTTAAAAAAGTATAGTCTGGGGCTTACAGTTTGCCGCCCAACAGACAGTGTTCTGATAGAAACACCAGAGATTAACTGGTTCCCCTGTTATGATTATTTTGATTATTACAAAAACGAGCTTGGTATAGCAATTCCGGGGACAGACTTCTATTATATTGATGATTATACTGGACTTATTAGCTACTTTGGCTGGTCTAGATTTAAAAGCCAATCACTGGGTGAAGTGTCATTATTTCTTGATTTAAATTCAAAACTTACTACCGATCCTTTAGGATATCCAGAGCTGTTGCTTGATGACCGTTTGCAGGGCAAGGTTTTAAATGAACGCATTTCTTATGCAAAATATCATAAGGGCAATTTGGTTTCTCATTCAGGTAAATTTGAATATAGTCTAATATCAGATGTTTTTAAGAAGGACAGTGATGTTGAGTTGTATTATAAACGGTTGAATGATTATAATCACCTTATTTACAAACCAGAAAAAGAAAGCCTTATTGTAGTAAGCGAAAAGGCACTGACTGCTATTGATGTAATTGTACTTTTTTCTTACATATTTGTGTTTTATTACCTGTCTGCACTAATTGTCATATTTCTAATGGTTTCCAGATTCAGGTATTTAAGCTTTAAAGACAGTTTGAGGAATAGGATTCAGTTATCGGTGGTTTTAATGCTGATTGTTTCATTAATTGTAATTGCTGGAAGTACAACATGGTTCAATATTAGAAAATATAATCAGACCCAGGTTAGAATACTTACCGAGAAAATTCAATCTGTATATGTAGAACTAGAGCATAAACTTTCTTTTGAAGACGAGCTTACTGACTCATGGTCTACAGATAAATATGATAATCTAGAACAGTTACTTATTAAGTTCTCAGAAGTTTTCTACAGTGATATTAATTTGTATAATCCTGAAGGAGATTTAATAGCTAGTTCCAGACCAGAAGTTTTTGAAGCGGGATTACAAAACACCAAGATTGCACCTGATGCCTTTTTTAAGTTAAATAATGAAAAACTGGCCCGGTATATACACAGAGAAAGAATCAATAAGCTTTCTTATTTGTCTGCCTATGTCCCATTTGTAAATGTTGACGGTGAACTGCTGGCTTATCTTAATTTACCTTATTTCACCAAACAAAAAGAACTACAGGATGATATTACTACACTAACAGTTGCAATAATCAATATTTATGTGTTGCTTATTTTGATTACAATTCTTGTTGTTGTTTTCATTTCCAACCAGATAACTAAACCACTTGAGATGTTGCAGTCTAAGTTTAAAGGGTTAAAACTGGGCAGCAAATATGAACAGATCAATTACCAGAGGCATGATGAGATTGGCAGGCTTGTCCAGGAATATAACAGAATGGTCGTGGAACTTGAGAAAAGTGTTGGTTTACTGGCCAAATCGGAAAGAGAGAGTGCTTGGAGGGAAATGGCAAAGCAAGTTGCACATGAAATTAAAAATCCACTGACACCAATGAGGTTAAGTGTGCAGCAACTCCAGAGAGCATGGGACGATAAAAAGGAAAATTTTGAATCGTATCTTAATCGGGTCACCAATACAATAATTGAACAAATTGATAACCTTTCTACAATTGCAAGTGAGTTCTCGAATTTTGCAAAAATGCCTGTTGCCAAATATGAGGATGTTGATTTAACCGAGGTGCTTTCAAGGGCTATTGTGTTATTTAAAGACAATCAAAGGATTAATATATTTTTCAACAAAAAAGAAACAAATGTGTTTGTTAGAGGTGATAGCGAACAGTTAGGGCGTGTTTTTATTAACATTATTAAAAATGCCATACAGGCTATACCGGATAATAGAGAGGGAAAGATCGATATAGAGCTTTATAGGGAGAAAAACAAGGCTGTTATTACGATCTCTGATAATGGGAAAGGAATTCCTGAGGATGTCAGAACCAAGCTGTTTATGCCTAATTTCACAACTAAAACAAGTGGAATGGGATTAGGCTTGGCTATTGTACAGAATATTCTTGTATTGATGGGGGGAGAGATCAAATTTTCAACAAAAATTGGGGAAGGGTCAACTTTTACAATCACTATTCCAATAGTATAAGGGGTAAAAATTTGATATGTGGTAACTAGGAATCTTATAAAGTAACTTTAATTTTTTTATATTTGGAGATATTACAAAAGCATGGGCAATTGAAGCGAGTACTACTTTTATTTTTAGTTTTTTCTACGATATATGTTTCTGCACAAACATCTCTAAGTGGTGTAGTAAATGAATATTATTCAGTCTCTGCTGTTGGAGTAAATACTGTTACTTGTTCAGGAGAAGATCTTGCTAGTCTTCAGGTGGGAGATAAAGTTATGTTGTTTCAGGTAAAAGGAGCTCGAATTGACCTTGGTGGTTTTCCTACAGAACAATATCCTATTGTCTATTATGATCAATCAGGCAGTTTCGAGTTTCTGTCAGTTATTGATGTTAATTATTCAACAAAAGTAGTCACATTTACCGCAGATATTAAAAGAGCTTATGTTCCAGAGCAAAAAGTACAGCTGATTAAATTGGTTGAGGATGAGGTGGTTGAGGTGGATTCGGAGGTAACAGCTATGCCTTGGGACAGTGCGTCAGGAAAAGGTGGAGTAGTAGCAATTGTTGCTTTAAAAAGGTTAATATTTAATGCAAATATTGATGTTTCGGGAAAGGGTTTCCATGGAGCCCCACCAAAATCCTATAATATAGGTTGCCGTCCTGGATATTCCAATGATACTACATATTTTTCAACGACAGCCCCTAATAAAGGTGGATATAAAGGAGAGGGGAATATTGAAACTGGTTTTAATTATCTGCAGGGTACCGGTTATGCTTTAAATGGTGGTGGTGGTGGTGTAGGCCTTTTTGGCGGAGGTGCTGGAGGGAGCCTTGTATATTCTGGAGGTTTAGGTGATTATCAAGAAGAAACTTGTGTTACTCCCCAGTATGCATTAGGAGGAGTAGAATTAGGATTGAAATATTTTACAAAATCCTGGATAATAGCAGATCCTGTTGAAGAATGGCCAGGAGTTACCTTTGGAGGAGGAGGAGGAGGAAGTACTGATGATGGAATCTCCGTATCAACTAGTGGTGGAAATGGTGGAGGAATAGTTATTATATTAACTGATACAATTGAAGGCAATGGCTTTTCTGTTATTGCTAATGGAGAATCAGTAACCAGTGTTGCTACAGGAGGAGCTGGTGGCGGAGGTGCTGCAGGTGCTGTAGTTATTGACGCAGAAGGTTACCAAAGCACACTTAATGTTGAGTTGTTAGGAGGAAATGGAGGTTCTGTTTCATCCGCAACAGGAAATTGTGGGGGATCTGGAGGTGGAGGTTCTGGAGGATTGTTTTGGTATAATACTCCCTCAATTCCTGGATTAGTGAATGTTTCTTATTTGGCAGGTTCTAATGGAACAGGAACGTGTGCTGATTGGTCAACAGGGGGGTCAATTGGAGCTTTGCTTGGAGATTATTTGGCCTATTTAAATGGCTTTACTTTTAATGCTGTTACAGGTGACGATACCATCTGCATAAACCAGGCACCTAGCTTATTAAGAGGAACTACTCCCAAAGGGGTACAAGCCCCAGTCTACAAATGGCTACAAAGTAGTGATGGCAGTAACTGGTCTGTAATAACAGATTCAACAAGAAAAGATTTTCAACCTCCGGCTTTAACAGCCTCTACTTTTTACACTCGAATTGTAACAAACGACGATGGTTATTCAGATACTGCTTATTCTGTGTATATCCAGGTTTGGCCCGATATTTCAAATAATATTTTGACATTGAGAGATACAATTTGTTCAGAAGTTGCACCTGGGTTGTTGAGTGCTTCAACTCCTTCAGGTGGAGATGGTTCAGGATATGACTATATATGGGAATCGACCGAAAGTTTGACCGTGCCGGTATGGACAGAAAAAGGAACAGATATTGAGTTGGATGACACAGCAAACTTGACACAAACAAACTATTATCGCAGAGTTGTTATTTCAGCCGATGTATGTTTTGACACAAGCTTAGTTGATACTCTGACTGTTCTGCCAGCTATAACTAATAATAATATCACATCTTTAAGCGACACTACAATCTGTTCTGGTTTGGATGGGGGGATTATTCATACTACCTTGCCTTCTGGTGGAGATGGTATTTATCGCTATGGATGGCTCTTAAGTAATAACGGAACAACCTATTCAACAATTGGTGGGGCAGTTGATTCTACTTACAATAAAGGTGTGCTAACTACATCATCGTATTATCAAAGAGTTGTTTACTCTGGGAATGGTGATGCATGTAAGGATACTTCATCTGTTCATTTTGTCGATGTGTTGCCTCAGATTGAAAATTTCAACATTGTTTCAGATTCAGTGAAATATTGTTTCCAGGATACCATTATGGAATTGAAGAGCAATCCGCTATTGTCAGGTGGAGATACCCCAAATTATTCCTACCAATGGATGGTTTTAAATGGATCTGTTTGGGAAATATTGGCTGGAGAAACAAACAGCAGCTATTCACCTGGAAGCTTAACACAGACAACTAGTTATAAAAGGGCAATTATATCAGGGGCATATGAGGCTTGTAAGGATACAAGTGATGCTTTTATCATTGAGGTTATACCTGAAATTACAGGGAATGATTTAGTTAGCGAGCCAGCTGATGTTTGTGAATCAGGTACACCTGATCCCTATGTTGAAAGTCCTGCGAGCGGTGGTGTTGGTGGTATTACCTATCAGTGGCAAATTAAGTTAGGCAACAACGACTGGGTTAATGCTGGCGGAGTAAGTACAGGAGTTTCTTATAATTCGGGTCCCCTGGCTGAAACTTCACTCTTCCGTCGACAGGCTTATTCTGATATTTGTGCTGATATTAGCGATACAATTGAAGTAGTGGTTATTGATGCAATTCTTGGCAACTCAATTTTAGGGAGCAATGGATGTTATAATTCAGAAAATGATTTGGAAGGCAATCCATTATCCGGTGGAAATGGAACCTTTTCATACAGCTGGGTTTCATCACCAGATGGAATATCATGGTCACAAATTCCTGGGGCAGATAGTATAAATTATACTACTGAAAAATTAACCGTTGAAACCTATTTCAGTCGAATAGCATATTCTGGGGATAATAACGAATGTGTTGATACTTCTGATGCCATTCTTTTAGTACTAAACAGCCTGCCTACAGGTTCATTAATTAGCAAGAATGATACTTTGTGCCAAAGTGAACCATTAACCTTAGAATATTCTGGATTAACAGGTGTTTCTGATTGGATAATTGAAGTTGGAGAACCGGGAAATGTTCTCAGAAGAGCAGTGCTTTTCAATAGTGATGCTGGCGAACTTACTTTTGAGCTTGATGCTTCGGCTGTAATAAGAATATTAAGTCTTGAGGATGGTAATGGATGTTTTGCAGACACATCATTGGACAATACCAGGGTAAATGTCTTTGTTTTTCAATTGCCAGAAGCTTATGCCGGTGAATCTGTGGAAGTTTGCGGAGATTCAGCTATAATGGGGGCCCAGTTCTCCGTAGAAAACTCCTATGGGGCATGGTATATCGATAATGGAACTGTTGAACCGGAGGGTAGCCCTACAGGAACATTAACTATTGGAGAATATGGCGAGCACAATATAATCTGGAGAGAAAGTACATCATCCGATTGTTATTCAGAAGATGAAGTTACAATAACTTTTTATGAGCAACCAATAGATATAAATGCTGGACAGGATATTGAAAAGGATTATACATTCGTCCATCAATTAGAAGCAGATCCAACATTTGTCGGTGATGGATATTGGACACAGACTAGTGGAGAAGGCGAAGTTACCTTCGATGATTCGACACTTTTTAATGCCATTGCCACTCTTTCAAGGATAGGAACCTATACATTGTTATGGTCTATAGAAAATGGGGTTTGTAATACAATTTCAGATGAACTGATAATTATTAACAATGAACAAAAGGTTTATCAGGGATTTTCTCCAAACAACGATAAAATAAATGATAGCTATGTGGTCAAGCTTCAAGAAGGCAGTGAGGGAGAGTTGATTATTTTGGATGTAAATGGTGGTGAAGTGGTTAGGTTATTAGATGTGAATAGTGTTATAACCTGGGATGGAACAATTGATGGAGCTGAACTACCTGAAGGTACCTATTACTATATATTGAGAGAGTTTTTGCCAGATGGATCAGAAAAGAATAAATCAGGATTTTTAGAACTGAGAAGATAGATGTTTATTAAAAAATTATATTGTTTATTATTACTTGTATTCTTTAGCCTAGGAATAAGTGCACAGGATTCTGAGATTATTGTCACATCCCAAATGGATAGAAACCTGGTATATATAAATCCTGCCTATACTGGATTTTTCGAAACAACAGTTTTTAGTGTTTTGCACCGATCCAGTTGGATTGGCTTTGGTAAGAAGGGCACTCCTGGAAGGATGTTGCAAAATGCTGAATTTCACAATCCATTAAAGAATCAGTCTATTGCATTAGGAGGCTTGTTCAGGCATGAAGTCCGAGGTGGGCAAACAAGAAGTGAAGCTTTTGCAAATTATAGTCACCGAATTATTTTAGGGAATCAAGACAGGCTTGCTTTTGGTATAAAGTTAGGGGCATCCTTTGTGTCACTTGATCAGGACTTAATTTTAGAAAGTGATTTTGGACTCGATCCTGCGTTTGCAGGTTTTGAGAATAAGATTATCCCAAATGCAGGTGTAGGGATTGCCTATTATGGTAGAAATTATTATGGTGGATTATCTATTCCCTATTTGCTTAACAATGATTTAAAACCGGAAATGTCAGGCTACTTTTATTTATTGTCGGGCGGTGCAACTCTTGAACTTAATGAATACCTGCTATTTATGCCAAATGCTGTTTTAGCCTACAGCCCTTCTTCAAATCTTAATTACCAAGCAGTATTGAACTTGAAATATAGAGATATGCTTTTAGCTGGAGTAGGTTACCGTGCAAATGAAGCTATTATTTTTAATATTGGATATTCTATAAATTACCAATTTTCATTAAATTATAGCTACGATCTAAGTATCGGGCCATTAAGTACATATACTAACTCAAAAGGATCACATGAAGTAAGCTTGCTGTATTATTTTGGATATAAGGTAAATACTGTTAGCCCAATCGATTTTTAATGAATTGCCAATGAAGAAGAAATTTACAATATTAATCCTTGTTTTGTTTTCTCTCCCTATGTTATCTCAAGAGGTAATTCGAGTAAAGAGATTACCCTTTAACGATCCTGATATTGATGAAATTTCACCTGCATTGTATGACAATGGCCTTGTTTATAGTTCAAATAAAAAAAGTAGTATTGTTAAAACTACTGACTTAAATAATAGCTATCCATTTAAACTGTATTTTGTAGAGATAAAAAATAGACGTAAATGGGCCAACCCACGGCAATTTGCATCAGAGATATCTGGAAGGTTACAAGAAACATCTGCAAGCTTTTCAGATGATTTTAACATTATGTACTTTACGCGAACAATTAGTTCCGAGGATAAACTCGGTTCGCTCCAAAAGACGAATGAAAAACAACGTCTGGGTATTTATCAAGCTACAAATACTGGTTCGAAATGGATCTTGTCACGAGAATTTCCTTCTAACGACGCTTTATTTGATATAGCATTTCCTTGTATAAGTCCTAAGGGCGACAAACTGTTCTTTTCGATGAGAGAGGAAGATGGGAACTATGATATTTATTATTCAGAACAGGTTAATGGGAGATGGGCAAACCCTATAAAAATGGGACCAAATATAAATACCGACCTCAATGAGATTACTCCATTTTTCCATGAAAATGGGCGATTGTATTTCTCCTCTGAAGGACATAATTCAACAGGAGGATTTGATATATTTTATACAGAACAAATAGATGGTGATTGGATTTCCCCCATTAATTTGCCACGACAGATTAACTCCCGTAGAAATGATTTTGGATATGTCCTGTCTGCTAAAATGGATACAGGATATTTTTGTTCGGACAGGCGAAACAATAATTACGATATTTATTTTTTCTCGTCTGGTTTTCCTGAATTTGATGAGTGCCCTCAGCAAGTCGAGGAAACTTTCTGTTACGATTTTACTGAAACAGGTAGTATGGACCTGGATACAACAAGCTTGAAGTATGAATGGGATTTTGGTGATGGGCATAAGGTAAGGAGTATAGATGCTGACCACTGTTTTGAAAAACCCGGCAAATATATAGTTTCTCTAAATGTTATAGATACATTAACAGGTGAAGTTTATTTTAGTGAAGCTACTTATGAACTCGAAGTGCTCAGATATGAACAGCCTTATATTAGAGTTCCAGATACTGTGAAGGCAAATAATGATATTGCAATGGATGCTGATTCTTCTGTTATCCGAAGTTTTACACCTGGAGGTTATTTTTGGGATTTTGGTGATGGAACAAGTGAGAAGGGAACAATAACAGAGCATGCTTATAGTAGAGCAGGAGTATACTATATACGGCTTGGCATAGTTTCTGCAGAAGATGATCCAGAAAATGAGGAAATTGATTTTTCACAAAGGTCATGTACCCACAAGCAAATTATCGTGATTAAAAATACAGATGAATAATCAAACTTTTGTTAAAATAATTACGTAAAGAGATTTTAAAAGTAAATTTGAATTTTAGATGAGTAGCCCAGGATATTTTATTAGTAGTGTAGGTATGAAAAAAATAAAAATTGTTGTTGCAATATCTTTTTTTGTTGTCGGAATGTCATTTGCTCAACCTGTACCTGCAGGTGATGAAAATATCCCTTATTTGATGACTTTTGGCAATAAAGCAGAGAGTTCCTGGGGAGATGACGATTATTCACAGACTTTTTTCTTTTTTGTGCCAGAAACCTTTAAAGAACCTATATTTATACGGGTTTTTGATCCGGATATAGGAGGTGATGTTGATGAGCAAAATGGAGCTTGGGATACACGCATAGTATATGAGATATATGGGGGAGCTGGCTGCCATACTGAAAAAGACGCAAGAGATACTGATCCAAAAGGAAAATACAAAAGTGGTAACCTTTTGGCATCAAAAGCATTTGGAGTAAATCCTCGCTATGATAATAATTGGTATACCTTTGGTCCTTTTAATCCGTCTGAAGGTGAATATGATTCTCGGTTTGGAGGTTATCATTTCAAAATAATTGCCGAAGGAGTGTCAGGAGATGATGGAAATTTGTATCGATATTTTCTAAGTACAAGCCACAGTGAAAATCGACCAGTTGAGGGTGGTAATGCCTTTGCTTATGAGTATTCCTTTAGAATGCACGACGCCCCCAATGAAGTATCTCATATTTATCCTTATGTAGATGATAAAACTATTTCCGTAAAATTGTCTAATTTTGATTGGGATCAGGATGGTTTTATTCGTACTGTTTCAGTCGCCCGTAGGGGGCAGATGAGTAAGATTTCTGGAGATGATACATGGATCGAAGATGAATTTAAAATATTTGATGAAGAAAAAAACACATCTCTGGATATTCAATTTATCAAAAAGAAAAATCCTCCGGTAAAGAATAACAATGTAGTTGTGAATGTAAGAAACCAGTACAACGAATTGTTGCCATTCTATGTTATTCCAATAGGAGGGGTTCCAAAGTACAATTACAACATTAATGCAACAAGAAAGCAATAATATGCCTATTAAAAATTCAGCCTTTAACTTATTATTAATAGCAACCAGACTTGTACTTTTTATAGGAATTTTTTCTATATCTATTTCTTCTTTTGCTCAATTTGAGAGGTTTAAATCCTACAATGCTACGGATGGGATTTGTGACCCTTATATTTATACTATAACCCAGGATAAGAATGGATTTATCTGGTTGGGCACAGGTCAGGGATTATGCCGTTTTGATGGTTTTGAATTCAAATCCTTTGCTGATTTGGATTCCTTGACCAATGATGAAGTTTCTGCGAGTTATGTGGATTCATTTGGTAATGTTTGGTTTGGGTTTAGTAATGGGCTATTGTTGCTTTGGGATGGACATAAAGGTACCACTTATAATCTGCCTACTAAGTCTAGTACTGCAATTGTCGGGATTACACAGGCAGAGAATGGCGAATTGTTTGTTGCAACATTAAACATGGGCTGTTACTTGGTAGCCGCAGATGGAAGTGTACGTTCAGCCCATGAGGAATTTACAGATAATATTATTTCGGATGCTTTGATTTCAAACGGCAACCTATTTATTGGAACTGGAGACGGACTGCAAATCATACCTATTGAAGGTAATAGATTCAATTTTTCATCCGTAATTAAACCTGAAGGATTAAAACATATTTCAGTTCAGGTTATAAAAAAAGCAGGCTGGGATAACTTCTACTTTATAGGCACAGAAGATGAAGGCTTGTTTTTACTTAATATGAATGACAACAGCATGCCAATTGTTAAAGTTGGTGATGGGACTGACCTAGGGTACCAGAATGTTCAGGATGTCATTTTTCTTTCAGATAATAGTTTATGGATTTGTACATATTATGGTGGACTAATTAAGCTATCCGGTTTTAATGAGGACGGTACATTTTCAAATAAATTTAGTTTTACAAAAGACAGAGGTCTGTCAACAAACTATATTAAGACTATTTTCTCCGATAGAGAAGATAATTTATGGATTGGCACTTATGGAAGTGGAATAAACATTCTTTCTGAACAAGCTTTCACATTTATGCCTTTCGAGAAGGAAATACTTGATAATAATGTTTTGTCTGTTACCAGTAGCGACAGTATTGTCTGGATTGCTGGAGAAGGTTCTCTGGTTCAGGTAAATATAAATCATTCCGATAGGGAGAAAGTTTATACAACAAAAGATAACCTGCCTAAAGACAAAATTACATCTTTATCACATGTCGGTGATGTTACCTGGATTGGAACAGAAAATAATGGAATATACAAATTAGATATCAGCAAGGGAAAAATTAAATCTTTTTATCGGTCGAATAATTCGTTAGGTAATTCCATTAATTCTATTTTGGGACATGATGACATGCTTTATGCGGCTACAAAAGATGGCATTTATAACTTTGATCTGAAAACGGGAGAACAGTTTCATTATAATACAAGTGTGGGTATGCCACATAATGATATTGAACATATATTTCTGGATAATGAACATAGATTGTTGTTTGCAACACGAAGCAATGGTGTTTATGAAATAAATGATAAAGGAGAGATCCAAGGGATATTTACGGTAGATCAATTTGAGCCAGAGTTTAATTCCATTACTCAAGACGCCAATAAAAATATTTGGGTAAGCACTTATGGTCAAGGAGTATTCCTGCTAACAGCTGATTCAGTATATGATTTCAGTACATATAATGGATTAAAGTCTCCTTGGTGCTATAGTGTCTCAACAAACGATGATGATTTTGTTTGGGTTGGTCATCGTGGCGGATTGAGCCGGATAAATATCAATACTCATGCAATCAAGATATTTGATAGTAATATTGGTTTTGAAGGTTATTGTAATCCAAATGCTGTTGATGTAAATAATAAAAGAAAGATATTTTTTGGCACAACAGATGGTCTATTAATCTATGATGTTGAGAAAGGTAAAAACGAAGCCGTACCACCCAAAACAAATATCCTCAAATTATTGATCAATGAAGTTGAATACAATTTTGATGATAAAATTGTACTTCCCTATGCACCGTATAAACTTCGAATTGAGTATGTTGGTTTGAATTATAACGATCCTTCGGCAGTTAAATATCAGTATATGCTTGAAGGGTATGACATGGAATGGTCTGAAGTCTCAGATTCCAGGTATAATATTTATTCACGTGTTGAAGATGGCAAATTTAAATTTAAAGTAAGGTCATTTGGTCCTGATGGACAGTATGAAGAAGAGCCGGTTAGCTTCTTGCTTGAGATTAAACCCCCAATCTGGAAACGATGGTGGTTTATTAGTCTTGTTGTAATAGCTTTTATTTTTATCGTAATCTTTATTATTAAGTACAGGGAGCGTAGGCAAAAAGAAATACAAGAATACCTGGAGAAAAGCCTGGATGAAAGGACACGAGAGGTAGTTGAGCAGAAAGAAGAGATCGAAATTAAGAACCGTGATATTACTGACAGTATTAATTATGCACAAAGGATCCAAAATAGTATTCTTCCACCAATAAAGAAAATGCAGCAATTTTTTTCGGGCTCATTTATATTTTATAAGCCTCGGGATATTGTGTCAGGAGATTTTTACTGGTTTGATAGTGTTGCTGAGGGTAAAATAATTATCGTTTGTGCCGATTCTACTGGACATGGAGTACCTGGAGCATTTATGTCTATGATAGGAACTACTCTAATCAAAGATATTTGTTTGTCTAATCGGTATGATTCTCCGGCAGCTATTTTAAGCGAATTGGATAAGCAGTTGGGGAACACACTCAACCAAAATTCGGAAGAGGTAAAGTCAAATGATGGAATGGACCTTATGCTTTGCGAAATTGATGTTAATACAAAAATACTTCGCTATTCCTCGGCTATGCGTCCAATGATCATTTATAAAAATGGGGAACAAGAATATATAAAAGGTAGCCGTAGTTCAATAGGTGGGCAATACGATTCTAAGGACGTAAAAGACTTTGAGACTCATGAAATCCAGCTTGCAAAAGGCGATCTTGTATATTTGTTTTCTGATGGATACCCTGATCAGTTTGGTGGCAGTATGGGCAAGAAGTTTAAAATGGTGCGTTTAAAGAACTTGATCAAGGATATACATAAAAAGCCAATGGAAGAGCAGTATGAGTATGTGAAAAGTACATTTAACCTTTGGAAAGAGGACTATGACCAGGTTGATGATGTATTGTTCATGGGAATAAAACTTTAAGCCCTTTAGATCGATAAGCAATGTACACCAATCAGATACTATTTAGAGTCTGTCCATAAAGTCAGGTGTTTGAGGAATAAAGTTCAAATACAAGGCGTGTGAACCGAACAAAGTGAGTTCTTGAACACAACTAAAAATGAAACACGTTGTGAAAAAAAA
>JBNKPU010000117.1:0-10040 GCA_050295515.1 Bacteroidales bacterium | reverse complement strand
TCAGTGCAACAAACATGAAAGTAAATACAGATTGTTCATGCTTTAGCACCAATTCCTCTGTTTGCGTAATATGTTTTTTCAGGGGAGAATTCTTTGTCCCAATAGGTACCGGTTTATTAAATAACGAAAAATCAGTTATATGAACAGGCGGGAGATAAGGGTTATCCTTTATGCTATCGGGGTAGAACGCATTGAATCCATTAATGCCGCCAAAATACAACTCTCCTCTTTTGCTCTTAAAAAAAGCCCATTTACTGAAAACCTTGTCTTGTAACCCATCCTGTGTTGAATAATTTCTAAATGTAATTTCTAATTTTTCATTTTTTGAACCGATTGTTGCCTTCGAAATACCGTTATTCGTGCTTATCCATAAGTTATGTTGGTTGTCTTCCAATATTCCAACAATGGTATTATCGGGCAAACCCTGGTCAGTTGTAAAATGGGTGAAGGTATTGGTTTGCCTGTTAAAAAGATCTAACCCGGAAGAACCGAACCACAAACGTTTTTCACTATCTTCAAATAAAACATTAGTTACGTTGCTGCTAATACTTGAGCTATCATTCTCATTATGGGTAAAACGTTCATATTCCCCGGTTTCCCGGTTTAACCTAATCAATCCTCTGCCTAAGGTGGCAAACCAAACATCGCCCTGAAAATCGGACAAAATGTCAATTATAGCACTGTATGCTTTTAATTCTCCAGCTATATCCTTAAGTGAAAACATGAGTTTAAATCGCTCCGTTTTAGGGTCAAACAGATAAGCCCCGGTTTCGAAATTTCCGACCCAAATTTCTCCAGCGCGATTTCGGTATATCCTGAAAATTGAATTACTCTTCGGGTCAGTTTCGTCAACAATAGGATACTTCTTTTTTAAAATGAGTTTGTTGTCTTTTATTTGAAAATAATTAAGTCCTCCTTGCCACATCCCGACCCACAAACCTCCATTATTATCTGTTTCAACTGCCAATACTTTATTGTTGGTTAAAGTATGGGGATCATTTCTATCGCTCAGATACCTTACAAATTTATTTTCATTGGGATTAAACCAGGTAATCCCATTCCCATCAGTCGCAATCCAGATATTTCCTTTAGTATCCTCGGCAAAACTAGTAACCAAATTAAACGAGTACCCGGTTTGTTTATCTTTTTTGTATTCGGTAAACTTTTTATAGCGTTTATCATATACACTTACTCCTCCACCCCAGCAAGCAATCCAAATAGTCCCTTCCTGTCCGATATATATATCTTTAATTGAATTACTTAATATAGACCCTTCCGCTGCGGTTTTTGTATAATGACCAAATATCTTAGTTTCAGGATCGAACACATTTAACCCACCCTCTGTGCCAATTAAAATTTCACCATCTTCAGTTTGAGCAATTCTAGAAACAGAATTATTACTTAAAGAATTGTCATCGCCAGGTCCTTTCTGATAATTAGTAATAGTTTTTGAATGCTGGTTAATCATAGACAAACCGGTTGAAAACCCTCCAAACCAGATGTTTTCCTGTTTATCAATTAACATACCATATACAGCGTTCTCTTTCAGTTTGAATATGGGGTGCTGGGTATTGTAACGCTCAGTTTCTTTAGTTACAGGGTTATATTTTATTATTCCACCGTTTACCTGATCTTCAGATGTAAACCAAAGTATCCCGCTTTTATCCTGATGTATTTCATTAAAATTGACTAAAATATCCTTCCCATAAATTTCAGTAAAGCAAGGATGGAAGATGTTTTTTTCCGCATTGAACCAAAATACGCCGTTACTGGTGCATACCCAGTATTTGCCGGTATCATCTTCAAATATGTCAGTAATTATGACCTCAAGTTTCCCATTCTGCTCATCAGTATAGAGGATTCTTTCAAAATTACAGGTTTCGCGGTTATACCTGCACAAACCGTTGGATGTCGCTGTACTTATCCAGAGATTGTTCTTTTTATCTTCGTAAATACATGTAATATAGCTACTGGGTAACGAGGTCAAATCTTTCTGATCGTGCTTGTATACGGTAAATTTCACACCATCATACTTATTTAATCCATCAGCAGTACCAATCCAAACATACCCTTCATGATCCTGATATACACATACTACGTCTCCATGCGACAAGCCCATTTCTGGAGTAAGATTTTTAAAGGACATATTCCCGGTCTGAGCAAATGAGCCAAGAAAAACAATTAATAATGGAAAAAATAAAATTGATCTCTTTACAAAAAAACAGTTAGTTTTCAAGTTGCCAGATGCCCACCTGTCCGGTAGGCAGGAAACACGTATATCACTATTTTGGCTGATGTCAATTTTCAATTCATGCAAGGTTCCCGGAAAATTGGGACAAGTTGTGCTTCGGAGTAGATATGCTCGTTTCATCGGTTTTTTTTTAACAAATTGTAAAATAAAATGTGGCACCTTTTTCCACTTCTCCCTCAGCCCATACCCTTCCACCGTGCCGGTGAATAATACGTTGGACAGTTGCCAAACCAATACCGGTCCCCTCAAATTCATCAATCGTATGTAAGCGTTGAAAAGCTCCAAATAGCTTATCAACATATTTCATATCAAAACCTGCTCCATTGTCCCGAATAAAATACACTGGTATATCATCTTTCAGAAACATTCCAAATTCAATCTTTGCCGTCGCTTGTTTTAAGCTAAATTTGAAGGCATTCCCTAAAAGGTTCTCAAGTACAATTCGCAATAGTCTTCCATCTGCATTAGCAATTAGCTTATCCTGTATATTGAATTTAACTTCGCGCTTAGGATCAGAATCATGTAGTTCATTTGCAATTTCATTTGCAATGTTGGAAAGGTTAACTTGTTGGATATTCATTTCACCACGATTCACTCTGGACAAATTAAGTAAGTCATCGATAAGTTGAGCCATTCGTTGAGCAGCATTTCGAACACGTTGAAGACAATCTTGTCCCATGGAATCAATTTTATCGTTGTACTCTTCAAGCAATACCTGGCTAAATCCATCAATACTCCTCAAGGGTGCACGTAAATCATGAGAAACAGAATAGGCAAATACCTCTAATTCTTTGTTTGTCGCCTCTAATTGTACTGTGCGCTCAACAACACGCCTTTCAAGTTCCTGATTTAATTTTTGAATCTCTTTTTCTGACTGTTTGCGATCGGTAATATCGCGGGATATGCCAACAATACGATTAATCTTCCCAAACTCATCGCTGGAAGGGATCAGTGTTGAATGGAAATAGCGTTTGCCTGCTGGCAGATCCAAGATTACCTCCTCCTCTATGGGAATACCAGATTCAATACAATGCCGGTACTTTGCATTAACAAGCTCTGCAGCTTCAGGGGGAACAATTTCTTCCTGGGTTTTTCCAACTGAGAAAGTACGAGGAATACCGGTTATTTTTTCAAGTGCCGGATTTACTTCAATAGTACGGAATTGCCCTTCATCGGTAACCTCAAGAAGGTATAACCCATCAAGTACATTGTCGAATATCTCACGGTATCTCCACTCACTTTCTTTTAAGGCTTCCTCTGCCAGCTTGCGATTTGTAATGTCCTGAACTGTTCCTGTGGAAACAATAGGTTTATCTCCTTCAAAGTAGGTTTCGCACTGCTCATGGACATATTTTATCCGCCCATCGGAAAAAAGAAGACGGTGCTCTATAGAATAGGGACTCTTTGTTTTAAGAGAGTTTGTATAAGCAACATTTACAGCTTCACGATCATCAGGATGGATAGCTTCAAGAAATGCTTCATAAGTAGCCCCGAATTTTTCAGGATCAATCTCAAAAATCCTGTAAATTTCGTCCGTCCAACTCAGTTTGTCATGTACCAAATCAAGTTCCCAACTGCCAATATGGGCTAATCTTTGTGCTTCATTCAATCTTCGTGCAGTATCCTTCAATTTTTCATCTGCTTGTTTCCGATCTGTTATATCCCTTGCCAAAGTAAGGTGGTACCCTTGACCTTGGTATTCAAAAAAATTCGCACTAATCTCAACAGGATAGATGAATCCGTCATTTTTTTTATGGTGGCTTTCAAAAATCAGAGAACTGTGCTTTTTGATTTCGTCCCAATGTTCTGGCCAACGTTCTAAAGGAAAATCAGGATTAATGTCAGCCACATTCATCGTAAGTAATTTTTCACGGCTATAACCCAGAACATGGCAACTTTCATCATTTACATAATCGAAACAAGCTTTTTCATTAACTAAATACACTTCTTCGTATACATTATTTAATGCAAAATTAAGTAGTTTGAGATTTTGCTCAGTCTTCTGTTGTTCAGTAACATCCCGGCCAAAAGCCAGCGCTCCAATAATATTGCCTTCTATGTCATACTCTGCTACTAGTCGAATTGTATGAGTTAGGAATTCTCCAGAACCATATGGGACGTGCATTTCAACATCCGTAGTGCCGTTGCCCGACAATACTGACTTTAGCGCTGCTTCGAAGTTAACTATTTCTTCCCTTCCCCCATCGTATAAACCGTTAGGATTGCTTTCCAGTGGTGTCTTGCCCGTGTAAGTTGATTCGTCATAGCCATCATTGGTTTGCGGCTGGGAGTTGGCATAAATCATTTGACAATCCTTATTATAACGCATAATATTGTCAGGAGAGTTTTCAGCCAAACTTCGAAACTTTTGTTCCTGTTTCCTGATAGCTTCTACAGCCTGTTTACGCTCGGTGATATCAATTAACGAAACCAGGATTTTGGAAAGAGTATCCTCATATCCTGGACAAACTGAGAAATATATTGTTACATCCCGTCTTTTGCCATTTAGCGTTTTAACCACAGTATCACTTGCCATCTCTGCTCCCCCATTCCAAATACATACAAGTTCTTTCCTAAAAGTTTCAAATGACTTTTCTGTAAATGTATGAACAAGGTTTGTCATCAAATCTTTTTTAGTTGATGCTTCGTGCAAAACAAGAGCCGAATGGTTTATATCAACAATTTTAACCAATTCAGCACATTTTTGAACTGTTTCGGGATATTGGCTAAAATATGATTCGATGTCATTAACTCCTTTTGATTTAAGGTCGTCAAACAATTTTTTTATTTCCGAAAAATCTTCCTCCCAGAGTGAAACCGGCGAATTCTCAAACACCATACGGTATCCCATTTCACTTTCCAACAATTTTTTTTGGGATATATAACTAGTAATAGCACCAGCCAACCGCCTGCCTATTTCCTGAAAAAGCCACTCTTCTTGAATAGTCCATTCTCGTACATAAGCACATTGGTGCATACCAAATTGCCAGGGATTATCAACTTTAGGATAAATTGCCGTTGCTATAAAACTCTTAAATCCGAATTGATTTGAAACATCTCCTGGTAAAGGATAATCTGTACCTGGACCAAATTTAACGGGTCCATCAGCTTGCAACAATATTTGGAGTGTCTTTGCAACATCCTTATCCATTGGCAATTCCATTCTATTTTGAGATACTCCAGGATACTCTGGTTTATTTCTTTCAAAAGGCACTGACCAAGTTAGGGAAGAAGGATTACATGGATACATTAAATATGCCCGGTCACAATCAAAAATAGAAAGTACAACATCAAGAACATTATCCAACATCTCGTCCAAACTAATTGAACCTTGAATTGCCCTGTCAATTTTATCTATGGATTCGAAGAACCATAAACTATCGCGATGCTCTTGTTCTGCCCTTTTATGTTCGGCAATATCACTAAAAGTTACTATTACTTGTTTTAATTGATCATTTTCATCAAAAACAGGATCGGCATTGACAAGGCACCATACAACCTTTTCCATGTTTGGACGTTGTATTCCTACTATATAGTCTTTAAGGTCAGTTTTAGTTGCCAATACATGGTTAACCGGATATTCTTCAAAAGGCATAATGCTATCATCTTCACGTAAGAAATGCCAATCTGGATCAATGGTTGTTTTTCCCAAGAGCTGATCTTCTGTTAGCCCCAGCAATTCCTGTGCTTTAGTGTTACATGCTGTGATTTCTGTATTGCGCCCATGAACAACAACTGCTACTTGTATATTTTGGATTAATGATTGATGCTTTATTCCATCTACCAAGGTTTTATGCTTGGAATTTGCTTGATTTTTGTTTTGTTTAATTGATTGAAAAAGGGATTGTTCATCTGTTTGGGTGTCATGTGCAAGGTTTTGACTATGCAATATTTCTTTAAGTTCTTCTTTCTCAAGAATAATTGAAAGAAAACGGATTTCATTTTTTATCAGGCTAAGGTCTTCTTTTTCAATTTCATTGCTTGATGAAAGCAAAACATAACCATACTTCTTATTTCCTGATCCAACTTCTAAAGTTTTATCTGAATTTTGAGGTCTTTCTGAGTACCATTTAAAATTGATGACACCAAATATCCCATTCATTCTCTCGATAAAAAGCTGGATGATACTTTCTTTATTGCTTAATTGCGATAAAGAATTGGTTAAAAACAATAATTCTTTAGCTTGTCCTTCCATTCTGTGTCAACAAATTAAAAATTGATATACTTTACAAATCTCAATATTGGCATTAATATCAAAAATAGCGAGAGTTACTTATACTCAACAACATATAGTATTGGTACAAAAACAGGAACTCATTACCTATTGAAAATATACATTTTCTTTATTAAAGTTCACAATCAATTTCTATATAATTTACAATATATTTCTTTATAAATAAAGGAAAGAATAGTATTTACAGCTTAAGTTTCAGGGTAGTCAAATACGAAATAGAAAGTAGCACTCATTCCAATCACTCCAACAGCCCAAATTTTACCCCTATGTCTCTGAATAATTCTTTAAACTGTTGCCAATCCAATTCCATTACCTGAAAAATCACATGATTTGTACAATCTATGATTTGTAAAAGCAAAATTTATGGTTTCCTGGTCATCGGGATGGATGGCGGCCAGAAAAGCTTCATACGAAGCACCATATTTATCAGGGACAATCTCGAATATTAGAAATATTTCATCTGTCCAGACTGGCGAATAGTTTATCAGGTCTAACTCCCAACTGCTGATCTGGGCAAGTCGGTGAGTTTCATTTAAGCTAACAGCCAGAGATTCTATCGCTTCTTCGGCCTTCTTTCGCCCGGCAATATCCTAAACAACGCCAATAATAGGCATAGGAGTACCCAGCTTGTAAGGCTGCAATTCTGCAATAGATGTTATAAACTTTAATTTCGAAGAACTTTTAGGGCGGATTTCAAAATGTAAAGAGTCAATTCAAAGTTTAGGCTATCAATACAAAACCAAATACGGACATAAACCCAATCCAGCAGTAAACCTATATAAAAACCTACTAAAAGAACATAGACAACACCTATCGGTTTTAGGGCTATCACCTAAAGATATGGCTAAAATCAATTGTAGTTTAAAAGAAGAGAACAACCAAGAATTAGAGGACGGTTAGACTGGGTAAGTCATAGAGTCTTATTCTTTGAAAAAACAAACTTTTTCACTCCAAAAAATATATATTGTCTGCCTTCGTGTGGTTCAAAAGTGGTAAGTCTATTATTTGGAGTACCCCCGAGGGCTTAGACTTGCTATTGTATGTTAATAAGTTCGTCAATAACTTTTTGATAAACAAAACACTACATTAACCTAGTTGTCACCCATGTAGTTTAATTTGCAATGTTTTTATAAATACTAATTCAATATAACATTTTTACTATGGAACAAATAATATTAAATAAGGACGACGAGAGGGTAATAACAGACATGTCAGATAAAATAAATCACTTTGATAGGTTCGATATTACTATCGTTAATGTTGAAGGTGAAGCAGAATTACACCATATTCTAAATAAAGGACACAAAGTAATTAAGTCACCACTAAAATTAAATGAATATAAAATCCAAATGACAGATGATCTTTACAAGGTTAAATGTTTGAGTAATAAATGTGTTATATCATTTAAGATTAAAAAATAGCTTGTTAGGTTAAAGCTAATAATACCTCATCAATTGAGCGAGTAGATACGAAAAAGATATATTATTAAAAAACTTATTAGGAATCGGCTTACAGGCTTGCTTCCTTTTTTTTGAGAATTTTTCTTAAGGGACTATTTTAAAATTGCTCCAACAACAAATAATTGAAAGGAGTTATGATGAAGGTGGTTGGAATTAATAATGGTTTAAGTATTGACACAATTCTATTTTAGTTAGGTTAATAGAGATTAATGGAGCTTTTTAATTGTATTATCTAAATCTTCACCGACTTTTAATAACTTCTTAACATCTCCATTAGGATCATTAAACTTTTCTTTTGAACCGCATTTGGAACAAACCAAACATCTCTTTGAAGCAATATCATTAAGAGTAAATGACATCTTGCTCCCACACTTTTCGCATACAGCTAAAATTGTTTTTTCCTTTAAAAAATCTGTAAACATAAATCTGAATTTTAGTTAATAAAAATAAATTTCTATAAAAATACATATTATGATTTATATCATTGTTTTATTTCTATTATATTTTTAAAGAAGTTTTTAACATTATGTTAACTAAATAGCCTTTTAAACAAACTACAGATACACCTAATCTTATTGATAACAGCAAGCACGACACATTCTAAGGAATAGCAAAGCTCATCAACAAACCAACACACACTACAAATTAATAGATTAGAAACTTAAAAGGAAGACCTTTATATCGAACAAGATATCGAACAACCCTAAAATGTAAAAAACCCTGTAATTCATTGATGTTCTATTCTTTATAAGGTTTTAGGTGATGAACCCGAAGGTGCATATTTCGAACCTTTTTTTTGAGGATTTGAATCGGCTATATAGTTTGAGGGATATTATTAAATTGAAGTGAGCAGTTAAATCATGGTGGGTTTTTGTATTATGAAACGTGCGTTTTATGGGGCTTATTTGCCGTCTGTGGTAGCCTGTTGTAATTCATCAATTTTTATTGGTTTTGATGATGTCACATTTAAAAACTCTTAACTTGAAAATTCTTGATTTAATTTTTTAAATGGAATTTTGTCCAATTTAAATCTTTGAGAATAGATTATCCCCTCAATATCTTTATAAACTATAATAGTCCCATGAAAGTTGGAAAACCTTCTGAACCTTGCAAGCTTTCCCAATTGCTCAAATCAAATGCAAAATCAGGTCGAATTTGCTTCAACCAATTATCTTTATCTAAACCTAATTGTTCAATTAGGATAATATTTCTCATTCATGCAATTTCTAATTCTTCCCTCATTATTTTTGATTGCTCTGAGAATTCTTTGGATATAGAGGTTAAAGAATCAATTTGTTATTGAATTTCTTTATCAGTTGCAAATAATTTATAAAATCCAGCTAATCCTCCAAATATTGCAATAATAGCTGCTATAGCTTGAATTTTATCAGTCCATTTTATTTTATCTTCTCCCATTTAATTTACTTATACCGGGACTGTAAAGAAAAATGTTGTCCCTTTGTTTACTTCTGATTCAAGCCATATCTCCCCTCCTAAAAATCCTACCAATCCTTTTGATATCGTTAAGCCTAAACCCACTCCTCCAAATCTACGTGATAAGCTGTTGTCAGCTTGCAAGAACATATTGAAGATTATTTCTCTATGTTCTTCCCGTATCCCTATTCCTGTATCCTTTACATAGAATAGAAGATGGGAATTTCTTTTTTGGCACCCAAATTCAACACAACCTTCTTTAGTAAATTTCAATGCATTTTCAATGAGGCTCATTAGCACTTGTGTTAAAAGTGATGGATCGGTTTTCGCAGAATTGTTTTCTTTAAGGCCCTCCTTGTTAATTATTAGACAAACGTTTGATTTTTTGTCAATTTTCAATATATTATTAAAATATCCATACAAATAGGTCAATAATGCGTCAATATCAGTATTCTTCTTTGTTACAGTAAGTTGGTTTGATTCTATCTTGGCAAGATTAATGATATTATCTATTAATTTCTCTAAATTCTTGCAGGAGGTTTCTACATAATTGGAAAATTTTTTACGTTGCTCCTCTTTAATGCCTGGTGAAGTAATTAATTTTGAAAATCCAGTAATCGCATTCAGTGGGGTTCTTAATTCATGGTTTATGTTGTTTAAG
>JBNKPU010000116.1:0-5895 GCA_050295515.1 Bacteroidales bacterium | reverse complement strand
ATACCTGGTTGGAAGGTGAGGTTGTACAATTTGATCCTGTAGCCGTCCTACGGCTTTCAATAAGGTTTGTGCCAGTGACAGCAGCAAAGCTTGGGACGCTTGTTCCCCATGCGCTCCAGCTGGTACCGTTATCTGTAGAGTACCTGTATTCGTCGGCAGTTGTACCAGCACCACCGCTTCCCGGTGTTGTTGTTACTGTTAAAGTTGTTCCCTCGCAGACATCGTTGACATCAGGGTTTCTTGTTATGCCTGGAGCTATTGGTTGGGCTTCAACTGTCCATGATACCTGGTTGGAAGGAGAAGTCGTACATCCAGTACCGTCTGCAGTACGCCTGCTTTCAATAAGGTTTGTGCCGGTGACAGCAGCAAAGCTTGGCACGCCAGCGCCCCAAGCGCTCCAGCTGGTACCATTGTCTGTAGAGTACCTATATTCGTCGGCAGTTGTTCCAGCGCCACCACTTCCCGGTGTTGTTGTTACGGTAAGGGTTGTGCCTTCGCAAACTGATGCATCCACTGGATCCTTTGTGATTCCGGGGGCAACCGGTTGGGCAACAACTGTCCATGATACCTGGTTGGAAGGAGAGGTTGTACAGCCACTTGAAGTTGAGGTTCTCCTGCTTTCAATCAGATTAGTTCCAATAATAGCTGCAAAACTCGGAATTGTTCCACTCCATGAGCTCCAACTTGTGCCATTATCAGTTGAATAGCGAAATTCATCGTTTGCAGTTCCGGCACCTCCTGATCCTGAGGTAGTATCTACTGTAAGTGTTTGTCCCTCACAAACAGTAACTACATTCGGGTTTTTTATCAATCCGGGGGCAATGGGTTGGGGAGCTGAATCAACAAGTACATTTGCAGCTGATACAGAACAACTATTCGCATCAATTGCCCAAGGAGTATACCAGCCACTTCCCATACCAGAAAAAGTATTGGAGGCTTGGGCAGTTGAATCTGAGGTTGCCTGGTGTACAACAGCATAACTCAGACCGCCTGTCCCACCTGAGGCATTGATGGTTATTGTTCCATTTTGTGTGCCTTCACAAGTAAGAGTTGAAGTGACGGAACTGATATTTATTGCTGAGGGTACTGTAAATGTTAATCCCCTAATAGCATCTGCAGAAAAAGGACCACAACCATGAGCGTCGCTTATTTCTACAGAGTATGTTAATTGAGATGCATCAAGACCAGTTGCTTCCTGCCCTGTTTGTCCTTCGGCAATACCATTATGCCAAACATATGAATAAGGTGGAGAGCCGTTAGATGGATTGGCCCTTAAGATAAGATTGCTTGAATAAGAACAAGTAAGAGCTTGTGTAACAGTAATACTCCCAGCATCCAATTGTGAATCTTCAATAACATCCACCAAAGCAACTTGATCGGTACTGCCATCATCATTGTGGACAACTACTAAATATCTTCTGGGTGATAGGTTTTCAAATGCAGCAGTATCTACTAAGGTTGGTCCTACAGTTAAATTAAAGGCTGTAATTGGCCATTCATATAAGTCATAGGTGTAATTCATAGTACCACCTGTGGCTCTAACAATTAAAGTGCCTTTGTTTCCAAAACAGACAGTATCATTTTCCACCGTTATTGTGAATGCTCCAAAGGCCTCTACACTCAATCCAAAAACTATTATTACCAGAGCTACTCTGCTAAATAATTTATAAAGCTTATCAATTGGCACTCTCATTGTTGTGAACTTTTTAGTTTTCCTATTAGGATAGTTTCAAAGCCTGCTTTATCATCGTTTTCGAAGACTACCACAAAATACTTCCCGGGTGATATTTTACTAAATTGGAATGTATTGTCAAAAGTTTTATCACTCTTAATTAAAAGGTTTTCAGGTAATGGTTTTTCCTTATATAAGGAGTATGTAACCATCCCAGTCTGTCCTATGACTTCAACATTGACATTATAACTAACATTATTCTCAGATTCCACTGTATCAATAGTATATTTGATATCCATTCGTTCGAATTGGCCAAAACTTTGCTGGTTAGCAAAAAAGATGAAGCCAAGTAATATCACTATGGGAAAGAGTATATGTTTTTTCATAACTGAACTGTTTATCTTAATTTTTTTTGGGATTCTTTATGAATAAAACCGAAGCCCTAAGCGGACCACAATTATTCTTATCATTAATGGTGCAATTGTAAACACCAAAGTTTAGATTGGTTGCAATCTGTGTATCCTGATTACCAGCGGTATCATCCCACCTAAAATTATATGGTTTGCTGCCACCTGATACATTCAGTTCTACCGAACCATCCTTTGATTCTTCTGATTTGGGATAGTTAATTACCTGGTAACCAACGAAAGTAAGTGGCTCAGGTTCTTCAACCAGAACCTCTTTAACAATTCGATGTTGTTTTGAGTCGGTAATAAGTAGATAGTATTTTTTTGCTTGCAAATTTCGAAATGTAACCTGATTATCCTTGGTTTGTAACTCTTTAAGCATTTTCTGCTTAACGGCAGGTGTTTTATCATAAAGCTTAATGGTATATGCAGGTGAACCTGAGCTTAGAATAATTGTAATACTGCCGTCTTCACCACCATTACATGTAACCATTTTAGGTGAAACAGTAACATCCTGTGAATAAACAGCCAATAATTGCATAAAACATGCAAAAAGAAATGTGAGAAATTTTAACATAATTTTAGTTCGAACACATGTTAAAAACATTTACGAATTGTTGATAAGTAATGTTACATCCTGAAACACTTCTTATTCAATCAATATGGCTAAAAATATATCAAAAAAACATGCATGTAAACTTATAGACGCTAATCGTACAATTTAGATTTTGATAAAAAACAACTTTAAAGTCTGAAAAACAGGTGTTTATACGAAATGTGTCGAAAATCCTTTTTGTTAATAAAAAATTGCACCTGATCACAATAAAAACGATGATGCATCGGTGAATTAACAATGAATTCAGAAAACTAGGGATTAAGCCCTATCCAATTGATTAAAATTTCTGTTCAAAAGAAACCGAACCGGATACCAGGAAGAGAAGGCTCCAATCAGAAAAACAGTTATTGCAACAACAAGCAGATCGAACCACTGAATATCAACTGGATAAGCATCGATCATAAAGCCCCCGTGTAGTTTAACCAAGCCATACTGCTGTTGTAAAAAAGAAATGATAGATCCTAAAAGCAGACCTGATGAAAGTCCGGCCAAAGTTATCAATATACCTTCACGGTAAAATATTTTTCGAATAAGGTTCCGGTCTGCTCCCAAACTATAGAGTATTGAAATATCCTTTTTCTTTTCAATAATTAACATGCTTATCGACCCGACTAAGCTAAAAAGTAAAATAATCAGCACTAAAGCAAGTATCAGGAATATTGCCCATTTTTCGGTACGCATTGTTTTATATAACAGCTCATTTTGCATGTATCTGTCTCTAACAATGAACTTTTCGCCCAAGGTTTCTTCCAATAGTTTCTTGGTAACCTTATAATCATTCGCATCTTTTAACTTTACTTCCAGAGAGGAAACCATATCTTGGTAATCAAACAATTGTCTGGCTGTTTCAAGCGGAATAATCGTATATTTTCCATCGATATCGGGTTGCGAAGAAAATATGCCGGAAGGTTTAATGTTTTTCCTGTTCAGTGCTTTATTGGGATCATTTGTTATGCCTGCTGTCCTTTTGGGCACAAATACTTTCAGGTATTCCATAGCGTTGGCATCGATATCTACACCCAGCAAATAGGCTATTCCTCTTCCTACAATAGCCCTGGGCATACTGCCATATTTTAATTCGAACTTACCTTTCCAGATAATATCCTCAATATTGTTAACCTGTCTATAGTTTTCGCTAACCCCCTTGATCCTGCATACAGTTTGGCGACTGTTATACACTAAAAGGGCATAATCCTCAAGTATTTCGGAAACAACCTCTACTCCTTCAATATCAGATATCTTTGCTATGAAGTCATCTGAAGTTTCAAAGACCTTTCCTTCAGCCGGTAAAACCTGAATATCTGAATAGTATGAGTTATACATACTTCTGACCAGTTGATCGAATCCATTGAATACCGATAGTATTAATATAAATGCGATGGTTCCAACAACTACCCCTGCCATGGAAATAATGGATACAATGTTAATGGCATTGTGGGACTTTTTTGCCAGGATATACCTCTTTGCTATGTAACCAGGTAAGTTCAAGGATTTATTCTTTCAGGAGATTGTCAATATTTTCGATATAATCTAAAGAATCGTCCAGTAAAAATTTCAATTCAGGCACTTTTCTCATTTGATGCCTTACCTTCTGAGCCAGTCCATGCCTTATTTGAGACATGTGAGAATTCAAATTATTAATTACCTGATCTGAATCATTAGACGGAAAAACACTTACATAGGTCCTGGCAAGACTTAGATCTGCAGTTACCCTTACTCGTGTTACGGTGAGCATTTTTCCAGCAGCCAACTCTTTAGTGAGCTTATTTATTATCTCAGAGAGATCTTTTTGTAACTGCTTATTGATCTTATGTTGCCTTGTAGTTTCCATCAACCAGGTATTAAATTCTAATGGAGCAAAAATAAGCGCAAATCCTTACCTTTTCAAAAAAACCAATGAATACTTTCAAATTAGGACTTTGAAATTCAATTTATCCCGAATAATAGGGTAGTGCGTAGCAAAAAAATATTTCGGGTTTCATGAACATTTGTTAGTTTTGTCGCGATTTATAATACTGAATTAAAATACAATGAGTAAGAAAAGGGTGTTGTCATGTATACAGCCAACTGGTGAAATTCACCTTGGGAATTATTTTGGCGCAGTAAAAAACTGGGTTGAAATACAGGATACATATGAATGTGTTTTTGGTGTGGTCGACCTGCATGCCATGACCATGCCTTACATTCCGAAGGAATTAAAAAACAATACCCTACAAATGGTAACCGAATTGTTAGCTTGTGGAATAGATCCTGAGAAATCAGTATTGTTTATACAATCTATGGTTCCACAACATACTGAATTATCATGGATATTCAATTGTGTTACCTCCTATGGAGAACTGTCTCGGATGACACAGTTTAAGGACAAATCTGATCAACTGTTAAGCAAATCCAAAAAAACGATAATATCAACTGGATTGTTTACCTATCCAGTACTTCAGGCTGCAGATATCCTGATTTACAATGCTCATTATGTGCCAGTGGGGAAAGATCAAGAACAACACCTTGAATTGACCAGAAATATTGCAGTCCGTTTTAATAACCAGTTTGGAGAATTTTTTAATGAACCAGAGCCTCTTTTCACAGAAGTACAAAAATTAATGTCTCTGGCCGATCCTACTAAAAAGATGAGCAAGAGCCTGGGAGAGAAACATTATATTGGTCTGTTTGAAGACGAAGCCCGAACAAGGAAAAAAATCAGGTCGGCAGTTACTGATACTGGAGAAACACAAGGCGATACAATGAGTCCGGGTATTGAGAACTTATTTACTTTGCTCAAAGCTTGTGGCAGAACAGATACTGTTGAGTCTTTTACAAAGGATTACCTGTCAGGTACTTTGAGTTATAAAGATTTGAAGGATGCTACTGCTGATGCGGTTCTTGCCCTTACTATTCCTTTTAAAGAACGCAAAAAGGATTTGCTTAATGATAAAGCCTATCTCGAAAAAGTTATCAAAGAACATGCTGAGAAAGCCCGTTATCTAGCTGACAAGACCCTGACCAAGGTTAAAAAACGGGTAGGGATATATAATCTGTAATGAGTTAAGGATTATGTTTTTATTAAACATAGTTAACATAAATTCGGATTTACCATAAAATTGGTTTTACATGTTTTGATAAGTAACACAGCTATTTTAAAAATCCTGCAAAAACTTGGCAGATTAGCTGTCAATAACCTTTGTCCTCTAGCCGGACGGGCT
>JBNKPU010000115.1:0-16638 GCA_050295515.1 Bacteroidales bacterium | reverse complement strand
GAATTATGTGTCCCCATTTAACGAGCCCGATGGACATTGGAATTGGGATGGGACTGGTCAGGAAGGTACTGCAGCTACAAAATATGAAATAGCAACAACAACCAAGATGATCAATGCCAGCTTCAATGAACGTAGTATGTCCACCAAAATTATTGTGCCTGAGTCTTCCGATTATCACTGTATGATAAGTACACATCCACACTCAGGATACGATAGGGGATACCAGATCCAGTCTTATTTTACCAAGGATAGTACAAACTCCTTTCTGGGCAATTTGCCCAATGTGCCGCGTTTAGTAGCAGCCCACAGCTATTGGACCAATACTCCTTTAAACAGTTTAAAGAATATCAGAAAAGAAATGGGGGAGTTGCTCCATCAAAATGACTTAGGGTTTTGGATGACAGAGCTTTGTGTAATGGGTAATGACAAAGAGATTGGGGGAGGGCATGGAAAAGATTTATCAATGAAAACAGCCCTGTATATTGCCCGCGTAATTCATCATGATATTGTATATGCCAATGCATCGGCTTGGAATTGGTGGCTTGCAGTTTCAACAGGCAACTATAAAGATGGATTAATTTATGCAGAACCTGATACAAGCCGTTTAGATGGAACATTTACCGATTCGAAATTAATGTGGACACTTGGTAACTATAGCCGCTTTATTCGCCCCGGAGCCAAACGATTGGCCATTACAGCATTGGACAGTTTAGGGAACCGGATACCTGAAGGAGATACAGATCCCAAAGGATTAATGGTTTCGGCGTATAAAAACGAGGACAAATCTTTAGTCATGGTAATTATTAATTATTCAAATGACGACGAAGTTATTGATCCAAAACTGGAAGCTTTAGCTGTTGGTGACTGGTTTCCCTATATCACTTCAGATAAAGAAGGTTTCAACCTTAAAAAACAAAGTAAAATTAAATATGGCGATCTACTGAAAATACCGTCTAGGTCTGTAGTAACCCTGGTTAGTAATTAATAAAAAAACTTTAATAATGAGAATCCGATTTTCTAGTTTGCTTGTAGTTATCTATGCTTTATTTATGGTACAATGTCAACCAGTTGAGGAAGAAAAATTGGTTCTAACAGAATGGCAGGACCAAACGGTTTGGCAAATAAACAAAGAAGAACCGCATGCCCATTTTATTCCTTTTACCAGCAAGTCTGGAATAGGAGATGATATTTTTAGTTCTGAACTCATTCAATCGTTGAATGGCACCTGGAAATTTAAATTGGTACAGACTCCTTCCGAGATACCATATGGATTTTATAAAGATAGATACTCCACAAGAAAATGGGATGATATAAAAGTGCCGGCAAATTGGGAACTTGAAGGTTTTGATGTTCCTATTTATACAAATGTCCAATATCCGCATAAGCGAACCCCTCCACTTATTCAGGAAAACTATAATCCTGTGGGATCTTATAAACGGACATTTACAGTGCCGAAAAATTGGGAGGGCAAAGAAATTATCCTGCATTTTGGGGCGGTTAGTTCTGCCATGTATGTATGGGTAAAT
Source organism: Bacteroidales bacterium (assembly GCA_050295515.1). Lineage (GTDB taxonomy): Bacteria > Bacteroidota > Bacteroidia > Bacteroidales > UBA10428 > UBA10428. Next base: position 15,112 of record JBNKPU010000115.1, on the reverse strand, counting down.
GGCACTCAGATTGGTTATAGCGAGGACAGTAAGACGCCTGCAGAGTTTAAGATTACTGAATACCTAAAGTCGGGAAAAAATACTTTATCTGTTTTGGTGTTTAGGTGGAGTGATGCTAGCTATCTTGAAGATCAGGATTTTTGGCGCTTAAGTGGCATTACACGCGATGTTTACCTTTTGGCACGAGACAATGTCCATCTAAAAGATTTTAGGGTAGAATCACCTTTAATAAACAACTACTCAAACGGACAATTAAATGTTCAGGTTGATGTAGCAAATAACAATAAAGAGGGCACTCCTGTAAAATTGCAATGGAGTTTGGAATCAAACGGAAGTATGGTTGCCTCAGGCGTTCAGGAAAAAGAACTTGTTGCTGGGGCAAATACCATAGCATTCGGCACATTGTTGGAAAGTGTAGCACCCTGGACAGCAGAAACACCTAATCTATATGATTTATATATCGATTTGCAGGATAACAACGGTAAAACTATTGAGGCTATTAGACAAGACGTTGGTTTCAGGTCTGTAGAAATAAAAGATGGAAACCTGTTGGTAAACGGTAAATACATTTATATAAAGGGAGTGAATTTACATGAACACAACGATGCAACCGGACATGTCCAGGATGAAGCTACCATGCTTAAGGATATCGAAGTAATGAAAGCCCATAATATCAATGCTGTAAGGACATCGCATTACCCTCAGCCAGAACGATGGTACCAATTGTGCAATAAATATGGTTTATACCTGGTCGATGAGGCGAATATTGAGTCGCATGGTATGGGGTATGGAAAAGAATCATTGGCCAAAGATTCAACCTGGAAAGGTGCCCATTTGTACCGGACCAAAAACATGTTTGAAAGAGATAAGAACCAACCCTCTATTATCATTTGGTCATTGGGGAATGAAGCCGGCAATGGAGTGAATTTTTATGCAACATACAAATACCTGAAGTCTGTAGACACATTGCGTCCGGTCCAGTATGAAAGGGCTGGGCATGAATATAATACCGATATTTTTTGTCCGATGTATGCCCGGATTGACTATATGGTCAAATACGCCAAATCGAATCCAAAGAAACCTTTGATTCAGTGTGAATATGCCCATGCAATGGGGAACAGTGTTGGAAATCTACAGGATTATTGGGATGCCATTGAAGCATACAAACCTTTACAAGGAGGATTCATTTGGGATTGGGTTGACCAGGGGTTGTTGACAAAAAACGAAAAAGGAGAACCTTTCTGGGCCTATGGAGGTGATTTTGGTCCGGATACTGTACCTTCTGACGGTAATTTCTGTCTTAACGGACTTGTGGACCCAGACAGGGCTGTTAAACCAGCTCTACTTGAAGTAAAGAAAGTATATCAATATGTAGATTTCAGTGTGGTTGATCTGAAAAAAGGAATGATCAGCATTAAAAACAAATATGGATTTATTGATTTAAATAAATTCAAACTGAATTGGGACATCCTTGAGAACGGTAAATCAATACAGTCTGGAAGTATGGACATGATCTCAATTAAGCCAGACGAACAAAAAGAAATTAAAATAGATGCCTCGTTCAATTTTAAAGCAGATTTGGAATATTTCCTAAATGTTTATTTGATCACGAAGCAGGATGAGAATCTGGTGCCAGCTGATCACATTGTTGCCTACGACCAGTTTCTGATTAGCAAAGCTCAAACTATTGGCAACAGAACATTATCCAATAACAAACCTGTTGTTACAGAATCCGACAGTACAATTGAAGTATCCAGAGAAGGATTTGCAGCCATGTTCAGTAAGAAAACCGGGCAATTGGTTAAATACTCACTGAATGGGAAAGACTTGTTGCTTAATGGATTAGAACCTGATTTTTGGAGAGCACCAATCGATAATGATTTTGGAAACGACTTGCCCATCAGGTCCAAAATATGGAGAAAAGCAGGAGAACGCCTAAGTCAGGTTGAAATGGAGCTTAAAGAGAAGGATTCTCACGTAGAGATTACATCTACATCGCAAATAAATGACCAAAATGGTGAAGTTATTGCAAACTATAAGACCCATTATTCGGTTTTTGGAAATGGAGTTATCGAGGTTACCAACAGGTTTGAGAAAGCGAAAGCTGATTTACCCGAAATTGTCCGTATGGGAATGAACCTGCATATGTTTAGGGAATTTGACAACATGACCTGGTATGGACGAGGTCCCCAAGAATCATATTGGGACAGAAAAACCAGTGCTCTTGTAGGTTTGTACAATGGAAAAGTGGAGGATCAGTTCTGGGCCTATTTGCGTCCACAGGAAAACGGAAACAAAACAGATGTGCGGTGGATGTCGCTTACCAATAATGAAGGTGTTGGTTTGGCATTTTTTGGAGAACCATTGATCAATGTTACAACAAGTCATGTGTTATCTGAAGACCTTGAGTCACCAGAGCGTACTGATGGAAGGCAAAGAGAAGGAATTAGGCCAGTCAACAGGCATACCGATGATGTTAAGTTCCGCGATTTAACTTCTGTGAACATCGATTACAAGCAAATGGGTGTTGGAGGTGATGACAGTTGGGGTGCCTGGACACACAAGGAATATAGGCTTACTGAAGACAGTTATACCTATTCGTTCAGGATAGAACCTGTTGTAAAGGAATAGAAAATAATTGACAGGACAGATTTTAAATAGGTAACAAACATGAGGAAAACCTGCTTGATTTTAGGTCAAATGCTGATATTGGTTATTGGTTTTGGCTTTTTAAATAGTGCAGTCGCACAAAAACTACAAGTACACTACGGACTATCGACCGATTCTGAAGGAAGTACAATGGTGCACGATGAATCAGGTAACAGTTATAATGGGGCATTGCTCAATGGTGCAACTATTGCAACATACCATGGAGTACCTGTAATTGACCTGGGGCCGTCTAATGGATATGTGGACCTGGGACCGCAATTTGGAGATGTTGTTTCGTCCTTGAGAGATTTTTCCATCCTGGTCAAGCTATTCATTCCAGAAGCGTCAAATATTGCCAATAATGGCAACTTTATTTGGTCATTTGCCAACTCAGACAATCTGCTGAATGATGCTAAAGGAGGGGTGTTCTTTAGTGCAAAAAATACCCGGTATTCAATTTCTCCAACCAATTACACCAAAGAATCAGGGGTGCAAAACAGGCTTGAAATTCCTAAAGGCGCTTGGTTAACCCTAATCTTTGTTCAAAAAGGAGGAATCGGAAAAATATTCATTAATGGACAATTACTTGCTTCGGGTAAAATCAAAATGAGTCCATCAGAGCTGGGTACTACTCCGTTTAATTATATAGGTCGCTCATGCTATAGTGCAGATGATTACCTAAAAAATGCAAAAATTGCTGATTTTAGGGTCTATGATGCTCCTTTGGGTATAGAACAAATTGAGTCGATATATGGCATAGAAATTAACTACAATGGAACAAATGTCCTGGCTAAATTTGACTTTAATAACTTACAAGACTTATCAGGAAAGTATACTGGCACATTAAACAACGGTGCCGAATTGGTAAAATACAACAATACTTCTGTGCTGCAATTGGGTAAAAAGAACAGCTACTTCGACTTTGGTTCTTCATTTGGAAATATAATTGCTCAGCTCGACAGTTTTAGTTTTTCTTCAAACATGTATATTCCTCTATCAACCAATCTTAAAGATAACGGTAATTTTGTTTGGACATTTGCCAATTCAACCAATATGGCTTCTGATGCTAATGGTAATATTTTCTTAAGAGCTGGCGATACCCGCTATACGGTTTCCCAAAAACATTGGTCTGGTGAAAACAGTGTGAAATTGAACAAAGATCTTCCCAAAGGGCAATGGTTCAATTTAACCTATGCACAATATGGCGATCAGGGTAAAATATATATTAATGGCGAACTTAGTGCGCAAGGAAAAATTACAGTTAAACCCAAAGAACTGGGTGCAACATCGTGTAACTTTTTGGGGCGCTCATGTTATATGGGTGATGAGTATTTAAATTCTGCCCAATATGATAATTTTATTGTTTATCAAGGAATCCTGAAGGAATCTGAAGTAAAGGCTCTTTGTGTGGATTTAGAATCGCTTAATTCTGTTTTGGATAGTATTGTCTTGCTTAAGGCCTTAGAGGAATTAGAAATTCCGAATGCTAGCGCAATACGATCAAACCTTGCCTTGCCATCATTGCTTAGTGAAGGAGTAAAAGTGAATTGGTCATCCTCTAATCCGGAGTTCTTATCGGCTTCAGGATTGGTGAATCGTCCTGGAGTTGGTTCAGATCCTGTTCAAGTAACATTGACAGCCACCCTGAAATACAAAAAGGTATCTAATACCAAGGATGTAGTATTGACAGTTTTGCCCTTGTATTCAGATGCTGAAAGTGTTAAAATGGATTTGGAAACTTTGTCAATATCAGGAAATATTAAGAATATCAGAAGTAAAATAAAACTTCCAATGAATACCATTGAGGGGTGCGAAGTTACTTGGAAATCCAGTTTGCCAGAATATCTGAGCAATAAGGGCGATGTTGTTCAATTTCCAAAATTTGGAAGTGGTAAGAGACACGTTAAACTCAAGGCTACGTTAACTAAGGGGAAAGAAAAAGCAACAAAGACATTTGAAGCTTGGGTAGCTGAAGAAGAAAATAGAGAATCGTATCTGTTTGCCTATTTTACTGGCAACAGTACCGATGGAGAGCAAATAAGGTTTGCTGTAAGTAACGATGGTTTCCATTATACACCACTGAACAAAGGAGAGAGAATAATGAGTTCGGATACCATTTCCCTCAAAAAGGGAGTTAGAGATCCACATATTCTCAGGGGCGAGGATGGCGAAACCTTTTATATGGTTGTTACAGACATGAAATCGGCTGAAGGTTGGTCAAGCAACAGGGGTATGGTTTTGTTGAAATCCAACGACTTGGTAAACTGGACTCATTCAACAGTGCATTTTCCATCAAAATGGCCCAATCAATGGGGCAATGTACTTCGCGTTTGGGCACCACAGACTATATATGATCCTGCTGTAGGTAAATACATGGTTTATTTCTCATTGTTCACTGGAGATGAAAATTGTCCTTATGATCGAATCTATTATTGCTATGCCAATGAAGATTTTACAGACCTTGAAGGTGAACCTCAATTGTTTTTTGACAGGGGTACAGCTTCCATCGATGGAGATATTGTTTTTGACGAGTCAGATGGTCTATATCATATGTTCTTTAAAAACGAATCTTTGGGAGGCATCAGCCAGGTTACAGCAAAGACCCTGACTCCTGTAGATGGAACTCCCGGATCTCAATGGAGTAAAGCCACTCCACCGGTTCAACAAACAACCAAGGCTGTTGAGGGAGCTGGTGTTTTTCGCCTGATCAATTCTGATAAATGGGTATTGATGTATGATTGTTATTCAAGCGGACATTATCAATACAGTGTTACCAACGATCTGAAAAAATTCAATTTCGTAAGGGATGATTATAAAATCCACGCCAGACATGGGACAACAATCGCTATATCACAAGAAGAACTGGACAGACTATTGGCAAAATGGCCTGTTCGTGTATCAACTGTCGAACCACAGGGAGCAAAAAACGTAAAAATCAAGGAGAATGGTTGTGATATTGATACAAAAGCAAAGACTATTGATATAGCAGTGAAAAATAGAACCGACTTGTCGGGGTTTGATCCCATGCTGTACACATCGCCTGGTGCAAGTGTTACTCCGGTAGGATCTCAGGATTTTAGGGCAGGGAATGTTACCTATACTTTTACACAAAATGGTGCTACAGCCGATTATACAGTTTCAGTATCAGTAGAGGCAAATCCTGTTCTACCAGGTTTTCATGCCGACCCGGATATTCTATACTCAGAAAAAACCAAACGTTTTTACATCTATCCGACTTCAGATGGTTATCCCGGATGGGGCGGATATTCTTTCGATGTATTTTCATCGCCAGATCTTGTTAACTGGACCAATGAAGGGACTATTCTGGATTTAAGTTCTAACCAGGTTTCATGGGCTACAGGTAATGCCTGGGCACCTTGCATTGAGGAGAAGAAAATGGCTGATGGATCTTACAGGTATTTCTTCTATTTCAGTGGAAATGCAGGTTCTAAAAAAGAAATTGGGGTGGCAGTCGCCAATGACCCTACTGGACCATTCATCGATTCTGGTCGCCCAATGATAAGTAAATTACCAGAAGGAATTGGTGGACAATTGATTGATGGGGACGTATTTACTGATCCTGTTTCAGGTAAAAGCTTTTTCTATTATGGAAATGGATTCATGGCAGTTGCTGAGTTAAATGATGATATGGTTTCAATTAAGGAGAACACTGTTAAGGTGCTAACACCTGAGGGAGGTACTTTAAAAGACTATGCTTATAGGGAAGCTCCTTATGTTATTTACAGAAATGGAGTGTATTATTTCCTTTGGTCGGTGGATGATACAGGAGCCGATAATTATCATGTAGCATATGGGACATCATCATCTCCAACAGGTCCAATTGAAGTTGCTGAATCTCCTATCGTGCTTATTCAGGATGCTGAAAATAAAATCTATGGTCCGGCACATAATTCTGTATTGAAAATTCCCGGTAAGGATGAATGGTATATCGTTTACCACAGGATTAATGCCAACTATAGGAACAATGGTCCGGGATTTCATCGTGAAGTTTGTATAGATAGGCTGGAGTTCAATGCGGATGGTACCATTAAGCCTGTTAGACCAACACGTAAAGGAGTCGAGCCTATAGGGCTGTAGTATTCAGGTAGTTGTTGAACTAAAGAACAGAAAATAGAAGCAAAACATCTGCCGCAAGTTCTTAATAGCCTAAGAATACACTAAAATTTAAAATTATAGTTGTCGGTACGGCTTTGCCTACGGACTTCTTACTTTTTGCACTGAAATATATTGGCAAAGCAATAATAACCAAGTCCGTAGCTTGCAGCTACGGAAAACTAAGAATCCCGAAAATTCAGGATATGCTGAGTGAGGAGTATTTTCTATCAGAACAAAATCGATAAAAAATAATAACTATTTGATCAATAATGAATGTTTAGAGTCTGCTAATTTCTTTAAGCTTGATAATAATTTCTCCATTAAACCTAAAATAAGAGCTAACCATTGATTCAATAACCAATTGTACAACATAAAAAAAACTAAAGTATACTTTGTTTATTGTTTAAATATCAATAACTTATATAATTAAAGGATGTATAAACTTGTAACCAGGAAGTGGTTGACGAATTTGTGACCATTAAAGGTTGAAAATGAGTACCTAATATTTATAACAATAACAATAAATTGTACCTTCTTAGTACTAACAATATTAACCTAAACTTTATTACTTATGAAAAAAAATCGACAATCCTTAAAGTTAGTTGGCTTTTTAATAATGTTTGGACTCTTCGGTTCTAACATATTAATGGCACAAAGTGACAATGATACTTTATCAGACTTAACAACAGATGTTGGAACTTTAGTTCCTGCATTTAATCGAGCTATTACAACCTATTATTTAACAGTTCCTGTAAGTACAACCACTGTAAATTTAACAGCAACGGCTGAGGATGTTGGTGCAATTGTAACTGGTGATGGAGCAATTGCATTAACTGCTGGCCAAGCAAAAGCTGAGGTTGTTGTTACAGCAGCAAACAGTGATATACAAACCTATACTGTATATATTGATAGTGCTAGTTGTTATACTCCTGCTTTTAATGATAGGGCTAACTTAATTTTAGATGCTACATTCAGCTCAGCAACATTAGCTGATGGTGGTTATAGTGGTTGGGGACCAACCGGTATTGTTAGTGGTGGAGGACAGTATTGCGGAATTGGCAGTGCTTATGTTCGTGGCAGTTGCTGGCCAGATGGTGGATCAATTGACATGGGTCTAAATGCGGCTAACGGCAATGCTCTTGAACCTAATTCAGCTTACAGACTTCGCGCTATGATCAGATCACAGGCCTCTTCTGGTACGATTTTTCAACTCGAAGTAGGAGGTTATGATGGAAATAACAGCATATATTTTGATATTGATACTACCAATGGATGGGTGCAATTTGATACAGTATTTCAAACAGGATCTACTATTACTGAGAAAGGTATATATTTTAACTCTTGTGCAGGTGACCAGGGTAAAACTTCACCACCAGTTACTGACTCTTGTTTTATAGACAACTATGAACTCTATAAAGTAGGCAATGATGCAACACTTTCTGACCTAACCGTTGATGTGGGCACACTGGTACCAACTTTTAGTTCTGACATTACATCTTATGCCGTAAATGTACCAGCCACTACAACATCTGTTACTGTAACAGCAACAGCAAACGATGCTATCTCAACTGTTTCAGGAGATGGTGTTATTGCTTTAACTGCTGGTGTAGGTACTGCTGAGGTGGTTGTTACACCTGAAAGTGGTTTGACCAAAACCTATACAATAACTTTCTCGTCAACGCAATCTTCAGATGCTTCACTTTCTGATATTTCGCTGGATGTACCTAGTGTTTTCACTCCAGTATTTGACCCAGCAACTTTAACATACGATGTGGCTGTAGCAAAAGGTACCGACACTGTTCTTATTTCAGCAACAACAAATCATGCCGCTGCAACGGTAGCTTATAATAATGATACTGTTGATGTAAGTAGTGGTTCTGGTACTTCTACAATTCTTGTTACAGCAGAAGATGGTACAGAACAAACCTACACGCTTAATATTGCTTATGAAGACACAAGCTGTTTTGTTCCACTTTTTACTGACCGTACTAACATGATACCGGACCCATATCTAAATAGTCTTGATGGCTTTGGCGGATGGGGACATAAAACCATTGTGTATGGTGCTGAGGCTTATTGTGGTTTGGCCAGTGTTAAATTTGAGGGTGTTACTAATAGCTGGCCAGATGGAGCTGCGATGGATGTAACTGGTGTTTCATGGGAAGCCAATTCTGTCTACAGGGTTCGTTTTATGTATAAAACAATAGATGGTACTCTTGCTTTAAAAGCAGATCAGACCGATCCAAACTTCATGATAACATTGCCTGAAACAGGAGGTGGATGGGTTGAATTTGATACCGTGTTTCAAACAGGTAATAGTCCAGGTACAAGTTACTTTACAATTAATAATGTTGATGCTGGTGCCACAGGTTTAAACGCCTATATCGATAATTATGAACTATATAAATTGTCAAACGATGCTACTTTATCTGATCTACAAGTAGGAGGTACTACTATAGCTGGTTTCAAAGCCGATTCAATGGTTTATACTGTAGAGCTAGCTTTTGGTACAACTAACGTTCCAGATGTAACTCCTACTACAAATTCTACTAGTGCTACATTTGGAATTGATACTGCAGCCACTTTAAGCGATACAACTGTTATTGTTGTAACTGCTGAAGATGAAATAACCACCGAGACCTATAAAGTGGCATTTACTGTAGCTGCACCTCTTTCAGATGATGCAACTTTATCAGACCTAAAAGTTGACGGAACATCTATAGCTGGTTTCAAAGCCGATTCAATGGTTTATACTGTAGAGCTAGCTTTTGGTACAACTGACGTTCCAGATGTAACTCCTACTACAAATGTTACTAGTGCTACATTTGGAATTGATACTGCAGCCACTTTAAGTGATACAACTGTTGTTGTTGTAACTGCCGAAGATGGAATAACCACCGAGACCTATAAAGTGGCATTTACTGTAGCTGCTGCTTCAGATGATGCAACTTTATCAGACCTGCAGGTTGATGGAACTACAGTTGCCGGTTTTGCTGCTGCAACTGAAAGTTATGATGTTGAACTGGCTGCCGGAACAACAACTGTTCCAACAGTAGTAGCAACTACTACAGATGCAAATGCAGAAGCTGTTGTTACAGATGCAACCGAACTACCTGGTGCAACAACTGTATTGGTAACTGCTGAAGATGGAACAACTACTAAGACCTATACAATTAACTTTACAGTAAATATTATTTCAGTTAGTGAAATTGAAGAAGGTTCAATCGTTGTTTACCCAACTATCTCTAACGGAAACTTCACAGTTATTACAGAAAGTGAAACAAGCGTAATTAAGGTTTATGACATCAATGGTAAATTTATCTTTGAAGAAAGAAGTAAATCTTATGAGCATAAACTAACAATTCCTAATGCTGGAATGTATATAGTTAAGGTTGAAAGCAATGATGCTGCAAGAACCTTTAAACTGTTTGTAAAATAAATAACAGATACTGTATGGGAAATACAGTGATGTTTAAATAATTTTTAAGGGCTGTCGGGTTTTATACTTCGACAGCCTTTAATCTTTTTCAGTTTTTTTTATTACCATTTATTTGATTTGTACATGAAAAGATTTTTAGGTTTCCTGATTCTGTCTGCAGTATTCTCTTTTTGCACAGAAACCTACGCTCAAACCAATCCTGGTACTGAGAGTCTTGCTCACCAGTGGACTTTTGATGATGGCACTGCAAATGATACTGTTGCGGTTAATCCTGTTAACGGGACTCTAATGGGTGGGGCAACTATCGAAAATAGAGCATTGAAACTTGCAGGCAGTGGCCAATACCTGTCTTTTTCGGGATCAGCATTATCCCTGGATACTTTTACGGTTATCTCACAGGAAATATGGTATACTCCTGTGTTGGGGGCAAATACTAGCTATACAATGTTGTCTTATTTTGGAAATACAAGCGGTGGTAGTGGATATAACTACATTTCCACATCATCTGCCCGTGGCGATGATAAAAGCCGTACCGCTATTACTGATGGGAATTATTCTGGTGAAGTGGCAGCTGATGGACCTGAATATGACGATGGCTTGCTGCACCAAATGGTGTCTGTGATACGTGCCGATTCTGTCCTCTTATACATTGACGGTGCTCTTGTTGATAAAACAGCCAATACAGTATCTTTATCAACAATAGGATCTTCACTGGCTTACTTGGGCAAAGGTGGTTATACCAATGATCCAACATGGATCGGTTCTATTTCTAAATTTAGTATATATAGCAAATCCCTTTCTTCTGAAGAAGTGGATTTCTTATACCAACAGGGGCCCGAATCATCACCTCTTATTATTTCCTCATTCAATTATTTGTCTTTTGATGATATATATACTTCCGAAACAATTAATATTACCGGAATCAACCTTGAAGATTCAATAGTTATTACTTCACCATCTGGTATTGTTGTCGACTCGGTTAAGCTTGCACCTAATGCCAACAATACTGAAGTTGTTGTTGAATATGACGGTACAAGTACTGTAAATGGTTACATAATCCTAAAATCTGGCAGCGATTCCCTTAACATTCATGTGAAATCTTATGATAACTCATGTTTCTCGAAGTTTTATCCTGACTTTACCAATCTAGTACCAGATCCTTATGTTAGCGATCTGTCGAATTTCGTAGGTTGGGGAAGCCGGAGTATCAATTCCGATTCTGCCTATGTTTTTTGTGGGGCTAGAAGTGGTAAAGTTTCTGGGTCAGGGTCTCTTGATGTATCTCTTACCGGACAACTCGAAACGAATACCCAATATCATGTAAAAGCAAAAGTGTATGCTATTGGGGGTAAATTCCAAATAGGAGTGCTTGGATGGTCCAGTGGGATGGGAGATTACATCAAGACTATAAGTATTACTGATTCATGGCAGGATGTGGATTTTGTTTTTACCACCGGGCAGGAATTGGGATCTGTTCAGCGTCTGTTTTTCAATAGTGTTGGATTGTCTGGAACAACTGGTTATATTGATAATTGGGAGATGTATGCTGAACCAAAAGTATATACTTCGTTACCATCTATGACTTTCCTTGAACCAGGTTCAACAGAAATTTCGGTCCGGGGAGTAAATCTGCTGGAGGATATTGCGGTAACAACATCAACAGGTTTCGATGTGTCTGCTGCTACATTGCCAGCAGGGTCAAATGGTGAGCTTTTAACTGTGACTTTTAATGGAGTATCAACAACAAGTGGATATATCTATTTTACAAGTGGAACTGTAAAGGATAGTTTGTTTGTCTCAGGTTCAATCGACCCTTTGATTCTTACCTCTGTTTCATCAGTAGGCGTTGACGAAATAGATACAAGTGCTATTTTTAACGTTAAGGGTTACAATTTGACAGAAAGTGTTGTAATTGTAGCTCCTGCAGGAATATCTCTTTCAACAAGCTTATTGCCATCGGAAGTGAATGATTCCGGAGTGACAATTACTTATGATGGACTTGCCAATTCATCAGGGTATATTGTACTGACAAGCAGTACAGCAAAGGATAGTGTACAAATAATAGCTGGAAGAAACGATGCTTGTTTTGACCTGCTATATCCTGACAAGGAAAATTTGATCATTGATCCTACCTGCAATTATTACCTAACGGAAGGCTCGGGGAATAAAGGTATAAATTCTGATCCTGACTTTGTATATTGCGGTGCACGCAGTGGAATGGTCAATAATGGGTCGCTGGATAGGGATCTTACCGGTATTTTAAAACCCAATACAAAATATCGTATGCGGGCAAAAGCTTATAAGGCAAGTGAGACAGGTGAAAACATGGGCAATGTTACCTTTACTCTTGGTATAGATAGTGCTTCAAACCCGGAAAAATATCAATTGATTAAAATTGCCATGGACAGTGCATGTTCATATTTCAGTAAACATACTCCTTTTGTTGAAAACATATATGTTTACTACAGTGCTGGTATTCCAACCGCCCAGTCGAACTACCGTGGGAGCATTGGTTTTGGCCCAAATACCCGGTACATGTGGGTAGGCACAGCTATACATGAAATGGACCACTATTTTGGTTCGGGTACAACAAGTGCGTGGAGGAACCTCATGGTTGGGGGGCTTTGGCAAGGAGCCTCTGGTAAAGCGCTTTGTAAGGAGCTTTCGGGTCAGGCGCTGAAGGGGGATAACAACGACCATCCAGTGCATTTCTGGCCCTATGGCATTAACCAAAAAGAGGAAATTACCAATTTAGGCTCGCTTGCTGTACAAGATAAAGCACTTGCTGATGCTGTAAAAATTGCCAAAGCGATGCTTGTTGATGATTGCGGACTGCCAACGAACAATCCAGCGGTTGGTATAGGGGTATATGGCTATGATGCATCCAAAGGCGATCTAAAATATGAAGTTGAAGTTCCAAATACCTGGCAGGAAATCGATTTTACCTTCGTAACAGGTGCAGCCCTGAAATCCTCACAAAGAGTATACTTTAATGGTGGAACAGGGTATATCGACAATTGGGAATTGTATGAAATATCGATGGATGCCACATTGTCTGACCTGTTTTTAGAAGGCGTACAGGTTGACGGTTTTGATGCTTCCACACAGAGTATGGATATTGTTTTACCCGCAAGCACAACTGAGGTGCCAACACTATCAGCAACAGCCACAGACTCTAATGCAACCCTGGTTGTAACCCCCGCTACATCATTACCAGGTTCAACATTCATTGAGGTTACGGCAGAAGACGGTACAACAAAACTCACGTATACGATCAACTTCTCCTTTCCTTCAGTAGATACCAGGTTATCTGACCTGCAGGTTGACAGTGTTACAGTTGACGGTTTCAATAGCGATACTTTAATTTATGATATAGTCCTACCTTATGGTACCGATAGTGTTCCTACAGTTACTGCTACAGCTGAAGACATTAATGCAGCAATAGACATTTCTCCGGCTACAGGGTTGCCAGGCTCTACAATTGTGGTGGTTACAGCTGAAGACGGTATTACAAACCGTACATATACAATCAACTTTACTGTTGAAGGGCAGTCTTACCTTACAAGTGCTGATCAGGGAACTATTAAGGTATACCCAACTATAAGTAAGGGTGATTTTATGATTAGGACAAATAGTACGAAGAGTAGTGTAAAAGTATATGGTTTTAAAGGAGATGTTATTTCCGAAGAGGTTTTTGAAGGAGCTGACTTTAGGCTAAGCCTAGCACATGCAGGTATATACATTATAAAGGTAGAAAATGAAATGTGTACTAAGACCTTTAAGGTGATAAAAATCCAATAAGGCAATTCAAGTACCTTTTTATTTTAGATTAAGTCAATTATAGGTGAATCCCCTTCCGATGCGGAAGGGGATTTTTTTGGAACCCAGCAAGGGTTATAAGCCCCCTCAGCATAGATTAGCCAAATAACAAGTCAGCGCATGAACAAAATATTGTTTTTTTAGTAGCCAAGCCAGTAGGGCTTGCATTATTTTAGGCATAGCAACGTCTCAATACAAAAGCTAAATAGTAGCACTGAGCGTAGTTTTTTAACTACGCTCTTTTATCATTGTAGTCTTTGCTACGATTCCACCTCATCCTCTTATCCTTCTCCTTGCTGGAGAAGGACGATACAGCAGAGGTTTGCTGGCGTAATAACTTTTAATAGTTTTTTACCTCTACCTGGTGGCTCCGAAATAGTATATTGCTATTTTACATGTTTGTAATTTTTCCCCGCACCTCTAGGTTTAGCTGCGCTGAGCTCGTCCTGTGTCCTCGGTTGTAACCGCGATGGATAGATGATAAAAAAGTCTTAGACTTGAGATATAAAATGTCTTGAAGCAATGCAGGGCTTTTTTTTGTCCCAAACTGAGCATAGAATGCTAAAAGATTAGCACAAAATTATAATAACAGTACTGAGTATAGTATCAATAACTACGCTCTTTTAATTTTGTAGCATTTGCTGCAATTCCACCTCATCCTCTTATCCTTCTCCTTGCTGGGGAAGGACGATACAGCAGAGGTTTGCTGGCGTCATAGCTTTTAATAGTTTTTCACCTTTTCTTAGTGGCTCCGATATAGTATAGTGCTATTTTACAGGTTTGTTATTTTTCTTAAGGTCAAGCCTGTAGGGCTTACATTATTTTAGCCCAGGACAACGTCCTGGGAAATGAAAGCTTTACATGCACTGGTATTTTTTCAGTTTTGTTAAGAAATGTTAAAATCTTAGAATGGATACTGTAAAAGGTAGAATCTTTGTGTAACTCCTTGCTTTTTAGTGGTCTACATCCGGAGTTATTAACAATAGGTGTTAATAACTTTCACCGGAACACCCAAATCCTTACCCAACTTAGTTTGTAGGTGTATTTATGCTGCAAACTTAAATAATTTATTTTGTATCAAAATAAAAA
>JBNKPU010000114.1:0-18582 GCA_050295515.1 Bacteroidales bacterium | reverse complement strand
CTCTTCCGATCTTCACCAGAATGCCCACCTTTAAGACCACTCAGGTTAATTTGAAAGAAGCTGTCTTGCAAGGCAGGTTTATCAAATTGCAGGGGCATATAAATCAAGGTGTCAATACCTCCTGCACAACCAATGAATATTTCACCTTCATCTTCTGAGTCAAGATTAATAAGTATTTTGCTGCTGAACATGTTTTCTTCAAGTTCATTGGCTCCAGTGAGCCCTGTTTCTTCATCAACTGTAAATAAACATTCGATTGGACCATGTTGAATTGAATTGTCACTAAGAACAGCCAATTGCATTGCTATGCCAATACCGTTATCGGCACCAAGTGTAGTCCCTTTTGACTTTAACCAGTCTCCGTCGATATAGGCTGGGATAGGATCTTTTAAAAAATCGTGTTTGAAATCCGAGTTCTTCTCACAGACCATGTCAACATGGCTTTGAAGGACTATTGACGAAAGGTTTTCATGGCCTTTTGTAGCAGGTTTATATATAACTATGTTACCCGCTTTATCTTTTTTATACTGCAGTTGTTTGCTTTTTGCAAATGCTTCCAAATAAGCTAATATTTTTTCTTCCTTCTTAGAAGGGCGTGGGATTTTAAGTATTTCATCAAAATAATTGAACACAATTTTAGGTTCAAGGTCTTTAATAGTATTCATACATCAATAATTTTGCCCTAAATTACTAAAAGGAACAAACATATTCATTAGTGGTGCCATGAAATAAATCATATTATGATATTCGTAAAATTAATTTAATGCTTAGGGATTATTTATTATTTTCGCCCTTAAATACCAGTTGACCCCTATATGTATATTACACTTGAGCAACTTCTTGTATTTATAGCTATCGGATTTATTTTGTACTCTTTGTACATGGAGGTGTTTGGACCTGCTTTCACGTTTTTGGTAGCTATTCTTTTTCTGGGAGTTTTTGGTGTACTCACTCCTAAAGAAATTCTTGAAGGTTTTGGTAATGACCAGGTTGCCATTGTAATCATGCTTTTGCTATTGGGAGATGTAATAAGGCGGACAACTATAATCGAGCGGGTTTTCGACAGGTTGTTCCGAAATGCAAAAAGTTACCGGGGTTTTCAGGCCCGTATGATGGTAATAGTTGCCACTTTCTCTTCTATACTTAACAACACTCCTCTTGTAGCGGTAATGATGCCTTATGTTGATAACTGGTGCAAAAGAAACAACTATAGTGTCTCAAAATTTTTAATTCCGCTTTCATTTGCAGCCATTCTTGGTGGAAGTGTTACACTTATTGGTACTTCTACAAACCTTATTGTAAATGGTATGGTTATAGAACAAAAGCTGAACAACCTGAAAGAATTAAATATGTTCGATTTTATTTACGTTGGGATACCAATGGTTGTAATTGGCATATTATATATATTGTTTTTTGGGAATAAGCTGCTTCCAGGTAAAGAGCGCCCAGAAGCAATTGAAGATAGCGGAAACAGACAATATCTGGTAACAACACGTGTAAGGCATGGTGCAAACCTGATAGGCAAGAATCTCAATTCCACTGAGTTGAAAACCATTAAAGGACTTGAATTGGCTGAGTATAGAAGAGGTAACAAGGTTATTGATATTCAGGGGGGAATTATTATTGAGGAAGAGGATAAGCTGATATTCAGGGGAGACAATGAAAGGTTCGCAGATTTGTTCCATTCAAGCAGTGGATTGGTTGTCCCCGAAGTGGGGATGCTGTCCAGATCCAAAACCTCAGAGGTGAATGAAATTATTGTTTCACAGAACTCCACACTTATAGGACGGAAATTAAAAAACATCAGGTTTAGAGCCAGGTACGATGCAGCAGTATTAGCTATACACCGCAATGGTGAACAATTAAATACCGATATTTTTAATGAAACTTTAAGGGCAGGGGATGTGTTATTGACATTTGCTGGGGATGCTTTTGACAACAGGACCCGAAATTCGAATGATTTCTATTTTCTGACCCGGTTGAAAGATTTTGCTAAAATTGAGAACTGGAAGATTATTCTAATATTGGTAGGTACTTTAGCATCTATCGGACTTTCTGCTCTTCATGTTAAAGGAGGTCTGTTTTTTGGACTTATGATAGTAATCATGTTGTCCTTGTTATTTAGGATAACCACTCCAAAAGAGCTTCCAAAAGGTATCGACTATGATTTGGGACTAATTATTGTTATGTCACTCGCATTGGGAACCGCCATGATAAAAACGCAAACTGCAGAGTTGATTGCTGACGCATTGCTTACTGTGTTTCAACCGTTGGGAGCAGTTGGGGCACTTTTTGGCATTTATCTTATAACAACCATTTTAGCAGCCTATATCACCAATAAAGCCTCGGTTGGGATAATTTTTCCGATTGCTCTTGTTATGGCAGATAATCTTGGACTTACAACTCCTGCACCTTTTGTGCTTACAGTGGCCTATGCATCAGCGGCTAATTTTATGACACCTATTGGATATCAGACGAACCTTATGGTTTATGGTCCCGGTAAATATTCATTTAAAGACTTTTTTAGGATAGGTACACCATTGACCTTGCTTTATATGATTGCTACAGTATTTATTCTTTCTTATATCTATAAACTCTTCTAATATTCATGAATAAGGAATATCTTATTAAAGCTGTACAGATTGCCTATGAAGCTGGTATGGCTACCTTAAATTATTATGCTTCCGATTTAAAGGTTGAAATTAAATCTGATAACTCGCCACTTACGCAAGCAGATAAAGCATCAAACGAAATCATTGTGAAAGGGCTGTCGGATTTTAACCTACCTATATTAACGGAAGAATCGGATCAGGTAGATTATTCCATTAGAAAGCACTGGGAGAAGTACTGGCTTATTGATCCCCTCGATGGCACAAAAGAGTTTATTAAAAAGAGTGATGAATACACGGTAAACATAGCTTTGATTGAAAACAACAAACCTGTACTGGGTGTTGTTTATGCTCCGGCAAAAGATTTGCTGTTTTATGGTTTGGTGGGCTATGGTTCCTTTAAAGTTATCAATGCTACTGAAAGTGATTTAAGCAGCATACTTACAAGTCCCAAAAACATAAAATTGCCAATAGACCTGGAAAATCCAATTCCGGTCGTAGTAGCCAGTAAATCTCACAAGAATCCTGAAACCGTTGATTATATAGGGCGAATTCAAAAGATTTTAGGTGAGGTTAAAGAGGAAAACTATGGCAGTTCATTAAAGCTATGTATGGTTGCCGCAGGCGAAGCTGATATATACCCAAGGATTGGTCCTACAATGGAGTGGGATACAGCTGCAAGCCAAGCTATTGTTGAAGCTGCTGGTCAGCATATAGTAACTTATCCAGAGCTAAAACCCATGATGTATAATAAAGAGAATTTACTCAATCCCTATTTTATTGTATTCAATTCTAAAATGAAAAAGGCAGTAATACCTTAATCAGGTATACTGCCTAATAATTCCATGTTATTTTTTATTAATCAGCAAGATCAATTGACCCATATTTGGTATCAACAATAACTTTGGCCTGAGCTTTTTCGTTTGATCCAACAAAACCCTCCAGGCTAAGTTCGGTGGTTTCCTGAAATCTGCTTACTCTCGAATTGTCAGGATACTTTATATCGCCATATTTAGCATAACCCTTTAGCTGATAGGACGATCCATTTTCAATACCAACCTTATATGAGCCGTATCTGTTAGAAACTTTAATCATCTCAAAACTAGCTGGCACATAACCTACTTTTACGTCAGTATAGTTGGTTTCCATTTGTAGTTTCTTGCCAATACTGTTAAATTTAAAATTGCCGTAGGAAGCATCTGTTACAAAATTGGCTATGTCGCCTACGTCATATTCGTCATACTTAGATTCAGTAACTATAGAGCTTCCTCTTTCTATATGAAATTTAGAATACTTGCTCACTATAATTAATGCTTTGCTGGAATTTATTCTGCATTTAGAATATTTACTGTTAACCTTTAACCAACTGCAAGTTTCAATATTGGCTTCAGAATAACTAAGATAAATAACAGCCATGGGATCTTTGCTTTCAGAACTGATATTGTTGGCTTTTAAATTGCCATATTTAACGTCAATCTGAGATGCAGAACTTAATTTTTCAATAAAAACATCTCCATATTTGTTTTTAATATCAACTAAAAGCGAATGGGGCATTTGAACGATGTAATTGACTTCAAACTTTTTGCCACCATTGTTAAACCTAAAAATATTTTTACTGAGTTTCTCATCATATACTGTCTTGAAGTAGATGCTGTTTCCCTCTGTACCATACTCAATTTGTATTGCATTTAATATTTCCTCAGCTTGTTCGTCATTGACATCATTCAATACAATTTGAACCTTAACATCAACTGAGTTTTTATCCCAGTTCATCAGGTCAATTTTCCCATATTTATTCTGAATGGTTAAGCTGCTCTGATTATTTAATGGGTAGGTTTCATGTATCTCCTTTGCAATTTTTTCCTGGGAAAAAAGAAAGGCAGTCATTAAAAATGACAGGGTAAAGGTCACGCTCATCCTGAATTTTGATAAGAATAGATTCATGTTAACTATTTTTTTGTAATATAAATTTAATATTGTCCAATGCTTCAATTTTCTTCATGTAAGTAATAATAACAGCATTAATAATCCTGCTATCACCTGGGATCTCATTATAATCTTTTTCTAACGCTTTGAGGGTTTCATCCATTTCTGAAATGTCTTTCAAAATGGTCTTTTTGTCTGATTTAATTTTTAATGCATAAATTTCATCAAGTTTCTGGTTAATTGTATATTGAAGATAAACTTCGGTTTCAATTAGCTCTTGTTCTTCTTGAGCAAAAATTAAGTTTGTTGGTTTCTCTTGTTCATCTGTTCCAAGTATCGCAAATAAAGAAAATATTACCGCAATACTGGCAGCAACTGATAGATATATAAGGTTTTGAGAAGTGAATCTACTATTGTGAACTGAAAATCCCATTTTTTTCTCAAACCTGTTCAGATGTCCTGAAGGCAACTCAACTGATTCAGTATGTTCTAGTAAATGTTTTAAATCATCCATTGTTCTGTTTTTTTTTCAGTTTTTCACGGATTATTTGTTTTCCCCTTGCATACTGCGACCTTGATGTAGAGGCTGAAATTCCTAGAATTTGCCCGATTTCTTCATGGTCGTAGCCTTCGTACAAGTATAAGTTCATAATAGTCTGGTATCCATCGCTCAATAAGTTAATTTCTTTTTTAATTTCTTCAATTGTTCCTAGATGACTAAAGCTTAACTCATTTTGTTGATCAGGAATAATGTAATGGTCACTATCTATTTGTTCAAAATTAATCTTCTTCTTTTTTAGATAATCCAGGCATTTGTTAATGACAATCTTTTTTAACCAAGCTCCAAGGCTAACATCTCCTTTAAAATCTTTCAGGTTGTTAAACATGGAAATAAAAGAATCCTGCATCAAGTCTTCTGCTTGTTCTTTTTGATGGATCATATGTAATGCTAAACTATACATTGCCTTGGCATATTTATTATAGACAATTAGTTGTGCCTTTCTATCATTTTTGATACATCTATTTATAAGCTCTTTTTGTAAATCCTGTTCCTTTTTTCGGAAAATAGCCATTCTCTTATTTATAAAGACGAAAGAAAATTAAACATGCTGCATCAATTTAAAGTAAATTATCGTTCAAGCAAAGAATCAGGAATTATATTATCCATTGTTTAGAATAGAAATTGAAGCTTTTATGCCATCTGCTGCACTGCTAACAATTCCTCCTGCCCAACCAGAACCCTCCCCAACAATGAAAAGATTTTTATATGTAGCTTGTAAATTGTTCCCTCTGACAACTTGAACCGGCGAAGAAGTTTTACTTTCCAGCCCTATAAGTAAGCCAGATTCATACCCCCTGAGTTTATGCGAAAAAGATTTTAGTCCTTCTTTCAAAGAGTTTATGATCCGGTTTGGTAATAGTGTAGACATATCGGCAGAAAGTAAATCAAATGGATAACTGGAAGATGGAAATCTGCTCGTAACCTTGTCATTTAAGAAGTCATTAATCAATACTGCAGGAGCAGCATAGCTCTTTGAAAAGGTGTAAAAAGATTGTTCGAGTTTCTCGAGCCATTTTAGAGCAGAGAGGGGAGTGGCCTTGCCGTTTAGCATTTCGTCAGGGTGCAAACCAGTTACTACTGCAGCATTGGCCCATTGGTTGTTTCTAAGGTATAGGCTCATTCCATTCACGATATTAGCATTTTCATAAGCAGTGGCAGGAACAACTATACCCCCAGGACACATACAAAAACTATAAATGGCTTTATTTCCAGAGTCTTTTGTAGTTAACCTATACTCAGCAGCCTTAACATTTGGGAGTTTAGGTACACCCCATTGTGCCGTGTTGATTAGTTCCTGGGGATGCTCTGCACGCATTCCGACTGCAAAATTTTTTACCTGAAATTCAACCCCTTGGTGAATAAGCATTGTATAGGTTTCATAAGCAGAGTGTCCTATAGCCAAAACAAAGGTTTCTGCCTCTAAAACACCTCTGTTTGTTTCAATAGATACAACTTTATTGCCTGTGCAGTTGATTTTTTGAAGCATTGTACCAAAAAGTATCTCGCCTCCCAAGTTTAAAAACTGTTGTCGCAAATTCTGTGTTACCTGCAAAAGGTTGTCGCTGCCTAAATGCGGATGGGTCATATATAAGATTTCCTTAGGGGCACCAGCATCAATAAATGAAGAAAAAATGTAATTCTTTTCGCCAGAAATACCCTTTGTTCTTGAGGTCAGCTTTCCATCAGAAAATGTGCCGGCACCACCTTCACCAAAGGCATAATTGTTTATCGGATCAAGTTGGCCGGTTGTTTCAAAGTTTTGGATTGCTTTCTTACGCTCTAAAACCGGACTGCCACGTTCTATTAATGTTACCTTGCATCCTGCTTCAGCCAGTACTTTGGCACTAAAGATACCAGCCGGACCACTGCCCACAACAACAACGCTTAAGTTTGTTTTACTTTTAGGTATTTCTAATTGCTTTGGAAAGGGTTCAACCCCGCCTTTAATTTCATCTGAACGGATACCAACCCTGAATTGCCAACAAATCTTTTTTTTATTTCTTGCATCAAGGCTCTTTAAAAGAATTGAATAACTAAAGTCTTTAATAGAGACTTTTTTACGAATATAACTTTTAATTTCACTTTGTTGGATGTGAACAGGAACCCTTATGTCAACTTCTTTATATCCCATATTATATTTTGTACAAATCTAATATGTTTCCTTGATTATTTTTGTACCTTAAAATTCTGATTTAAAAGAATGTATTATCCACCTAAAAAAGAATTCACGAAATGATCTACAGTAAGGCCAAACAAGGAAGAGTTTTTGTTGTTCGTTTGGAGGATGGTGAAATAGTTCAGGAATCAATCGAAAAGCTGGCTATGAAAGAGAATATACAAAGAGCTTATTTGCAGGTTGTTGGTGGTGCAGATAAAGGTAGTATTCTAATTACAGGTCCTGAGAATGGACGAAGTTCCAAAATAATCCCTATGCACTCCATACTTAATGAGATGCATGAAGTTTTTGGATTTGGCACAATCTTTCCTGATAAGGAAGGCAAGCCAAAACTACATATGCATATAGCCTGTGGAAGAGAAGACAATACCATAACAGGTGAAATTAGGAATGGGGTCAGGGTTTGGCATGTGTTGGAGGTTTTAGTAGTTGAACTCTTAAATAATCAATCGAATCGTGAATTTGATAAGAAGACTGGTTTTAACCTGTTAATGCCTAAATAATAAATGAGTTATAGGCAAGAGGTTACTGCTTACTAACGATATTCAATTCACGTATTGTTCTTATCAATAAAATGAATTCTAGTATAGTTTTAAACATAACTTGTTTTGAAATTCTAGTTTAGCTATTTTTGGTTTTTTAAAATTTAAAAGTTAATCGATGAGCAAAGTTGTAATTAATAGCCATGAGGAGTTTGAAACCTACCTTGGAAAAGTAATTGGCATTTCTAATTATATCCAGATAACACAGGACCAGATCAATAAGTTTGCAGATGCAACCCTCGATCATCAGTGGATACATACCGATCCTGAAAGGGCAAAGAAAGAATCGCAATTTGGTGATACTATTGCACATGGCTACCTGACATTATCCCTACTCCCTCATTTATGGGAAGAGATTGTTCAGTTCAACAATATCAAGATGATGGTGAATTATGGTATTGAAGACTTAAAATTTAAGGAACCTGTAAAGGTTAATAGTCGTGTTTGTCTAAAAGCAGAATTGACTGATATTAAGAATCTACGAGGTACCACAAAAACTTTTATGAAAGCAACACTGGAAATAGAAGGAAGCAAGAAGCCTGCATTTACTGCTACAGTTGTGTTCCTTTATCATTTTGCTTAATAATACCATTAGATATTTAGCTGTAAGAAGCTGTCCAAAAAGTCCATTTCAAGTCACTTTAAGCGGAGTCGGAAGAATTTGTACTACTGAAAATTAATACATTTCGGCTCCGCTCAAAGTTACAGAACAAGGCATTATCGACATTTTTGGTCCCTCTTTTTTATTTGTTTAAATTGTATTTTACGAATAAATAGCAACCATTAAATTTCTAAGTTCTGTTGGAGTTTTGAAATGTTTCTGAATAAGCATTCCCTAAAGAATTCATTAAACCTGAATAGTAGTTCTCTGATTTTATCGGAATAGACTTAGTTGTCAATAAACCAATTAGTGCTTTAACATAAGTTTAAGGACTTACATATTGACCATTTTCATAGGTTCCTTCCTGAACCGTGCCATCAGCCCATGTATATTTTCCCTTACCTTGAAACTTATTCTGCTTGAAATAGCCAGTGTACTTATCCCCGTTAGGATAAAAGAATATCCCATATCCATCCTGTATCCCTTCTTTCCACTCGCCTTTGTATTTCGATCCATCAGTCCAATAATAGGTTCCTTCTCCATGGTATTTGTCATTAGCAAACATGCCATCATATTTTTCTCCATTAGGCAAGAGTAATACTCCAAGCCCTGTTCTAACACCATCTTTCCAGTTGCCTTCATATACATATCCATTGGTGAAAACATATTTTCCTTTTCCGTTCTTGCATGAGCCACTTATACAGCCGGTTTCTTTTTCTTGTGCCAGTAGACTGATCATAAAGAAGTTGATCAAAAAAATAACATAAGTTTTTTTCATTTCCTTAATTTTATTTATCCAATAGTATACTAAGAATCATCTAGTAATAAAATTTACGAAAAAAAATCATTTAAGTTCTCAATTTAAAACCAAATTGTTGATCATTCAAGGTTTTTATTTTTGATGCAACAAATCTACTGGTTAAGGTTAAATTAAAGGGTGAAGATGGAGCGTGGTGTCTCATCTAGACCATTCAGTTTTTTTGTTTTTCACTCAAAGAGATCAGAAAGTATTAACGGTTTTGAAAAATAGAATAAAGTAGTAATCAGAAAAATGCGGCATGTTTATGATTGATGCAATGGAAGATAGAAATGGAAAGTACTACCTGTGCCCTCAGAACTGTTAACCCAGATTTTCCCTTTATGAAGCTCAATAAAATCTTTGCACATAGCCAAACCAAGTCCAGACCCCCTTTCACCAAGGGTTCCTTTTGTGTGCATATAGTTTAGTGGAGATTCGAAAATATCATTAATCATTTCTTTTGATATACCAATTCCCTGGTCCTTTATTTGTACTTCCAAGCTGCTAGTTGTGCTGATACAGTCAATGGTAACTGTTGATCCGGGATGAGAGAATTTGACGGCATTGGATATCAGGTTTCTGAATATTGTTAAAAGCATGCTTTTGTCTGCTTCAATATGAAGTGATTCGATGTTATTTACTATTGCAATTCCCTTACTGTCAATCATGGGGGATATATGAGATAAAGAGGTGGTACAAAGATATTTAATATCAAGTTTTTCGAAATTAGGTGCCAATTTTTCTTTGTTATATTTAGCCCATGCCAGCAGGTTTTCGAGCATTTCATAGGTAGAATCAACAACTGGATAAAAACTTCTCATCATATCCTTTATCGAATCAAAATCCAGACTGCCATCCAAGGAATATTTTACGGCATTTCTAAGTGTGCCAATAGACCCTCTTAAATCGTGGCTTATAACATTGATTATTGTTTCCTTCGCTTGATTTGCTTTTTCCACAGCTTTTAAAAGCCTACGGTTTGCCCTGTTCCGTTTGTCTACTTGATATATAATAAATATGGTGCTCACTAACAATAAAAGGCTAACAACAATTAAAATAACAAGAAGCCTTGATTGCTTTGCAAGCATTTTATTTTCTGCTTCTGTAACAGCTATCTGATGTTCTTGTTCCTTCAACTTGTATTTGGCCTCCAGGCTTTGAGCCAGCGATTGATTACTTTTTTCTCTTAGAGTGTCAGCATAATCATTTCTTAGCAATGCATATTCATAAGCTTTCTCAAAATCCCTGTTTTCTGCATAAACTTCAGAAAGTGTAAGGTAGTTATACTGCATGACTTCATACAAACCAAGCTTATTGGACCGGCGAATTGACCTGTTTATATAGTCGATTGCCTTTGAGTATTTTTTGCTTCTGAAATAAGCAAATCCAATATAGTATTCATCTATGGCCATATCGTAGTTGTTATCGTCCAAAGAGTCGTAATGAAATGCCTGGAAATGGTAATATAGGGCAGAGTCAAATTGGTTTAAATAAGTATATGTGTGACCGATATGACTTAAATCAAAAGGATTTGGAGTACCAGTTAATGAAATATTCAAATCCTTTGCCTTATATAAATAATACAGCGCTGAATCCAATTGGTCTATTTCCAGGAAATTCACCCCAATTAAGTGCAGGGCATTGGCTATTCCAACAGTGTCTTTCAATTGTGTTTCAAGTTCAAGGGTTATACGGATGTGTCTTATGGATTCATCATAGTCTTCCATAAAGCTATAACCTTCAGATATTTGCTCGTGGCAGGCGGATTTGTAATCCAGATTGTCCCCACTTTTTTCAAGGGCATCAAAGGCCGTTTCGAGTACATTGCTATACTCACTTACCATCATGTAATACTTGCTAAGTTTTAAAATACTGGGTACAATATGGGTGGTGTCGTTGTTTTTTATTGCTAGTTCTTTTGCCTGGTGGTAGTATTCGAAAGAAGCCTGAGGCACATTTTTCAGCAAAACATTGCCAATCTCAAATAGTATCTCAATTTTTGTGCTGTCATCCTTGACTGTGCCGAGTTGTACTTTCAAGCTGTCGTAAGTCTTTTGCCATTTGGCGTTGGCAAAGCTAAAGGGGAAAATCAGTAAGAATGAAAATATTAGTCGTTTTGAAAGCATTATATGGTTCCGGCAAAAATATTTGCAAATATAGGGTTTTAGTATTACAGATAAAACATACTTTAATACCGGGGATCCTTTTTTAGGGGAAGTTTAGCCATTTTGTGTACCTCAATGCTGGGAAAACCAAATTCTTCAACCACCTTTCCCAGGATCAGGTATACACCATAACCACGGTATGGATAGTTTTTTAGGGAATCTGGAAAGTTAACGCAATCAAAGAATTCGCCTTCAATATCCAAAAAACACCCAAAATGCATCCATTCTTTTCTAACTGTGCGGACATATTTTATTGTAACTAGGTTTCCCAGAATCCTGATTGTTTGACCAATATGGTCCTTCAGGTGGCAGCTATAAATCTCCCCTCTAAAGTTGGTTTCCAGCAGATCAAACATACTCATACTTACCGGGAAATTTAGGATTTCCAGCTCATCGTAGGCATCTTCAATGGCTTCTTGCTCTAACGGGGGGAGTTTGTATTGTGTTGGTTTTTCGGCAAACAGGCTTCTCGTTTGTGTTTTAGCAGCTTTTTTTGCAGTAAGCAGCATATGTGCGTCCCAAAGAAGTTCTTTCTTGGTTTTGCCGGTAAACCTAAGTGCATTTAGCCTGATAAGGATAATAACCTGTTCCCGGCCAATGCCTGTACGCTTAATAAAATCCAGTAAATCTGAATATTCACCATTTTTCTCCCTTTCTTCGATAATAGAACAGGCTAGTTTTGACTCCAGGTTTTGTGCATGAATGAAACCAATATAGATGTTGTTTCCGCGCAGAGAAGTAAGGTATTCACTAGTATTAACACAGGGTAAATGAATTCTGGCACCCAGTCTTCGTGCTTCATTGAAATAAACCCACCGGTGATAGAATCCTCCAAAATTATTGATAACCGCGACAATAAACTCATGAGGGAAATAGGTCTTGAGAAACAGGCTCTGGTAACTTTCAACAGCATACGAAGCCGAATGTGCCTTCGAAAAAGCATAACCGGCAAAGGACGATATCTGTCTCCAAACCTCTTTTGTGAGTGATTCGCCATACCCCCTGTCCAGGCAGTTTCGGAAAAATTTATCCTGAATACGCTCAAATTCAACCCTTGACCTAAACTTTCCGGCCATGGCCCTTCTCAAAATGTCGGCATCAGATAGGTCGAGACCGGCAAAGTGGTGACAGATTTTTATTACATCTTCCTGGTAGACCATTACGCCGAATGTTTCTTCAAGTTGCTCCTTCATAATAGGGTGCAGGTACTTAAACTTATCGGGATGGTGGTACCGGTTGATGTACTCCTTCATCATGCCGGATTTTGCTACTCCCGGACGTATAATGGAACTTGCAGCAACCAGGGTAAGGTAATCTTCGCATGTTAGCTTCTGCAACAACCCCCGCATGGCCGGACTCTCGATATAAAAGCAGCCTAAAGCCTCTCCAGCCTTCAGTCTGGCACTAATCAAAGGATCGTGTTTAAACTCCTGTACACGGTGTACATCAATTTTTTTGCCCTTGTTTTTCAGGACAAGTCCAACAGTATCGTTGATGTGCCCTATGCCTCGCTGACTGAGAATATCAAGCTTTTCGAACCGTAAGTCTTCGGCAACATACATATCCCACTGGGTGGTTGGAAGCCCTTTGGGAGGAAGGTCTAAAGCAGTATAATAGGATAGGGGAAGTTCTGATATGATAATTCCACCTGCATGAACGCTGCGGATATTGGGAAAGTCTACGATTTGGTTTCCCAAAGTGAACAGCTCTTCGGTAATTTTGTTTTGGTTCATGAAACTTTCGGGGGTGTTCACCAAACTGTCAATTTCTGCTTTAGGCAGGCCACGTACTTTGCCCAACTCCCTGAAAATGGATTTGTCTTTAAAAGTTGCAATTGTGCCTAAAAGGGCAGTATGCTCTCTACCATAACGCTTAAAAATATAGTCTTGTACTTCGTCCCTGTCTCGCCAGGAGTAATCGATATCAAAGTCGGGCGGGCTTGTTCTTTTGGGGTTGATAAACCGCTCGAAATACAAGTCCAGTTCGATGGGGTCAACATCGGTAATGCGCAAACAATAGGCAACAATGCTGTTTGCGCCACTGCCGCGGCCAACATGGTAGAAGCCCCTGTTCATGGTATAGCGGACAATGTCCCAGGTTATCAGGAAATACGCCGAAAAACCAAGTTTATCAATAACTTCAAGCTCGTGCTTTATTCTGCGCAATGCTTCGCTATTGTTTGGTCCATAGCGGTAGAGCATACCTTCATAAGCCAGTTTTTCCAGCAACAGTTTGTCGTCATACCTGCTTCCCGAGTAAACCTGTTTGTTTTTAACGCTTGTAAAGTCATAAGTGATTTCAAACCTGTCCAGGATCTTTTCAGTGTTCCGTAGAATAAATTCGTATCCCTCATAGGCAATCCTGAAGAAATCGCGCGATATGAAATACTCATCCTTGTTGGCCAGGTCCCTAGGCGTTAGTTTGGTGAGCAAGGTGTTGTTGTCGATGGCGCGCAGGTAATTGTGCAGTTTGTATTCGGCGGGGCTTCCAAAGGTCACCGGATGAAGGGCTACCAGCTTTTGTTTGTTGTTCAGCAATGGGGAGGTTGCCAGTTTTCGGAGTTCTTGTGGACGTACGCCTATGAATTCATTTTCTTTCAGCCTTCTGGGCAGTTTTTGGTTAAAAGGGTATATAACGATAGAGCCATGGAAAACAGGAGGGCAGGGAGGGAGGCTCGCTTTTTCCAGGTTGTGCCAGGTCAGAAACTCATTGATCTCTTTCATCCCCTCATTGTTTACCGCAATGGCAATATAAAGTAAATTATGCCCGGAATCCCTGAATTCGATGCCCCCAATGGGTTTGATACCCGATTTTTGACAAGCCTTAACAAAATCAGGCATGCCTGTTGAGTTGTTGATATCGGTCAACACCAATGCTTCTGCCTGACTTTCCAGGGCTTTCTCCACAAGCTTTTCAGGCGACAATGTGCCATAGCGCAAGCTGTAGTATGTGTGACAGTTGAGGTACAAATCAGTTTAAAGTTTTGGAGTTTAAAGCACGATGCTTGAACCCGGAATATGCATTAGAAAATCTATTACATATTGAAAATGCTTCAATATAAGTCGTTTCACTTACTTGTTTCGGTTCACCATAACGGTGCTATGATTCATCTCACCAAGTCCTTCTATTTTTGCATTTTCAACCTTCATAACGAAGTTCTAATGCATAATCCGGGTTGAAGCTGGAAGTTCAAAATATATTAGCTTGAAGCACAAAGTTTATTGGTTCCTTTTTTCTCTGCGCTTCTTGTTGCCGATTTTCTTCTTTTGTCTTTACTTCATTCTTACAGCTCTTGTTACAGCATGATTTCCATAGCGGTTTCGGAGCATGTCCAAAGCCTTGTATAGGTTAACCGATTCCGGGGTGTCTTCGAACATATTGAGTTGCTGTACACCCTGTACCAGGTGACTGAACTTAATTCCGATAAGCCGTATAAGCATCCGGCGCTGATAGAGCCTGTCGAACAGTTCTTTTGCCACTGGCATGAGCTGGTGGTCGAATGAAGTGTAGGGGACCCGGCGTTGCAAAGTATGTGTATCAAAATTGGAGTAACGGATTTTAACAGTCACGCAAGATGTGAGTCTTTGTTTTCTACGCATTTCGAAACACAGCTTTTCAACCATGCCCACAAGTAATTCTTTCATATGTACAACATCAATAGAATCCTGATTGAATGTGCGTTCTGTACTAATAGATTTTCTTTCCGAATAAGGTTTAACTGGAGTTGAGTCAATGCCATTCGCCTTTTCCCAGATTACACTCCCAGCTTTACCCAATACCCTCTCCATCATTTCTTTAGGTACCATGCTTAATGTGCCTATTGTTGCGATTCCCATAGAGCGGAGCAGGTGGTGTGTTTTTTCTCCAATCATTGGGACTTTGCTAATAGGCAAGGGGTGTAAAAATGGCCTGATCAGGTTATTGGGCACTTCTATTTCCCCATTGGGTTTAGCCTCTCCTGTTGCAATTTTCGAAACTGTTTTATTAACAGAAAGACCAAACGATATGGGCAGGCCTGAATTTTTGATAACCGATTCTCGCAGTTCATGCGACCATTTCATGCAACCAAAGAAACGGTCCATCCCAGTAAGATCCAGGTAAAACTCATCAATAGATGCTTTCTCGTAGAGAGGTGTGCGCTCTGCAATGATATCTGTAACCATATGCGAGTAACGGCTATAGAGTTCCATATCGCCATGAACAACAACTGCATCGCCACACAGGTGGCGGGCCATTTTCATCGGCATGGCAGAATGTACCCCATACTGCCTGGCTTCATAACTGCAACTCGATACAACACCTCTGCCTGATGTACCCCCTATTATTACTGGCTTTCCATTTAGCTTGCTGTTTACAAGCCGTTCTACCGATACAAAAAATGTATCAAGGTCTAAATGCACAATGTTTCTTCCCTGCGTTTCCATCACTTCTCTGTTTGTGTTTTTTTGTATAGAATACAGTAGTAAGTAGCCAGAAGTTAGAAATCAGAAGACAGTCTCCATTTTCTAAATTCATCATTCATTAAGCACTCATGCGTTTCTGGACACCCAGAACTTTGCCAAATGGGTTAGGATTCTCCGTAATAAGTATTCCTTTACAGGATTCCACATCAACAAACTGATGGACTACCTTAATTACTGCTTCGTAAGAATGATACTTGTATTTCTCAGGTACTTCAACTTCTTTCCATCCCATGCCGGGTCTTGATATATAAACCTTTGTTCTCATAGTAATGTATTTTGAATTTACTTTTACTTTAAATGATTATAAAATAAACAAAAATATGTTTATAATATAATGATTTTTTACTTCGCAGGAAAGTTATTTAACAAAAAAAATGAAATAAACCTGTAGTTTTTTTTAAGAGACGACTGAGGAATCCTTGGTCAATAAAGGGGTTTACAGAAAATCAGATAATCAGATAATCTTGTTTAGCTACTAGTGCCATTGAAAATTTAATTTGTGTCACGAATAAAATTATCATTGAAGAATGAATTGATGAACTCTTCGGTTTTATAATCCCAGGTTAAATATGAGGAGAGATTACATGAGAGAGGTTCTGATTTGGGGTGTTAATTCAGGATTTGGCTGACTATAGAATAATTATTGTCTAAAAAAATCATTCATAACCACATTGTTTATTTCATAAACGTATATTTGGTAATTATATAATCTTTTATATATTTGCTTAACAGCTTAAAATGAAAGATTATGTTTTTTAGTACAAACATTAAGTTTTTAAGGAAACGCAAAGGATTTACACAAGGGCACGTATCCCAGATCCTTGAGATGAAGCGGTCTACACTTAACAATTACGAAAACGAAGTCAGTCAGCCTACTGTACAGGCCTTGCTTACTTTTTCGAAATACTACAAAATTGCAATTGACACTATGCTAAATATCGATTTGAGCAAGCTTTCTGAGTTGCAGATCAGGCAACTTGAAGCAGGCGAGGATGTCTTTATACGTGGGGGCAAGCTCAGGGTACTGGCAACTACTGTCAATAACGAAAACAACGAAAACATTGAACTTGTCAACGAGAAGGCAAAAGCCGGTTATGCCACAGGTTTTGCCGACCCTGAATACATTAGCCAGTTGCCGGTTTTTAACCTGCCATTCTTGTCGAAGCAAAAAAAATACAGGACCTTTCAGATCAGTGGTGACTCTATGCTCCCTATACCTGAAGGTTCATGGATTACAGGGGAGTACCTCCAGGATTGGGGGCTGATTGTTTCCGGGCAGGCCTACATTATTTTCACTATCGACGATGGAATTGTTTTTAAAGTGGTCGAAAATGTCCTTAAAGAAGAAGGTGCATTAAGGCTGTTTTCGTTAAACCCACTTTATGAGCCTTATGAAATCCATGTTTCGGCTATAAAAGAGATATGGAAATTTGTTCACTATATCAGCAAGGAGCTTCCCGAACCTGTATTGCCCGAGAACGAGCTTTTAAAGACTGTGGCAAACTTAAAGAAAGATATGTCGTCAATAAAGCGAAAAATGTTCGAAAATCAAGATGGAGACCAGAGCGAATCATAACTTAACCAATCATAATATCTAACCTATGAAGAAAATAGCTATCGGACTTTTAATCGGAACCATTGCTGGAATAATTGATGTTACCCCTATGGTCTTTATGGATCTTGGATTGTATGCAAACTCCTCGGCCTTTTTCCATTGGTTGGTTCTGGGATTAATAATCCCTTTTGTTTCCTGGGATCTTTACGGATGGATTAAAGGAGCTCTTATTGGGGTAATTAGTGCTGTACCCATTATTATTATGACCCTCGAAAAAGGCACCTCTTCAATTCTTCCAATATTAGTTTCTTCTTTAGTTTTGGGAGCACTTATGGGGATTGCCGGACAACGTTTCATATCTGACCGCCGATAGGGGAATTATTTTTTTTCTTTATTTAGACGTATATTAAAGAGATCTTTTTTTATAAATGTGGGCCTTTCCTTTTGATTTTCAGTAATAACTGTAACCTTTCTTGCTGAATTGACGTTATTATTATACCACATTACTTTATTAATTAAACGTTTTACAGATGAGAAATACATACAATAGGGCTCAAAAAAAGATTTTATTCGCCAAATATATCTTTTTATTATTAAGTGTAAGTTTGTTTATTGTAATCATAAACAGCTGCGCTTAGACCTCATTTTAATCAATCGGGTTTTCTAGAACATAAAGACAGATCAATTTATACTACATTACATTTTCATGGCAGGTGTTCAACCTGTTGCCGTAAAATGTACATGCAAATCCCGCTTTTTTTATTATCCTCTTGTAGCATTATGCCCGCACGATAATTTGCAGACAAGGCACATAGTGCAAGTACATTCTATCTTAATTCTGAAAGGATTGATGCATTTGAGATAATGTACCAGGTGTCCTACAGGGCATTTGTAAATAAAATATGCTGTGGGCAAGTTAATAATGGTTGGTAGTCTTAATTGCAATTTTTGTAGTGTATTAAAACACCTCGAAACTCAATGCTTCTCGCCAAATGTTTAGTTTAATGTTTTAACCCGGAATATGCATTAGAAAATCTATTACATTTTGAAATTGCTTCAATATAAGTCGTTTCACTTACTTGTTTCGAAGCACCATAGCGGTGCTATGATTCATCTCTCCAAGTCCTTCTATTTTTGCATTTTCAACCTTCATAACGAAGTTCTAATGCATAATCCGGGTTTAA
>JBNKPU010000113.1:0-22579 GCA_050295515.1 Bacteroidales bacterium | reverse complement strand
AGCTTTTCATTAAATAATCGATTTACGGCTCTAAATTTTATCACCATAGCTCGCTATGTCTCAAAAATTTATATTGTAAATCAATCATTTACTGAAATTTGAGCTCGCTAATTTTATATCGAACTCAGGTTATTACATATTGAAACTGCTTCAATATAAGTCGTTTCACTTACTTGTTTCGAAGCACCATAGCTGTGCTATGATTCATCTCACCAAGTCCTTCTATTTTTGCATTTTCAACCTTCATAACGAAGTTCTAATACATAATCCGGGTTTAAGTTTTCTTGGGTATACTCAAGAAAAAGTGCTCAACATCAAATTTCTGAACCTTTGGTTCATTTTTCAATATATTCCTCTGGCGATGGACAAGTACACATCAAATTTCTATCACCATAAGCATCATCAATTCGAGCAACAGGAGGCCAGTATTTATTTTCTTTCAGCCAATCGACTGGGAATGCAGCCATCTTCCTTGTGTAACTGTGATTCCATTCGTCTGCAGTTACCTCTTGTTGAGTATGTGGGGCATTGACCAAAGGATTGTCTGTGTTTCCTGATTTTTCAACCTCCTTAATTTCATGGTAAATGGCTATTAGAGCATCAACAAAGCGATCAAGCTCTTCTTTTGACTCGCTTTCTGTTGGCTCTATCATTAAAGTGCCATGCACCGGAAATGATAATGTAGGGGCATGAAACCCATAGTCGATAAGTCTTTTAGCAATATCGGTTTCAGATATCCCGCTGCTTTGCTTGAAAGGCCTGCAGTCAATGATCATTTCATGAGCAACAAAACCAGTTTTTCCGGTATACAAGACTTCAAAGTATTCTTTTAGCCTGGCTGCAACATAATTAGCATTCAGGATAGCCAATTTAGTTGAAAGGGTTAATCCATCAGAACCAAGCATATGGCAATATGCATGGGAGATCGTCAGAATACTAGCGCTACCGTAGGGAGCTGCTGAGACTGCCGATAAGCTTTTTACACCACCGGTCTGCACCACCGGATGAGCTGGTAAAAACTCAACCAAATGGCTAGCCACGCATATTGGACCCATTCCTGGACCTCCACCTCCATGTGGAATGGCAAATGTTTTATGAAGGTTTAAATGGCATACATCCGCTCCAATTTCTGCAGGACTTGTAAGTCCAACCTGGGCATTCATATTTGCTCCGTCCATATAAACCTGTCCACCACATTTGTGAATAATGTCAATCATTTCCCTGATGTTTGGTTCGAATACACCATGGGTGGAAGGATAAGTAACCATAAAAGCTGATAAGTTATCCTTGTTTTCTTCAGCTTTTGTTCTTAGGTCATTTGTGTCGATATTTCCATATTTGTCACATCCAACAACCACGACTTTACATCCGGCCATGACAGCACTTGCTGGGTTTGTGCCATGTGCAGATGCCGGAATCAGGACAACATTTCTATGTTCTTGCCCAATATTTTTTTGGTATTGTTGAATAACCATTAATCCGGCATACTCCCCGGCTGCTCCAGAGTTAGGTTGAAATGAGATGGCTTCAAACCCCGTAATCTTAAGCAAATACTTGCCAAGTTCATGAAAAAGTTGCTGGTAGCCCTCAGTCTGGTTTAGTGGCGCAAATGGGTGTATTTCTCCAATCTCAGGCCAGCTAAGCGCTAGCATTTCAACGGCTGCATTTAATTTCATGGTGCAGGAACCCAATGATATCATAGAGTGTGTAAGTGAAATATCTTTGTGCTCCAATCTTTTAATGTAGCGCATCAACTCGGTTTCAGACCTATACTGGTTGAAGATTTGCTGCTTCATGAATTTACTTGTACGCAAATGTTTATTTACAAAGTAAATCTCCTCTTTTAATTCCTGAACATTGCTGAATTTTTGCTTCTGAGATGCAGCAAAAACTTCAATGAGTAGGTTTAAGTCATTAATGCTAGTGGTTTCATCCACAGAAATTCCTACATCCCCATTATCAAAATATCTTAAATTTATTTCACGTTCCAGTGAGTTAATTCTAATGTCTTTTTGGGATATGCCTTTTGGGAGTTCAATCCTTAATGTGTCGAAGAAGTTCTTGTTCTTATTTTGAAATCCAAGTTCCGACAATTTTTCGCTTAATATGCCTGCTGTTTCGTGGCAATGGGCTGCAATCCTATGCAAACCTTCCGGTCCATGGTATATTGTATACATTCCAGCCATAGTGGCCAGCAAAGCCTGTGCTGTGCAAATATTGGAAGTAGCTCTTTCTCTCTTGATGTGCTGTTCCCTTGTTTGAAGGGCCATACGCATGGCTCTTTTGCCAAACCTGTCTTTGGAAACCCCAATAATCCTTCCCGGCATATACCTTTTAAATTCCTCTTTTGTGGCAAAATATGCAGCATGAGGACCCCCATAACCCATAGGTATTCCAAATCGTTGGGTTGATCCAACAGCTACATCAGCGCCTAATTCTCCTGGAGACTTCAGCAAAGCCAAACTTAAAATGTCGGACGCCATAATAACATGCGCCCCAGCTGTGTGAATCAGGTCAATAAAAGCAGAATAATCAGGAATAATTCCATCACCGGCTGGGTATTGAATAAATGCTCCAAATACTTTATCTGTAGGACAATAGGAGCGAAAGTCGCCAATTATAATTTCGATGTTAAGTGGCTTTGCCCTTGTTTCAATTACAGCCAGGGATTGTGGATATATGTTTTGATCTACAAAAAACTGATTTTTACCTGCTTTGACATCTTTTCTTGATCGGGCATTTAATAGCATGATCATAGCTTCGGCAACAGCTGTGGCTTCATCCAATAGTGAAGCATTTGCCAATTCAAATCCTGTAAGCTCTGTAATTGCTGTTTGGAAATTCAACAGAGCTTCTAATCTGCCTTGAGAAATTTCAGCCTGATATGGCGTATATGATGTATACCAGCTCGGATTTTCTAGAATGTTCCTTTGAATTACTGCTGGAAAAACAGTATGGTTATACCCCATACCAATATAGGACTTGTAGACCTTGTTTTTTAACGAAAGCTTTCTGATATATTTGAAATACTCATATTCGTTTATGCCTTCTGGAACTTGTAAAGGCTCTTTTAGTCTTATTGATGGAGGAACCGTTTTGTCAATTAGTTCGTCCAGAGTTTCAACTCCTATTGTCTTGATCATTTCATCAACGTCCCATTCCCTGGGACCCAGATGGCGGTGTACAAAATTTTCTGTGGCCATTGTTTTTATTAATTTCAGCGCAAATATTCTAATTTCCTTTATACTAAGAAAGGATTTGTGTCATGTTCGTTACCAATAGTAGTTTGGGGACCGTGTCCGCTTAGCACAAGGGTCTCTGATGGAAGTGTCAGTAGTTTTGACTTAATTCCATGAATCAATTGTCCATGATTACCTCCTGGCAAGTCTGTTCTCCCAATTGAGCCGTTAAAGAGTACATCACCTACTATGGCAAAATTGTCGGTATTTGAGTGGAATACAATACTTCCAGGTGAATGACCAGGTACATGCAATAAATTCAGCTTTGAGTTTCCAAACTCTAAAGTTTGCATGTCATCTAACTTGCAGTCGATTGCAAGAGTGGTATTAAAGTCAAAACCAAAAATCAGGGCACTGTTTTGTGCATTGTCCAGTAATAATTGGTCGTCGGAATGCAAATAAAAAGGCACATTAAAATGCTCTTTTAGGTCAGGAACTCCCAATATATGGTCGATGTGGGCATGAGTATTGGCTATATATTTTACACTTAGCTTTTGTTCCTCGATAAAATTAATTATTTCCTTCTTCTCTGAATCGGAACTGCAGGCAGGGTCAATAATTATAGCATCTTGTGTTTCATCAGAAAGCACAAAAGTGTTCACTTGAAAGCTATTGAATACAAAAGGTTTAATTTTCACCATAGCATTATTCCTTTCCTTTTAGCATGGGAACAAACAAAAATGAACCATGTTCGGTTTGTTCGATGATTTCATTACTCTTTTTTTGAATAGATAACATGGATTGGTTGTCTGTGTTCCCATATGGTATAACCATTTTACCCCCGAGGCTTAATTGTTCAATTAGTTTTTTTGGTATTTCCGGGGCTCCTGCTGTAACAATTATTTTATTGAATGGAGCATAGGTTGGTAATCCTTCAAAACCATCACCATAAAAAAAATGTGGTCTGTATCCTATTTTAGGTAATAGCATCTGTGCATTAAGTGAGAGTGATTTATGCCTTTCAATGGTGTAGACTTTAGCTCCAAGTTCAAGCAATACAGCGGCCTGATATCCAGATCCTGTACCAATTTCAAGGACTTTTTCGCCAGGAGAAATATCTAAAAGCTGTGATTGAAAAGCTACGGTATAGGGCTGTGAAATCGTTTGTTTTGCCCCTATCGGGAAGGCTTTGTCCTTATATGCTAAGTGGGTGAAGCCACTTTCCATAAACAAGTGTCTGGGCACTCTGTTGATTGCCTCTAAAACCCTCTTGTCAGTTATTCCTTTTCGTTTTAATTCTTCAACAAGTTTTCTTCTTAATCCTTTATGCAGATAACTATCTTCCATTGAAAAGCCTTCAAGTTTGAAATAATTGCAAATTTACTATTATGCCTTTGAATAATCGCCTTTAATTGGCATAGTATTTTCAATAGAATTTTGTTAATAACTCTTTATCAAGTTGATTTTCATTCTTCTTTTTAGTCCCTTTCCCTAATTTAATTACTGAAGATCAATCATTATTTTTATATTTGTTCACGAATAGTCACAGAGGGATACGAATTAATGAACCGCAGAAAGCAATTAATCAGATACCTGGTATCAGATTTTCTTTCAGCTGCTATAGCTTGGGCAGCTTTTTATATTTATCGAAAAGTATACATTGAACCTTTAAAGTTTGGACATAAGGTGCCGATTGAGTTCGATGCTAAATTTTATCTTGGTGTAGTACTGATACCTTTATCATGGCTTTTATTGTATTATGCTTCTGGGTATTACCGAGAGGTGTTGAGAAAGTCCAGGTTAGCAGAGCTTTGGTATACAATAAGAATGACTTTTCTTGGGGTCGTATTTATTTTCTTTGGCATTTTACTGGATGATGCTGTTCAAAGTTATTCAAATTATTACCATTCATTTTTAGCGCTGTTTGTACTGCAGTTAATATTCACCTATTTTCCGCGCTTAATCATTACCACACATATTACTCAAAAAATTCACCGTAATGAAATTGGTTTTAATACATTGATGATTGGAGCCAATGAAAGAGCTGTCGACATTTACAAAGAAATTATAGAGCAACCTCAAAGTACAGGAAATGTCTTTGTCGGTTACATAAATGTGAATAATGGTAATGGACAAAAACTAAAACAACACCTCCCTCATTTGGGTGACCTTGAATATATTAAGCAAGCTGTAGAAGAAAACAATATTGAAGAGGTTATCATTGCCATTGAATACAGCGAGCATGATAAAATACAAAAAATACTTGATGCACTGATCGATTGCAATGTTGCAGTTAAAGCTATTCCGGGAATGTATGAAATTTTTACAGGGAAAGTGAAAATGTCGGCTATTATGGGGACGCCATTGGTCGAGGTTTCGCACCGATTAATACCTCCATGGCAGCAAAACTTTAAATCCTTTTTAGATATTATAGCTTCTTTATTTGCTGTCATAATTACTTTACCCTTAACACTGGCATTGGTTATTGGAGTAAAACTTAGCTCCAAAGGGCCAATTTTTTACAAGCAAGAACGAGTAGGCAAGAATGGCAAACCTTTTACAATATATAAATTCAGATCGATGTATATTGGAGCAGAGACAAATGGTCCCGAACTATCTTCAAAGAATGATAACCGGGTTACTCCTTTTGGACGGTTTATGCGTAAGTCCCGGTTTGATGAAATTCCGAACTTTATTAATGTTTTAAAAGGGGATATGTCTTTGGTTGGTCCGCGGCCAGAGAGACAGCATTTTATTGATCAGATTGTTGAAAGGGCCCCACAATATTTGCAATTGTTGAAAGTAAAACCAGGAATTACCTCTTGGGGGCAGGTAAAATACGGCTATGCCAAGAATATTGATGAGATGATCCGAAGAATGAAATATGATTTGATTTATTTGGACAATATGTCGCTTTACGTAGATTTTAAAATCTTGATTTATACCCTTCTAACCATTATCCAACGTAAAGGTATCTAGATGATTAGTTTAATCTTCTCTTTGCCTATATATACTGGCCCATTTTGACTTAAATGGCTTTCGTAAAGGATAAGATCAGTAATCAATATTGACTGTGAAAAATTTGGACTTTGTGCTTGCAAAATCTCTCTGAAAGACTCAATGTTTGCAAGGTGTTTAATCCTTCCTATTGTGAGGTGGGGGCAAAAAGACCTATCTTCTTTCTCAAATCCTAGTTGTTCAAGTCTGTTGTCTATGGATTTTTGGATTTTGAACAAACTGTTTTCAGCATCTATGCCTATCCATATTACCTTTGGTTTGGTTTTCCCCAAAAAGCCCAAGCCCGCAATACTGACTTTGAACGTAGATGTTTTGTTTGCTATTTCTTCGAGAATTATTTTAATATTGTTTATGTGATGGACAGGGGTTTCTCCAAGAAATTTGAGTGTTAAGTGATAATTGGAGAAAGGAACCCATTTAATATTGCAGTTTGATAAATTGGACTGAAGCTTTTCAACCTGATTAATGTTTTGCGGGTCTAGAGATATCTTTACTCCAATAAATAACCTTGGCTTAGAGTTGCCCATTTTCGATAAGGAGTACAATTTGGTTTAACAGCTTATCTTCACCATTAGGATCGTATTCACTTTTAAGGTTGTGACCAAATATTCTCGCTAATGTCTGCCAGAAAAATGCAGAAAATGTACCCCTGAACTCCTTCAGTAGGTCATAAGATGTTTCTCCTATTTCTCTGTCAAGCAGTTTGAGCAAGATTCGTCCTTGAGTGACTGTAAGTTTCTTCAAATCATCCTCAAACTCATCTTTAAGTTCTGCCTCAACCTGTTTCATGTAGTCTTTTCTTTGCTTCTCGGTATCGAGTGCTTCCAATTCATCAACTACCTCGTCGTATTTCTTCTTTGCAAGTTTGGCATATGGCAAGACTACCTTTACATTTCTAACCAACTTCTTGTATTTTCTCATCTGACGCCTAGATTCAAATTTGTGCATAGGAAGAATATACACTTCTTCAATTGTTGACACAAAAATGGTATCTCCATCAACCACAATTCCATAAAGGACGTTCTCGCCTGAAGTTTTAAGAGTATCTTGTGAGGTTGCTGTGATTGTCACTAATGATACCAGAAATATGTAAAAAAGCTTTTTCATAGGCTTCGAACATTTATTCTGATGAAGGATTGAGTAAATTTAAAATATTAATCTTGGATTTAAATGTAATTTGTTTATTAAACTATAAAATATTCTACTTCAATATTTATACCAATTATTTAAACGAAAATATAATTTTTATGTTCTATGTTTGAGTAAAATTATTTTCAATTTGTTAGTTTTAACCAATGGATGAGAAAAACAGGGAATATACAAACGGAGAGATAACAGTATTTTGGAGACCGAAGGAATGTATTCATGCAACTACTTGTTTCAGAGAGCTTCGATCTGTGTTTAATCCAGGAAGAAGACCTTGGGTTGACATGAGTGCTGCTTCGACCGAAGAAATTATCAGGGTTGTGGATTTATGTCCAACAAAAGCTTTGTTTTATAAATGGAACAAAGATTTAGATACAAATGTAAAGGATTCTGAACCGGTTCAGATCGAAAACAAAGAAACACCTAACAAGGAAACTGAGATGTCGCAAACAGAAATAAAAGTAATGCCTGATGGTCCAATTATTGTTAAAGGGGAATATACCCTTATTGGGGAGGATGGAAAAGAATTAAAAAAAATGAAAATAACATCACTATGTCGTTGTGGTCAATCCA
Organism: Bacteroidales bacterium; assembly: GCA_050295515.1. Lineage (GTDB taxonomy): Bacteria > Bacteroidota > Bacteroidia > Bacteroidales > UBA10428 > UBA10428. Next base: position 14,663 of record JBNKPU010000113.1, on the reverse strand, counting down.
ATAATATGCCTTACTGCGATGGTATGCATAGAAAAGTTGGCTGGTTTTCAAGATAATATTGATTTTCTTTATATAAAATATTTGGTATTACTATTACCTTAACTAACAAAAACAATGATTAAGGCTGGAGTTAACTCAGAATATGGAAAATTAAAGTCCTTGTTTATTCATGAACCCGGACCAGAGGTTGAAAACATGACTCCTGCCACAGCTGAGAGGGCTTTGTATAGCGATATTTTAAATTTGCCGATTGCAAAAGAGGAGTATGCAGAGTTTAGGGATGTTCTCAGGAAAGTGACAAAGGTTATCGAAGTACGTGAAATCCTATTGGATCTATTAGAGAAACCAGATGTGAAAAAAGAGATCATTCAAGTTTTTTCAGAGTATTCAAAAGTAGAAGGACTTCAATCATTACTGGAGTCCTTAACAAACGAAGAGTTTTCTCGTCTCACATTTGAAGGATTACCGCTTCCCCAGGTATCACTTGCGAATTTTCTCCATCAGGATAAATATGCTATAAATCCCTTGCATAATATCTTCTTTATGCGTGATGCATCGTTTACCATTGGAAATACAATATATGTTAGTTCAATGGCACGCGAGGTAAGAAAGCCTGAATCACTTCTGTTAAATATTCTTTATAAACATAGTATTGACAAAGAAACAGAAGTATGTTTTCTAGCTGGACAAATGGATAGCTCCTTAACAATTGAGGGAGGCGATATTTTAGTTGTTTCACCAGAATTGTTGATTATTGGAGCTGGGCCAAGGACTACACCTGAAGCAATTGACTTTCTGGTCCGTAAGGTTTCTCAAAAAAGTCCCCTTAAAACTGTCCTTGTGCAGGAACTTCCGAGTAAACCTGAATCATTTATTCATATAGACATGGTATTTACTCTTCTCTCAGATTCAGAATGTATGGTGTATAAGCCGATTCTGGGCAATATAGGAGGCTTCAGGACCATCAAGATGGAGATGGATCATGGTCAAATTAAAGGTATTAATTATATTCCCAATTTATTAGAAGGGTTATCTTCTTGTGGTTACGATTACAAGCCTGTGTTCTGTGGGGGAGGAGATAAGCTATTGCAAGAAAGGGAACAATGGCATAGTGGTGCTAATTTCTTTGCCTTTGCCCCGGGAAAGATAATTGGTTATGCCAGAAATAGCCATACTGCCAAAGCATTAAATCAAGAGGGTTATGAAATTCTCACTGCCAAGGATGTAATAAATGATATTGTGTCGCTTGAAAATTATGAAAAGTGTCTTATAACAGTCGATGGTTCAGAACTGGCTAGAGGGGGTGGAGGTCCCAGATGCATGACCATGCCTATTTTTAGGGAATAACAAGAAAAGAATCAAAAAGGCGGTCAGTAACCGCCTTTTTTAATATATATAGTACAACAATATTAGTTAAATACTTCCTTTACCTTACTTGCAGCTTCCTGTAGGGTAATAGCAGATAATACTTCTAATCCTGATTTGTCGATAAGGTCTTTTGCCAACTCTGCATTTGTGCCTTGCAATCTCACAATTACAGGTACATGGATGTCACCAATAGCTTTATAAGCTTCGATAACACCTTCAGCAACTCTGTCACATCTTACAATTCCGCCAAAAATATTGATTAAAATTGCTTTAACACTAGGGTCTTTTAGGATTATTCTGAATCCAGCTTCAACGGTTTGTGCATTTGCTGTACCACCAACATCAAGGAAATTGGCAGGGTCTCCACCTGAAAGTTTAATAATATCCATAGTAGCCATAGCGAGTCCAGCCCCATTTACCATACAGCCCACATTTCCATCAAGCTTAATAAAGTTTAGGTTGTACTGCGAAGCTTCAACTTCAGTTGGGTCTTCTTCCGAAAGGTCCCTTAAATCCATATAATCTTTATGTCTAAATAGGGCATTGTCATCCAAGTTAACTTTGGCATCGGCCGCCATAACCTGATTGTCTGATGTCTTCATTACAGGATTTATCTCAAACAATGACGAATCACAGGATTCATAGGCATTGTAAATGGCAAACACAAAACGGACCATGTCTTTGAAGGCTGCACCTGATAAGCCAAGATTAAAGGCAATTCTTCTTGCTTGAAATCCCTGTAGTCCAATTTTGGGGTCAATTTCTTCGTTATGGATAAGTTCGGGAGTTTTTTCAGCTACGGTTTCAATATCCATACCTCCTTCGGTAGAATACATGATAATGTTGCGTCCTGTTGCACGGTTTAAAAGGACACTTAAATAAAATTCCTGGATTTCGCTCTCGCCTGGATAATATATACCTTGCTCAACCAGAACTTTGTTCACCTTTTTGCCTTCAGGTCCGGTTTGGTGAGTGACCAGGTTCATGCCAATAATTTGTTTGGCAAAGGTTTCAACATCGTCTAATGATTTTGCAATTTTAACTCCTCCGCCTTTACCTCTACCTCCAGCGTGTATTTGTGCTTTTACAGCCCAAGTACCAGCACCTGTTTCTCGTTGAATCTTTTTTGCAGCGTCAACTGCTTCAGATGGAGTGAAGGCTACAATTCCCATAGGTACTTTAACATTGTACTTTTTGAGTATTTCTTTTCCTTGGTATTCGTGTATATTCATTAGATTTGTTTTTCTGATAGTCCGCTAAAATATTTATTTTTTCTTTATTAACCGAATAATCTTTGTTTCTTATATATGAGAAGGCGAAAATACCTTAACGAAGAGTTAAACAGATTAAGTGTCGATGAGTTCAAAATGACAAATAAAATCCCATTGGTTGTTGTTCTGGATAACATTAGAAGCAAGAACAATATTGGGTCAGTATTCAGAACGTCTGATGCATTTCTTGTAAAAAAGTTATACTTGTGTGGAATTACAGCATCTCCTCCTAATGCTGAAATACATAAAACTGCGCTTGGGGCAACTGATTCGATAGATTGGGAATACCAGGAAGATACTTTAGCCGTAGTTGAAAAGCTTAAGTCGGAAGGATATGCTGTTTATGCCATAGAGCAAACTGAAAATAGCTTGAAACTGAACCAGGCTCTGGATATAGTAAATGAAAAGATTGCTGTTGTACTTGGACATGAAGTAAGAGGTGTGCAGCAAAAGGTTGTCGAGGAATGTACTGGGGCAATTGAAATCGAACAGTATGGAACTAAGCACTCTTTAAATATTTCAGTATGTGCGGGTATCGTGATTTGGGAGTTTGCAAAGAGAATGATAAAGATTAATCAATAGATAGTTCTTTAAAATAAAAAAAAGCGGTCAATTGACCGCTTTTTTGTTTGTATTGTATTTACTGAATTATTCAACAATAGCAGTAAAACCTTCGCTAGCAACAAATTCTCTGAATTCAACATCTTTAAGAGCATAAGCTTTTAGAGATGCATCTTTTTCAATAGCGGAGCGTAGGTTAGTAAGCACAGTTTCTTCACGACCAGCACGTGCACCAACAACTGCTTTTAGGTAATATACCAAAGCATCATCAGTTTCGCCCACTTGGTCAAGAGTAGACATTGCTTTTTCGTTTTCACCATTACAAAGTTGAGCAAGAGCAGCGTTAAATGAAGGCTTATTGCCAAAATAGTTAACTGCAGCTGAGTAGTCACCTTGTTTGATTTTTATGATACCTAGGTTATAATTAACAGCATCACCAGCTCCCATAGAAGAAGTGAGTAATTCTTCTGCAGAGGCAAGGTCACCTTTTACCATTGCGATAACACCAAGGTTGTTTTTAACGATATCATTCTCTTTGATAGCTTTTGCTTCTTCAAAAGCAGTTTTTGCTTCGTCAATTTTACCTAATTTGTAAAGTGCATATCCAACATTATTTTTAGCTCTAATGCAATCAGGATATTTTTCAGAAGCTTTTTTGTAGATATCTAATTTAGCTTGATTGTCATCAGTTAAAGTAGCTGCATAAAGCAGTTCTTCGATGTTAAGTGCATCGGCATCAACTTTTACAATTGAGTCAAGTTCTGCGTCTGACCAACCAATTTTTTCAACATCGATGAACATTTGAGAGCGACGAAGCTTAGGAAGAACATCTACTTTTATTTCTTCAAATGCTGCAGCAATGTTTTTGATTTCTTTTTCTCTTACATCAGGATCAGAATGCATAGAAAGAACACGTAGGATTAATTCTTTGTCCTGAATAGTAGACTCTTGCATCAACTTCTTGAAACCTTCCCAGTCTTCTGCTGTAGATGCTACTTGTAAAAATTGTTCTGCATCTGATGTTTCAACTTTAAGTTTTTTAAGTGTGCTTTTTAAGTATTTTTCAGCTGTTTTTCCGCGGTTGTCAGAAAGCTTGGTGTTTAAATCAACTGCTCCGTCAGGAGAAGCATAGGCCGAGATTTTTGCACCTTTAATTTCAACCCTTTCATTTGCATTGGCAGCAGCAATATTGCTTTTGAAAGTCTTGATCTCATCTTTTTTAAGCTCTGAATTTCTTACATTTGCTTTGTTGATTACATAAAGGATTTCAGAATTGTAAGTTTCAGGAACAACTCTTTTAAAATCATCGCTCATTGCAAGTGCCATAGGATTAACCTGAACCAAAGTTGGAGTGGCAACAACGCCGGTAGCAATAGGTACACCGGGGATTGTAAGAGGTTCTTTGTCTCCAATCTGAGCAGTCATTTCTAAAACTAGCTGAGATTTGAGCATTTCGGCAGAATAAGGGATTTTTACTGGGCCATGAGAGTAGCTTCCACCTTCATAGGAAATGACTTTGTTGTTTGCCTCAACACTTTCTCCTTGAAGAGTAAATGACTCAAATTCAGTTTGGCCGCCATCGTACTTAAGAACAGGTGTAGCTGTAACAATAGCTTTTTTGTTGAAGTATTTTTCAGGGAAGTCAGCACTAACTGTTACTTCTACTTCACCTCCATGAGTTTCCAATGGATTAGGTTGAACCTTGTATGAAACTGATTCTGCATTGTCAACCATCTTTTGTAAGCCGCCGCAATTGCTTAAAATTATGGTTGAAGCAGCAATTAATAGAAGGTTTAGTTTAAAATTTTTCATAATTCAGAATAATTATTTGATTTACAACTTAGTTTTGCTGTTTACTTGGTTGATAGTTACTTACAAACATAATAATGTTTTCAATAAAAAAAAATCATTCGTGTAGGAAAGATATTAAAAAAGATGCAATTATTTACTTTTTCGTTAATCTTTTCTTTGAATCAAAATACCTTGATATACGCAGTATACAATATTAAAGTTGCAGATTTTTTGAAAAAATATTCCTGTCCAGTAGAGACCCAATTCCCCTTCCAATCAATATCCCAAGTGCTAATGTAATGAGAATAACTTCATTAAAGAGTGGGATTTCTTTGAGTAGATGTATGAAAATGGCCGCTATTATTGCTGTAATTATTCCAATAAAACTAAAAAGTGCCGTATAATATCCTGGCAATTTCATTCCGTGTCCTTTTTTCAAATGCTTTTCAATCTTATGTTTATTTTGTTCAAATTTTTTTCTGTCACTCGAATTTTCAAAGCAATTTGGCATCGAATTAACCAATTCATCTAAAGGATTGATATTTTCATTGCAAAGCTGACAGGTTTCGGAATTCTCAATAGTATTTTTAATAATCAGCGGTAGATGGGAAATGTTGTAAAAACGAAAATCAGAAGGGTGTAAGTCATCCTTCACATTTTCAAGTTTTAAAACATATGCATCAAACAATTCTTTTTTATCCATATCTAAAACAAGAAAAGGCCTGTCTGGCCCTTTCTGATTTTGTCTGTTGTTGTCCTATTTTTTGTTTTTATTTCCTTTCAGGTTTTGGTAGCAACACTTTTCTCGAAAGTTTTAATTTACCTGTTTTGTCATCTATGTCAATGAGTTTAACAGAAATTTCATCACCAACCTTTAATTCATCTTCAACTTTTTCAATTCTTTTCCAATCAATTTCGCTGATATGCAAAAGACCGTCTTTGCCAGGAATAATCTCGACGAAAGCGCCAAAGCTAACAATGGATTTGATAACACCTTTATAAATTTCGCCAATTTCAGGTACAGCAACAATTCCTTTTATTGTTTTTAATGCTTGATCTATCGAATCTTTATTGTCTGCAAAGATATCAACTACACCTCCAATGCCATCAATTTCTTCAATAACAATTGTAGCACCGGTCTTAGCCTGGATATCTTGAATCACTTTTCCGCCAGGACCAATTACAGCGCCAATCATTTCTTTAGGTATAATGATTTTCTCAATTCTTGGGGCATGAGGCTTCATGTCTACGCGAGGTTCAGGCAATGTTTCAACAAGTTTTTCTAAAATATGAAGCCTGCCCACCCTTGCTTGTTCAAGAGCTTGTGCTAAGGTTTCGTAAGATAACCCATCAACTTTTATGTCCATTTGAGTGGCAGTAATACCATCTCTTGTTCCTGTTACTTTAAAGTCCATGTCACCCAGGTGATCCTCATCGCCAAGAATGTCAGAAAGCACAGCGTATTTTCCGCTTTCAGGATCAGTAATCAGTCCCATAGCAATACCTGAGACAGGTTTCTTAATGTTTATGCCTGCATCCATAAGTGAAAGCGTTCCTGCACACACAGTAGCCATTGAAGATGATCCGTTTGATTCAAGAATTTCAGAAACAACCCTGATCGCATAAGGTGAATCATCAGGGATCATACGTTTAAGAGCTCTATGGGCGAGGTTTCCATGTCCAATCTCACGGCGACTGATACCTCTGGTAGGCCTAGCATCTCCAGTAGAGAAAGGTGGGAAATTGTAGTGGAGTACAAATTTCTCGGTACCCTTTATCAATACCTCGTCAATCATCTTTTGGTCAAGCTTTGTACCTAAAGTCACTGTAGTTAAGGACTGGGTTTCACCTCTTGTAAAGATAGCTGATCCATGTGTCATTGGCAGGTAGTCAACTTCACACCAAATAGGCCTGATTTCGTCTGTTTTTCTACCATCAATCCTGATTTTTTCGTCCAGTATTAAGGAGCGTACGGCTTTCTTCTCTACGTCGTGGAAATAAACGCCTATAAGAGTTTCATTAGATTCCTCACCTTCGGCAAGAGATGCAATATACTCTTCTTTAAATTCAGCTTTTAAAGCATCAAGTTTATCATGTCGGTCGTGTTTGCCAGGAGTGGTTTTTACAATGTCATAAACTTTATCGTAAGTTTTTTCCCAAACAAGTTTCCTTAATTCCTCGTCATGTGTTTCGTGGTTGTATTCTCTCTTCTCGGTTTTGCCAACTTCTGCCATTAAATCGAGCTGAGCCTGGCATTGTACCTTGATCTCGTCATGGGCGAATTTAATTGCTTCAAGCATTTCGGCTTCTGAAACTTCTTCCATTTCACCTTCAACCATCATGATGTTGTCCATAGTAGCACCAACAATAATGTCCATGTCGGCTTTTTCAAGATCACTAAAAGTTGGGTTTATTACAAATTTGCCATCTATCCTTGCAACGCGCACTTCAGAAATTGGTCCGTTAAAAGGGATGTCTGAGACTGCGATTGCTGCAGATGCAGCTAAACCAGCCAATGCGTCGGGCATAGTATCTTTGTCAGCCGAAATCAACATTACAGTCACGAAAGTTTCGGCATGAAAATCTTCGGGAAAAAGAGGCCTTAAGGCACGGTCAATAAGCCTTGAGATTAGAATTTCATAATCTCCAGGGCGAGACTCTCTTTTTAGGAAGCCTCCTGGGAAACGGCCTGCAGAGGCGTACTTTTCTTTATATTCTACCTGTAAAGGCATAAAATCAACATCTTCTTTCGCTTCTTTTGCGTAGGTCACAGTTGCCAGAAGCATTGTGTTGCCTAGTTTTACTACTACTGATCCATCGGCTTGTTTGGCCAATTTTCCGGTTTCTATTTCTATTTTCCTACCGTCTTTTAAATCAATAGTTTTTACAATTGAATTATACATAATATTTGTACAGTATTTATAATAATTTTTTGATAAAGGATAAAGATATTTATTTTTTCAATATCCCTCTTTATTTAATTAAAAAAGGCAACCAGTTTAGTTGATTGCCTCTAATTTTATCGTCTTAATTTGAGTTCCTTCAGAATTGCCCGATATCTTTCGATATCTTTTTTCTTTAGATAATCAAGTAATCTCCTACGCTTACCAACCAACTTTAAAAGAGCACGCTGTGTGCTGTAATCTTTCTTGTTTGCTTTCAAGTGATTTGTCAAGTGGCTGATACGGTAGGAAAATAGGGCAATCTGGCTTTCAGGACTACCAGTGTCCTCATTAGACTTTCCGTATTGTCCGAATAATTCAGACTTTTTTTCAGCTGATAAATACATAAAAAATATTTATTAATTAAAGATTAATCCGCTTTTTGCGGCATGCAAAGGTAGATATTTTTTTATTTTCAACAAGGATTTATCATAAAAATTAATTTTTACTATCGTGTTGATTTTGAAATGTCTATGTTGCCTTTGTCTGGCTTCGTTCAATGGGGGGCTAAAATGGGTTAGCGTTCATTCCCTTCTATCATTATTCTTTTCAGCCTTTCAACCTGGATTTTTGTTCCCAGTACAAATAATTTATCCAATGACGATAGCTGGATTTCGGGGAGGGGATTGATTAAAAAGGTGTTGTCATGTCTTTTGAGTCCAATGATGTTGGCGCCAGACTCGTTTCGAATATCAAGTTCCCGAATAGATTTGCCTTCGAAACAAGAATGAAGCTTGCTGCAGCTTACTTCTTCCAGAGCCACATTTTCAAGGCTTTGAAGCATAATATAATCCAAAAACTCAACAACATCTGGTTGTGCTACAAGTTTTGCCATTTTTTGGCCTCCGATTCTGTCAGGCATGATCACATTGCTGGCACCTGCCCTTTTTAACTTAACATCTGAGTGTTCATTTGTTGCCCTTGATATAATTGTGAGGCTAGGGTTTAATTCGCGAGCTGTGAGCACCACAAAAAGATTGTCTGCATCAACAGGTAGGGAGGTAATAAGAGCCTTGGCTTTTTTTATACCGCTCTGAATTAATATTTCGTCCTGCGTGGCATCTCCATGAATATAGAGTAAGTCTGGATTAGCAACAACTTTCTTCATGGTTGTCTCATCATTTTCGATGACTACCAGTTGGACTTCATGTTCAATCAATTCAGCAACTGCCTGCCGGCCATTTCTGCCATAGCCACATACAATTACATGTTCTTTGAGTTGTTGGATTTTTCTTTTCACTTTTCTGTTTTTATAATAATGGCCGATTGCCCCACCAACAACATATTTAGTTAAGGTTGATACAGCATAGGCAAAAATACCAAAACTTGTGATGATAAGAAATACGGTGAAATACATTCCTGGAGTGGAAAGGGGGTGAACTTCCTTAAAACCTACCGTAGCAACAGTTATGATGGTCATGAAAAATGCATCGGTAAAGTTGAATCCTTCAATAATCATAAAGCCAATAATACCTATAGTCAGCACCATCATGAGCATGCCCAGGGCATAATAGGCTTCTTTGAATGATTCACGTTTCATTTAGTTGTTTTTACGATTCATGTAAAAATAAGAACTAATCGTATTAAAATAACAATACTGGTTGTTCATATCCTTATTCTTCTATTTGGTATTCTCTCTTATTATCTCATTTCCTATCTGGCAATATAGGCAATTTTTGTTCAAACAATAATTTCTGGTTAGCTGGATTAATGCCTGGCTATGCATGGCATTTTCGATATCTAATCCTATTGCTGTCCATTGATTGGTGATATTATTCTTTTCCGTGGGGATGTTTTCAAGCAAAAACAGGGCTTTCTCTTGAAGTTCTGGCTTGTTCCTTTCTTTTCCATAATAAAACATAAAAGGAATAACCGTATTTATTAATATTCCTAATATAGCCGTTTTTCCCATTTTCTTTGTTTTGTCTTTAGAAGTTTTTTCAAAAGTATAATGGGTTTTCCAAAAAGGACTTGCTTCACAGGTATAAAGTCTTATTATATCTTCTGAAGTGTTGATATCAAGAGTTTTTGAGAAAAGTCCGTGGGATTTACCGATCAGGTTTGCAAACTGACTTATTCTAATAGTCGGAAAGTTTGATGGGCGCAGTTTGGAAAACTTCCAGATATGTTTTTGTAAAGGAGTGAGTTTATAAGCCTTTTGAAGATGCATATATTCATTTTGTAGTTTCTGGTAGTATGGTTGCCCCGGATTATCTTTTGATAAAAATCCAGCTTGCCCCATAAGGAGTGCTTCCAGTTTGTCCTGATCGTTCCGTATTTTTGATAGGACAGAAAGGGGGATGGATTTTGCCAGAAGTTCAAAAGGAAGGCTATTGGTGTTGAACCCAAAATTGCGTGCCAATATAATGTAAAATGTTTCTTCCCAATTATTGTTTGTGTGTGATAAAATGTGGGCAATACCAGAAGATTTTTCTTCAAGCCTTTCAATGGCCAGGGAATTTAACCACATTGAAAGCACAAATCTGTCTACCATTTCAATTTCTTGTGCACAGGCAATTTTATCATGGCTAATTGCCAGTTTTTGGTAATTGTCATAAACTCTATTGTCAAAATCGAGTTCAAGTGTTGGGATCAGCCCTCCATTCGTGCGATAGGTCTGTTGTGTCGCACGGTTTACTACATGTAATATAACATTGTCATATGCTTTGTCGTGATGGTGGTTATGTTGCGTCCAATGAGCCGAGTCGGTATGTATTTCAACGTTACCAGCCCAGATTGTTCCATCAATTTCTATTCGGGCGTTATGAAAGTCGGGCCCTGAGTCGGAATTCTTTGTTCCTGGAGAAATTATTCGTATTTCTTCTCCAGATGTAGCCTTGCCTTCTCTTTTGTATAACTCCTGCGCCCATACATAATGCAAAAAATCTTCTTTCATTTTATAGTTTGGTTGATTGGCCTTAAAATAAAAAATATTTATAATATTACAGCTAAATTAACAAACTGCTACCTTATTTTTATATATATTTAAGGTCAGCTACTAACCTATATCATATGGCATCACTCGATGAATTTATCACCCCTTTAGGGGTACAGAATGCTGCGCATCTATTAAGGCGCACCACATTTGGGCCAACAGCAGCCCAAATTGATTCCTTCTCAACTCTTACTCCCGCCGAAGCTGTAACAACACTTTTTAGTGATGAAACACTTCCGACTCCACCTATTGACATTAAAACAGGTTCGACATGGGTTGACCCTCCAACAATTAACAAGGCTACACCAGATGTTAATAGCGAACAGAAAACTCTCCATGAATACTTTAAGTCCTGGCACACTGATGTAATGCGAAAATCAGGATTGTCCATTAAAGAGAGGATGGTCTGGTTTTATCATAGTCATTTGCCTGCCAGATGGACAAGGATCAATTCCAGCGAAGCAATTTACTATCAGAATTGTATGTTCAGGCACTATGCATTTGGAAGTTTTAAAGAGCTTTTTAAGAAGATTTGTGTGGATAATGCAATGCTTCTATATCTTGATGGTTACTCCAACGACAAGGATAGCCCCAATGAAAATTTTGCCCGTGAGATGTTTGAACTTTACAGTATTGCTAAAGGTCCACAGCTTGATGAAGGCAACTACACGAATTATTCAGAAGATGATATAAAAGCTGCTACAAAAGTACTTACAGGTTGGGTCAATGATGAAGGTTTTGCAAATCTGGATATTGATACTGGTCTTCCTATAGGCATACTTCAGGTTGAAAATGAAGCTGCCAATCCTAAAGTTACTACACGGCATGATTCTGAAAGTAAAACCTTTAGTTCTTTATTTGACAGTACTGTCATTGCACCATCGGATTTAGTTGGTGGTAAAGCTACTTATGATGCAGCTTATCAGGAACTTGACGATATGATCGAAATGATCTTTGCAAAAAAAGAAACTGCCCGCTTTATCGTACGGAAATTATATAGGCAGTTTGTTTATCATTTTATTTCTGATGAGGTAGAAACTGATATCATAGATCCATTGGCACAAACCTTAATTGACAACAATTGGGTTATTGCAGAAGCCTTAAAAGTACTTTTTAAAAGCCAACACTTTTACGATGCAGATGATTCAGTTACATCGAACAATAATGTTGGGGCTTTAATAAAATCTCCTGTTGAACTAAGCTTAGGTCTATTAAGGTTTTTCGAAGTTGAATTGCCCGACAGGGATACACAAACCGCAGATTTTTACACCGATATGGGGGCTGGGGTTGTGGCCCATTTTAAAGAGCAAGGGCTCAGCTATTATGAGCCATTTGAGGTTGCAGGTTACCCGGCTTACCATCAGTTTCCGGCCTATGGCAGGAACTGGATCATGACTGTTGAGCTGGCCAGAAGATACCAGGTTGGACGTAGATTTATGTCTGCCGGTACAGAGGACTTTAATTTTAGAATCGATATAGTAGATTGGGTTAAAAATTCAGGAAACATTACTGATCCTGGTGATGCAAATGAAATAGTTACTTTTCTTACAACTTACTTGTTACCTGTTGATATTGCTTCACTAAAAGTAGAAGGTAGTGACCGGACAAGGTTCGATTATTTTCTTTACGATAATTTTATCGGTGTAGATAGTACACCTTCGCAATGGACCAGCCTTTGGACAGACTATACCGGAGGTGGTGCAGATACAGCAGTCAGATTAAGGCTTGAAAATTTATTAGCAGGAATCATTGAATCACCAGAATTTCAACTCAACTAACTATGGACAGAAGAAAATTTATAAAAAGAGTAGGTGCTACAGGTGCCGGTGCCGTTGTGCTCGGAGGCATACCTGTAAATGTAATGGCTGCTAACGATGCCTTTAAACTTGCAGCTGCATCTGGCGACAACGATAAAGTTTTAGTGTTTATCCAACTGCATGGGGGAAACGATGCTTTAAATACACTTGTCCCTATAAGTCAATATAACGATTATTATAACCTGAGGGCAAATATTGCACTTCCAGAAACCGGTACACGCGGAATTATCAATGTTGATACAACTATTGATGAGGCAAGGCAAGTTGGTTTGCACCCCGATATGCTGGCCATAAAGCAAATGTACGACCAGGGCAAGGTTGCCATGGTTCAAAATGTTGGCTACCCCGAAATGAACCTTTCACACTTCCGTGGGAGGGATATTGTTTTTATGGGGATGGATGGAAAAACCAACAGAGATGGTAATCCTAATAATGACTATGAATCAGGTTGGATGGGCAGGTGGCTCAATCATGAATACCCTGGCTATCCCGATGCATACCCTTCAGATACAATGCCGGATCCGATTGGAATAGAGTTAAGTGGTACACTGTCGCTGGCATTTCATCGGGAAAATGGAATACCTATTGGGTTGAATATTGGAAGCCCGGATCAGTTTTATGAGTTGATCAACGGTGTTGGGATAAATGCTCCTTATCAGTTCCCAGATTCCCATGCCGGAAATGAGTTGGAATATATCATGCAATTCGAGAAAAAATCCAACGAATATGCCGAAAGGTTACTAGAGGTGTACAATGCAGGAAGCAACTCCGATGTTGAATATCCTGTTTCCTATCCAAATCCTGCGCCTTCCAGCGATATCAACAACCCATTGTCGAGCCAGTTCAAGTTAATTGCCAGGTTGTTGAAGGGAGGTTTGAAAACAAGGATTTTCCTTGTGCGTATGGGCGGTTTTGACACTCATGGAGAGCAAGTCGATCGCAGCGATTCTACCTATGGGTTGCATGCTGCTTTATTGTACCATTTATCAACTGCGGTTAAAGCTTTTTATGATGATTTGGGCAAACTTGGTATAGACGATAAAGTTCTTTCGATGACTTTTACTGAATTTGGAAGAAGGGCTTATTCGAATGGTAGTTATGGTACGGACCATGGTACATCCACACCTGTGTTTTTGTTCGGGACAGGATTGAATCCTGGTGTATATGGGGAAAACCCGGACTTGAACAACCTTAAAAATGGTAATTTAATTTACAATGTGGATTACAGGCAAATATATAAATCAGTTGCACAAGACTGGTTTGGAGCCAATGGTACGGCTATGGACGATATTGGTTTTGATAAGGATAGTGATGGCAAAGAAATTACTAAGCTACCCTTAGTCCCTACTACTGGAGTTGATAATTACATGTACCGGAAAAACAAGGGTAACTTAAAGCTTTTCCCAAATCCTGTTCAATCCGATTTGAGTGTTGAGTTTTTCCAAAAGACACGTGGCGATTATACTATCTTGGTGTACAATATTGAAGGAAAAGTGATGTTGAAATACCAAGGTGTTGCCCAGTATGGCCTAAACAAAGTCTTGTTGAACAGTAAGGATCTTCCGGCAGGAAAATATGTTTTAAACGTTTCCAGCCAGAAAGAAGTGTTTTCCGATAGTTTTATAAAACTTTAATAGATCAGCAAATATAAAAAAAGGGCTACTGGAAGGTGGCCCCTTTTTTTGTATATATAATCTTTCCAGTGAAAACTTCATGGAGGAACATACCATTACTATTCTCATTGATTTACTCTACAGGCGCCAATTCCGGTACCAAAATACATGAATTATGCGGTAACTTTTCCTGATCTGGCGCCAAATTGGTCAAGTCGACCGGTGAAAATGGATGAATTGGAATCAAATCGCGCCTGTTACGGTGTGACAGATACAAATTTATGTCAAATAGCATATGTCAACGGGTTACTTTGCCCAACCTGATGCCAAAATGTCCATGTAACCACGTTGCAGAGGTCGTTCCG
>JBNKPU010000112.1:0-6646 GCA_050295515.1 Bacteroidales bacterium | reverse complement strand
TGCATTAGAAAATCTATTACATATTGAAATTGCTTCAATATAAGTCGTTTCACTTACTTCTTTACCGGTTTAATAGAGCAGCATCCAATTCTTCAGAATTTTTTAATTTTCCATCTACTACAGTTACAGCAGTAATTACAGCTTTGATGCTCAGTTTTTCATCGGGCAAACGATAAATATCCTGATGAAATAGGTATTTAATGCCTTGTTTTTCAACACTTAAACGCGAGATGAATTTATCTCCACTTTTTAAAGGGGTTTTATACTGAATGTCGGCCCGAGCCACAACAGCCACAATGCCTTTGCGAAATAGTTCGGCAAAATCAAGTCCCATGCTGATTAAGAACTCATGGCGGGTATGTTCGAGGTAATTCTGATAAACAGAGTTATTTACAACTCCTTGTAAGTCGCATTCGTAATCACGTACTTTAAATTCAAGTTCGTATTGGTAATTATCATTCATTACAGCAAATATTAATTAATAATTTTATAGTTATAATTCTTCATCGAATAAACCTTATGTAGCAAAAATCCTGGTTCCATGCATTTTATATGGTTATCACCGGGCAAAAGTTTGATTTGCTAATTGGTCCCAAAAATATCATAATTATTTAAAGTTTCATTGCCCTGGCCAGTTCATCTGTTTTATTATAGCCCAAAATGGGAATAAGCGCAATAGATACCGATGGACTCAAATACAGAGTTGCTTTGGCAATTTCCTCAAGCAATAATAATTGCGAGAGCATGTTTTTTATAAAAGTCTGAATGAAATCAAGTTTTTTGATATCAGAAAATTAATCTAAAGGTTGGCGTTAAGAAATACTTACCTAATTCTCATGTCGAGCTATTCTGATAGACTCAACCCCCATTGGTAATCTCATTCAATGAGAGAGTTTCATCTGAATCAATTGCCTTAATCCCGGAATATGCATTAGAAAATCTATTACATATTGAAATTGCTTCAATATAAGCCGTTTCACTTACTTGTTTCAAAGCACCATAGCGGTGCTATGGTTCATCTCACCAAGTCCTTCTATTTTTGCATTTTCAACCTTCATAACGAAGTTCTAATACATAATCCGGGTTAATAAATAAAGAATCCGATAGTTTATCTCCAATCTTGACTGAACAAATCCCAAATATATATTTCTTGCAATATTCACTATATGTTATCCATTAATATACAAATATTTGATTATTAACTTTCTTTAGAATTGTATCATGATAATTGTGAAGTTTTCTTAGAGTAATTTCCCTGCTGTAACGATAAATTGTATGAATAGTGGCAGATTGTGTGGTAATTTTCTGTCAACTGACCGAAGGGAGCTCAGTGAACCGAATGCAGTGAGCTCACGACTGATAAGGGGTAACATAGCTAAACCTTGATATCTTGCACGTAAATCTCATTCTATCCATATAACATGCAGATAATGTGTTAAAAGTGTGTTTTTTCAGCAGGCTCTGCTTACACAAAATATGTGTGCATTGCATGAGCAAGCACACCCGTCTGGAAGCTCTTAAGTAAACTATTCCCTTTGATCATGAGATCGCTTCGCAAAGTTGGAAAATATAAATTTATTTTCAGAGCTGATTCACCAGATGGGTGAATTTACCCAAAGGGTGAGAATCACATACAGACTGCTTGGGTCTTATGTCAAAGAAGCGTTTGCTGAGACATATGCCTGCTTTTAAGTCGCACTTTTTGCTTATGCAAAAATGCAGTGGCTTGGGGCGACCTTTTTTGTCGGGAAGACCCGTACGTACAGAAGTGTGAGAGGCTCTCTGCTATGCTATTAGCCTGGCGGTAGTCTACTCGATTAGGCGCTGTGTCATTTCCATCAATGGAATATAGTAATCTGCCAAATTGCATCACGGAATTATACTCCTCAAAAGACAAATGGAATCAACCGATAACGCACACGAAGCGCATAATCCCGATACCCCGGTAATTCTTCTTGTAAAGTTTTATCTTCCAGCATGGTCCTTATCACGGCAATAGTCAGCGCTACTATCAATGGAATGATTGTCCAAACAGAGCTGAAAGCCAGCACCATGCCCGGTAGTGCCAGGATATTTCCAGCATAACCAGGATGTCTTACAATCCGATATGGACCGCTGTCACATACCATATGCCCTCGGTCTGTTTGAATACGCACCATGGTTGAGAAGAATTGGTTCTCTGCCAAAGCCCATCCGGCGAAGGTGTAACCAGGTACAATTAAGATGAAACCCAGGATGTTGAGCCATATCGAGAATGCTGGTGACCACCCAAAGTTGTGATCTAGTCCTGCCACAATAACTAATAGGTAAGATAAACTTACTGCCATCAATGGAGCAAGCACTTTATCCCATGATTTTACATTCTGATCTTTTCCCAATTTGCCTCGTTCTGCCAGCAATCCCGGATGCCTTTTTTCTGCCCACATACGTGGACCTATACCTGCTATAACTATCAGTGCTGAATAAAACCAACCCTGCCACCAACCTAGATCCCATCCGCATATCAAGAGAACCATTGGTATCAGGAGATACGCTATTATTGATTTAATCCAATATTTAGGACTTGCAGTTTTAAACGCATTTTGATCAACTGTCTTTGATACCATAATTATTCCTCCTTATTAAACTGTTTATTTTCATACAAATAATTTCGGTGAAAGGACATTACGTCTAAAGTTTGAATATGAAACGGTTGGGTTTTCGGGCTGCGTTCTTATCTGCTGAGTGAAAGGCTGGTGGGAGAGTTAAACGCTTGGGAGACGCTGAACCTCAACTGTTTTATGTTGTGTGTGTGACTTGCATGAGCAAGCTCATCCATCTGGAAGCTCTGAATAAAGTTAGTAAAATACAAATTTATTTTCAAAGCTGATCAACCAGATGGGTGAATTTATCCAAAGGGTGTGAATCCCTTACAGGCTAGTTGGGTCTTATGTCAAAGAAACGTTTGCTGAGACATGAGCCTGGTAGTAAGTCGCACTTTTTGCTTATGCAAAAATGCAGTGGCTTTTGGCGACCTTTTTTGTCGAGAAGACCAATACGTACCGTACGATGGTGGTGTGAGAGGCTATTCGCCAGGTTAATTGCCTAGCGGCAGTATACTCGAATGTGTGCTGGCATTTTTTTTAATTCTCGACTAATCCATTTAAAAATTCTTCTATGTCATTCAGATAATTAGGAAATAGATTTTCACCTGTATAGGTTAATAATTGAATTGTGCCATTGGAATTCGAATAGTAATAACCATAATAAGTAAATCTCATACCTTGAATTGTACCCGACATTTGCATCATTAGAACTTGAATCCCATTTACGTTTCGATACTCTTCTTTAATAACTTTAATGTCAGGTGCTACACTTTTTGCATTTTCAACAGCAATACCTATTAATGTTTCTATTGGAACCTGCATTTTCTCAGAAATCAACATTGCATATAAATCATCTCCTTTTTTCTGGAATTGATATTCAAAAGCATCATTTTCTGTTCCTTTTGTAAAACCCCAATTTTTTGGATTAATCCAAATTCCCACATTTAGTTTCTTACTTTTAACTAAAAAGGTTGATTTTTTATCTTTTAAAAACTCCTTTTCATTAATTGGAATTTCTACATTTTCAATTATACTATCGTTTAGGTATTTCCAAGTTCCATCTTCATACAGAATAACTTCATCTCCAGTTTCGGTCAATGCATTAATCTGGGCATCTATTAATTGTGCAGACATTAATATTAATCCAATAAAAATAGTTTTCTTCATAAATCTTTCTATTTGTTTTTACTTTATTAAAATTATTTAGTTATCATCGCGTCCCTGCTTGCAACATTGGCAATATGGCATGAAGCGGTTTGCGAGCGATTCACTATCAAACCGAGATGAAGTTGAAACGGGCTAAACTCATCCAAATTAAGCACTTTACAGCTTTTTGCTATATTGTTAGAGGCTGAAATTATTTCTTTTTACATTCTATATATAACATTGGAACTGTCAATTTTAATTCCCCTTGTATTTTCGAATATTCATTCAGTCTCTCTTCAAATCTATCAAAAAAAATACGTTTTTCTGTTTCTGGAAATAGATTTCTCCATGAGTCGATAAAACCAACTATTGTAAATGAATTATTTAAAAATGTCGTCCCATTTAAAAATCTCATTTTATATATTGCGTTAATCTTGTTTTTTATTACAAAACCAGACGTTTCTAATAGCTCAATTGTCGATTTTTCTGTACCTCTGTGATTTATATGTTCGTTAAATCTTGGTATATACTCATCAAGTCCAAGTTCTTTAATTGTGTTTATGAAAATCTCATAAAATTCACTAAATGTTCCAGTCAGGTTTGTTGTCAGGCTGAAAGATGAATTCGTTTTTAAAACTCGATTACATTCCTTCAAAACAGTCAATGGATTTTCAAAATTGTTAATTCCTAGGTTCGAGGTTATTAAATCGAAATGGTTATCGGGGAAATCAATTATTGACGCATCGCCTTCAATTATATTAATATTGTCAAGTTGTAATGTGTCGATTTTTGTTTTGGCTCTTCTAACAGCTTCAGTCCAAGGATCAATACCAACAGAGTTACATTTGTTCCCAAGTCTTTGTGCAATATCTATCAATGGAAATCCAGTCGCACATCCAATATCGAGATAGTTCGAATATTCACCAATCGGGAAGTTATCGAGAAGTAATAATCCAAAAGCTGATGACCATAATGGCAGTTCATCATATGCATTCGTGATGTCTGATTGCAAATAGTCTAGTTTTTTGTCCAAATAATTATCCATTTGTTGCGAGTTTTTTCATTTTTGCCTTAACAGCTCGAATATGCGTAGCTCCGGATTTCAATGCGCATTGCTATCAAACCGCGACAATGCTCATTAAATGCTTTAAAGTTCAAATTTACCAAGTCTTCCCGTATTACGTATATTTGTTGTGTGTGCCTTGCATGTGCAGGCGTACCCGTATGGAAGCTCTGAATAAATTATTCCCTTTGATCATGAGGTTGCTTCACAAAGTTGGTAAAATACAAATTTATTTTCAAAGCTGATCCACCAGGTGGGTGAATTTATCCAGAGGTTGAGAATCCCTTACAGGCTGGTTGGGTCTTATGTCAAAGAAGCGTTTGCTGAGACATGAGCCTGTTAGTAAGTCGCACTTTTTGCTTATGCAAAAATGCAGTGGCTTGGGGCGACCTTTTTTGTCAGGAAGGCCAGTACGTACCGTACGATGGTGTGAGAGGCACTCTATTAGGCTATTAGCCTGACGAAAGTCAACTTGATTGTGCTTTCGTGCTTTTTGCTATTTTTCAATCATTGTATAAATTTTTCCTTCCCAAAACATTTTTCGGTCAGGTTCATCTGTGTTATTAAAGTCAAAATTAAACTCTGCTTTTAAAATCCCTTTTATCCATAAATTTTTATCAATTTTCATAAATCCACCTTGGCAATAGTAGGTTTTTAATCCAGAGGAAATACTATTCAATTCAATTCTCGGGATACAGGAGTCATTTATTATCTCAAGTATCAGGGTACAATGCGTTCCTGAGTTAGAGTGTGTAAAACAAGTTATCTGATTTTTATCTTTTTGTTTTGCTGTAACAAAATCAGTCCCTGCCCATTCATAACACCATGCTGTACATGAAATCGTGTGGAATTGATGGGTAGTATCTACCAATTGGTAAAACTTGGTCAATGAATCAGTAAATATTTTTCCTTCACCGTCTTTCATTGGTTCAGTTCCTTCTGGACAAAAACCATCACAACATAATTGTCCAAATTGGTTTTTATAAATTCCATCTGGGTAGCTCCATTTTGTTCTAAAATCAAAATCACCAATTAAATTATCAATCCATTGAATTTTAATTTCGAGGTCCTTGTTATTGTTTAGTGTATCAATGATATATCCGAAGGATAAAAATCCAATTAACATAATCAGTATTTTATTTATCCACTTTTTCATTTGCAGTAGGGCCTTTCGATATGAATCACAACGGACGGCGACAAGAAATCGTTACGCACTATTCTAAGCGTATCCGTATACACCAAACAATTATTAATTGTTATGCCTTTAAAGTTAGCAATTTCATGCGTAATGTTTTAACCGCTATTTATGGCACGTTATACTTTCATTTCCACCATTAATCTTATAGTAATTCATTATTCCTGATACTTGTATTACTTTACAGTAATCTTCTTAACAAAAGTCTTGTTGTTGCGAATCAGTTGAATGACATACATTCCATATAATTTATTTACAGTAATCTGAATAGTGCTTTCATCATTGAATTCATTTTGAATCAAAGTTTTTCCGTTAAAATCCAAAACACAAAGGAAAATTCTGCCTTTAATACCGTTTCTTGCAATATTCAGATTATCTCCTGTTGCTGTTTAGGTGCCATTTATGGTAACAGTTTTAGAGCTAGTATTAATGGTAGCATTAACTCCTGAGGGTAACCCTGAAACAGCAACCGATATAGCATTTGTCCAGGAAAAATAGAAACCTTCTATAGCAGTATTTCCATCAACAGTTTGTAATCTGGAACCTGCCCCATGTTTTGTTAAGGTTGCTGCGCCGGTTGATGAATTTCATGTAGTTTCAAAAGTTTATTTGCTAATTGCCGCACAGCTGTTTGTGTAGATAACTGTAGAAGTAAAT
>JBNKPU010000111.1:0-56901 GCA_050295515.1 Bacteroidales bacterium | reverse complement strand
CTGGACAATTCAATGGTTTTTCCATCGGAAAGCGTTAAAACAGCTTGTTGGGTGCCTGGTTTAATATGCTCATTAATTGTGGCAATTGTTGCTTGTTCTGGTTTTGAAAAATAGAGATATGCCAAACCTGATAATAGAAAGACAGGTATTATTACAGCTGCTGCATATCTGATGATATTTCTGCTGAAAAGGTTTATCTTTTTTCCAAAAGTCTTGTTTTCCAGTTTTTGCCAAGCATCATCTTTGTCGAATTGCTCAAATGTATCATATTTCTCAAGCAAGTTCTTGGTGTCTGTGCTTTTAGTATAGACTTCGGCATTTTCTGCTGATGAATTTACCCAGTTTTCCAGGGTTTTTAATTCTTCATCACTTATTTTGCCCAGATTCTTTTTTGCTATAAGTTCAGCTATGTTGAATGTGTTGTCCATAGTATTGCTTTCTGTTCAATACTAAAACAACCATACTTTTAAACAGGGTGAAGAAAAAAAAATATTTTTTTAATAAATTTTATAAGGACAGTATAACTAATTGAAGAACAGGGGATAATTTTTCTTTTAGTTTTGAATATGCTAACTTCTTTTGTGTCTTAACTGTATTTACAGTTATGCCTAATTCTTCAGCGATTTCTGGATTTTTCAATCCACTTAAAGCTAAAATCATTATGCGTTGAGCAGACTTGGGCAGTTCTTTAATTTCCTGGTGCAATTGATTAAAAGCTTCTTCCTCGATCAATTGATGGCTGAAATAATGATCAGATTCCAATTCATAGATCAAGGCACTTTCATGTTTGTTTTTGATGGCTTCATGCTTCAGAAAGTTAAGGCAACTGTTCCGAACAGATGTATATAGAAATGATTTGACCGCATTTAGATGATCAAAATTGTCTTTCTTCTCCCAGAAGGAAACAAAAGTTTCCTGCACTATATCTTCAATTGCAGAATGATCAGGAATATACCTGATTCCGAAGGAACAAAGTGCATTGAAATAGGAATCAAACAGCGTTTTGAAACTCTCTCTCCGACCTTTCTTAAGTCCGTCAATAATATTTTTATGCTGCACAGTAGTGCTGTTCATAAATTAAAAGTATAAATATAAAGTTAAACAGCCTAATATAACTTTTTGTTGAAATAGAAAGGATGTTTTGCAGGCACTAATGCTCTTGGAATGAAATCCTTAATCCTGACAATGTAGTATTGAATTAACCAAAGACATAACATAAGTCTTTATTTTCCAATGTTACAAGTTTGCTTCCATGATTTCCTGTTTGAAAAATTGCTTTAGTCAGCTTATTGTAGGAACATGCCTCCAATCATGTTTGTACTTCCTGTGATAATTCCTTCTATTTAGTAAAATAAAGGGGCTTAAATATATTCTATATATATTACTAGTATAAGCATAAAAGCTTTAGAATAAACTTTCCTACTTTTATAGATATGATTGGAAAAGAATGGTTGTTGCTTATCTGTATTTGTGGACTATTTAGCTGTAGGCCGCCCAAAGAGCTTGTTTCTGAGCAGGAGGAAGCCTCAGCCAGGCCAGAGGAGAGTGTGTATCCCGAGCAGGAAGTGAGACAAAAAATTGATTCTTTGTTTGAAAACAGGGCGTTTGCTTTTAATGACCGTGTAAGTTTACAGAATATTGAAATTAAAGAAATCTACAGGCAAAATGATTATCATGCATTATGGAAATCAAAGGATCTGGCACGCCAGGGAACAGCTTTGATCAACCGATCAATTTTTCATGGTTTGAATCCCTCAGATTATAATTTTGATCTGATTGACAGTCTGGTTAAAAAAGCCTGGGTGAATGGAAAAGATCCACTTGAATTAGCTTATGCAGACATACTGTTAACATCCGGGATCATAAGGTTAACAACTCATCTTTCTCATGGCAAATGCCGCTCAGAAACCTATCATCCATCATGGGAGAATGGCAATGCAAACTTTGATGGTTCTGGTTCTATACTTATACAATTAATCCATGAAGGAAAGATAGATAGTATCGAAAAATATTTTCAACCAAAGTCTTTAGGTTATGCGGCAATGTATGCTGAATTTGTACGTCTTTGGCTCTTGAAACACTACTGTTTCGATTATAAAAAGCTGGAATATCCCGGAAAACTAATGCAGGTTGGAGACACCAGCCATTTCGTTCAGGATCTTAAAGCAGCTATGGTTGGGAGAGGATTCTTGAAAGACAGTGCCGAAGGTCCTGTTTTTAATACATGTTTGGAAATAGCGGTTAAACAATTCCAATTGAAACATGGGCTAAACCCTGATGGTGTTCCTGGTCCTAAAACGTATTTTTTTCTGAATTGGTCCATTGACGATTACCTGGTTATACTAAGGGTGAATATGGAAAGACAGAGGTGGGGGAATAATACATTGCCCGGAACAAGAATACAGGTAAATATACCATCGGCAGATTTAAAACTATACCAGGGTGACAGTATTGTCTTTAGCTCAAAGGTTATTGTTGGGAAATACGATAACCAAACTCCTGTGCTAACTTCAGAAATTGAATATCTGGTGTTTAACCCTTGTTGGACAGTTCCTCAATCCATTGCCACAAAAAAGTTTTTAAAACGCATGCAACGCGATACAACTTTTCTGGATAAACGCAATATGTTTATAACACAAAAAGGAAGTGAGGTTGACCACGATACCATTGATTTTAAGCAGTACACCGAACAAAACTTCCCATTTAAGATTTATCAACGGTCAAGCAACGACAATGCCTTGGGAAAGGTCAAGTTCATGTTTCCAAATTCTTATAGTATTTATTTGCACGACACTCCCGGGAAAAGTCTTTTTGAAAGAGACAGCAGGTTCTATAGCCATGGGTGTGTTCGTGTCCAGAGTGCAGAGCGTCTTGCAGAGTTTATCCTACATGGTATTGATAAAAACACAAAGCCTATTGATTACTACTATAAAAAAGGATTTCCGGTTAAAGTATATTTAAAGGAGGAAATTCCTCTGTCCGTTGACTATTATACTTGCAGGTACAATGAAAAGCTCTACCATCTACAATATTTTAAGGATATATACAATTTTGATGGGAAGTTGCTTTCTGACCTGCAAAAAAGATGATCATTTGGGATAAACAAGAGCTAGCCTGAATAATTTATGTGCATGAATAATGCAGGCTAAAGTTCTATGCTTACAGGACAGTGGTCCGATCCCAGTATTTCATTGTGTATATCAGCTTTTTTAAGCGATGGAACAAAGTCTTTGCTGACCAAAAAATAGTCAATTCTCCAGCCTATGTTCTTTGAGCGGGCGCCAGCTCTGTAACTCCACCACGAGTATACATCGGTTCTGTCAGGATAAAAGTGTCTGAAGCTGTCAACAAATCCTTCAGCAATGAAGTGGTCCATGCCATCTATTTCTTCCTGCATGTATCCGGCAGACTTATTGTAATTGGCTTTTGGCCTGGCCAGGTCGATTTCTCTATGGGCCACATTAAAATCACCACAAACAACCACTGGTTTTGTTTTTTCCAGGTCTTTAAGAAACGCACAGAAGTTTTTGTCCCAATCCTGACGGTAGTCTAAACGTTTAAGCTCACTTCCTGAATTGGGGACATATACATTCACCAGAAAAAAATCATCATATTCAAGTGTCAATACCCGGCCTTCGGTATCATGACTGGCAATGCCAATGTCGCTCATTACCCGTATTGGTTTTGTTTTAGAAAGTACAGCAGTTCCTGAATACCCTTTTTTTACAGCTGAATTGGAATAAATGTGGAAACCTGTTACAGAAGCCAGGGTTTCCGCAACCTGGTCATCCTGAGCCTTGGTTTCCTGGAGGCAAAGTATATCGGGGTTCATTGCTTCAAAATCTTTAAAGAAATCTTTCTTTACTACAGCACGTATTCCATTAACGTTCCAGGAGATAATTTTCATGATATTTTAATCTTAAACTTTTTACTAAGAAAGCATTTTTTTAAAGAAATGTTCAAACATTCAATTGAGAAATTTCGATTGTTACATCCAATACGGTTTTTTGACCCCATCATTATAAAAGGGGCAAAATAAACCCTCTCAGGGGTGACAGTATGACAGATATTCTTTGCCTTTTCGACAGTGGTTTTAACCAAAATTAACATTAACACTTTTTAACGGAATGCGTGCAAGAAGCCAGTGGCGTGGGGCGTTTGGTGATTGTGGCAATTTGTCATGTGTGGCATGGCATTTCCTTTGAAAAATTTTATGCGACTAAATTCTTGAATAATACTGGAAGGAAAAAATATGTAAAATAAAAATGGAGGACTTTAAAATGAAGAAGTTTGGTTTATTAGTTTTATCTGCGATCCTGGGCAGCGCCCTTACGATAGGAACATTTTCTTTTTTTGAAAGTAAAGGTGGAAGATCAATAAAGATTGAACATGTTTCCGGAGCGCCGGTTGTTGGGGCAGCTTACACGTTAAACTCAAGTGGAGATCTTGTGCCGCTTGAATTTACAGGTGTGGCAGAGAAGGTAATGCCTGCAGTGGTCCATATAAAATCTACTCAGGTACAGAAAGTACGAAACAATTACAGGGGGAATTCTGACCCCTTTAGGAATTTTTTTGATGATGACATCATGGAACACTTTTTCGGGCCTAATTTCAGGAATCAAATGCCACAACAGCAAACTGAACCACAAGCACGTGTTGGGACAGGATCAGGTGTAATCATCAATTCTGAAGGGTATATAATTACCAATAACCATGTGATTGAAAATGCCGATGATATTGAGGTAGCATTAAACGACAACAGGATTTATAAAGCAAAGGTTGTCGGTGTTGACCCATCTACAGACCTTGCGCTTTTGCAGATTAAAGAGAAAAACCTACCCTACCTGCCCATTGTTAATTCTGATGATGTGAATGTTGGTGAATGGGTTATGGCTGTAGGCAATCCCTTTAACCTGAATTCTACAGTGACTGCTGGTATAGTAAGTGCAAAGGGACGCAATATTAATATACTCCAGGGCCAAAGTGCCATAGAGTCATTTATACAGACCGATGCGGCCATAAATCCAGGAAACAGTGGTGGTGCCTTGGTTAACTTACAGGGTGGGCTAATTGGCATTAATACTGCTATTGCCAGTCCAACAGGGGCATATGCCGGCTATGGTTTTGCAGTGCCTTCCAATATTGTTTCAAAGGTAGTTGAAGATTTGCTTAAATATGGAATGGTTCAAAGGGGATATTTAGGGCTTATGATACAGAATGTTGACGGTAACCTGGCCAAAGAAAATGACCTGGATGTTACCACCGGGGTTTATGTTGATAGCATATCTAAAAACAGTGCAGCTGGAGATGTAGGAATACAAAAAGGGGATGTCATTCTTGCGGTAGATGAGACCCCGGTAAAAACAACTTCGAAATTGCTTGAAATTATTGGCCGCCATCATCCGGGAGATAATGTGTCGTTGAAGGTAGACCGTAAGGGCAAGGAAATGAATTTTATGGTGACCTTGCGAAACCTGCAGGGAAAGGAAGAAATGGTTGAACAAGGAACCAAAGAGGTGCTTGATGTGCTTGGTGTTGAACTCAAAGAAGTTGATAAGGCTACAGCAAAGAAACTTGATATCGATGGCGGAGTGCAGATCAATAAGTTGTTTGCAGGAAAACTTAGGCACAATACCGATATTAAGAATGGGTTTATTATCACAAAAGTAGATGGTAAAAAAATCAAAACTGTTGATGAATTTATTAAAGCGCTTGAAGATAAAAAAGGAGGAGTAATGGTAGAGGGAATCTATGAAGATTATCCCGGAACATATTATTATGCTTTCGGTCTGTAATAATTCATAGTTCAGTTGTGAGTTGGGCTGCTTTCTTGATTGAAAGCAGCCTTTTTTTGAAAATAAGTTGATTGGTACGCTGAGGAATTCTGTTTCAATTATTTATATCCCTCAAAGATGAATAATAAAATGTCAGGTACGTTTAAACAAATGAAGCTGCAAGCAATAGACCAGCAGGAAAAGGAAGTAGAACTCAAATAAAATATCGAAGAGGCAGAAGCTACCAGGGAGAGGAAGCTTTAAGGCGTGAAAAAGAATTATTGAAAAGTATCAAAGAAATAGAATCACAATAATCTGAAAAATTATTTTATCACCTCAGCCAACTTTTCCTCAAAACGTCCTGGCCTATATCCCATCCAGCGGTCAATAATAATCCCATCTTTATTGATCAGCACATAAGAAGGGTAACTTACTGTTCCATAGATTTTCCCAACTCCATCGAAAGGTCCCTTTCCGTCGGAAAGATTGGTCCAAATTATGCCGTCTCTAACGGAGCCCTGTTCCCACATGGATTTTTCGGTGTCCATGTTTATGCTCACTATGTTAAGCCTGTCGCCATATTGTTCATGTATTTTTTTTAGTCCGGATGCAGCTTTCATGCATATCATACAGGTCAGGCTCCAAAAGCTAAGTAGCAAATATTTTCCTGTATACTCAGAAAGGTCGGTCTGTTTGCCATGAATATCATATAAACTTGCGTTAATGATTGGATCTCCAATGGTTGGTATTGCCATGCTATATTAATTTTCTATCCTGATTATCTGCAATTATAGCAAATGCTTTTGGTTCTGCACACTAATCCAATTCTAAATAATTAAAATATTACATTTTTGTAGTTTTTGCATGTAATTGTGACCTCATTGTATAATTGCCCTGTATGATTTTTCTGTATGTTGATTGAGAATCAAATATATACATGTAGTGGCATAGTTTTTATTTCGTGGTTTGGCATGAAACAGGTGTTTTACATCCAGGGTAATAGAAGGGTTTGAACGCGTGGTAAAAGCTCATGATTTGTTTAAAATAGAATTAGGGGAGCAATTAATATTATAAAAATGAAAGCAAAAACTCATATTTTCGTTTTCAGGGCTTGTGTTTTTCTTCTTCAGATTGTTCTTTCATTGCAGGTTCACGGGCAAAATCCAAAGACTGGTTTGTCTGTTGCAGGGGGAAATAAAGGGCAGGCTTTTAAGCCAATTGTAGCTATAGAAGCATGGGCAACACATAGCAAAGGCGAACAAAAGGAAGAATCTGTTTATGCCGAACGAAATGATATCTCATTCCGCAGGTTTCGGTTTGGAGCTAGCGGCAAACCATATACCTGGATGACTTATAATTTCCAACTTCATATGGACCGGTTAGGCGAAGATGGTTATGCTTCAACCAAAGGTTCGTTTGGTGGACTTGGAATATGGAATGCATTAATTTCAGCTAAACTTCTTAGGAACAGCGAACTTTTAAATCTTCATGTAGGATATTTTTTGGCAGCTGTTAGCCGCGAATTCAATACTAGTTCGTGGGCAGTGGGTTCTTATGACAAAACCCGGGCCGATTGGTACATGCGAAGCTTTGTTACAGGTGCCGGAAACGGAATAGAGAGTGGTATTGGTTTAGGGGGGATAAAAAATTACAGTAATTTTGGCATTAGCTATCGCATAGGGATTTATGAACCTAGAGCATATTTAAGCAGCCAATACAATACTAGTCTTTATACAGGAAGAATAATGTTTTCGATCGGAGATCCAGAGCAAAGTTCCTACAAGTATACACTTTCCGGTAATCAGTGGCATAAAAGAAATGGGATTACACTTGGATTGGGTGGTTCAACACAATCGAATGGGTGTATTCATGATACTACGTTTTTTGAACAATCAATTGCCTATGGTGCAGATTTGCTAATTAATTACCTTGGACTGCGAATAGATGGGCAATATTATTTGTTTAGTCGGAATGCAATTGGAGTTGAAGATTTTATGGGCAGGCAATGGCATTTTCGTATAGGTTATAGCTTTGTGGTATCTAATAAATACTTCGAACCGGTTTTTACATACGAATGCTACAAAGGTTTTGGAAATGAGGACTTATTTAAACATATTGGAACCGACTATACCCTAGATGCTGGATTGAACTACTACCTGGACAAGGACAAACTAAAAATTGCTGTCCATTATGTGGTGCAAAAAGGCAGTGTGTCCAGCAACATTGGTGATTATCTAGGTGTTGCCTTACAATTTCGAATATAACCAGGCATTAGACTTAAGATAAATTCATTTAATTTAACATTTTATTGAGATGAAACCATTACTAAAAGCCATCATTTATTCAATTCTTGTTCTATTGCTTGTTGCATGTGGAAGGGGTGGTGTTAAACAAGAGAGAGGTTCTGTCGATGAGAATAAAACCATTATGGTGTATTCTGCAGCAAGCCTGACAGATGTCCTTAGCGAGCTTATTGATAGCTTTGAGATCAGGTATCATGTTGAAGTAAGAACAAACATGGCATCAAGTGGAACCTTGGCCAGACAGATCAACCAAGGAGGTGCTCCGGATATTTTCCTTTCCGCAAACAAAAAATGGGCTGATTATATCGATAGCCTGGGGCTAATGATTCCTGGTACAAAGTCAGGGATTGCTAAAAATGAGTTGGTGTTAATAGCTCCCTTGAATAGCAAGGTAGAAGTGCCAGAAATTGACAGTTCACTTGATATGCTTGCACTCCTTGGTAGTGATAGGCTTTCAATGGGTGACCCGTCTCATGTTCCAGCAGGTAAATATGCAATGCAATCGTTGTTGTATTTTGGTTGGCAAGAGATAGTAAAAGGAAAAACAATTCCGGCCAAGGATGTAAGGTCAGCTCTAATGGTTGTTGAAATGCAGGAGGCGCCTATAGGCATAGTTTACAAGACTGACGCACAAAAATCAGGA
The DNA here is from genome assembly GCA_050295515.1 of Bacteroidales bacterium. Lineage (GTDB taxonomy): Bacteria > Bacteroidota > Bacteroidia > Bacteroidales > UBA10428 > UBA10428. The sequence continues at coordinate 48,181 of JBNKPU010000111.1, read as the reverse complement.
AAGGTCAGGATTTTAAATACCTTTCCGGAAAATTCGCATCAGCCCATTGTCTATTATGGAGGAGTGTGCAGCAAGAATCCAAACGCAGTAAAGTTTTTTACATTTATACATGCAGAAGAAACAAGAGGCATTTGGGAAAAGCATGGATTTTTTTAATGATATTTAAGAACTTTATAAAGCAGATTTGAATAGCATGGCAGGTTTTTTAGGATTTAACGAAGCAGAAGTTCAGGCCATAATACTGTCTCTAAAGGTGGCAGTATATTGCTCAATGATATCCCTGCCCATTGCTTTGTTTATTGGGTATTGGATGGCACGGAAGGACTTTTATGGGAAATCGCTTGTTGAAGGGCTTTTCCATTTGCCCTTGGTAATGCCCCCGGTTACTACCGGATACTTGTTGTTGCTTCTTCTGGGCTCGAAAAGCTTTTTTGGCAAGTGGCTGTTTGAGGCATTTGGGATTAAGTTGGCCTTTTCATTTCCTGCAGCTGTAATTGCTGCGGTTTTTGTTTCTTTTCCTTTAATAGTCCGTTCGGTCCGAACATCTATGGAAATGGTAGATACCGGATTAGAAGAAGCATCGCGTATGTTGGGGGCCGGACGCTTAAAAACTTTTTTCTATGTAACTGTACCATTAGCCCTGCCTGGTGTGGTTTCTGGCACAATCCTGGCTTTTGCCCGGTCTTTGGGCGAATTTGGTGCAACTATTACTTTTGCTGGGAATATTGAAGGGGAAACACAAACACTGCCCTTGGCCATATACTCTTACATGCAAGTGCCGGGGAAGGAGCAGGCAACGCTTCGGTTGGTAATAGTATCAGTAATTATATCGTTTGTGGCTATGGCCTTGTCGGAGTGGTTTATAAAAAAGATGAAGCATGATAGAAGTTGATATTGTACTTCCCAGAAAGAATTTTGAAGTCAGGATTTGTGAAAAGTTTTCTGACGGTATAACCGGCATCTTTGGTCCAAGCGGTTCTGGCAAGACCTCCTTGTTGCATTCCATCTCTGGTCTTGAAGTTCCTAAAACTGGACGAATTGTTGTTGGAGACCGTGTTTTGTTCGATTCAAAACAGAAAATTAATATACCTGTTGAAAAGCGCAACATTGGCTATGTCTTTCAGGAAGGAAGACTTTTCCCGCATATGACAGTGGAAAAGAATTTGTTATATGGACTTAAAAAAAATGGAAGCAGTAAAGTAAGATTGGATGAAGTTGTTGACCTGCTTAACCTGCGCCATCTTCTTAAGAGCAAGCCTTCTGGGATCTCAGGAGGAGAGAGGCAACGGACCGCATTGGGGCGAACCCTTTTGTCATCTCCCGATATATTGCTGTTGGACGAACCCTTTTCTGCAGTAGATACAAAGCTCCGCAAACAGATACTGCCTTTCATTATTCGGATACAGAAAAAAGTACAAATCCCCATTCTGGTTGTTAGCCACGACCTGCCGGACTTGTTAAAACTTACTAATGCCCTTTGTTTGGTTAAAGATGGCAAATGCATAGGTCACGACCAATATCACGATTTGCTCAAACTCAAGGAATTTCCTGAACTAATTGGCACAAGTCCTTTGGTGAATTCGATACACATGAAAGTGGTTAAAGCCAACCCTGAAAATGGTTTAACCGTACTTGTTTGGGCCTTCGGCAAGCAAGAAGTAAAGGTGAAGTGTGAAAAGAGCAAAGAAACCTATAAGGTAGGAGAGGAGCTTAAGATTTTTATTAATGCCGATGATATTGCCTTGTCAACAGAGAAATTGGCAAATATTACCATTCAAAACCAGATTGAAGGAACGGTAGCTGATATTATTGAAAGGGACTCGTCATTACTTTGTATTGTTGATGTAGGTTTTAAGTTAATTGTTGAAATTACCGCTCAGTCACAAAAACGTATGGCTATTAACAAAGGCAGTAAAATTTGGTGCTTGTTTAAATCTGTTGCTATTGATGTTGCTGGGTAATATCCTGTTTTGTAGCTCAGGTACTTACTCAGGATAGGTAATGTAAGCTATTAAAAACCATAGGCGTTGCCCAGCATAGCTGTTATTGCAAAGCAAGGTGCTAAATCAAATCAATATTGCAAGAAGTGAAATCGCACCTTTGGCACTTATGTGCTTATAGGGCTGTACCCTGGACACAAAGCGACCAGGTTGTCGATATTGGTAACGTTGGTGCTGGTTTCTCAATAATTTCGGTTTTCAATGGGGCATTTGTCTCTTTAAGTTAACAACAATGCCCTTATATTTTCTTATTTCTGATTCGTTCCGATAACAATATAAGGTTCTTAAGGTCCTGGATTGAATTTGCTTTTTTCCAGTTTTTAATGAATTCTTTGTTTTGGACAACCTGGGCAATGGCTATTAATGTTTGAAGATAAAGGTTTCGTTTGTCTTTTGTTCCAGCCAGGGCAAAAACAATGTGTACTTTTAAGGGATCTTTTCCAAAATCTATTCCATATTTTGAACGTACAATAATAATGTCAAATTTTGACTCCCCATCGATAACAATATTCAAAATAGCAAGTCCTTCGTAAATAACTGCATCAAATTTCTCTTCCTCCTCTCGAAAAAGGTTATAGATGGTATTAGATGGGATGTTGAAATTTTGCCCGAACTTATCTGAAATCGTGCTGATTAACTCTTCATTATTGACTTTGTTCTTGATGTCAATAAAGAATGCATCCCTAATTATACTGTCAAATTTATCTTCAACAATACCATCTCTTTCGAATAATATGTCGCGTAATTCATCTGTTAAAATAGATGATTTGATTTCTTTTGATGTAATTCTTTCTACTATTTGCAAAAGGGCGGATTGTTTCAGGTTTCTTCTTCTCGAATAAGTAAGATACCATAGTAGCGAGAAGGTAATAAACCCTAAAGTAATAAAGAATGGTACCAGTCCCATTTCAATGATTAGTAACAGGTAGATTACTAATCCAACTATCTGAATATAAGGGTAGAATGGCGATTTGAACGAAGGTTTATACGAAGCAATTTTGCTTTCGCGCATAAGAATTACAGATAGGTTAACAAGAAAGAACAGAATAAGCATCATGGTTGAAGCAACTTTGACTAAATCTTCGAGATCAAGAAATACAATAACCGAAACCATGAAAAGAGATGTGAACAAGATAGAAACAACCGGAGTTTTTAATCTTAGGTTTACCTTTGAAAAAAAAGACGGGATAAGATTGTCCTCAGCCATAGCAAGAGGGATTCTGGACGATGCCATTAGTCCTGCATTTCCGGTAGTAATAAAAGCAAGAATGGCAGCAACGGTAAGAATCCAATAACCAATCCTGCCCTGAAATTTGGAAGCTGCCAAAGAAAGTGGGTTTAATGTCTGGTTGAATTCATAATCTTCAAGCAAACCAACAGTTACAAAAGTAGCCAGAACATATATGGATGTAGTAACAATAAATGCGGCAAACATACCTGCCGGAATATTTTTTTTTGGATTCTTGACCTCTTCGGCTATTGAAGCAATTTTTGTTAGCCCACCATATGAAATAAAGATCATACCCATAACCGTGAAAACTGATTGCCAACCATAAGGTTTAAATGGGACGTACCTGTTAACATCAATATAGCTTATGCCTTTAAAAATGTAGAATGATACAAGACTGATCAGGATTAATACCAAAACAGTTTGGAAAAGACTGCTTTCCTTTATGCCCAAAATATTAATTAGTGTAAAAAGCAAGATCGTACCAATTGAAAATAATTTGATCAACTCTGGAGATGAAATGAATAATACAGGTTCAATCAGTAGACCTATACCCAATAGTGCAAAGGCACTTTTAAGACTTAGCGAATACCACGAAGCAAAACCAGCAAAAGTGCCAACAAAGGCACCCAGACTACGGTGGATGAAAAAATACGAGCCCCCGGACTTAGGCATAGCAGTTGCTAATTCAGATTTTGAAAGTATTGCCGGAATCATAAAAAGAGCTGAAAAGAAATAAGCTATAAAAATTGCCGGTCCGACTTTTGGAAAGACAATTGCGGGAAGAATAAATAATCCGGAACTTATCATTGTGCCGGATGCAACACTAAAAACGCCCCAAAATCCCGTTCCTTTTTTTAGTTTCATTGTATAAACCAGATGGTATTAGGTAAGTTACAAAAATTGGTGCAGAACTCCCTATCTATTAAGCCTAAATGCAGTTAGTGTCTTTTGGTCAACAAACAATTGTTTATGGTGCTTTGAGTTAAACTGAAATAAGAAATAGCCGAGTGGCCTTTTTTAGTGATCGACCATTTTAAGCGAACACCAAACTAGTAGGTAAAAGAATAAACCTTTGTTTCTATTGCCAGAAATACTATGATAGCTACCAAATATAATTTATTTTTGGCTCATGGTAAGGGAGATTACGATAGAGGAATATTATCAATTGGAAAAGGCAATGCCTGTTATTGATGTCCGTTCCCCAGGTGAATACCAAAAAGGGCATATTCCGGGAGCGGTAAATATCGCTTTGTTTTCAAATGAAGAACGTGCCGATGTTGGAACAATCTATGTGCAAAAATCAAAAGAAGAAGCCTTAGAGTTGGGGTACTCTTATGTTACTCCCAAATTGAATTATTTTTTAGAAGCAAGCAGGAAGGTCTCAGGGCAGGGTCCACTTACAGTGCATTGCTGGAGAGGGGGGATGCGCAGCCGGGCTTTTGCTGAGCATCTTTCAGAGAATGGTTTTTCTGAGGTGTATGTAATAAAAAGAGGCTATAAGGCATTTAGAAATTATGTGCTGCGTTATTTTGATCAGCCTTTTAAACTGCGGGTTTTAGGAGGGTTTACAGGGAGTGGCAAGACACATGTCTTAAAGGTACTGCAAGACAGAGGGGAGCAGGTAATTGACCTCGAAGGGCTGGCCAATCATAAAGGATCGGCATTTGGTTCAATTGGTGAAAAAGAACAGCCAACGGTAGAGCATTTCGAAAACTGTTTGTTCTCAGCATTTAATCAGTTGAATATTACCGAACCAATCTGGATTGAAGATGAGAGTATTAATATAGGCAGGGTTAAGTTGCCCATGGGGCTTTTTAATCAAATAAGGGAACAGGAAGTGTTTTTTATGGACATCCCCAGGGAAGAGCGATGCAGGTTTCTGGTCAATGAATATGCACAGTATGGAAACGAACTGATTTCAAAAGGCATTCAAAAAATAGCAAAACGCTTAGGGGGCGATAATATTAAAGCTGCCCTGGAATATCTTGAGCAAAACAATTATTATGAAGTCGCCAGGATCACATTGCATTATTACGATAAAGTATATAAAAGAGGCATAGGTTTTAGAGACCCTAAAAAAGTATTCCAGGTCACTTTGCCAGGTACCGACCCCATTGACAATGCCGATTCAATCATTAAACATTTTAATTCGCATGAATAATATAAAACTAACGCAATATAGCCACGGAGCCGGTTGTGGATGTAAGATCTCGCCAAAAACATTAAGCTCCATTCTAAAAAGTACAATGCCAGAAGCGGCACATCCCAATTTATTGGTAGGTAATGCCAGTCGCGATGACGCTGCTGTTTTTGATATGCAAAATGGAACAGCAATTATCAGTACAACTGATTTTTTTATGCCTATTGTTGACGATCCATTTAAGTTTGGAAAGATTGCTGCAGCCAATGCCATTAGCGATGTGTATGCGATGGGTGGCAAACCAATGATGGCTATAGCTATTTTAGGATGGCCTGTCGATAAATTGTCTCCTGAAGTTGCCAATGAAGTCCTTGAGGGAGGGAGGCATACATGTACAGAAGCCGGTATTCCTTTGGCCGGAGGACATAGTATTGACAGTCCAGAACCTATTTTTGGACTTGCTGTTACCGGAAGCGTTGAAGTCGAAAAATTGAAAAGGAATGATACAGCAACTCTTGGATGTCAATTGCTGCTTACAAAACCTTTAGGCGTTGGAGTATTGACAACAGCCCAGAAACAAAAGAAGCTAAAGCCTGAGCACGAACAAATAGCGCCCAATTCAATGATGCTTTTAAACAAAATTGGCCTTGAGCTGGCTGAGATAAAGGAAGTGAAAGCCATGACAGATGTTACCGGTTTTGGATTGCTGGGCCATTTGACCGAGATGTGCCAGGGCAGTGGTTTGTCTGCTGAGATTGAGTACAGTAAAATTCCCCGGATAGATGAGGCTGCTGAATATCTGGAGTTGGGATGTATTCCAGGAGGTACCCACCGCAATTGGGACAGCTATGGCCATTTTGTACAGTTACGTACCGAGGATGAAAAACTTCTGCTTTGTGATCCGCAAACCAGTGGTGGGTTGCTAATTGCTGTTGAAGATAAAGCTGTTGGACAGGTTGCTTCACTTTTGGAAGGCCATGGCATCAGTTGCCAGCCTTTTGGGCATTTTGTGCCTAAATCAGAGGTGTTGATAACTGTAGTATAGCCTGGTGGTCGTAAAGTAATACCTGGCAAGATATTGTTCGTTCGTGATAAATTTGACGTCCCTTGCTGTGGGTATAAAAGGCTGTTTCCTTTTTTTAAGCCAGATACTTTGATCCATGATTTGCAGTACAATAATCCTTAATTCTTTATAATCATACGTTGTACACGCGTATTATTTGTGTTAATCTCGAAAACATAGATTCCCGGTTCGAATTTACTGATATCAACCTCACTGTTTGAGGAATTGATTTCCATGGTCAACATTCTTTTTCCTAAACTGCTGTATATACTAACTAAGGCATCATCTTCTACTTCGACACTAACTTTTCCTTCAGTTGGATTTGGATAAACCGTAATTTTGCTTTGAGTGATCTGGCTTATTGAATTAGGTAGCTCAGGATTATTTGCCTGGGTTATATGCACAGTATCTATTTCGCCGGCATTAGATTGAATAAAGATTTTGTTTGTACGTATCGAGTCTGTTTGATTACTAAAAGCATGAATGGTTAACACAGCTTCACCATTGCCAGATTCTGGATTGGCTTCGAGCCACGAGTTATCTTCAAATTCTATGCTCCACCATCCGTTTCCTGAAATATTGATATCACTAAATGTTGTATCGGAATAAGCTAAAAAAACATCTTCGGCAGTAACAGAGAAAATTTCCTCAAAGTGATCTAAAATCCATCTTTGACAAGCATGGTTTGTGTTGTTGAATAATTTTATCTGGGCATCTGCAGTAGAAGCAAATGGTATTTCAAAAACAATATCTTTTATCGATGGATAAATCAACATTTTGCCATCAGCTCCTTTTACAACTCTAAACTTTTGATTTATTCTTTCATTATAAACAGGTGTAATTCGAGGCACACTCCCGTTTACCTCAAGGTGCATATCGTTATCGGCATAGCTCTGAACAGTATATTCTCCGGTACCTAGAGACTTAAATATCCATTTTTGGGTGGATGCAGTATTATCTATAGGGTATTGCCATAAATTAGCGTAATCATCAATTGTTTGATTATATACATCCATAGCCTTATTGCTGTTGGAGTTAGTGATCGTGTAAATACCATCTTCAATAAAGTCGAACGACAAGGTTGGCCATCCATTCTCTTCCCATTTTAACATAGCCAGTCCAAGAGTGGGACCTCCTTTATAACCAGCTTCAGCACTCGGGTAATATCCATTCGGGTTATAATAATGGAAAGAAACATAATCAATACCATTCTCCCGATAGATTCCAAAGTGGCCAGGACCATAATAGCGATCCTCCAGTGCCCTTGAATCATCATGTTTGAATAAAACTGTACCACCGCTTGTCGAGCCTATAACCCGCATGGCTTTGCCGGCTTTATCTACAAATGGTCCTCTTGGGGTTTGCGAACGCCCAATTACCATATAATAGGTGCTTGCAATGCCATTGCAACAGCCACCTTTGTTGTACACCAGGTAATAATAACCGTCGTGGTAAAACATGCTTCCACCTTCTCCTTCGCCATATCCTGAACCTGTCCATGAATTTGCTATTGAAGTTCTTGTACCAAAAGGTTTTCCTGTTATTGAATCTACCTGGGTAACCATTATGCCTCCCTTATTAAAGGAGCCATAGATCATCCATATTTTTCCATCATGCCCCCTCATCATTGCCGGGTCTATTGCATTAACATCCCATCCACTTCCACCAGCGGTAAAATCAGGACTAAAAACACCAATGTCACCCTGGTCCAACCATTCGTAATCAGGACTGTCTGGATCAAGGGTTTTATTGGTTGCCAGCCCAATACATGAATTCATGGTCCCCCAAACCGAGCATGAATAGTACAGGTAATATTGATTGTTCATATAAATAATATCCGGGGCCCAAAAGAATCCTCCAAATGTATCTGTCGCCGTTTTTGCATAGTTTAAAATCCAGTCAGGAAACTCACCTGTAGGAAATGGTGTGGGACCATCTGACCAGGTAACCATATCTGTTGAATATTTACTGTAAATGCCATCTCCCGTACCGAAAGTCCAAAATGTATCGCCATCTTTAACCATACTTGATGGATCATGCACACCCGAAGGCCATGATTGGGCATTTGCACCAACTCCACTCCAAAGAGTACCAAATAAGACTAAAATTCTAAGATGAAACACAACTAAATAAAAGCTTTCTTGTTTCATTATGAGTAGGTTAATAGGATTTTGAAATTAGATTGGTTTTTTGATAATGTAACAACACTCCTAAATTTGTTATTTATAAATGGAGGGTTTTAAGTAGACTCTGAAAGATAAGTAAATTGAAACAAAATAAGGTGGACTTTTTTGTTGGATTTGTTTTTTCCTATTCCTCTATGTTATTGTTAGGGTATTTCGAATCTTGATAATATTTTAAAAACGAGTATCAGGAATGAATAATATTGCTTTTAGCACTTTAAAAAGTTATTCTAGGGCAATGTTGTGTCTATCTACTGAAATTATTTGCCATTCAAATCCCTTCAATTTTTCATTGATTGTGTATGGACTCTAAACCTGCGCATACCTCGCTTTGATCTATAAAGTATTATTACGAAACTAAAAATCAGTATATGCCATTTGAATTTAAAAAATCTTTGTAATTCATGTCAGAAACAAGTATATGGTTGATTAACCAGTTTTTTAAAAAATCCATAACTTCAAATGTTACCGTTATGCGACCCTTGTCATAATCATCTTTAAAACTCAATACCTCTTTTACAAACTTCGCATGTTCATCAATATGTTGTTTTGATTCGGGGAAGTTATACTTAGCGAACAGTTTTTCTTCTGATTCAAAATGAGTTGAGGTATAATCAATTAAGGTATTTAAAATGTCATTGAGAGAATCTTTGGCCTTTCCAAGTTTCATTGCTTCGTGTAAAGTGTTGATTTGATCAACTAATCCTTTGTGTTGCTTGTCTAAATGTTCAATACCAACACTATAAGTGTTTTTCCAGGTTATCAGTGGCATAGCGTTTTTTTATGTTAAACTTTCATCTATTCTAAATTTAAGAAAAAAAAATTATAAAGTGTATAATTAAACCCGGATTATATATTAGAACTTCGTTATGAAGGTTGAAAATGCAAAAATAGAAGGACTTGGGGAGATGAATCATAGCACCGCTATGGTGCTTCGAAACAAGCAAGTGAAACGACTTATATTGAAGCAATTTCAATATGGAATAGATTTTCTAGTGCATATTCCGGGTTAAAATGAAAGAAGTGGTATAATATGTTTTGTTCGATGCTGTAAATTCTTTTTCATTGAGAAAATATTATCTTTATAGCGTTTGGTGGATTTTTCCTTTTTGGGAAAACCTTAAAATGGGAATCCGGTGCTTCAATTCATTGAAAAATCCGGAGCTGTACCCGCAGCTGTAAGTCCTTTTAGGAATTTTGAAATACCCCTGCCACTGTTTGCTGACTAGCGGATGGGAAGGCTTCAAAATCAGGACAAGCCAGAAGACCTGCCAAAAGATTGATTGTTTAATTCAAACTTCGGGAAATAAGTTTTGAAACACTGATAATGTATTCATTATAGTTTTTCCAGAGGTCTAAAATCTAAAAAAAAAATGAAAGTATTTGCGTCCTGGAGTGGAGGTAAAGACTGTATGCTAGCAGCATATCGTCAGCTTCAAACAAGAGGTGTAGAAATTGCCTCCCTTATTAACATGTGCGATACTGATGGTGAGCATTCTCGCTCCCATGGTATTAAAAAAAGCTTTATCCGTAGCCAGGCCGATGCCATGAATATCCCGATCGTACAAAAAGCTACCGATATTCGGGGATATGAGACATGCTTTAAATCTGTAATTAACGAATTAAAAACGGATGGAGTAACAGCTGGTATATTTGGTGATATCTACTTGATGGAACATCGGGTATGGATTGAGCGGGTTTGTAGCGAACTTCAAATCGAACCGATCTTTCCACTTTGGGAAAACGACACAAAATCATTGTTGAAAGAGTTTATTGATGCAGGTTTTAAAGCGCTGACTGTTGCAGTTAACTCAGATATGCTTGATGAAAACTGGATAGGACGGGAGCTGGATTTATCCTTCTATAATGAGATTACTTCCATGGAAAACATAGACCCGTGTGCTGAGAATGGGGAATACCATTCTTTTGTGTATAATGGCCCAATTTTCTCACAACCGGTAAATTTTTCAAAGGGTAAAACCCATCAAAATGGCAAGCATATATTTTTACAATTAACCTGATACATAGTGAACGCCAAAAAATATTTAATAACAATAGTATTTGCTGCACTATGCATTTTTATTCATGCGCAGGAATACAAAAGGGTAGTTTCGTTAGCCCCTTCAATAACCAAGAATATATATTATTTAAATGCACAAACATATTTAGTAGGGTGCACAAGTTACTGTACGGTTGCAAAAAACGATAATAAAACGGTTGTTGCTTCTCCGGTAACCATTAATGTTGAAAAGGTAGTGGGCCTGAAACCTGACCTTGTTATTGCCAGTACAATCACAAATCCTGAATATATAGAGCTGTTGAAAAAGTTCAATATTCATGTTGAGGTTTTTACAACACCCAAATCATTCGATGAAGTTTGCAAGCAGTTTGTTGATATAGGGCAGTTATTAGGGAAAAAAGATGATGCCATAGAGATGGTGTCTGCTATTAAATATGAACTAGATAGTTTAAAAGCACTAAGTTCTTACAGTACAGATAAAAGGGTGTTTTTCCAAATTGGAGCAGACCCATTATTTACTGTAATACCAAACACATTTATGAATGACTATATCTTGTTTGCCAATGCTACAAACATTGCCGAGGACTTAAATAAAGGGAGTATTTCGAGGGAAACTGTAATTAACAGAAAACCAGATTTCATTTTTATTGTAACAATGGGCATTATTGGAGATGAAGAAAAAAAAATATGGGAAAGCTATAAAGACCTAAATGCCGTAAAGAACAATAAGATTTTTATTGTTGATTCCGATTTGGCTTGTACCCCCACACCGCAGACTTTTCTTGAAACTATGAAAATTATATCCGGCTATATTAACCAATAAAATATGAGTGCAGAACCAATAGTAAAAAAGTATAGTTCAATACAGCAAAGCAGGTATAAAAAATGGGCGTTGGCACTTTTAATTTTGTTGGGATTGTTGTCTTTTTCCGTTTTTCTATCGTTATCCATAGGTGATATGGAGATACCTGTTTCAGGTATCATTAAGTTTTTAAAGTTAAAAAGTGGCATAGAGTATGCTGTTTTAACCAATATCAGGATTCCCCGGACAATTTTGGCTTTCTCGGTTGGTGGTGCATTGAGTCTTGCCGGAACCCTATTGCAGGGCATTTACAGAAACCCTTTAGTAGAGCCCTATACAATGGGTATATCAGGAGGTGCTGCCTTGGGTGTTGCTATTTGTATTGTTTTTGGCATACATCTTCATACTTCTGCCCTGATGTTGCCTTTTTTTGGTTTTGCAGGTGCATTTATTGCAATATTCCTTGTTTATTCCTTGAGTGCAAAAAAACAAAAGGAATTAAATATTAACAAAATGCTCTTAATCGGTGTGATGATAAGTTTTATCGCAACTTCTGCCATGCTTTTTTTTATGTCAATAACTACTGCTGAGAACTTACACAGTATTGTATTCTGGATTATGGGGTCGTTAAACGAACCAAACATGCTTCTTATAAAGATATCTCTGTATTCGTCCCTGTTAGGACTGGTTGTCAGCTATGTTTATGTTACACCTTTGAATGCTTTACGGCTAGGCGAAGTAAAAGCAAAGCACCTTGGAATTAAAACCAATCGTGCTATAAAAACACTTTTCATGATAGCCTCTGTGATTACAGGCATTAGTGTTTCAGTAGCAGGCGTAATTGGATTTGTGGGTTTAATAATCCCTCATCTTGTACGTAATAGTATAGGTTCTGATTATAGGATTCTTCTTTTGGCATCGTTTCTTGGCGGAGGAATATTCTTAATTCTTAGTGACATACTGGCCAGAACCATAATTGCTCCAAATGAACTGCCAATTGGAGTAATAACAGGAATGCTTGGAGGAGTGATTTTTATAGTTGCCTTAGGCCAAAAACTAAAAAGCAATTAAAGGGGATGGATTTTTTAGAGATTAAAAATGCGGATTACGGATACGATAAATCATTTCATCTTACACATGTAAGTTTTAATGTTGTCAAGGGGGAGTTTACAGGCATAATTGGTCCGAATGGTTCAGGTAAATCTACGTTGCTTAAAGGTATAGCGGGGGAGTTGCCAGTTTCGGCAAACCAGGTGTTTCTCGATGGCATTGATTTTAGTCTTTTATCTGAAAATGAACGTGCAAAACAAATTGCTGTGGTTACACAGTTTACAGAGGTCTTTGACCTTACTGTTGAAGAATATGTTTTAACAGGACGGATACCATACCGAGGAAAATTTCAATTTTTTGATACTCCAAAAGATTTTGAGATAGCCCAGAAATACATGGAGTTGACAGATATAGCCCATTTACGTAATAAAAAATTTTCATGCCTGAGTGGTGGAGAACAACAATTGGCAAGTATAGCAAAAGCACTTACCCAAGAGCCATCTTTATTGCTCCTGGATGAACCAACATCTCATCTCGATATATCACACCAGGTTCAAATTCTAAACTTAATCCAACAACTAAGTTATACTCTTGGGTTAACCGTAGTAATGATTATCCATGACTTGAACCTTGCCAGCGAATATTGCGAGCATCTGGTTCTTATGAAAAATGGAGGAGTGTTTAAACACGGTACACCATTCGATATATTGAATTATAAAAACATTGAGGAAGTATACAATACAGTTGTTATCACCCAGGAAAATCCATTGTCAAAAAAACCATCTGTTTTTTTAGTTTCAAACAAAATTTTAACAAATAATACAAAGTTCAATACATAAATAATATATTTGCAACGAATTTGGTATCCCGATCAATATTTCATTATCGGGATGAAAAGGGAATCCGGTGCTTCAATTCATTGAAAAATCCGGAGCTGTACCCGCAGCTGTAAGTCCTTTTTCCCGCATTTGCGGGAATGTTTTGAGATTACTTATGCCACTGTTCTGCTTTGCCGGAATGGGAAGGCCTCAAAACAGGACGAGCCAGAAGACCTGCCCGATTCTTTATCATAGCTTTCGGAGTAAAAGCGGAGTGATTCAGGTAGAACCCAGAACTCACAATCCACTGTTCCATGTTACTGCCCGGGATGTAACCCGGAACAAACCGAAGGTTTATGGTTTTAATTTTTGTTAAACTATAAACTTTTAAGAAATGCAGAAAATATTTCTAATAGGCATAATGTGCCTAATTGTGAAAATTACATTTTCACAGGATCCTGATTCAATAAAAAAATACAATCTTGACGAAGTATCCGTATCAGCTACCCGTTCAAATACCCAATTAAAAAACATCCCTCAAAAAGTAGAGATTGTTGATAAAACAGTTCTACAATCATTACCCGAGAACAACATGGCCGATATACTAAAAAGCAGCACTAACCTGGACATTGTTCAGTATCCTGGGTTTTCATCAAGTATTGGAATGAGAGGGTTTTCTCCCAGCGCCCAGTCAAGAAGCTATACCCTGATCTTACTGAACGGAAACCCCATAGGAACAACCAATATCAGTTGCCTGGATAAAGATGTTGTTGAACGGGTTGAGATAATAAAAGGGCCATATTCTACTATGTACGGATCAGATGCTATGGGCGGAGTAATAAATATTATTACTAAAGCCCCCTCGGCAAATGACCATGGAAATGCAGCCGTAGGTTTTGGCAGTTCTGGAAATTTTAAAGTTAGTGGAAACGTTACAGGGATCTTAAGTACAAAATCCAATTTTCGTATTGGCTTTACCCGCAACGAGCAGAGGTTTGATTACAGAATTGGGAATAAAAACATACTTAAACTGTCAGAAAAAGAAAAGTTGATGTTGGATAAGGCATCGTATGGAGATATTATGAAAAACTCTACCTGGCAGTACAACCAGGTTAACGGACAATACAATTATGAAATAACCGATAAATGGAAGTCAAGCATTGAAGCCATTTACTTCAATGCCAATGATATAAAAACACCTGGCAACTTCTGGGGCAGTTATGGGCAAAGCAAAAAGGATATTGACAGAATTAATCTGTATGGTACAGTTTCACGTTCGTCGGGGAATAATAATTTTTATTTAAGTCCTTATTTCACAAACGAGACAAATGCAAATTATACCAATAACTCAGATACAGGTTATGTGTCGTTTACCAGCCAAATAAGTGAATATGGTTTTAAAATGAACGATAACATTACATTTGGTGATTTTAAGCTCTTGGCTGGCGCTGATCTTGATATTTATAACTACCAATCTGAACGTTTTAAAGGCAAAGCTACACCTACCAGTCCGTATTCGCCCAACCATCTAAATACAAAAGCCGCTATTATCTCCCAAGTTAGTTATGGTAAAGGTGGGTTAGATGTAAACGCAGGCTTGCGATATAATTACATTACCTACAATATCGAGAAAAATGATTCACTTCAGGGAACCGGAGGTGCTGAAACCTATAATGCATTTAATCCCTCCCTTGGTATTCAATATAGTTTTCCATTTTATTTAAAATTACATGGCAGTTATGGTACTGGATTCTCTGTTCCTGATGCATTTAAAGTGGCAGGCTATTATGCCGTATCAGAGTATTTTGCTGCCTGGGATTTTTGGTGGGTGAAAAATTATATGGGAAACCCTAAACTAAAACCTGAATCATCTTCGACAGTTGACTTTGGTTTTAGTTATTCCCTTCCTAACAAACTTATCTCCCTTGATGTTACCTATTTTACAACCAGACACAACGATAAAATAATTGAAAACGCCCTTGATTCCGTAACGCTGAACCAAAGCAAGGTGGTTTACGATGTTACCTCCTATAAAAATGCCAATAATTCTGCCATGAATGGTATTGAGCTTGTAGCTTCGAGCAACCTTGGTTCATTGTTCAACAACAGGTTTAAACTTGAAATTTACAGCAATCTTACATACATTTTGAACAATACAGTTGATGAGGCATTGATATCAGGCTCGGGAAATGACAGCATTGTTAGCAGGAACTTACTTTATGCACGAAAAAGCAATGCAAATTTTGGTGTTTATTACGATAATTTAAAAGGATTTTCTACAAGAATCCATGCAAGATATATCGGTTCAAGACTGGAAAAAGATAATTTATCAAAACTTCGCCCAGAAATTACTGCCGATGATTATTACACAGAAAGAGGTTATACAACAGCAGATAAAATATTGCAACATCCTGAATTTTTAGTGTTTGATTACTCAGTTTCATACGCTATTAAGAATTACCGGTTCAGAATTACCATTTCAAACCTTTTTGATGAAAATTATACAGAGAAGGATGGGTACAATATGCCCGGAAGAATGCTAATGGCGAACTTAAACTACTCATTTTAAAACTCAAAATCATGAAAAAAATGAAACCACTTTTTTACACAAGCCTTTTATTGTTGCTCTTTGCTTGCAATACGCATCAAAAGAATTCTTTAGAAATTAAAGAGTTTTCAGTAAAAGTAATTGTAGATTATGGCGAATCTAAAGAAGCAAAAGAACAAACTATTGTTACAAAACGTCAAATAACAGCATTGGAGGCACTACAATATGTCTCTATTGTTGAAACCCATCCTGTGGGAGAGCATGTTTTTGTGAGTTCAATAGATAGTGTGCACACAATCAAGGGAGTAAAAGCCTGGTATTATAAGGTAAATGGTGAGTCGCCCGAGATACTCGCAATTAACAATACAATTAACAATGGCGATACGCTTAAATGGATTTACAAAAAAGATGTTTGCTCGTCCACAGTTTGTAAAAAGTAACCAGTATGAGGATTTACACCCGAACCGGAGATAAAGGCTTAACCAAGATATTTGGTGGTATGGCCTGTAAAAAAGATGACATCCGAATTGAATGTAACGGTAAGTTGGATGAAGCCAATTCATTTATCGGACTGTTACGTTCAAAACTTGACGAAAACCACCAATGGCAAAAGGGCTTGTTTAAAATCCAAACAGATATTATGGATATAATGTCGCACATTGCCACTCATTCTTCAAAAAGAAGCGATAACGATGTAAACAGGCCTGTTGATGGTGAAAAGTTTTGCGAACAATGGATAGATGATATGTTGAATGAAATGCCACAACCACACGATTGGTTTATTCTCCCCGGGGGGAATGAGGTATCAGCTTTGTGCCATGTTGTGCGAACAACAATGAGAACTGCAGAAAGGCGTTTGTTTACACTTAACCAGGAAGATCCTGTTGAGGAATTTGTGCTAAAATATATCAATCGTTTGTCTGATTTGTTTTTTGTGTTGGCTCGGTATGAATTGTTCAAAGCTGACCTTACAGAAGAAAAACTCAGGCCCTTTAAACGGATTGGAAAAATAAATAAGAAATGACCGATATTACTTTAATAACAGGCGGGCAACGTTCGGGTAAAAGCTCTTTTGCCCAAAGGCTTGCAGAGGAAAAATCGGATAGACCCGTTTATCTGGCAACAGCAAAAATATGGGATGAGGATTTTAAAAACCGTGTTGAGCGGCATAAATCCGACAGGGGAGACAACTGGCAAACCATTGAAGAGAATAAGCAAATCAGTAAGCATGATTTGAAAAACAAAACCGTGCTTTTAGATTGTGTTACCCTTTGGCTAAACAATTTCTTTTTCGATAGTAAATATGATGTGGAAAAATCACTTACAGCGGCAAAATCGGAATGGGACAATTTTATTAAGCAGAAATTTAACCTGATAGTTGTAACCAATGAGCTGGGCATGGGCATACATTCAGAAAATGAAACCTCCAGAAAATTTACGGATTTACAAGGGTGGATGAACCAATACATTGCATCATTGGCGAATAATGTTTATTTCATGATATCAGGTATATCAACTAAAATCAAATAACTATGCACGAAAAAATTCAAAGAAAAATTGACTTAAAAACAAAACCAATAGGTTCGTTAGGAAAACTGGAAGATATAGCGTTAAAAGTCTGTACAATACAACAAACACTCTCCCCAGAGTTAAGGAACCCTACAATGTTAATATTTGCAGGTGACCATGGACTGGCAGATGAAGGTGTTAGCCCCTTCCCCAAAGAGGTGACTCACCAGATGGTATTGAATTTTCTTGGCGGGGGGGCTGCAATAAGTGTGTTTTGCAGACAAAACGGTTTAAGTCTAAAAGTTGTGGATGCAGGTGTTGATTTCGATTTTTCGAAAGAACTTAACCTTGTACATGCTAAGGTGGGATATGGCACAAAAAACATTATAAAAGAACCTGCAATGTCAAAGACTATATGCACCCATTCAATGACAAAGGGGAGAGAAATTGTAAGGAAAGAATCTGAGATGGGGTGTAACATCATTGGTTTTGGCGAAATGGGCATAGGTAACACATCATCGGCAGCATTGTTAATGCATAAAATTACTGGCTTTTCAATTGAACAATGTACTGGTAGAGGTACCGGGCATGATAACGAAGGATTAAAAAGAAAAACAGAAATTCTAAATAAAGCCTCACGGCTTTATACACCTAAAACACCTCTTGAAATTTTGGCTGTTTATGGTGGATTTGAAATTGCAATGATGGTGGGTGCTATGATGGAAGCAAAAGAAAGAAACATGGTTGTTTTAGTTGACGGATTTATTTCAACTGCCGCTTTCCTGGTTGCCCATGCAATAGACAATACATTGATTGAGAATGCCATTTTCTGTCACGCTTCGAAAGAACAGGGGCATAAATTAATGCATGAATACTTAAAAGCAGAGCCATTGGTTGACTTAAACATGCGACTTGGTGAAGGTTCTGGTGTTGCTGTGGCTTTTCCGATAATAAAGGCAGGAATAAGTTTTGTCAATGAAATGGCAAGTTTTGAAGATGCCGGGGTTTCAAACAAAAACTGATGATAAAAGAGGAACTTAAAATATTGCTTACAGCAATTGTATTTTACACCAGAGTGCCTGGTCCTAAATCGCTGGGCTTTTCCGCAGATAGGCTGAACAAAGCAACCAGGTATTTTCCTCTGGTTGGGATAGTAGTTGGAGGGGTTGGAGCTGGTGTTTTTATTGGGGTGAATAGTATCCTGAACCAGAACATTTCGGTAATCGTTGCTCTAAGCTCCATGGTGTTGTTGACCGGAGCTTTTCATGAAGATGCTTTTGCTGATTTTTGTGATGGCTTTGGAGGTGGTTATACCAAAGATAGAATTCTTGCTATTATGAAAGACAGTCGCATTGGGACATATGGTGCGGTTGGACTTGGATTGCTTTTTATTTTAAAATATGCATTGCTAACCGGCATGACGGTTCAGGATTTGCCACTACTGTTAATAGCCTCGCACTGTTTTAGCCGCTTAGTGGTTGTAAGTTTAATATTTAGTTCCCGATATGTCGGCAATATCAAAGAAAGCAAATCAAAATCTGTAGGAGAAAAAAAATCTCCCTGGATATTTGTCATTGCAAGTATATTTGGCATAGCTCCACTTTTTCTGTTAGATCTAATTTCAGTATTGTTTATTCTATTGGTTCAGGTATCTGTTTTTTTATATTTCCGATATTATACTCATAAAAGAATACATGGTTATACAGGTGATGTACTGGGAGCCTTGCAACAAATTTCTGAAGTGGCTTTCTACTTGTCATACCTGGTAATTGTATCAATTCAATGGTAGAGTGTTTTTTTAGTAACATTGCAAAAAACAATGAATATCTTAAACGTAGAAGTGACAGTGTTTAGTGGCAGAGGCTCGTGTCTGCATTCTGTTGCTGCTACTAAAACTTGTAAAAAAAGTATGATGATTGTGTTGAAATATCTAAACTGTTAATTAATGAACATTCTACTGATACCATTAAATAGTAAACAATGAAGAAAAGGCTTAAACCACTCATGTTTGTTGGTACAGGATCCGATGTGGGAAAATCTGTTATCAATGCTGCGTTTTGTCGGATATTTGTTCAGGACGGGTACACTCCGGCACCTTATAAAGCCCAGAATATGTCACTCAATAGTTACGCAACACCTGACAATCTTGAGATTGGTCGAGCCCAGGCCATGCAGGCAGAGGCTTGTCGGATCGATTGTAGTATGGAAATGAACCCTGTATTATTAAAGCCTACCAGCTACCAAAGTTCACAAGTGATATTAAATGGTAAGCCTATTGGGATTAAAACCGCTTCGGAATATTTCCTTGAAACCGGCCGTGATAAATTATTTAGCAAAGCCATTACTGCTTTTTATAAACTCAACTCACAATATAATCCTATTGTAATTGAGGGAGCAGGCAGTATTTCAGAAATGAACCTATGGGATAAAGATATTGCCAATATGCGTGTAGCCCTTAATACCGAGGCTGCCACTTACCTCATCGCAGATATTGACAGAGGGGGTGTTTTTGCCAGCGTATATGGAACAATTAAGCTGTTGCCCTTAAAAGAGCGCGAATCAATTCAAGGAATCATAATCAACAAATTCCGTGGCGATATTAAGCTTTTTGAAGAAGGAAAAAAGATGTTGCAAGATCTGGTTCAAAAACCTGTTGTTGGTATAATCCCTTATTTTAAAGATATTTTTATCGAACAAGAAGATTCTGTTGTAATTGACAAAAAGACCAGCACATCCTCTGAGGGGAAAATAAATATTGCAGTAGTGCTGTTGCCCCACATGTCAAATTTTACCGATTTTGATAATTTAGAACATATCCCTGAAGTACACCTGTATTATACTTTACTGGGTTCGGAACTCGAAAAGGCAGACATTGTTATTTTGCCCGGTTCTAAAAACACCATTGCTGACCTACAATTCTTGAGAGACAAAGGAATAGAACAGACCATTGTGCAAATGAGTGCGGATGGAAAACAGGTTTATGGTATTTGTGGAGGATTTCAGATGATGGGCAGAAAAATAAGCGACCCAAATCATGTCGAAGGAAATGTGAGTGAAATTGAAGGATTAAACATTCTTCCAATAGAAACCATTTTAACTACCGAAAAAAAAACTACCCAGATTAAGTTTAAATTTCTTGAAAACACTCCGGAATGTATGGGCTATGAAATACACATGGGGGAAACAGCATCGGACAATGCCAGTCCTTTATGTATATCCGACAACTCAAAAGATGGATACTTTCTGGATTCAAAAACTTGGGGAACCTATATTCATGGAATATTTGACAATCCTTGTGTTGTAGAAAGCATCTTAAAAGTAGTTAGCCCTGAGATTGAAATAAATTTCAACTTCAAAGCTTTTAAAGAGCAGGAGTTTGACAGGCTTGCCGATTTGGTTCGCAATTCAGTTGACATGGATTATATCTATAACACTTTACAGGTATGATTTACGGCCATGGAAATGAATTAGCATTGTATGACGGGAAAATTATAGCCGACTTTAGTTCAAATATTGTTTGTGAGCCTGTTCCTTCAAAACTTATAAAACACCTGGCCAAAGAAATCCATTGCATTTCAGACTATCCCGAACCCGATGCACACAGTCTTCAGGTGAAACTGTCTGTTCGTCATAAAATAAGCAATCATTCTATTGTGGTAACAAACGGTTCAACAGAAGCATTTTATTTGTTGGCGCAACTGTTCAGAAATAAACATTCACAGATATTTACACCTTCTTTCTCGGAATATGAAGATGCCTGCAATGTAAATAACCACAGAATAACTTATGTTAAAAACAATGAATCGCTACAAAGCAATCCTAAAAATATTGACGTAGTTTGGCTTGGAAATCCCAATAATCCTGACGGAAAAACCACCCCTATGGAAACTGTTGAAGCGTTTTGTGTTAACAACCCGGGAGTGGTTCTAATTGTTGATGAAGCATATGCCGATTTATGTGTTGGCTTTGAAAGCTGCCTGCCCTTAGTAGAGAAGTTACAAAACCTTGTTGTTGTAAGGTCGCTTACCAAAACATTTGCCATTGCAGGACTGCGCCTGGGCTATTTGGCTGCAAATAAAACATTGGCAAAAAAAATTGCAGCATTGCGTTTGCCCTGGTCTGTTAATGCCCTGGCAATTGAGGCTGGAAAATATATTATGGATGAATATACCACTATTGCACCAAACATTAACAAGATATTGGAAAATTCATTTCGCCTACAGACTCGGTTAAATGAACTGGATTTTATTGAGGTGATGAATTCAAAAACCAATTTTTTCATAGCCAGGCTACTTTCTGGAACAGCTTCTGAATTAAAAGATTTCTTAATAAGGAACAAGGGGGTTTTGATACGTGATGCTTCAAATTTTAGGGGATTGGGCAATGCGTGGATACGGCTCTCGTGTCAAAAGACAGCATGTAATAATCTATTGTACGAGGGATTGTTGGAATGGAAGAAGCAATAGCACATTTGCCAAATTGGATTATAAATCCTTTAGTTGTAGGTTTTTTGCTAGACTTGGTGTTGGGTGACCCAACATGGTTGCCACACCCTGTGCGCTGGTTTGGAAAAATGATTTCTTTTGGTGAAAAGAAATTAAACCAAGGCAATAGCAGAATATTAAAAGGTGCAATACTGGTTACAGCCCTTACTGTATTGGTTTTAGGTGTATTAATCCCAATTAGAATGTTATTGAAAGATTATCCGCCTGTACTTTTTGCATTTGAAAGTATCATGGTATTCTTTGGAATTGCCAATAGAAGTCTGGTTTCGGAGTGCTATAAAGTTGAGCGTACGCTAAAAAACAAGGGGCTGGAAACTGCGCGAAAGCAGCTGAGCTTTATTGTAGGCAGAGATACCCAAAACCTGTCCAAAAACCAGGTACGAACAGCAACGCTTGAGACACTTTCAGAGAATTTAAGCGATGGGGTTATTGCTCCAATATTTTATTATGCCCTTGGAGGCATACCTTTTATGTTTGTGTACAAGATGGTCAATACACTAGATTCTATGATAGGCTATAAAAACAAAAGGTTTTTGTTGTTTGGCAAGGCCGCTGCCAGGATGGATGATATTCTTAACTTTTTGCCTGCCCGTATAACCGCATTGCTGATGGTACTGGTTGCTTTAAGTTGGAGGGGCTTTATGTATATTTTAAAATACGGGCACAAACATGCAAGCCCTAATGCAGGATACCCCGAAGCAGCCTTGTCGGGGATTTTAAACTGTAGGTTTGGTGGTGCTAATTATTATAATGGAAAACTGGTTGAGAAACCCTATATTGGCAAAACCGATAAAGTGATATTATCAAATGATCTTTTGAAAGCCGGATTAATCAATATGTTGGCAACAGTTTTATTTATCTTGGTACTATTGGTGATAAAATAACCAACCCTTTCAGGCATTGGAACAGTTCTATTAGAGTGTTATGGTGGTTGTCAGAATATATTATTGCATGTTTAGGAGTAAAAAAAATAATTGTTCAAATCTTCTTTTTTTTTTCTTATCAAGGATTTGCTTGTATTAATGTAAAATGTAGCCTGTATTCTAAACAAAAAAAGGTTAATTTGTACTAGTATAGTAAAATATAATGCAGAATGAACACCAACAAAACAGTCCACTTAACTGATCTGGTAGAAAATTACACTCAAGATTTGTATTCATGGGCTTTACACAAAGTGTCCAATTCAGAATTAGCCCAAGACCTGGTGCAGGACACCTTTCTGGCAGCAGCCGAGAAAATTGATGCATTTAAAGGCGATAGCACCCATAAAACCTGGCTGTTTTCAATTCTGAACCATAAAATTATTGATGTGTACAGAAAAAAGGTAAAACAACCGCTTGTAACCGACAATGATGTTTTTTCCAGATTCTTTGATACCTCGGGGGGATGGAAAAAAGAAGAAAGCCCTCAAGATTGGGATGAAGATGAAGGGCATCTGCTTGATAATTCTGAATTTCAGGAGGTTTTGCGCAAATGCCTTGAAGCTCTGCCCGAGAAATGGGGGGTAGCTGTCAAATCAAAATACCTGCTTAATAAAAAGGGCGCTGAAATATGTCAGGAACTGGATATTGCACCTACTAATTTATGGCAAATCGTTCACAGGGCAAAATTACAGTTGAGGGATTGTGTGGATACAAACTGGTTTAAAAATTGAGGAATGATGAAGAAACTTATGCAAATGCTTTTTCTTTCATGTTTGAAAGCTACCGAACTGATTGAGAAGAAAATAATTTTCAGATTGAGTAGAAAGGAAAGGATTCAGCTTAAAGCCCATAAAATGATGTGCAGGGCCTGTAACACTTATGAAAAACAGAGTATTCTTATTGATGAAGGCCTTAAAAAAAGCAAATTGCCTGAATTTTCAGAAGATGACCTAAAACCACTTAAAAAAGGAATAAAAAAGAAACTGGAAGGAATAAACTAACCAATCAGCTTTTATTGATACCAAATTAACAATTTTGGAAGAGTACTCAGCAGAAGATCAAGAAGTAGATACTATCTATTTGCTCATCCCCAAAAAACACTATATACTTGTAATAAACTTAACTACATGAAATTTAAATACCTAAATTTCTTTTTTTTCATCATTCTTTTATTTACTAGTTGTACATTCTCTAATAAAACAAACATGACCAGGTATAAATACAAAGATCAATCCTTACCGATTGCTGAGCGCGTAAATGATTTGCTTAGCCACATGACTTTGGAAGAAAAGATGGCGCAAATGCTTGCTGTTAATAACGATGCAAAAGATTTAATCACCTTAAATGCCGATGGTAGTTTTGATATTTCGATCCTAAAAAATGCTTTGCCTCATGGTATCGGTCAAATTACACGAATCAGCGAAACGAAAGGAGGGCAAAGTCAAACTTCCGATAAGGGATCAGAACCCTTGACACCCTATGAAAATGCTATCCTGAGCAATACTCTGCAGAAATATTTCATAGAAGAAACCCGGCTCGGAATTCCTGCAATTTTTCATGAAGAAAGTCTGCACGGTTTGGCTGCTGCGCATTCGACAAGTTTTCCACAGCCCATTGCCATGGCAGGGACTTTTAATCCGGCATTGATTGAGCAGGTGTATGGTGTAATGGCAAAAGAAACGCGCTTACGAGGAGCCCATCAGGTGTTATCTCCTGTTGTGGATATTGCCCGCGATGCCAGATGGGGACGTGTAGAAGAAACCTTCGGGGAGGACCCCCACCTTACAACCGAGATAGGGAAGGCTGCTGTCAGGGGATTTCAGGGAGATTGTACTTTTAGCAACGGAGAACATGTGGCAGCAACCTTAAAACATTTTGCAGCCCATGGTCAGCCTGAAGGAGGAATGAACACAGCTCCGGCAAACTATTCTGAACGTGTATTGCGCGAATTCCATTTTACTCCCTTTAAGAATATTATTGAACAGGAGAATATATTTAGCGTAATGGCTACCTATCATGAGCTGGATGGTGTTCCGGCGCATGGCAATAAATGGTTGCTGACAGATATTCTACGAGACGAATGGGGTTTTAAAGGCTTTGTGGTCTCTGATTACTATGCCATCAGGGAGATGCATCAGCGCGAGGGCATTGTTGCACATGGTACTGCTCGTGATGGCAAACATGCCGCTGAACTGGCCATTAAGGCTGGAGTGAATATAGAACTTCCTTTTCCTGACTGCTATAAACATATTCCTGAATTAGTTGAAGAAGGAACCATACCCATGGAGCTTATCGACAGCCTGGTAGGAGAAATGCTCTATTTAAAATTTAAACTGGGATTGTTTGATACACCCTATATTTCGCCAGACTTAGCAAAAGATTATTGTGGTGCTGAAAAGCATCGTACATTGGCCTTGGAAGTTGCCCTTGAATCAATAACCTTACTGAAGAACCAACACAATATAGCACCTATAAATACCAAACAGTATAAAAAGATAGCGGTGATCGGGCCCAATGCTGACCGTGAGCTATTGGGAGGGTATAGTGGAGTGCCCAATTTTAATTCAACCCTTTTGGGGGGAATAAAGGAGCAGGTTGGCCCAGAAACTGAAATTCTATATGCGAAGGGCTGTGGTATTACTGAAGGTGGGAGCTGGTCCGAAGATGAGGTTCGGTTAACCGACAGCGAAACCAACGAAAAATTGATTCGCCAAGCAGTACAGGTTGCGAGTGAAGCCGATGTTATTGTCCTGGCCGTGGGCGGAAATGAGCTGACCTCGCGTGAAGCCTGGAGCATGACACACTTGGGCGACCGGGCCGACCTGGAACTGATCGGGGATCAGAACAAGCTTATAAATGCCTTGTCAGAAACCGGCAAGCCAATCGTAGCATGTGTGTTTAACGGCCGACCGCTGGCATTTAATAACCTAGTTGAAAAAGCCGATGCAATTTTTGAATGCTGGTATTTAGGACAGGAAAGTGGTTATGCGGTTGCCAAAGTACTTTTTGGTGAACATAATCCCGGCGGAAAGCTACCGATATCGTTCCCGCGCTCGGTTGGGCACCTGCCAGTATTCTATAATCATAAACCTACTGCACGACGTGGGTATTTGAATGACGATGTCACCCCTCTATACCCATTTGGTTTTGGTTTAAGTTATACTTCATTTAAAATATCAGATTTATCCCTAAAGGATGCGACCATAAAAGTTGGTGAATCTTTTGCTATTCGGGCCACAGTAACCAATACCGGTAAAATGGATGGATATGAAACCGTCCAGGTTTATATTCGCGACATTCAAAGTTCTGTTACCCGCCCGGTAAAAGAATTAAAAGCATTTAAAAAGGTATATCTAAAAGCTGGGGAGAGCAAACAGCTGGAAATAGAGCTTGATAGCAAGGCGTTGGCATTTTATGATATCAATATGGACTTTTTGGTTGAGCCGGGAGAGTTTACAGTGATGGTTGGGAATTCATCGGCCAATAGCGACCTGGAAACTTTACAGCTCATCGTAGAATAAAGCCTGTTCATATATGGCAAGTCAGGGTGCGAAAATGATTACCGAAAGAAAGCCGCATCCCGACTTATCCTTGAATGAGATTGAACCCCTCCTCTAAAAATAAAGCTTAAATCCGGATTATGTTTTAGAACTTCGTTATAAAGGTTGAAAGTGCAAAAAAATAGAAGGACTTGGTGAGATGAATCATAGCATCGCTATGGTGAACCGACCATAGGGAGTTCATGAATGCAATAAAAATAAGTGAGTAGGAATAACCGAAACAAGTAAGTGAAACGGCTTATATTGAAGCAATTTCAATATTTAGTCGCACGTGACAAATCCCTAAGAAAGGATAAATCTTTACAAGCTTGATCAGTTTATAGAAGTTGCTTGCGGGAGGACGAAAAGCCTCGCGTTATCGGGTCGGACATGGCTAGTGGGCGGCCTAGGCTTTTCTTGATTTTTTGCTTACTTTTTCATCCAAGGAAAAAGTAAGAGCCCGTCCGGCTAGAGGACAAAGGTTATTGACAGCTAATCTGCCAAGTTTTTGCAGGACTTTTAAAAAACTGGTAGAATTACAGGGATATTTATCAACGCAACTATTTTTAATTTAGTTGATTATGTCGTATTCATTTTCAACTATTTAATAGATTTTCTAATGCATATTTCCGGTTAAACATTTGTTAAAAAAAAATCATTTCTGTCAGGTTTAAAACTACTCTCGACTGTTTGAGAAATTTTAAAACTGAAGAAATGAAAAAGAAAAAACTGTATAAAATAATTGCAATTGTTGCAATAACAGGAGTGTTGATTGGTGGTGGAATTGGTTTATATATGTTTAATATGCCACACCGCGATGTGCAATCTGCTCACGCTGATTTCAGTCTTTCAAGTGCCGAATTGGTTGCTGAATACCTTGCCGATGGGAATGCAGCCAATCAAAAGTATCTGGCCGCCAATGGCGATTCAAAAATTCTTGAAGTAACAGGCACCATCGCAAAAATATCTGAGGATTTTGTTGGCAATAAAGTGGTACTCCTTAAGAAAAGCAACGAGAGGGCAGGAGTGAGTGCAACATTTACACCTGAAACCAATCAAAATGCTGAAGCATTGTCAACAGGACAAACGATTACTTTAAAAGGTGTAATCCGTTCAGGTGCTACCTACGACGAAGATCTTGAATTGTATGAAAATGTAATCATTGAAAAAAGTGATGTAGTAAAAAAGTAACCCAAATTATAAGAACTAAAAAATTACAGAAATGAAAAAGTCAAAATTATTATCAGTAGTGGCAATCGCATTACTTTCAGTTGCCACGTTTGCCCAAAGTGCCAGGCTGGTAAGCACTAAAACACATATCAAATTTTTCTCTACCACCCCGGCCGAGAATATTGAAGCCAATAATACAGCATCGGTCAGTACCATTAATAAGGAAACCTCCGAAGTGGTTTTCTCTGTGCCAATGCAGGGTTTTGAGTTTAAAAAGGCTTTAATGCAGAAACACTTTAATAGCGATAAGTTTTTAAATACTCAGGAATTTCCTAAGGCTAAATTAAAAGCAAAAATTACCAATGCCGACCAGGTAGACTTTTCAAAAGATGGCACTTATTCTGCTATTGTTGAGGGAGACCTTACCTTAAAGGGAGTGACAAAACCTGTAAAGGAACAAGGCACGGTTACTGTTAAAGGTACTGTAGTTCAAGTGCAAAGCAAAATCAATATAACACTTGCCGATTATGGCATAAGTTTCGTTGAAGGCAAACCTTCCACAAACATTGCAAAAACGGTTGAAGTAACTGTTCATGCTGAATACCAGGAAGAATAATCATTAAAAATATATAGATATGAAGAGTTTAGTATCAATATCTGCAATAGTCCTGTTTGTGTTGTTGTCGGCAATGACACCATCACCTGTAGGCGATAAAAATACCGAGACCGGAATTAATTTTCAAACCGGCAGTTGGAATGAAGCATTGGAATTGGCAACGAAAGAAGATAAACTGATTTTTCTGGATATCTATGCCAGTTGGTGTGGCCCATGCAAGTTGCTGAAATCGAAAACCTTTCCCGATGCAAGAGTAGGCCAGTTGTTTAATTCAAGATTTATCAATTATGCAGTTGATGGCGAAAAAGGAATTGGTGTGGATTTGGCTAAGAAGTACAATATCACTGCTTATCCAACCTTGCTTTTTATTGACGGCAATGGTAACCTGGTGGCAAAAACAATGGGTTTCCATACCCCGAAGCAATTGATAGATGTAGGAAATCAGGTAGTGAATAGATAATAGAAAATAGCAATCGGTTTATGAGACTTATGTTTAAATTAATCAGGATCTATCTTATTGCAATTGCTTTATGGACCGGATATAGTTCTATGTCCTTTGCGCAAGGTTCCGATGAAGATAGTAGTTCCTTTCTTTTTAAAATAAACCGAAGCCGTGATGCAGATGAAATTTGGTATACAATAAACTTAAACAGATCTGGTAACCCTGATAATGACCAACCAATAAAGGCGTATTGGGTACGGAAAACGAAAAACAACGTAACGGAACCATTAACCTGGGTTCAAAACAAATACGCCTATGGAATTTCTATTGTCCAACCTTATGACATGCAAAGCAGGAACCTGAAATTTCAGTTTGTTTCCTATGCACAGCAGACCTTTGAATTGAGGAAATCGGAAGATGGAGATTTTAATGTATTTACAAGCATAGATAATAAAGAGATAGAAGTTGCCCGGATTTTTGTGCAGATTGATGGAGGAAGCTTTTGGGTACCTTCTGTCCCTTTTGTTAAACTTATGGGCTACGATGTTACTTCATATGACCTGGTAGCCCAAACCATAAAACCGTAAAACCATGAACCCAATTACAATTGCCAGTATAACCATTTTGATAGCTGTGATAGGAGCCCTACCATTCGGTTTGGTAAATCTGAGTGTTCTGGAAACCGCTTATCACAGTGGAAAGCAACCAGCATTAAAAGTAGCCCACGGGGCATCCTGGATAGAGGTGCTATACGGTATTACAGCTTTGTTGGTAGGAAGCATTATTGCTAAAGCCATTGACAATAGCCTGGTTGTAAAGTATGTTGCAGTAATGCTTCCCTTAATAATCGGACTTTTTTTCCTGTTTCGGAACAACCAGGTAAAACAAAGCTTGCCCCAAAAAAAACAGGGGCTTCTGAAAGGTGTTGTGCTAAACCTGCTTAGTGTGCAGGTGTTATTGTATTGGATTGCGTCCGTCACCTGGTTAAAAACAAATTATCTGTCTGAGTTAACTCCTGTGTTAATTGTACTGTTTATTGCCTCGGTTTGGGTAGGTAAAATGGGGGTTTTATGGTTGTACGCACAATACAGTCAATTTATTCTGTCAAAATCGGATTTCCTGGTCAAGAATATAAACCGGATAATAGGTTTGGTGCTTATTCTTTCAGGACTTATTCAATTTAAAGTAAAATTTATATCATGAAAAAAATACTGTTCATTTTAATTGGAATTGCTTTGATAAATCAATTGTTTTCACAAGATACAAGAGGTGTCGACAAAGCCAAGGGACTGGTAGTTGGCACGAAAGCTCCCGAATTTTCTGCAATAAATGCCGATAGCATGGAGTTTTCCCTTTCGGAAGCGTTAAAAGCAGGACCTGTAGTAATCATTTTCTACCGAGGATTCTGGTGTCCCTATTGCAACAAGCACATTGCATCTGTTCAGGATAGCCTTCGCTTGCTTACTGAGAAGGGCGCAACTGTTGTTGCTGTGTCGCCTGAAAAACCTGAATATCTTGAAAAAATGGCCGGTAAAACAGGGGCTAAATTCAACTTGTTGTATGATGAAGGCTATAAAATATCTGATGCCTACGATGTTACCTTTACACCAGAAGCCAAGCAGCTCTTTGTGTATAACAAAGTTTTAAATGGTAAACTGAAAGAATCTCATTCCGATGATTCCCAACGTCTGCCCATTCCTGCAACCTATATAGTTGATGCCAGTGGCAAAATAGTCTGGCGGCAGTTCGATCCCGACTACAAGAAAAGGTCAACTGTCCAGGAAATTATCGACAACCTGCCATTGTTAAAATAAAATTGTAACTTATTAGAACTAAAAATTAACCTTATGAAAGCATTATGGAACGGAAAAGTCATTGCTGAAAGCACTGATATTGTTAACGTGGAAAACAATAGTTATTTTCCTCTTGAATCGGTAAAAAAGGAGTATTTAAAAGATAGCGATACTCAAACTGTCTGTCATTGGAAGGGTACTGCCACTTATTATAACCTTGAAGTTGACGGTCAGCAAAACAAAGATGCTGTCTGGTATTATGCTGAACCCAGTGAACTTGCAAAGAATATTAAAGGACGTGTTGCCTTTTGGAAAGGTGTACAGGTAGTTAAAGATTAATCAGAACTATTAAATACTTTGAAAGGAATTATTATGCCTCATTTATTAAAAGAAGTTACAACACAAGATCTCCAAAATAATTTAGAAAAAGAAGGAATACATATAATTGATGTTCGGTCTGTAGATGCCTACAACGGCTGGAAATTGAACGGTGAATTGCGCGGAGGGCATATTAAAGGTGCTAAAAGCCTTCCACAGAAATGGACCAATTATATTGACTGGATTGAAATTGTACAGCATAAGAATATCAGTCCCGAAAACAAGGTTGTTATCTATGGTTATAGCAACGATGATGCCGATAAGGTAGCCGAGAGATTCTTAAAATCCGGGTACAATAAGGTCTATGTTTATTATGGGTTTGTAGACGAATGGTCGGCAGATGAGAGCTTGCCCATGGAGCACCTTCCCCGTTTTAAAAACCTGGTTTCTGCGTCTTGGGTAAAACAACTTATTTCAGGGGACAAGCCTGAACACTATAGGAATCAAAAACATGTTATTGTGCATACCCACTACCGCAACAGAGATGCCTACCTTAGCGGTCATATTCCGGGTGCAATAGATATGGATACCTTGGCGCTGGAGGCACCCGAAACATGGAACAGACGTAGCCCGGAAGAACTGAAAAAGGTTCTTGAAGAACATGGTATTACCACCGATACAACTGTAGTTTTGTACGGTAAATTTATGTTTCCCGACAATGCCGATGAATTTCCAGGTAGCGCAGCCGGGGATATAGGAGCAATACGCAACGCATTCATTATGATGTATGCCGGTGTACAAGATGTCAGGATTTTGAATGGTGGTTATCAGTCGTGGGATGACGAAGGATACGAAATCTCATATGCCGATGAACCCAAAAACAAGGTTTCTGATTTTGGCACTGCCATTCCTGCTCACCCCGAATTGGCAGTAGATACCCCCGAAGCTAAAGAAATGATAGCTTCTTCCAAGGCTGAACTGGTATGTGTGCGCAGTTGGGCGGAGTATATTGGTGAAGTAAGCGGGTACAATTACATTGAGCAAAAGGGACGTATTCCGGGAGCCATTTTTGCCGATTGTGGTAGCGATGCTTACCACATGGAAAATTACCGTAATCTTGACCATACAACAAGGGAATATCACGAAGTAGCTGAAATTTGGAAAAGCAACGGTATAACACCCAATAAGCACCTGGCCTTTTACTGCGGAACAGGATGGCGGGGCAGCGAAGCCTGGTTTAATGCCTGGTTGTTGGGCTGGCCCAGGGTTTCGGTATACGATGGTGGATGGTTCGAATGGAGTGCGGACCCTAGAAACCCATTTGAGACAGGGGTACCTGTAAAATCAGTATCTGTTAACTAATTTTAAAGTCCTGACAAAAAATGGAAAATTTAAAGACATCGATATACGAAAGTAGTACTGTAACAGTGAGCAATTTTCTATCAACAGAAAACACAACTGAATTGATTGAAGGGATATTTCGCGGACTTTCAAAAAGCCAAAAGCAAATATCCAGTCGTTTTTTCTACGACGAGAATGGCTCTGATTTGTTTGAAGAAATCACGGCCCTTCCAGAATATTACCCGACACGTACAGAAAAACGTATCCTTCAAGACAATGCAAAAACCATAATCGGTGAGTTTGAACATATCGATATCATTGAACTGGGTAGTGGCGATTGCTCAAAAATCTCCATATTGTTCGATAACATCCCCAAGCATAAAATTTGCAATACAACATATATACCAGTTGATGTGAGTGAGGCAGCCGTGATTAAGTCAACCGATCTGCTCGCCTGTAGATATCCGGGCATTAAAATCCATGGATTGCTTGCCGACTTTATGAAACACCTGGATTCCTTACCAGGTAACTCACCCAGGCTGATATGTTTTTTTGGCAGTACGCTGGGAAACCTTACACGGGTACAAGCATATAGTTTTTTGTTGAACTTGAAAAGCATTATGAAGCCCGGCGACCGGTTTCTATTGGGGCTCGATATGGTAAAAGACTCGGAAACACTCTATAAGGCGTATAACGACAAACAGGGCATTACTGCACAGTTTAACCTGAATATGCTGAATGTAATCAACAATGTTGCTGAAACCAATTTTGAATCATCAGATTTCGAACACCTTGCCTTTTATAACGAAGAAAAAGCCCGTGTCGAAATGTACCTTAAAGCCCTTAAGGATGTTGTTGTCAGCAGCAACCACTTTCCTGATGATATTAAAATCTCGAAAGGGGAAACAATACATACGGAAAATTCACACAAATTCACGTACAATCATATCCAGAAACTTGCAGGGCATTCGGGTTTAAGTATTTCGAAAGGGTACTCCGACGATCGAAAATTCTTCTCATTAGTAGAACTAAGTCTCCCTACATAATCCATAAAATATGAAAGAAAGATCTAAGCTGTGCAGCTTAGCTGAATTAGCCGATAAAATACCTGCCCACTATGTTGTCGAAGGACTTGACCTGGTGGTTGTGAAATATGGGAGCAAGGTATCTGTTTTGTATGGGAGATGCCTGCACCGCGGAGCTTTACTTTCCGATGGACATATTGAAGGCAACAACCTTATATGCGGTCTGCATGGATGGGATTACAGGTACGATTCCGGTGTAAGCGAATACAATAACAATGAAGCTTTACACAAGTTTAATGCGACCATTAAAAATGACATTGTTTATGTTGATAAAGACGAAATAGCCAACTTCTTATCAGAGCATCCTCAACCATTCCAAAGAGATGACTATCAGGGTGTTTTTGCCGACACTCACCCTGAAGATACAGAACCTTACACCACCTACATTAAAGAACTGGCAAAAAACGGATTAAAACTCTTCGGCCACCAT
Source organism: Bacteroidales bacterium (assembly GCA_050295515.1). GTDB lineage: Bacteria > Bacteroidota > Bacteroidia > Bacteroidales > UBA10428 > UBA10428. The sequence continues at coordinate 14,655 of JBNKPU010000111.1, read as the reverse complement.
GGACCTATGACCTCTATGGGGGTAGATAGAAATCTTCTTCCCAAATGGGAAAACATACAATTTTTGCCAGCCCAACTTGCCAACAAACCACTATTGGATGATGCCCTGGTCGATACTAAAGTTGTTATTGGGAGAAACACAAAAGAACCATTAGTGCTTGATATACCTGTTTTTGTTTCTGACATGAGCTTTGGGGCACTTTCACGCGAAGCAAAAATTGCCTTGTCGAAAGGAGCAGAACTTGCAGGCACTGGAATATGCAGCGGTGAGGGAGGTGTTCTTCCTGAAGAACAGGAAAACAATACACGTTATTTCTATGAAATGGCATCTGCTAAGTTTGGATTTTCATGGGAACTGGTTAAAAAATCACAAGCCTTTCATTTTAAAGCCGGGCAAGGGGCAAAAACAGGCACCGGTGGGCATCTGCCCGGGCATAAAGTAAAAGGTGAAATTGCGAAAGTAAGAGGATTGAATGAAGGTGAACAGGCTATCTCACCTGCTACTTTTAGCGATTTAACAACACCCGCAGATTTTAAAAACTTTGCCGAACAGGTGCGGGAAATTACCGGTGGAATACCAATTGGATTTAAACTGGCAGCCAGTCATATCGAGGCAGATATTGACTTTGCCCTTGAGGCTGGGGCTGATTATATCATTCTTGATGGCAGGGGTGGGGGAACCGGCGCAGCTCCCGCTATTCTCAGGGACAATATAAACGTACCTACTATCCCGGCATTGGCCAGGGCCAGGAAACATTTGGAAAAATCCGGAGCCAAACATGTATCTCTGATAATTACGGGTGGATTAAGACTTGCAGAAGATTTTGCAAAGGCTATGATGCTTGGAGCAGACGCAATTGCAGTTTCTAACTCAGCCCTACAGGCCATAGGGTGCTTAGGAATGCGTGCCTGCCATACTAACAACTGTCCTGTTGGGGTTGCTACTCAAAAGGAGAACCTACGGAGCAGGTTAATGATAGAATCATCAGCAAAACAACTTGCCAATTATTTTAATGCAACAAACGAACTTATTAAAGTAATTGCCAGGGCCTGCGGACATAAAACTATTGCTGGTTTTAACATCAATGACCTTTCAACAATTGATTATCAAATGCACCAATTAACAGGGATAAATTATGCAGGAATATAATATAACAGACAGGCAATTGCATTGGCTAAGCCAGGCAATAGCAAAAGTGAACAGAACTTTTGTACCTGTAAAAGAAGATGACAGCCATACCAATCTTTCTTTTGATGCCATAGGGAGCAGGATTTTTGGACGATGGATAGATACTCCAAAAGGTAAAATAATACTTGCCTTTAATTTGGACTATCAACACTTTGAGTGGTTGAACCAAAATTTACATATCCTCACTAAAGTTCCTGTTTTCAGTACGGATTTGGAAATTATCGAAAAGAATATCAGTGAATATTTGGTTTCAATCGATATGGATACATCGGATATTCCCAAACCTTTGCATTTTGAACTGCCCGATTATAAAATTAACCAGATTAGTGAGGGAGAATTGACAATTCAGGGAATAAAGCTATGGAAACATTATCGGGAGCTTGCCAATAATGCTTGTTTAAGCATGTTGGGTTACTTACAAAAGGAAAGTGAAATACGCATATGGCCACATCATTTTGATACAGGTATTTATGCTCAGATTTCCGAACTGCTTGGATTAGGATTTGGATTGGCTATGGAAGATTCTTTGATTGGTGAGCCTTACTTTTACCTTGCCGGCTACTATTCAGGATCACCTATAAAATACGAGAACCTACCCCGTTTAGATTCGGGGAAATGGGTAACCGGGGAGCACTGGAATGGTGCAGTGTTAACGTTTAGTGAAATCAATGGTTTATCTTTTGGCAATGTACTGAGCACTATGAAAAAATACATTGAACAAACAGCGGATTGGTTTCTTAGTTACTAATACTTGGGATGGCTATGGCAAAAAAACAGGTCTGTTGAAGTTCCGTTATATCCGTCATGGCAAGTCCAGAGGATTTATGATAAGGCGATCTGTTCATTCAATATTCCAAGTTTACTTCAACTGACCACTTTGGCAATTAATTACCAATACCTATACGCTGCCTGCCCTTGCCTCTTGATGATGAGGGAGTTAATCCAATAAAAACACAAAATCTTTTAGGATTAAAAATGCCGGCACAGTTAGGGTTAGATGATAAATGAATATAGACTTTCTGAAATTATTTATTCCATAAGTTTTTAGAGTGTTATGTGTGTTTTATAACCTTATTGGATAATATTGATGCGGTTTTCTTAAAATAGTAAAATATTCTTTAATGCCCCTCCGCTTGTGGCGCGGTAATTAAAAAAATAAAATCCCGGTGCCGAAACTTTAGCACCGGGATCACCACCAACAGTTGTTAAGGTTTAACAATTCATTTTATTTTTCACTGACTTCAGTTTTGCTTTTGCGTGTTGATGGAAACCTTTTCCTAAGGTCGTCATAAATAGTGCCAGCACCTTCTATATTGTTTTTCGAGGCCTCTTTAATGGCATTGTAATAAGCCAATGTTCCGGCAAGGGCCTCTATGCCTGCCAGGTTGGCCGTATCCTGAATCTTGTCTATCAGGATACCCAGCCTTCTATGCAGGGTAGTTAGCTGTTCGGTAAGGACTGCATCTTTCGTTACTTCCTCAACCGAAACATATCCTGGCATAAACTCAGGATGTTGGTAAATATAATCTTTCGATTTTACCAGGAAGCCCAGGTTTTTGTCTCCAAGTCTGAACCCACCTTTTTTATCTTCCTCTGGAAGGTTTACACAAAATGATAAATCATTTTCCAGTTTTGTGATGTTCTGTTCGATACTTTTTAAAGTGTCATCTGTAATGACTGTTGAAATTTCATTTTTCATATGTTGAATTATAAACTTATCAAATCTAGGAAGGATTCATGACACAGCAATCTGTTCATTCAATATTCTAAGTTTTCATCAACAGATCACTGCGTCAATTAATATCCAATATCCATCCCCTGCCAGCACTTGCCTTATGATGATGCAAGTGGCTTAAATTAAGTCATAGGCCTTATTCTGTGTAATTCGGATAATTCGTATATCCAGTTTCATCCGCAGAATAAAACAGATCCATTTTTAAGTCCTGTGATAATGGTAAATTGTTTTTAAACCGATCAACAAGATCAGGATTGTTAATAAAGGGACGGCCAAATGCAACAAGATCTCCCAGTCCACCTTGAATATCCGATTCGGCCCTTTCGAGATCATACCCACCTGATAATATGAGGGTGTTTTTAAACAGGCTGCGAATTTGTTTTTTTAAATCCAGAGGAACGGCAGGTACTCCCATAGCTGAATTATCAACCAAGTGAATATACACTATACCTATTTTGTTAAGTTCCTCAGCCAAATAGGTGTATGTTGCATCAATTTCAGGATAATTGGGCATGTCACTTGCAGTACCATAGGGCGAAAGCCTGATAGCCGTTTTTTCTTTGCCAATTTGCTCTGCTACTTCGGTGGCAATTTCCAGTACAAACCTACATCTGTTCTCTATACTTCCACCATAGCTATCGGTTCGGATATTACTGACCGGCGACAGGAATTGTTCAAGCAAGTAACCATTGGCACTATGCAGTTCAACACCATCAAATCCTGCATCAATAGCATTTTTTGAAGCAGATACATACTCTGCTTTTGTTTGAGCAATCTCCTCAGCCGACATCGCTTTCGGAACTGGGTATTCTTGCATTTGCTCAGAATCTGTCCACATTTGGCCTGCTGGTTTTACAGCAGATGGCGCAAGTACCTGGGCACCTTCAGGCATATTAAGAGTATGGCTTATACGTCCTGTATGCATAAGTTGGGCGAATATTTTTCCGCCGTTGCTATGAACTGCTTCAGTAACTTTTTTCCAGCCTTCTACCTGGGCCGGGTCAAAAAGTCCGGGAATACGTGCATACCCTAAGCCATTTGGCGATGGAGCTACTCCTTCTGTTATAATTAGTCCCGCTGTAGAACGTTGTTTATAGTATTTGGTCATAAGGTCATTAGGCATATTGCCAATAGCCCTGCACCGGGTCATAGGTGCCATAACAATACGGTTAGACAGTTCTTTAGTGCCAAGTTTGTGTAGCGTAAACGCTTGATAGTCATTCATGTATTATGATATTAATATTTATAGGTAGAAACAAGCCTTGTGAACAATAGTTGTTTTTTTAACACCAATTTAAGATGATTCCCAAAAAAGAGGTTTTTTATTGTGGATTCTGTCAGGAAGCATTTCTTTTTCGACAATACCTTCAGAATTAATTAAAGAAAAGGTCAAAATATAGATACAGATGAAATTACAAGAAGGAAGTACAGCAATCGATTTTACTGCTACCGATATATATGGTAAAGAAGTGAAACTCGCAGATTTCAAAGGGAAAAAAATAATCCTTGGTTTTTACCGCAATGTATATTGCCCGTTTTGCAACCGAAGGGTACATCAGATTATGGGTACTAACCTTAAGTTACAGAAAGCAGGTGTGCAACTGGTTTTCTTGTTCGAAAGCTCAAATGAAAAACTTGCAGCATCGGTCTTTCACCAGGGGATAAGTCCGTGGCCTATAATTGGCGACCCTGATAAGCAAGTGTTTAAGCAATATGGCGTTGAACAATCAGCCCTTAAAATGATGAAAACTATGTTTGCCTCCAGCTTAGGTCAGGCACGAAAGGATACCAAAGAATTAAACCTGCCGGAGGACAAGGATGCCAGCATGAATCTGATACCTGCAGATTTTTTTATCGATGAGAATTTTAAAATCGTTAAGGCCCATTATGGGAAACATTTAGATGACCATGTAGCTATTGAGGATTTAAAAGCCTTTGCAGGTATAATATAGCATCTTTCAGAACACATTAAAGCGTTTTAAGAATGAAAACAACAGCCAAAGAAAACCTTTTCCAGCTAAGGGATTTACTAAAAAACATAAGTACAGAGAAATACAATGAGAAGCCCGATATTCTTTCTGGAGCTTCCATAGGCCAGCATATACGGCACATACTTGAATTTTATCTCTTACTGGTATCAGGGTCGTTTTCTGGTACCATTAGTTATGACAAACGTCAGCGCGATTTGCGGATTGAAGGTGATACCGGTTTTGCCGTTCAGACCATCGACCGTTTATTGGCAGGTATTGACACCTTGGATGAGAACCTTCCTGTGCAGCTTGAAGCTGATTACAGTACCGGCGGAAACTCTCAGAACCTGATTCATAGTTCCGTCGGCAGGGAGCTGGCTTATTGCATTGAGCACAGTATTCACCATCAGGCGTTGATAAAAGCAGGGCTGATTGCTTTAGGTTTTGAGAATATAACCTATGAAAATTTTGGAGTAGCTTATTCAACCATCAGATACAGAAAAAACCAATGTGCACAGTAACATACGTACCCCAAGAAGAAGGAACGCCATTTGTTCTTACCTCCAACCGCGATGAGAAGGTGTACAGGCCTACTCAGCCACCGGCCGGATACAAGCATGGTGAGCAAAAAATCATATACCCCAGGGATGAGCAAGCAGGCGGATCCTGGATAGCCATCAACGAAAAAGGTAAACTTGCCTGCCTGCTAAACGGTGCGTTTGTTGCTCATAAAAAGCAGAAATTCCATACCATTAGCAGGGGAACAATCCTGGTAGATTTCACGGCATCAGAACGTAATAGCCATGAATATTTTTCAGACAAAGACCTGACAAGGGTTGAACCCTTCACGGTGGTGTCCATGGAACACAATAGTGGAAACGTACAAGACTTTACTGAGTTTATCTGGGACGGGCAAAATAAACATTTCAGGCAACTCGATGCGAAAAGTCCTTATATCTGGTCGTCGGCTACCTTGTATAACGAGGAACACAGAAATATACGAAAGGATTGGTTTGTCAGGTTTTTCAAAGAAAACAAAGGTTATATGACACCGGAAAGGATCGTGGGATTCCATTCCGGAGAACATACTGCCAATAGTTCCATAAATGTTATCATGCAGCGTGATGGTGGTTTAAAAACGGTAAGCATTACCCAGGTTACCCCTGATGGCAAGCAACTAAAGATGAAATATACCGACTTGGTTCAACAATCGTTACAAGAAGTGTCTGTATGACAAACACAAAGGTTAAACATACCGGATTTGCCATTGCCATTGCCTGGCCGCAAACCTATTGCAAGCAGCCAGGTGCCTGGTACGATCAAATTACATTGCTGTTGGGTATCAATAAGAACAATTACTATAAGGTTGGGCATGCTGCATTGGTACTTGTTGATTCTAAAAATACAAAAGCACATTATTTTGATTTTGGACGGTACCATTCCCCATACAAACATGGAAGAGTACGCAGTGCTGAAACCGATCACGACTTAGAGGTGAAAACAGTTCCTGCTTTGTCCAGGGATGGAGCAAAAATTGAAAATATCCTGGAGATATTAACCGAATTGCAGCATAATACTGCCTGTCATGGCGAAGGAGCACTCAATGCATCCTATTGTACTGTTAACTTTGAACAGGCTTTTGCCAAAGCAAAACAAATGCAGGATGATAGTCCTATACCCTACGGACCGTTTGTGCCAAATGGCAGCAATTGTTCCAGGTTTGTCAACACAGCAATCAGGGCCGGAAGGCCAAATTTCAGGCATTGGTTTGGGTTAAATTTCAAAGTGCCTTTAACACCAACGCCAATAAGTAATGTAAATGCGCTGGATAATCATTTGGTACTGCCAAAATTATTGAAAGGAGACTCCTTTAGTCCACACCGAAAATTGGATAAGAATTTGCTTGTAGCCACCTTGCCTGCTCCAGATCGTCATCGCAATGTCCCGAAAAATGCACAGTGGCTAAGCGGCGAAGGAGCCGGTTCGTGGTTTGTGTTCGAAGTTAAAGGTACTTTGCTCAATGTAACGCGATACTCACCACAAGGTGTAATTGAATGTTCGGGTTTGTATGAAAACAAGGATGCCATTCAACGGTTAAAAGAGCAAAGATCTTTTGTTGTGTCGTACCCAAGTAATTGTAAAACCGTTTCGTTAAATGTTGGGGGCTCAGAAATTCGTTTTCAAAGGGCTGTTTGAAACTAAGAAGGCTGAAAATATACCTCATGAGCTGGGTACTAAACAGGCAGATGTTGTTATTGAATTGCTAAATGAAAGCAGAGTCAATTATGTGAAAATCCTATCGAATTCGAATCGTATTATACAATTGAAAAGCAAAAATGTATTTTTTGCAATAGTATTTTGATCTACAAAATATTATGATATTCATAAACTTGAATATATTTGTTTTGTAAACTACATCAAATGATGAAACAAGCTTCGGGAAAACCGAGGCTTTTTGCCGTCATATATAATGACAGACAACCAATACATGAAAGAAATTTTTATAAGGATAAAAAGTAATGGAATCCAACCTAACTTAGCACAAGAGCTAAAACAAAATATTGAGGTATGTAATATTTTCAATATCCTTGATATTTTTCTGGTTTTCCCATTCATCTACCTGTTTAGGGAATCCCCTTCTGCTTCTCTTTTAACTGCCATGCCTATTTTTTTCCATCTTTTAAGTTTTGTGTTGATCCGCTACCATCAATATAATTTAGGAAGGTTTATTTTTAGCATAACCACAGCAACAGCAGTCTATATAATAGCAGCGCTTATATACAACAATAATGGGACTGATGGCATGGCGGCCAAATTCTTGATTCATGGCACCATAATTATGCCCTTTATAGTCTTTACTATAAAAGAATGGAAATATACTTTAATCGCACTTTCACTTGATCTGTTCTATATTATTTCATTTAATTCAGCGAACGAATTGTTAAACTTGCCTAATATTCCTGATGTGGATAGTCCTGAATTAAGAATGATATCTATCATTACAACTTTTATTATTTTCTGTTCTATATTCTTCTACTACAAAAGATTTATAATTGAGCAAAACGTAAAGCTCGATAACATCAATAAAGATCTGCTCGCAAAGAATGAGGAGCTACATGAGTTGAACGTTACAAAAAATAAGTTCTTCACTATTATTTCCCACGATTTACGAGGTCCACTTCATGCTATTCATGGGTGTGCTAAAATACTCAAAGAGAATCATCATACCTTCGATGAGGAAGAACTGAAATCATTTTCAAAATCTTTTTACAACGCATCAAAAAACACTTGCAATACGGTGGATAATTTACTTAGCTGGTCACACTCCCAACTGAATAGCTTAACAATAAAGCCGGTTACTATTGAATTACATGACTTCGTTTTAGAGGTGGTCGATTCATTAAAAACCACGGCAAGCATGAAAGAGATTCAAATAAATAACAGGATTAACAATGATATTTATGTTCATGCAGATAAAGATATTGCCAGGGTTGTATTACAGAATTTATTGTCAAACGCTATCAAATATTCATATCGACGGAGTACTGTTACCATAACTGCCCGCACTCTGCTAAATGAGAACAAGGGTACTGTGGAAATTTGTGTTGCAGATACAGGTTTGGGAATGGACTCAGCAACAGTTTCGAAATTATTCAAAATTGAAAACACCAAATCACTTACAGGTACCGAGAGCGAAATGGGTACGGGCTTAGGGTTGTTACTTAGCAAAGAATTTGCTGAGAAAAACCAGGGGGAAATATATGTGGAAAGTGAATTGGGTAAAGGAAGTAAATTTTATTTCACTCTTCTGAACAGCAATTCCTAGTTATATAGAACAATTTAGATATTACAATGACAATTTTTCTTATTGCAACGTCATTTTGACAAATGCAAAAGCGTGTGTATGTCATTATGTCTTAATGGTTTAACGTAAATTAATTAAAGGCTTAAAGCTTAAATTACGTATTTTTCTGAAATTCAAACATGTAACATTTTTTAACATTGCTAACAATAAATATTGGCATTTCATTTGAGAATAATTAGGTGAAAATGAATTTAAAATGTCAAACTAAAATTTTGGAGGATAATATCATGACACTTGCAAAATTATCAAACAACTGGTTTCCGTCAGTTCCTTCATTATTTGATAGATTTTTTGATGGAGAATTGATGGATTGGAATAGTTCTAACTATTCTAGTACTGACACTACATTGCCTGCAGTAAATGTTAAGGAGAACGAAAATGAATTCCTTATTGATGTAGCTGCACCTGGCTTAAAAAAAGAAGACTTCAAAGTTCACTATGACAATGGCCGTTTGTCCATTTCGTCAGAAAAGAAAAATGAATTTGAAGAGAAAAAGGGTGAAAAAATCACCAGGCGTGAGTTCAGCTATCAATCTTTCCAACGTTCATTTACAGTTGCAGAAAATATCATTGATGCTGAAAAAATTGCAGCAAGCTACGAAAATGGTATTCTTCACTTAAGTTTGCCAAAACGTGAAGAAGTAAAACCTAAACCAGCTAAAGAAATAGCTGTTTCGTAAGGCATTTTTGGGGCAGAATGCTCTCTGCCCCTGTTTTATAATCATTAAAATTTCTTCTTTTAAGCCAAACATAAGCTTTTTTAACCCGATTTTTAAGGAACGGGTTTAACCCGAAATATGCATTAGAAAATCTATTACATATTGAAATTGCTTAAATATAAGTCGTTTCACTTACTTGTTTCGATTATTCATACTCACTTATTTTTTATTGCATTCATGAACTCCCTATGATCGGTTCACCATAGCGGTGCTATGATTCATCTCACCAAGTCCTTCTATTTTTGCACTTTCAACCTTCATAACGAAGTTCTAATACATAATCCGGGTTAAAACGGAGAACTATATCGCGAGGATGCTCCCATTTCTTCTTATCGTAGAAGTTGCCTTGTTTGTTGGTTTTATGAATCTAAATAAACGAAATAGGACTTTTTAGCTAAAGAATAATCTTTTTTTTCTTTCTGTATTTTAGGTAGGGTATAATATCTTCATTTTTCATTCCCATTGTTCCGTCGTATTCTATGGTTACAATAGGTACACCTGTTAATTCTTCAATTCGAGATGCCATGGCTTCAGTTACCAGGGATGGACAACAATAAGAAGGATTGGTTTGAATTAATAGGTCAAGATCGGGATATTGCCTGATTAATCCTTGTATTTTCAGGATGTTTTCCAATGATTCTCCCCGCTGCAGTATATTCAATCCAAACTCGTGTAACCAATTATCTATTTCGCTTGAGGAAGCATAATTGATTTCGCCAGTATAGTTTTGAAAATATTTTTTGTACTTATCTTCTACAAGCGGTATCAGTGAAGTAAGAAATTTCATTTTAATATACCGCTTGTAATGACCTTCTCTAAAACTTCTCTCTACCATAGGCCGGGCAATCGTTTTGATGTATTCGCTGAAAGGTGTTGTTATTACTTCGCCGCCGTAAAACTCTATCGTTTTTATTAGATCCTGGTTAATTAAATCGTTGTCACGGACATATAAATCCCCGAATATGGCTACTTTGGGCCGTTCTTCTTTTTCAACCTCGATTGATTTAAAGTTTTCTATAATCCTTTCCAGCACTTGTTCCTTGGGTTTACCATGCACGAATACATCATAGAGCAATAGTAGCGATTCTTGGATTGTTTTATCGGTAAGTCCCTTATTTTTTTCATAAGGACGGATGCTACAGCCTATTTTACGGATATAGCCTCCAAACATGTATGCCAGATAGGTATTAATGGCGGTATCTAAAGAGAAGTCGTAAAAGATTAAGTCTCCCATAAAAACAGAAGTTTGTTCCATTCCTTTACCGTATCTTACCAATAGTTTCTTCATAAAATAGGGGAACATGCAAAGATTACAGGAAAGATTGGATTCCATAATCCAAAGTGTAGTTTCAGCTGGATTAAGCTGGTTCAATTCTATATAATCAACAGCATTTTGCACAATTATATTTAAGGGTATGCATTGACCTGTATTCTGGCTCAGACTGCGTTGTATAGACTCATTTATGTTGTGTACAAAACGGGCATTAACACCACTGTTTTGGAGCACAGCTTCCAGTAAAGGCCCAACAATCTGGTCCCAGTCTGGCAATAATAAAGTTTTGGTTTTTAGGCTTTTTACATCTTTAGAGATTGAGTTTGAAAAATGCTTTTCCTTAATTTCAACCTGTTGAAGAATACCGCTGAACAATTTGAAGTCGATAGAATGACTATTCAGGATCCCCTTTGCCTCGTATACCAGGGACTTAATGTAATCATGCCAGGCTGCTCCAGCCAAGGATTTTTGAATAGGATGTCCATCACTTATTTTTGTAATGTTGGTATTCCCATGTTTCTCAATGTTTGACTCCAATTGCTTACGATGGTTCCGAAAAGCCCGAATTCCTGCTTCAATCCGTGTTTCATATCCTACAGATGAGTTATGCTCGTCGAGCTGTAGTATTAGATAGGGCTTTTTATAAGCATCAAGAATCTCTTTAAAATATTCAATCGCGAAAGAGTCTGGGGTACATTTAAAGGAAGAAATGAATATGGGATAACAATTATCAGTTTTTGCCACCTCTTCAGCAGCAGATAGAATTTTAGAGGCAAATTTCCACTTAATGGTTTTAATAAGTTCTTCGGATTTTAAGATCTCAGATTTTTTGTCTTGAAGCATGTCCATATAAAATGTTTCAATTCCCATCCGCTCAATAATTTCAGGGATATTGTTGTTCATTGTTGGGGACAAAACGGTATAGGGCCTCCCTAAAAGCATAATGTGGATGTCTGAACTATCTTTTGCATGTTTTTCAAAAAGCATTTTCCATTTATCTTTTGCCTGGTTAACCTGGTTCTTTGCTTTTTCATAAGCCCTGCTAAGAGAAATAAAGCCAACTTGGTATTCGCCGATCGCCTTTAACATTTTATATAATTCTACTCGAATTGCTAGTTCTCCCTGCGAAGATTTTAAAGTAGGGGTGAGCAGCTTTTTTCGAAGTATTGAGTTTTTTTGGGTAGATATAACTGATGACACAAATTGTGTGTAATAGCAGTATTGTTTATTGGTTTTGCCCTTGCTGGTATCTTCCAGATATATAGGAAGAAATATATAGTCGGCTTTGTCTTTTAAATATTCTACATGCCCGTGAAGTGCAGCAATTGGGGTGCAGAATTCGGCGCCACTTAAATTCTTCCCGTCTTTTGATGCTGTGGCATAATTTTCACTTGTAACTGTTTTAATGGACAGCAGGTCGAAAAAAATTTGCCAGAATAATATTTCTTCAAACAAATGCAGGCCTGCAGGGATTCCAATCGAGAGGTTCTTTGTTGAGGAGGAAGATTTGAACCGGAATATTTCCTTTCGTTTAGCAATTAGCTGAAATGGTGTAGTCTTGTTTTTAATATATTTTTTTTCGCTGTAATCTCTGCCGCAAAGAAATCCGTATGCCTCAATTTCATTATCAATTTCAGCTATCTTTAGCTTACAATGATTCGTGCAAAGTTCACAAACCTCAGATCGAATGGGTATTGTCTTTTTATACAGGTTGAGCCCTTTGAACCTGGAAGTTGTTTTCCCCAGGTCTTTTACCTCAAAAGCTGTACCCAGTGCACCTGTTAAATGGCAATACCTGGAAACCATAATTGGTTTATTTAGTTTTTGCTCAAATGCGGCCACAAGAGCCTTGTTTTTAGCTGTTGCCCCCTGAAAGAAGATTGTATTGCCAATATACGCCTGCATGGCCACTTTACTGAAATAATTTTCTCGGGTAGAGTGCAGTACAGCCGCCAGAATTTCATCGGTAGTATAGCCTGCCATTAAATAATTGTTCAGGTCACGTTCCATAAATACTGTACAACGGTCACTAACATGGGGAGACCAAACATTTTCAACCCTTTCAGAATACTCAAATAAAGAACATCCAAGCTTTTTAGCTTGCTCCTCAATAAAACTCCCCGTTCCGGCTGCACATACATTGTTCATAACAGAAAAAGTTACCAAGCCATTTCGCATTGTTGTGAATTTTGAATCTTGGCCTCCAATTTCAATTATAGTGTCAGTTTTAGGGTTAAGTTCATATGCTGCCCTGGCATGAGCTGAGATTTCATCAAGAATAAGATCTGCTCCAATAATCTGTCCGGCAAATTTTCGTCCAGAGCCGGTTGTTCCGGCACCCATTATGGTAAAATTTATTTTCCGCTTTTTAGCAAAATCAGTAATCGTTTCAAAAAGTACCTGTATGGCTTGTAATGGCCGGCCAGAAGTACGGGTGTAAAAACCCGCTATAATAGTATTTTTAGTATCCAGTAAAACCGCTTTTGTGCTTGTAGAACCAACATCAATGCCCAAAAACACCAAACATTGATTCCGGTTGTCAGGTGGGGAATAGACATCAACCTCAATGGTTTTTGTAAGAGGAAAACGCGTAGAAGTGAACTCATATGTTTCATGCAGGTTAAAGTCGGGATATTCTGATAATTTTAATTGCAGAGGTGGATAATAGTACTTTTTAATTTCTTTTTTTAAATGGAATAAATCTTCGGGACGTTTCAGAATATTTTTAATTTCTTTTTCGTTTTTATCGCAATTCATTGCAGCACCAATAGCACCATATAAATGAGCATACTTGTCAACAATTATTTCCAGTCCTGTTAATTTACCAATATGAGCGATTACAGCCTTGTTTAGGGCAACCCCACCGGCTGCTACTACATGAAAAAAATTGTTGTTGTGAAAAACCGCATCCACAATATTCTTTGCAAGTCCATACGATAAACCATCGCAAATCTCACCTAGTGTATATCCCTCTTGTTGCGCATGGATAAGATCTGTTTTTGCAAATACAGCACAGCGCGAAGCTATTTTAGGAAAACTACCTTTATTTTTAAAAGCAATTTTACTGAACTCCTCAATGCTCGATAAGTTTAATCGCTCAGCCTGCTGATCGAGAAAGTTTCCGGTTCCCGCTGCACAGGAAGAGTTCGATTTGAAGTTGAGATATTCACCGGTTTCATCGAAAGTGACAAGTCCGAATTTTTCGGCTCCAATAATTAATAAAGTTTGAAGCTTTGGATGGAATTTTTTTGCAGCTGTAATATATGCAATACGAGTGTCAATAGGTTTTCCTTTTCCAATAATAGAAGAAGCAGATGAGGTATGTCCAATTCCATTTATTCCCCAATTTTTTATTTCGTCATATATCTTTTGTAAACTTTCTTCTATAAGTCCCTTATGGATAATATAGGATGTATAAACTATCTGGTTTTGTTCGTTAAGAACGGCTGCAGCGATAGTAACTGAACCGATATCTATACCCAGATAATACTTTTTCATGATGCCTCCTATTTTTAAAGGGACTATTATCGGGAAAAACAGCAGCCTGAAATTTTTAAAAGATTTAATTGATACACAAGTTTATACGGGGTAGTTCTGAATAAATATGATTTAATTATTAGATTAACACGTGCTTCTATTCCTTTAGGATAATCTTAATCATATCATATTCAATCCTTTCTATGGACACTACTGAAAGCTTATTAACCTGAGTTCGATATAAAATTAATGGCTCAAATCGCTTATAAATATTGAGTTTTAAGGAATGTTTGCGAAAGCATAGCGGGCTATGGTAAGCAAATATGACGCAGAAAATCGGTATTTATAAGTGAAATTCATAGCTTTTCATTAAATAATCGATTTACGGCTCTAAATTTTATCACCATAGCTCGCTATGTCTCAAAAAT
>JBNKPU010000110.1:0-19156 GCA_050295515.1 Bacteroidales bacterium | reverse complement strand
TTTTCTAAGAAATTCAGGAGTTACAATTCCTATTTTGCTCAAAAATAGAATAATGGCTGGCAGCTCAAACAATATGCCAGCTGCAAGGGATATCGAGGCAACAATTGAAATATATGACATCAAATGTGGTTGGTTTATTATTACCTCAGAAGTTTTATAATTGATCAGGAAGTTTACCGACAATGGACTAATAATAAAATAGCCAAATAAAACCCCAAGCATGAACAGCAATGAAATCGCAAGCACAGAGCCCCGAGCATATTTCTTTTCTTTATCATATAGTGCTGGGCGGATAAAACGCCAAAATTCATGAATTAAATAAGGAAAACCTACTATCAGTCCTGCAATCAAAGAAATCTTAATATGAGCCAGAAATTGACCCGCCATATATATGTTTTGCAGCACAATTGGATCGGAATTGATGCACAAAGCATTAGGATTTTTAGGATTCCTTCCCATTTCCAGAAAAATATTATGCAGCCATTGGCCAAAATGGCAAAGTACATCATTTGTGAAAAAATCGGGTTTTGAGGGTCCCAATAGGATGATATCAAATACTACACGTTTATATACAAAAGCAACTCCTGTAAAGATTACAATTACAACTGCCGAACGAACCAAATGCCACCTGAGTTCTTCAAGGTGTTCTAAAAAGGTCATCTCCTGATTATTCTTTTCCTTCATCTATTTTATGCAATAACAAATTACTAATATGTGCAATTTGGAAAAACTTTATTATTTTTAAGTAAGGAAAATTACTGATTAAAAACATTAAAATCAGCAATTGAAACAAAATTATTATTATAACGTATAGCTAGAAGCATTACCCCATCCTCACTTAACCATTAATAATTAGAGGTTTAATAGAGATTCGAAGATGAGTGTTGAGTCAGATTTTTCATTAACGGAAGTTTTAAAAAAACATTTCGGTTTTACCAGTTTTAAGGGAAACCAGGAATTGATCATCAGGAATGTTCTTGCAGGCAGAGATACATTTGTTCTTATGCCAACTGGTGGAGGAAAATCATTATGCTATCAACTTCCGTCACTAATTCTAGATGGTACTGCCATTGTTATCTCACCGTTAATTGCTCTTATGAAAAACCAGGTTGATGCAATGCGAAGTTTTAGCGAAGATGATGGTATAGCCCACTTTCTAAATTCATCGCTTACAAAAACTCAGATCAATCAGGTAAAAACCGACGTAATTGATGGTAGAACCAGATTACTATACGTCGCCCCTGAATCATTGACCAAAGAAGAAAATATTAAATTCCTCAAAGAGGTTAATATTTCGTTCTATGCAGTTGACGAAGCCCACTGTATTTCAGAATGGGGACATGACTTCAGGCCTGAGTACCGAAGGATACGCCCAATTATTAACAAGATTGGTTCTGCTCCAATTATTGCCCTTACAGCCACTGCAACGCCAAAAGTTCAACATGACATCCAGAAAAACCTCGAAATGCTGGATGCCAATGTATTCAGGTCTTCATTTAGAAGAAATAACCTTTATTATGAGATCAGGCCCAAAAAAAACATTACTAAGGAGATCATTAAATATATCAAGAATAATCCTGGCAAATCGGGAATCATCTATTGTTTAAGCCGTAAGAAAGTTGAAGAATTGGCAGAAACACTTAAAGTTAATGGAATTAAAGCCCTCCCCTACCATGCCGGTATGGATGCGAGCACCCGAAGCAATAACCAGGATATGTTTTTGATGGAGGAAGTAGAGGTAATTGTAGCAACAATTGCTTTTGGTATGGGTATAGATAAACCTGATGTACGCTTTGTTATGCACTACGATATTCCTAAAAGTCTTGAAGGCTATTACCAGGAAACTGGCAGGGCTGGCAGGGACGGTGGTGAAGGTAAATGTATCGCTTTCTACAGCTATAAAGATATTCAGAAGCTTGAAAAGTTTATGCAAGGCAAACCAATTGCCGAACAGGAAATCGGGAAACAATTGCTGTTAGAAACTGTTTCCTATGCCGAATCATCTGTTTGCCGGCCAAAGCAGCTTCTGGCTTATTTTGGTGAAGAAATGCAGGGCAGTTGCAACAATTGCGACAATTGCCTTAATCCAAAAAAACAATTCGAAGGAAAAGAGTATATTCAATTGGTACTCAAAGCTGTTCGTGATGTAAAAGAAAAGTTTAAAGCAGACCATATTTCCAATTTTCTGTCGGGTACCAAATCAAATCCAATCAAATCATATAAACACCACGAATTAGAACTTTTTGGTGCTGGTAAGGAGAAAGATGAAAAATTCTGGAATGCAGTTATACGCCAGGCTTTAATTGCCCGGTTGCTCTCCAAGGATATTGAGAACTATGGGCTACTGAAGATTAGTGATAAGGGGCGTGATTATCTTGAGAAACCCTACTCATTCATGTTGGCTGAGGATCATGACTATTCCGACCAGGAAGACGATGATATTATTATAAGTACAGCTGCAAAAAGTGGAGCAGCTGACCAGGAATTGTTCTCTATCCTGAAAGACCTGAGGAAAAAAGTATCCAAACTTAAAAAAGTACCTCCATTTGTCATCTTTCAGGACCCCTCGCTAGAGGATATGGCCACACAATACCCCATAAACCTTGAGGAACTGCAGAACATTGCTGGTGTTGGTACAGGTAAAGCCAAGCGCTATGGGAAAGATTTCGTAGAGCTCATTAAACGCTATGTCGAAGAGCATGACATCACCCGCCCACAAGACATGGTCGTAAAATCGGTTGTAAACAAGTCGGGAATCAAGGTCTTTATTATTCAGAGTATTGACCGTAAGATGCCTTTTGACGATATTGCCAACGCCAAGGGACTTGAAATGAGTGAGCTTCTGGATGAAATTGAAGCAATAGTAAATTCTGGCACAAAATTAAATATCGATTATTATGTAGACCAGGTGCTCGATGATGATCACCAGGATGAAGTAACCGAATACTTTATGAATGAAGCCGAATCAGAATCGATTCAGGATGCCCTGCAGGAACTAGGTGAAGATGAATACTCTGAGGAAGATATTAGAATAATGCGCATACAGTTCATTTCTGAACTAGGAAATTAAATGTTTTGAGTTGTAAATTTTTGTAAATTTGTATACGTTTTTACAAAAACTAACCATATAAAAATATTGCTATGAAACTAACTACAACAATCTTTGCAATCTTGTTGACTTCGATTGCAATAGCTCAACCTACTCTAACTTTTGAAAATCATGCCTTAAAAGGAGGAATAGATAACCCAATGACATTATGTGAATATGCCGAGCCAGGTATTGCTGGCGCTGATGTAGTTTGGGATTTTTCTGACCTCGTTGTGAAAAATATGTTTACCGGTCATATCAATGCTGTTATTAGCCATGCGAACTTCAACAATGCCAATACTTTGCTCGAAGAATTCGGTTCCCAATTCTTCTTTAGTATTGATGATCAAAGTATCAATCAAGTAGGTTACTCTTCAAAAGATGGAAAATCTCAAATTGAATATACTGAACCTTTTGAAAAGATGAGGTTTCCATTTTCATTTGAAAATTTTCACTCAAAAAACTTTGGGGGTGTTTATCTCCTAAATGAAAAACAAATTGGCACCATAACTGGAAATGGCAGCATAGATGCCGATGCCTGGGGAAAATTGGTTTTACCAAACAACTCTGTTTACGAAAATACTTTAAGGGTAAAATCTATTAAAACCTACACCACGGAATTTGCTAATTCCGAACAAAATGTGGAAATAACTACATACCGCTGGTATAATAGCCTACATCGGTATCCATTACTTGTATTGACTGAAATTAAAACATCAAATGGCTCTAATGAAAATATCAGCCACCAGGCTGCATATAACAACAATGCCATTTCTGCAGTTGCTGATGTTACAGTTTTTGAAGCTAACAACCTGGAAGTTTACCCAAATCCAGTTCAAAACGAATTGTACTTGAATATCTCATCCCAGCTTGCAACTGACGCTAAGATTGCAATATTTGATATTACTGGAAAAAATGTTTTCCTTCAGGTAGACTATCCCTTAAATATGGGGAACAACCAGATCTCATTATCAGATGAAATTATTGATTTAAAACCTGGTACGTATTTGCTTAATGTTACCATCAACAACCAGACAGAAACAAGGAAACTTTCAATTATGGAATAAAAATACTTTATGTTCTTGATAATCGGCCCTTCCAATGGAAGGGCTTTTTTATTATCCCAGCAATTGCAGTTATTGATATATAAAAAGGATAGATTATCTCAAGAAATGGAACCATAAAGACACTAAAACCAATCTTAAAAAACCTGATACCTGTGATAAAAAGCAAAATATCTATGGATAATTTTGCCCCTATACTAAAAAGAAAAAGAAAATACTCCTTAGTTAAAAGACTTACAACAAAAGCCACAGGAATAAAAACATTTGTGGCAGAAACTACTAATGCCAAAATAATGGTATCCCTATCGGTGTAGTTTATTGACTTTGCCCCCCATCGTCTTCTTTGTGTAAAGAAATCTTTTAGTCCTTTGGGCGGTTTTGTATAAACTAAACTTTCTCTGGTTTTTATAAGCTTAATCCTTTTTTGTTTGTACTTAAGTGAGTGAAGTAAAAAAACATCATCACCAGAGGCTATTTCTTCCTTTAGGTCCAATTCTTCATTAAATATACTTCGCTTAACACCTAAATTAGCACCATTGCAGAAAACAGGATTGCCTCTTCCTGACATACCTGCTCCTGAAAGCATCAGTGATAAGAATTCGAGCCGTATTATTTTCGACAGTACTTTATTTTCGCCCATATAATCGACAAGCCCAATAATCATGTCTGGATTATTGTTTTGAACGTAGAACCTAGCATATTCATTTAGCCTATTGGGAGAGAAAATACAATCAGCATCGGTGAATAATAACAATTCACCTTGGGTTGACTCAATCCCAAGTTTTAAGGATCCTTTTTTACCATGAATATTTGAGCTGTTATTGAGGATCTTACAATTTGGTAGACCAAGCAGAGCATTATTCACAAGGGCAAGACTTTTATCTGTGGAGTGATCATTTACAAAAATCACTTCAAATAAATGTTTCGGATATTGAATTGCTTTTATACAATCCAATAAAACAGGCAGATTACTTTCCTCATTTCTAAAAGGAATTATCATCGAGATAAAAACCTTGTTCTTAGGGATTTTCTTACTATGGTCCGGATTTAATCCTAACCAGCCCATTATTGCAAGCAAAATTAGAAGACAATATATAAAAACAAGAAGTAAATAGAAAAACCAAAAATACATTATGGATTATCTGAGTGTTTCGACAGCCAATTTTCCATTTTCATAAATAGTTCAGTAATGTTAATTGGCTTTGTAACAAAATCATCAAAACCGGCCTCAAAACACTTCTGCTTTTCCTCAGCAATTGCATTTGCTGTTTGTGCAATAATCGGAAGGTTTTTCCTAATTTTCTTGATTGCAGTGGTAGCATCCAAACCATTCATTTCCGGCATCTGAACATCCATTAAAACTATGTCAAGATCTTTGTTTTCCTGGCAAATTTTTAATGCCTTGCTTCCATCCTCGGCATGCAAGACCTGAGCTTTTGTTTGTTTCAGGAATCCTTCCAGGAATTTGAAGCTAAAAAAATCATCCTCAGCTATAAGCACCTTAATTCCAGACCAATTATACTGCGATTTTGGCTGGGCCGCCCTTGTTTCTTCAGATACAACATTCTTTACTCCTTCATAAGGTATAGAAAAATAGAACGTGGAGCCTTGACTCACCGTAGATTCAGCCCACATTTCTCCTCCTAACAATTCTGTAAACCCTTTAGAGATAGCTAATCCAAGACCAGAACCACTATACCTCCTGGAACGGGAGTTGTCGGCTTGAACAAACCTTTCGAAAACAGCTTTGAGTTTTTCATCACTTATTCCAATACCTGTATCTTCTACATAAAACTCGATGATATTCTTGTTCCTTACGTGATATCCAAATTTAATGTGTCCCTTAGTTGTAAACTTGTAAGCATTGCCAATGAGGTTGGTCAATATCTGACGAAGCCTCACAGGATCAGTGCGAATGAAGCTGTTAACATCCTCCAGGCTTTTTTCCAAAATAAGTTCTACTTCAGAATCAATCTTTAAACTTTCTGACAAGAAACTATTATAGATTTGCGAGAGCAAAGTGTTCAAAGAGAACTCGTGTTTCAATACTTTAATTTGTCCAGCTTCAATTTTGGCGAAGTCAATTATGTCATCAATAAGATTAATAAGTACCTTCCCATTTGAATTGATAATATCAAGATATTTTTTACGTTCGACTTCTGGGAGATTGTCGTCATTAAGCATTTCAGCAAATCCAAGAATACCGTTCATAGGTGTCCTGATCTCATGGCTCATGTTTGCCAGGAAGGCCGTTTTTAACCGGTCAGATTCTTCAGCTTTGAGTTTTGCTGAAACAAGTTCATATTCTAACTGACTTCTGTGCAAAGCAACCGAAACCTGATGGGCAAACGTTTCTATGATATGCTTAAACTGAATAATTGTCTTATTAAGCGTAAGGATGCTGATATTACCCAGAAGTTTATTGTTCCTGGCTAGGGAAATACTGTATATCTTGTTTATATTTAAAGCCTTCTGCAGTTTTTCTATAGTGCTTTTTGAAAATTCAGTATCTACTATAACATCGTCAATATTGCTAATGGTCTTTATTACACCGGCTTCGTCAATTTCATTTTGCACCGGCAAACGTTTTATTTTCATTCCAAGTAGCTTGCCACTAAAAAGTTTGCCAATGGTTTCACTATGGTGGTCAATGCCTGCAACTTGCTTAATTTCAAAAGAACTTTCTGCTTCATTATAGGAGGTTACTAGAATGATAGCATTACTAAGAAACAAGTAGAGCTTTTCAGCAATATACTTATAGATTTCTTCTCGTTCTGACAAGGATAATAATTCCAGGGCGCTGTTACTTAAAAATATCAGGTTGTTATGATAGGCCTTTTCCTTCAGTTCTGACATCTTACGATCAGAAATATCCCGTGTGTTTACAACAATACCATTGATTGAAGGATTATCAAGGTGATTAGTAAATATGCTTTCTACATAAATCCACTTTTTGTTTTTGTGAAGGCTCCTGTATTCTTTTTTTATTTGTGTATTTGGGTTTGATATAGCCTCTTTAAAGGCACTTATGAATATTTGTATATCCTCAGGATGGATTATACTTCTAAAATCCTTCCCTACAAGTTCTTCTACTGTAAAATTAAGGATCCGGTTCCTGAGGGAGCTTTCAAAAGTAATTATTCCACTACTGTCAAGAATAGTAATGGCATCCGAAGAATATTGCAAAAGAGATCTGAAGTGTTCTTCATTTTTAAGAATAGCTTCTTCCAGTCTCTTCCTGTCAGTAATATCTCTGGATATTCCTGTTAGCCCAATTACTTCTCCTTTTTCGTTAAAAATTGGTGATTTGTTTATTTCAAACCAGACCTTGCCATGAACTGTGTCATCTACTGTTTCATAACTTTGCCTTTCCCCTGATCGTATCACCTTTTTATCTATTTCCTCAAATTTAATGGCACGTTCACGCGGAAGAATATCGTGGTCTGTTTTCCCAATTATGTCCTCTGGTTCTAAATTATAATTTTCAGCAAAAGGGGTGTTTATTGAAATATATCTGCCGTTTTTATCCTTGAGCCATGCTAAAAAAGGAATATTATCAAGCAATGCCTGTTGTTGGGACCTTGTGGCAGTAAGAACCTCTTCTAATTGTTTTTGTTCTGTCAAATCGCTGGTTACTGTAACATAACGATAAATTTTGCCTTTAACATTGTAAACAGGGAAGTGCCTGGCCCATATAAGTCTTGAAGCCCTTCGGTTGCGCTTTAGTAAATATTGCTGATTGCGTGGCTTTTGCTTGCCCAATGACTCTTTACGACGGTTTCGGACAAATCGGTCCCTATCTTCCACTTCTATCAACTTTTCGATTATAGTTGCATCGTTCATCACCTCTTCAATGCCAACTCCAAATATTTTTTCAAATGCTGGATTTGCATATAATATTCCGGAATTGTCCCATAAGATAAAAGCATCGCTAGTATTCTCGGCAAGTTGCCTAAACCTCTCTTCACTTTCTCTAATTGCATGTTCCGCTAATTTTCGCTCCGATATATCGGTTAGCACAACCGATACGCCAACAACATACCTTGGTTTATTAAAAATTGGATTGAAGGAACATTCATAATAGACCGGAATTGTATCGGATATTACTGCAAGTTCCTCTATCACAGATTCACCCTTAATTGCCCTTGAATAGGCACTTTTCCAGAAATCCCTGTCTTTAGCAGGAATTGAATTTAGGATAGAATCTTCTGGATTTACTTCCTTACCAAACTCATCCCGGTGGAATTTAGAATAGGCTGTATTATAAATAATTGGGAATAAATTTGAATCAACCGACCAAATTGGATCGTTGCTACTTTCAATCAGGGCATTAAGATTAGACTGGCTCTCAATCAACTGAAATTCGGCTTTTTTCACTTCAGTAATATTCCTGCCAATTCCGATTAGCCCATCAATCTGGTTTACTCCTTTAATTGGGTATTTTGATAAGCTGATATATGATTCAGTTTCCTTTGAGTCTGTAATAGCAATGAGTATATCACTAATACTTTTACCATGTTCTAAAACAAGGGTGTCTCCTTCATAGAGCTGTTCCTCAAAGGTAACTTCAGCGCTAGATTTTCTAGTTATAGCTTGATCATTGAGCGAATTTCTCAATGCCTTATTGACCAATTGAAGATTACCATCGCCATCTTTATAATAAATATAATCAGGTATATTCTCGATAAGTGTAAACAATGTTTGTTTTTCCCTAACCAACCTTCTCTGGTTATCAACATGTTCCGAAATGTTTTCTACCAAACCAACAATAAAGCTTGCGCCATCTGATCCATCAATAATTGAGAGGTTTAACCTAACCGGGATAAACGTGCCATTCTTTGTTTTAAACCTGGTTTCATGTGTAATAACTTGCTTCTCCTTTTGCAACCTTTTTAAAAGTAACTCCCTCTCTGCCCTTGTTTCATATACAGAAGAGGATATATCATCTATCAATAACATTTCATTACAGTCGTCATACTCTAACAGTTCTGTAAAGACCTCATTTACCTCCATATACTTCCCTGTAAGCGTGGCTGTAAAAATAGCTAAAGGCGATTTATAAAATAAATCTTTATAGTTTTCAATATGTAAAGGCTCAATCTCACTCATATATTCCAATTGGAAATTCACAATACTTGTACTGTGAAATTAATAAAAAATTAAGCAATCGCGCCAATTATTATAGCAGAAAGCAATCATACCACAGTTCCACCAAATAAGGCTCTCATACCATATCTTGACAGGAACACTCTTTTATTGGGTGCCATTGTTCCTATTCCTCCTATTTGTTTTCCTACCGAAGCAACATCAGCAAAGCCGCATAGCATAAATACTTTTTTTAGACTGAAGAGTCACTTCCTGAATTAAATTTGTCAGATTTCCATAGCTCACAAATCCAGTAAAAATAATTTTTTCTCCCATTAGCCTACTTAAAATGGATAAATCTTCTTTGGATACACCAATCAACCACATCAGAGGAGAAAATATTTTACCAAGCAAGAATTTCAAAGAAAGTTTGGAATACATACCCTCAGAATGGTTGTTGATAACATCATTTAAAGTATTATCACCAGGCCCCACATTACCGATCCATTGAATTATTCGCAAATAAAAAAGAAGGGACATCAAGGCAGAAAAAAAAATGATAGTAGGTAAAATCTGGAAGGCAAACACAGAGCCAGTTTTATTAATGTCAATAAAACTACCAAATAAAAATTCAGCATTTTTACCAGAACCATCCAAAACAACAATAAATCCCTTTCCGATGAAATTAATGATATTCTTAACCAATGGAATGTATAATACTGAAAATGCAACAATAATCTGGATAGATAGTCCTATCAATAAAAAGGAAAATGAGACCTTTTTACGGTTCAAACTATATAAATAGGTGATTCCAATTAAAAAAGTAACTCCAACTAATCCCCTTATGAGATCAATAAATGTGGAATGGGCTGTTTTATTTTCAAGTACAGTATCTTGATTAACCTTATAGGTTGAAGTGAAAGAAGACTTTCTATTGTTATTTGCATCAGGAATGCAGAAAGATTCATTTGCCGAAATTAAAACTATGAAAAAGCAAAAAAAACTGAACAGCAAAAGTTTTTTCTCCATTATTTTCGCTTGTTTATCTCATCCCTTATCTGACTAGCTTTTTCATAATCCTCATCTTTTACAGCTTCTGCCAGTGATTTTGTTAGTTCATCAACAGAAAGTTCAGAAAGATCTTCAATTTCTGCCATTCCCTGGTTTTCATACTCATCTTGCTCCAATTCATCAGAGCTGTTATCTGTGTCCTGTTCGAAATCAATAACAATACCAGCTTTGCCTAAAATTTCTTCAGTGGTATATATCGGACATTTAAACCTTAAAGCCAAAGCTATTGCATCAGAAGTTCTACTGTCAATTTCTATTGTTCTAGATCCATCAAAACATGTTAGCTGTGAATAAAAAACACCTTCTTCAAGTTTATGTATGTTAATCTCAAGAAGATTAATCCCAAATTGACTTGAAAAATCATAGAACAAATCATGTGTTAAAGGCCTGGCAGGCTTTAATCCTTCTAGCTGAATAGCAATAGCTTGCGCTTCAAATCCTCCAACAATAATAGGTATCCTTCTGTTACCCTTCTCTTCAGCTAGAACTAAGGCATAGGCCCCAGTTTGTGTTTGACTATATGATATACCTAATACGTTCAGTTTTACTTTACTCATTCTAATGCTGTAATCAAAATTCCTGTTGAAGCGGATTCACCCGTAGGCGAAAATTTCTACCAAATTACAATAGTTCTTTAAAAAAAAGAAATCTTACAAATCATAATATTTGCCTTAAAAATAGCAAATATGTGCAGAACATAAGACAATAATTGTATAAATACAGCGAAGAATTTTCATATGTCTTAAACGCCCAAGAAATTAGAGATTTTAACATTCTCGTTTTTCATCATCAGGATCTATTATTTCATGAAAGAAATTAATTTAAGTCCCTGAATAAAATAATTTTAAATATTTATGGCGAAATGTTTGGAGTTCAGTCAAAATTTATATCTTTGCAGTCCGATTTTTGAGAACTGGATAATATTTTTAAATAGAATGTACGCAATAGTAGACATAGCAGGACAGCAATTAAAAGTTGAAAAAGACCAAAAGGTTTTTGTCCACAGACTTGAAGCTGAAGAAGGAAGTAAAGTCGACTTCGATAAAGTACTATTAATTGATAATGACGGAAAAGTTGAAGTAGGTGCTCCTATAGTTAAAGACATGATTGTATCAGCAACTGTTGTAAGCCATTTAAAGGGCGACAAAGTTATTGTCTTTAAAAAGAAAAGAAGAAAAGGATATAAGGTTAAGAACGGACATCGCCAATACATGACTGAAATCCTTATCAATGATATAGCAGCCGGAAAAGCTTCTAACAAAGTGGCAGCAAAAAAAGAAGTAGCTAAAGAAGAAAAACCAGCCGAAGCTAAAGCAAAGCCTGAAGCTAAAAAAGAAGCTCCAAAAAAAGCTGCTGCAGCAAAAAAGGCTGAGCCAAAGAAAACAGCTGCTGCAAAAGAAGAAAAGCCTGCTGCAGCTAAGAAAGCAGCTCCAAAAAAGACTGCTGCAGCTAAAGAGGAAAAACCTTCAGCGAAGAAAACAACAGCAGCGAAGAAAAAAGAAGATAAAAAAGAAGATTAATATTAAAATATAAATTACCATGGCACATAAGAAAGGAGTAGGTAGCTCGAAAAACGGTCGCGAATCGGAAAGTAAACGATTGGGTGTGAAAATTTATGGCGGCCAGGTTGCTAAATCTGGCAATATTCTTGTTCGCCAAAGAGGAACTCAGCACCATCCAGGACTAAATGTAGGTATAGGTAAAGATCATACCTTATTTGCACTTATTGATGGTAAAGTTGAATTCAGAAAAAAGAGAAACAACCGTAGCTATGTTTCTATAGTACCGATTGCTGAATAAAAAAATTTTATTTGTATATTCTATCTCCTGTAATTTGATTGCAGGAGATTTTTTTTATTAAAAAACATCAAGGTTATGCTTACCCTTGCACAGATTAGAGAAAACACGGATTTAATAACCGAAAGGCTTAAAATTAAGAATTTCGATGCCGCTCCAATTGTCCAGAAGATAATAGATCTGGATATTACTAGAAGAAACATCCAAGGTAAAAGTGAAGCCTTACAGGCTGAAATGAACCAGGTTTCGAAAGAAATTGGAATGCTCTTCAAATCTGGAAAGCAAGAAGAAGCAAATCAAGCAAAAAGCAAGACTACAGAGCTTAAGGAACAGATCAAAAATTTCTCTGCTGAATTAGACCAAAACCTTGAAGAATTAAACAAATCCTTGGTATTATTACCAAACTTGCCACATGAGTCTGTCCCCCCAGGCAAAGCAGACTCTGATAATGTTGAGGTGAAAAAAGGTGGTAAAATACCCGATCTTGATGACCAGGCATTGCCTCACTGGGAACTGGCTTCGAAATACAACCTGATCAATTTTGAATTGGGAAATAAGCTGACAGGCTCTGGATTTCCGGTATATATTGGTAAAGGGGCACGTCTGCAACGGGCTTTGATTAATTATTTCCTCGATAAAAACATTAATGCCGGGTACCAGGAATACCTGCCTCCACTTCTGGTAAATGAAGATTCCGGATTTGGCACAGGACAGCTCCCTGATAAAGAGGGGATGATGTACCATGTTGGAATGGACAACCTTTATTTAATCCCTACAGCTGAAGTTCCTGTAACAAATATTTTCAGGGATGTTATTCTTAAGGAATCTGATTTCCCAATTAAATGTACTGCCTACACTCCTTGTTTCAGGAGAGAAGCAGGCTCATATGGTAAAGATGTACGAGGTCTTAACAGATTGCACCAATTTGACAAAGTTGAGATAGTACAGATAAGAAAACCAGAGGATTCTTACGCTGCGTTAGATGAAATGGTTGCCCATGTTGAAGATATAGTTAATGAACTCGGACTTCCATATAGGATATTAAAGCTCTGTGGTGGTGATATTAGCTTTGCCTCGGCACTTACATTTGATTTTGAGGTATATTCAACAGCACAAGAAAAATGGCTTGAAGTTAGTTCTGTATCTAATTTTGAAGCCTTCCAATCGAACAGGCTAAAATTACGCTTTAAAGATCCAGAGTCCAAAAAATCTGTATTGGCGCATACCTTAAATGGAAGTTCACTTGCGTTACCTAGAATCCTTGCAGCTATCTTAGAAAACAACCAATATAAAGGAGGAATAAAAATTCCAGAAGTATTGGTGCCTTATACTGGTTTTAGCGAGATCAACTAATATTACTTGAGAAGACGACCCAATAGTCGGATTGAGATTATTCAGACGAATTAGCTTCAATGTAGAACTCAAGTGTCTTTGCCTCTTCCCTATTGCCAACCTTATCGGTTCCATAATATTTCACCTGATGGATGCCATTTTTTTTAACTGAGAATGCTTCTTTATAGATGGTGTAAGAAGCTCCATCGAGCGAGTAATATATGTTTTCTGTACCCGACATGGCATCTCTTGCACTTAAGGTAATTTTAACTTCATTCTGATAGACCTTGTGCTCTTCCTTAGTTCCATTAAGTATTCCTTCAGTTTTTGCTTTAGTAAAAGGACTTCTACTATCGGAATATACTTCAAAAATAATATCATGCTTAGGCCATGCCATTCTTTTGGTCACAGTATCAACTGCTGAGGGGGAGCGGAAAGTATTGTACCCTTCAGTATCAAGATACATCGGATTTGCGTACTTTTTTGTGGAGTCACTCATCAATCTGATTTTCTCAGCCCCCTCATCTGGAGAAGTTGATAACCAAAGATATATGCCAAGGTCTTTATTTACATAAAGCTTGCCATCTTTACCATAATTAGCTGTCTGTTCAACAGGCAACTGGTCCTGGGCAAACAATATACCATTACTAAAAAAAATGCTAACCAAAACTATTGTCAGGATACTTTTCACAGGATTTTCATTTAGTTAAACATAAAAAAAAGCGATTATATGACCATTTATCTGATTCATATAATTCCTTTGTATTTTCATCGATAAATTACATAAAAATTTTAGTTCGCCCAACTTAATACTATACGTAAGAAAATATAGTATGTGACATTTTGTTTTATTTCTTTTTAAAAAAGCAATCTTAAACTCAATTGACTAATCGGTTAACCATTAATTTTCGGTAATTATTTCTTAATTTGGACTCAGGCTTAATCAATAATATTATCAAACCCATGGAAATCAATGAATTTTTAACCACTCCCGTAATATGGTTTTTAATTGGTCTGGTTCTTTTGCTACTTGAGTTAGCAATTCCTGGACTTATCATTATCTTTTTTGGTATAGGAGCATGGATTACTGCCATTTTTACCAAAATTTTCGACGTTGGAATTAATCTGCAATTGTTTATATTTCTGGTCAGCTCTATTTTAAGTCTTGCGCTTTTGAGAAAATATTTCAGGAATAATTTTTTCGGCGGTGATTCCAACAAAGACGAAACTTTTGAGGATGAATTTATCGGAAAACCTGTTACAGCAGAAACAGACCTAAAAGCAGGTGTTAAAGGCAAGATTAGTTTTAAAGGGTCAACCTGGAGTGCCATTTCAGATGTGGATATAGAGGCTGGTGAGGAAGTGAAAATTACTGAAAAGGATAGTATTACATTACACGTTACTAGAAAATAACTATTTTATGCAATTAAAAATATAGGAGATAAACTTATGAATCCTTTAACCATTGTACTCTACGGACTAATAGGATTAGTCCTAATTATCATTGTTTCGAATGTCAAGGTTGTTCCTCAACGATCAGCGTTTATCGTTGAGCGCTTAGGTAAGTATAGAATAACCTTAATGGCAGGTTTTAAAATCCTTTTACCTTTTTTTGATAAAATAAGGTATAAGCATACCCTCAAAGAACAAGCCATCGATGTAGCTTCACAGACTTGTATTACAAAAGATAATATTGCTGTTGAAGTGGATGGAATTCTTTACCTCCAGGTAATAGATCCCAAGAAAGCCTCTTATGGTATAGATGACTACCGGTTTGCCAGCATTCAGATAGCTCAGACTACTATGAGAAGTGTTATTGGTAAACTTGAGCTTGATAAAACTTTTGAGGAACGTGATACAATAAACACTTCTATTGTCGATGCTGTCGATAAAGCTTCAGATCCCTGGGGCGTTAAAGTAAGCCGCTATGAAGTAAAAAACATCACACCTCCTCAAAGCATCAAAGATGCCATGGAAAAACAGATGCGTGCTGAACGTGAAAAACGTGCCATGATTGCAGAATCCGAAGGACACAAACAAGCAAAAATTAATGTGGCAGAAGGTGATAAACAAGAGCTTATTGCCCGTTCAGAGGGTGAAAAACAGAAGAGAATAAACGAAGCTGAAGGGCGTGCTGCCGAAATTGAACGAGTTGCAATTGCAACAGCAACAGGTATTAAACAAATTGCCGAATCCATCGGCTACCAAAATGGTATTGATGCTGTTAATTTAAGGATTGCAGAACAGTACTTGAATGAGTTTGGCAAACTGGCATCTGAAAATAATACAATGATTATACCATCAAACATGGCTGACATATCGAGTATTATTGCTACTGCAACCTCTGTATTGGATGCAACAAGGACTAAAAAGTAAGCTTTCACATCTTTTTTTAGATATTACCTGTCAGAATTTATTTTTACGACAGGTTTTTTTATATTTTGCTGCAAATTAATTTGGAAAAATTTTGATGGAGAGCAAGGAGAGGATCATTATCGGGATTGACCCAGGAACAAGTGTGATGGGATATGGGATTATAAAAGCTATAGGCAATAAAGTTGTCGTACTTGATTTGGGATCAGTTAACATGAAAAAGGAAACCGATCCATACATTAAACTTCAACATATATTTAAAGAAACTCTTTTATTAATCGATAAGTTTCACCCAGATGAGCTAGCAATTGAAGCCCCTTTTTTTGGGAAAAATGTGCAGTCCATGCTCAAACTGGGAAGAGCTCAAGGTGTGGCTATAGCTGCAGCACTTCAACGGAATATACCTGTTTTTGAATACGCCCCCAGAAAAATTAAAATGGCCATAACAGGCATGGGAGCAGCATCGAAAGAACAAGTGGCAGCTATTCTTAAGAATATTCTCCGGTTTTCAGAAGATCCAGGTGATTTAGATGCAACGGACGCCCTTGCTGCAGCACTCTGCCACTTTTATCAGAAAAATATTCCCGGCGGTAAAAGCTATAAAAATTGGGACGATTTTATAAAAAAAAATCCTCAAAAGAAAACATAAAAAGAAATAAGGGAATTTTTATTCTAAGCTAGATTAGATTGGATCTTTTCAGCAATCGACTTGAACTCCTTGTCTGATAATTTCAATTTTGGATTGGCAAAATTTAAATCGCCTAAATCTTTTATTGGGACTAAGTGAATATGGGCATGAGGCACTTCAAGACCAATAACAGCAGTACCTATGCGCTTGCAATCTACTGATTTTTCAATTGCCAGTGCAATTTTTTTTGCAAATAAGTTAAGCCCAGAATAAAGGTCGTCGTCCAAATCAAAAAGGTAGTCAACTTCCTTTTTAGGAATAACCAAAGTATGCCCTTTGCTTAGAGGATTAATGTCCAAAAAAGCAAAAAAATCCTCATCTTCAGCAACCTTGTAAGATGGAATTTCTCCATTGACAATTTTTGTGAAAATTGATGCCATATTATCGCGATATTTCTACAACTTCGAAAGGTATTGTTCCTGACGGAACAGTAATATCTACAATCTCACCGACTTTCTTTCCAAGCAAACCTTTAGCAATTGGTGTATTAACAGATATTTTTCCTGCTTTAAGATCAGCTTCACTCTCAGCCACTATCAAATATGTCATGGTGGCATTGTTATTTTTATTCTTTATCTTGACCTTGCTCAATATTTGTACTTTTGAGGTATCAATTTTTGACTCGTCGATTAAGCGTGAATTGCGAACTACTTCCTGAAGTTTGGATATACGTAACTCTAGTAAACCCTGGGCCTCTTTTGCAGCATCATATTCAGCATTTTCAGATAAATCACCTTTATCCCTGGCTTCAGCAATTTGTTTCGATATAGCAGGTCTCTCAACACTAATAAGTTGATCTAATTCACTCTTTAACTTTTGTAATCCTTCCTCTGTGACATATGAAATGTTCGACATAAAATATCCTCCCGTTTTTTTTAAAACATCGGTTTACTATAATAAAAAAAAGAATCCCAATAATATCTTCGGAACTCTTCGATACAAAGTTAATAAATATATCTTAAGACAACTAAATTAATCTATAAAACGCAGAAAATCAAGTGAATTATTGAAAATCAGGGCGTTTAAGAATTTCTGAATAGATCAGGGCCTTTTTAAGATTAAATGATTCTTTATCAATCTTTTTATCAGAGATTTCTCCATGCTTTATTTCAGAAAAATTATAATTATATATCTTGTTTTCACTATCACCAATGTTACTCACCGACTCTGAAATAGAAAATCCATTTTCCTCCATATTATCTGAAAGCAATGAATCAGCAGTAGATTTAAAAGCACTAGTACCTTCAGAAACAACTGAATCAACAAGCACTTGTCTTTGTTCTGGCTCTGTTACTGTTTCTTCACTTATTAACTCTTCTTTCGGTTCTTGGAACTCTTCTAATTGTTGACGAAGAAACTCTTCAAAAGGATTGCTGCTTGAGGTAGGTCCTGGCGGAACATTTTCAGTCTCAGGTATTACTATGTCACCTTCATCAAGCTGTTGCTGTTTTCTGGCTTTTTGTGCTTCTTGTTCTTTCCTGGCCCTATTGTTTTTAATTAATGGTCCAGCTATTCCAGCCAACACTATTACTAAATATAAAAGCAATTGTAAAATGTCTTCCATAGCTTATCTTTTTAGTTTTTTTGGACGCTTTCTTCTATGTCGTTTTGAACGTTTTCTTTTTTGTGCAATTTGTTTTCTGCTCAAAATAAAATATTCAAGAAAGCCTTTTTTGTTTTTTTCCCGGTTCTCTTTGGCTTTTTTCTCGGAAATTTTCATCTGTTCTTTTGTACGGTCAGACTGTATTTTATAATGATCTTTTATTGCCTTTTCTCTGGATTTTTCATACTCCTTTTCTTCCTTTTTCTCTATTTCAGTTATACTTTTTGTTAAGGTTTGTCCATTCGCAGCAATCGTCATGAAAAACAGAGAATAAAATAAAAACGTTTTAAATCCGTTGAAAAAGGATAGTTTTGTCAAAACTAATGAAATATTTTCTGTGAATAAACCAAAGATAGTCCATTTTTTACTAACCCTTATTTTGCTAGCTGTTTTCTCTGCAAAATGTGATAATGAGGACCGGTTTCAGTTTCCAAATGTGTATTTGAATGTATCAATTAATCTATTAACCGATCCGGAATTTATTTCTTTGAGGAGCGCGGGAAACTCACAGGAAATTATTTATCATCCAAACGGAGATAACACAATAGGCTATGACAATAATGGTATTATAATTTATAATTCGGGAGACGACAGGGAATTATTCTATGCTTTTGACCGTACTTGTCCACATGATTTGCCTGAGAGTGTTGCTATTGAATCCAATGGAAGCTCAGCCACATGCCCAAGCTGTGAATCTGTATTTGTATTTCCAAGTCTAGGGCAACCAGCATTTGGAAGCGTTTCAAAATACTTTCTAAAAAAATATAATACCTATTACAATCCCAATACAGGCGTTCTCCAAATCACCAACTAGTCATAAAAGAGAATGGTTAAATATTTATTGGAGCATCGCATGCAGGTTGGTGGGATTATTTAAAAACATTGTTGTAAATACTATTCAGGTAAAGCAAAAGGAGTTTGGATACTTTCCAGAAGACATGCTTGCCGATTGAGTGCTGGAAAATTATTTGAGAACTATGAAGTAGGCCTTGATGTAAATCAGGAAAATATAGATTTAATATAAAATTGAAGGATAATTAGTAAAATCAAATCTA
>JBNKPU010000109.1:0-14678 GCA_050295515.1 Bacteroidales bacterium | reverse complement strand
GAACCGAACAAAGTGAGTTCTTGAACACAATTAAAAATGAAACACGTTGTGAAAAAAAATTTAAACCGCAGTATACTTGTGTATATGAGGATTTAAATTTTAACTACGTTGAGCTCGGCAAGCCTCGGTTGAGCAACAACGCAGTAGTTGGACTTTATTGACAAACACTATAATATTGTTTAGCCTCTAACCTTGTAAAAGTAACATGGTGTTTTATAAATTAGAGATTAAGGAAAAATCTTCAACCTTAAATCAATACACTATCAACCAAAATAGCAAGCTCTAACAGAATCTCGGAAATCTATACACTGATTGCGAATAATGTGGTAACAAATAATAAAAGTCCGATTGATTCATTAAATTTGGAGTAATGAGATACGGAATTATTCTACTTCGTATTTCCAGTTGTAGTGTACAATGTAAGATACCATATAATAATGGAGTTTGACAAAAAAATACTATCATTTTTAAAACCACAATTACTTGAAAAAGTTGTTGAGTTTTCTGTTGTTAAAGAATTTCCAAGAGGAACTGAGATTTTGAGGGAAGAGCAATATGTGAAAGTTCTCCCTATTGTTATTGAGGGACTGGTAAAGGTTTATTCTAGATTTAACGAAAAAGAATTATTGCTCTATTACATAGAACCGGCTCAAAGTTGTGTAATGACCTTTTATGCCGCTCTAAAAAATACACCAAGCAAAGTTTTTGCAATAACAGAGGAAGATTCAAAAATTCTTTTAATTCCTGTGCAATTTCTGCCCAGTTGGATTAAAGATTATCCTGATTTTAATATTTTGTTTTTTAACCAATTTAATCTTCGGTATAACGAACTTTTAGATACAATTGGTCATCTTTTAATAGACAAAATGGACAAGAGGCTTTATGACCACTTGCAAAGAAAAACTGTTTTGATAAAGGACAATGTTATTAAGATGAGCCATAGTCAAATTGCTGGCGAGTTAGGTACAGCCCGTGAAGTTGTAACAAGGGTTTTAAAAAAACTTGAAGCAGACGGAAAGATAGAGCAAAATTCAAACGGTATAAAAATTCTTGCTGAGTGGTGACCACAGTCACTGAATAGTAGTTCAACCATAACTATGTTTGTATGGTAATAATACAAACAATAAAATTTTGAGCAATGAAAAAAAATATGGGAACAGCAGACAGAATTATCAGAGTGATAATTGCTGCAATCATAGCAGTATTGTACTTTACAGGTGTAATTAGCGGAATATTAGGTGTTGTTTTGTTGGTTTTGGCCGGAGTGTTTGTTTTAACAAGTTTGATAAGCTTTTGTCCACTCTATGCGCCATTTGGTCTCAAAACTAGTCCTTCGAAAGATAAGTGATAAGACAATACAAAACCATAAAGGATTTAAGGCTTGGTTTGGTCTAAAAAAGAGGCTGTATGTTTATGAACTTACTGCCTCTTTTTTGTCTGGGGGAGCTATTATTTCGTGACCAAATTGTGTTTTGATTCTTGTTGGCCCAAACCCTTGCTATTCTTTACGATTTTAGAGGACTCAATGCCTGGCTTTACTTCCCACTTTCTGTAATTAAGACTTGAGCTGCTTCTGGATGGTGTCATTTGTTCAGTGCCATTTCATCTTCGCCTTCTTCCTTCCTTAAACAAACACTTAAACTGCAGAGGTATACGAATGGTGGGGGATATGCCGTATTATTGTATGTTGCAAATCAGGACTATGGGGGATATACAATACCATCTCTCCAATTTTGGATATAATCAACAATGATTTTTTGGCTATATTAATCCACTTTTAAAGGAATGAGAACGTTCGTTAATATATAGAAATATAATTGTTCCGTACGAATTGTAACGCATAGCGGAAACCTTGTGGCTTTTAGCTTGGCTGATTAAGTCCCATATCTTCGGTTTTTGCTTGCTATAGCTTTGCTGCTGGCAGGAAGAGCGAAAAAGTTAGCCTATGTTACTCATTGAGCACAAATTAACAATCAGCATAAAGTAGTATCTTGTACCCAGCCTTAATCAAAAAATAAATATGCAGACCACAGAAGAATTAATTGCGCATTATACAAATGGAGAGACAATACCCACATTGGATGATCTTTTTGATCGTATATCGCTTCATGGAACTCCTAAAGAAAAAGAACTTCTGGCAGATGGATACATCTCAGACTTTGGCCAATGCCATTATGATTATATGTGTGGCAAATTCAATAACCTGGAATGGATATGGGAAATGATGGATTGGGTAGAGAAAGTAAAACTGTTAAGTCCTGAATTTGACCAGTACTATTTCTATAAAGGACATGTATATGAAATGCTTTCAAGTGTAAGTGAGGAACAGGAAAGCAAAATTAAGTTTAACAATTTATGTATAGATCACCTTCGTAAACAGTTAGAGGTTCACGATGAAGACATTACATTATTGATAGACATTGCTCAGAACCTCTTCCAGTACTGTAGATTGATACAGGATTATCAGTCACAAATATTGGATGAAATAAAAACACTCTTTCTTAAGGCTCTTCACTTGGAAAGGAAAGAAGAGCATCAATCAGGCTTTTTTGGTTTTAACGGTTCTGCAATTAGTGCTTTTTTGAATATGTCCTATGAATTTCTTGGACTGTCGTTCAATACCAGTGCTATGGTTCATCAAGAATTTATTTCAGCTTTTAAAAAAACTATTCTACCGTATGCAAAGAAAGATCCGTCCATATATTATCATTGGGCGGATACTTTGGTAAGGATTACAGACTGGGTAAATTATCCTAAAATAGAGACTTGTAGAATATCTCAAGAGGTTGTTGATAATATTTGGAAAGAAGTTAAAGAAGTATTGGTGCCAGCCACTGATATACAATCTACAGATGAACATTTTTTAACTAGTATTGGGCATCTTTTTAATATTATAGCCGAAAAAGAAGCTAGTCTTTCATACTTTGAAGTCGCTTATAACTATTATTCCAAAGCCCTTAAAATAAATGGCAATACCTGGACGAACCCTTATTATACCAGCAATGCCCTGCGAATGATGGCTTTTATTCATCTGGAAAATAAGCAACCTGAAGATTCAATTAGGTTATTTGACCGAGGTGTCCAGATTTTTGAAGAAGCACAAAAAAAGGTCCGTGATTTTCAACTAAGTCTTAATCATGGAGAGTACCTCTATGACTATGCAAAATATTTGGAAGGTTTTTCTAACAAAGCGACTCTATTGGAAGCCCAAAGGAAGTTTGAAGACAGCCGTATTTTGGCAAAAGATTTTTATGTACAACCTTATTATGGTCTGGCAAAAACAGCTTTACGTTTGGGGCATAAAGAGGAATGTTTAAAAACCTTAAAAGCTTGTGGAGAAGTATTCTCGAATGAATACCATACACATAGTTTTCATGAAATTATTGATGATGCTGATTTTGAAGAGGTTCAAGATGAATTGCTAAAGATTAAAGCAAGCTTGAATACATGAAATAAATGAATGTTTGCTGAGCTAAGGGCTGTTTTATCCATGGTCCAAAATCAGAAAAACCATTTTATAATCAATACTATGAGCTTAAAAATAAAGCATTTGTAAAATAGAAAATGTATGAGGGTGATGCAACTAATGCAACTAACTTTTATACTATGCTCAATCGTATTAAGAAAATTCTCTGTTTAGACGCTCCGGAATTTATTGTTGAAATAGAGCAAGAACCAATATTTTATGTTGAATTGTCTACTTAGGCGGAAATTGATCATAATGCATTCTTGCAATACAAAATATATCATCTCACGCTCTCGACTGAAGCTCTTAGTCAAGGATTTGCTGAAAAAGTCAGATAGTAGTGAGATGCAACTTGGCAAAACGAAGACGTATTAGCATACTTCGAATTGCAGGCAAGGAAGAAGATTGCTAATTTCTGGCTAACACTCTCGGGTTTAAGCAATATTGAATAATTCCTTGCACGTAAAACTCATACTATCCATATAACATGCAGATAATGTGCTAAAAGTATGTTTTTCAGGAGGCTCTGGTCTAAAGCTGGTTCAAAAAGTTCTTGTGTATAACGGAACTCTTATTCTATCTTTGTAATCAAATTTTATTTTATATGAAAGGAATGGTGCTTACTGCCGGACTGGGCACTCGGCTTAAACCACTTACTGATAATACACCAAAAGCACTTGTGCCAATAGGTGGTTACCGAATGCTTGACTTGAGCCTGTCCTACCTGGCAAAGCATGGAATTAACGAGTATGTAATTAATGTGCATCATTTGGCAGACCAATTAATGGAGTATGTCATGCAAAAGCGTTGGGACGGTACAAGCATTGATTTTTCTGATGAAACATCGGAGTTGCTTAATACAGGAGGAGCCATAAGAAAAGCCGAAAAATTTTTAAAGGAAGATGATTTTGTGCTTATGGCATGTGATGTTTTGACCGATCTGGATTTAAGTGACATGATCAGGCAGCATAAAGAAACTGGGGCCCTTGTTACTCTAGCCATAACAGAAAGGGAAACCAGCAGAAGTCTTTTGTTCGATGAAAAAATGCAACTG
Organism: Bacteroidales bacterium; assembly: GCA_050295515.1. Classification (GTDB taxonomy): domain Bacteria; phylum Bacteroidota; class Bacteroidia; order Bacteroidales; family UBA10428; genus UBA10428. The sequence continues at coordinate 10,158 of JBNKPU010000109.1, read as the reverse complement.
GCTGGCTGGAAAAATAATCAGACAGGCGAAACAAAACCTGTTAGTGGCAAAGTACCATCGAAGGGATATGGTTTTAGTACCATTCATATTGTCAATCCAGGAATATTCGACTTAATAGAAGAGGAAGGGGCATTTTCGATTATCGATTTATACCTAAGGTTGGCTGGTGATCAAAAGATTATGGGATTTGACCACACAGGGGGCAAATGGCTTGAGTTTGGGAAAGTTGAAAATATTAAGAATGCTGATGCAAATCCCGATTTTATACAAATTGTCCAAAACTTGTAAGTTTTTGAGACAAAAAAAAGTCCTGTTGCTCCTATACATCAGGACTTTCTAACCTTTGTTTGATAATTAGTTAAAGGTGAAATACCACATAATCAACAAAATTAACAACAATAACTATATTTTTTTATCAGCCCTACAAGCAGGCTCATCGCTATAACAACACATTTATCCTTTTTTAGTGAGGTGTCACCTTCGATGAATTAGATCCTTATTACAGTCTTTTTACAGAGCAGCCTATGGCTTTTGTGAAATTTGGATCGGGATCCTTTCCAGCCAATAGTGCATCAATAGCATCAGACAGGTAGCTCTGGGTTACAGCACTTTCGTCTTGATAATTGTTGTCGATTGTGCCAATGTACTTAACAACCAAGTCTTTGTTTTCTTTCTGAAGCAGGTATACATGTGGTGTTTTTTGTGCACCATAGGTATTGGCTACTTCTTGGGTTTCGTCCCTGAGATAGGGAAAAGTAAATCCTTTTTCTTTTGCCCGCTCCACCATATTATCATATGAGTCTCCCGGAACAATACTTACATCATTTGGATTGATGGCAATTACCGGAAATCCTTTGTCCTTGTATTTTTTGTCAATGGCTATTATCCGGTCTTCATAAGCCTTTGCAAAAGGACAATGGTTACAGGTAAAAACAACTACAAATCCTTTAGCATCAGGAAAGTTGGAGAGGCTGATCATTTTGCCGTCAACACTTTTCAATTTAAAATCAGTGGCTTTGTCACCGACCTTATATCCATCGTCAGTTCCAGCAGCCATCAACATTGTGGCAATAAGTAAAGCAAATAGTGTTTTCATTTTTTTAAGGTGTTAGTTGAGGCGCAAAATGTTTGCGCCAGAATATTTAAAACATTGAAATTCATAATCATGAGTCTGTATATTATGGTCTTAGAGTTGGAGGCATATAGTTCTGGTTCAATACTTAAAATAGCTTTGTAGCAACAAGGTCTTTCAATTCACTATATGAAAAGCTTTGCTCGTAGAAGTCCCTAAAATCCTTGCCATAAATCAGGCTGGCAGGAATTGCTCCGCTCCAGTTCTTTTCAACCAGATCAATCCATTTGTTAAAGTCAGGTTCGTCCAATAAAACTACTTCTGATTGTACACCATGTTTTTCAATAAAAGGGATTAATCTTGATTCGATTTGTCCGGGTATATCCAAACTTACCAATAGGACTTTAAAAGGTTTGTTGTTAAATTCTTCCGCCAAATGCTCTATAGCAGGCAACTCTTTCACACAAGGAGCGCACCATGTAGCCCAAAAATTCACAAGATAAACCGTATCGGTTTGTTTGTGCAAAAGAGGATTTAATTCTTCGAATGTGTATGTTTTAATATCCTGGGCATGCAGTTTATAAGTAAAAAATACAACTAAGTTAACTATGATGAAAATTCTAATTGTCTTCATCCTTGTTTATTGTTGTTTATAGGTAAACAAAAGGAGTTAGTTCTTGTTTTGGCTTTAACATTTAATTAACCTGTTTAATAATTTAGGGATGAATGGTTTGCATTTTTGTTAAACAGAGTTTGGTTAGAGAGTAAACAAAACAGGTGCCATACTGTTATAAAATTGATATTATTAGAATCTTTTTTTTATGTCATTCAGAATTATAAATACAGCTGTAGATAAAAACAGCGAGGTATTCAAAGAAAACAATAGATACTACCAGGCACTTTTGGGCGAATTTTACTCCAGAACTGATCAAGCTGTTAATCACAAGAATGAAAAGGCGATTGCCAAACATAAGGAAAGAGGTAAATTATTGGCAAGGGAAAGAATTAACCTGCTCATTGATCAAGGAACTCCGTTTATTGAATTGTCGAAACTAGCTGCAAATGGCCAATATAAGGATGGATTTCCATCGGCAGGAATTGTTACAGGGGTCGGTATCATAGAGGGAAAGCCTGCCATTATTGTCGCAAATGATGCCACAGTTAAAGGTGGCACCTATATCCGGGAAACAATCAAGAAGCACATAAGGGCTCAGGAAATTGCCATGCAAAACAAGCTGCCATGTGTTTATCTGGTCGACTCGGGAGGTATCTTTTTGCCCAATCAGGCCGATGTTTTTCCTGACAGGTTTGATTTTGGACGAATTTTTTACAATCAGGCCCGTTTATCTGCCGAAGGAATTCCACAGATATCTTTAGTAATGGGCTCATGTACTGCTGGTGGAGCATATATCCCAGCTATGAGTGACGAAACTATTATAGTTCGCGAACAGGGCACTATTTTTATTGGCGGACCTCCCCTGGTTAAAGCGGCAACTGGAGAGGAAGTCTCTGCCGAGGAACTCGGCGGGGGAGATGTTCACACGAAAATTTCAGGTGTAGCTGATTATTTGGCTGAGAACGATGCCGGTGCTGTCGAAATTTGTAGAAATATTTTCAAGACTTTAAATACCAAGACAATTTCTGGCAAGTTTTCTCAATTTGCCGAACCCTTGTATGATATTGAAGAGATTTATGGCCTTATTCCGGAAAGTCCTAAAAAGACAATAAATCCCTACGAAATTATTGCCAGAATTGCTGATGGTAGCGAATTCCATGAGTTCAAAAGTGAATATGGAAAAACGCTGGCTACAGGGTTCGCCAGTATTTATGGGCAACAGATTGGGATAATTGCCAATAATGGATTTTTAAATTCAGAGAGTGCTCTAAAAGGGGCCCATTTTATTGAGTTGTGTGAGTTCAGAAACATTCCATTGCTTTTTCTACAAAACATTACAGGCTTTATAGTCGGCAAGAAATATGAACACCAGGGCATAGCCCGGGATGGAGCAAAATTGATACATGCTGTGTCAAATGCAAGGGTGCCCAAGTTTACCCTTATTTTTGGTGGATCATATGGTGCGGGAAATTACGCCATGTCAGGCAGGGCTTTCGATCCCAACTTTTTGTTTTTGTGGCCAAATTCGAAAATTTCTGTCATGGGTGGTGAACAAGCCAATCAGGTATTGGAATCAATAGGAGCCCAGAATAGTGGTTTGAAAGAGCAATTTGAAGAAGAGAGTACCGTATATTTCAGTACTTCAAGATTATGGGACGATGGGATTATTGATCCAAAAGAAACACGTAAAATACTAGGATTGCTTTTTTCTGTTGTTGAACCGAAAACAGAACAAATAAATAACTTCGGGGTATTTAGAATGTAACTTCCCCTTAAAAAAAACGAAGAACACAAACATATGCAAGAATATAAAACTCTAGAATATTTAGAGACAGGAAAACTGGCTGTTTTAAAACTAAACAGGCCTGAAAAGCGAAATGCATTGAACAAAGAGATGATTGATGATCTTTCGAACCTCTTTGCTTATTTAAAGCAAAACGATGATGTGGTTTTACTGCAGATTATTGGAAAAGGGGATGTGTTTTGTGCCGGTGCAGACATTGCTTGGTTAAAGCAGTTGAAAAAAAGTTCACAGGAGCAGGTTAAATCTGAGTTTTTAGGATTGTCCAAAATGCTTGGATTACTTTATGAATTGCCACAGGTGGTTTTTACCATGGTACATGGTTCGGCTTACGGTGGAGCTTTAGGAATTATGGCTTGTAGCGATTTTGTATTGTCTGCACCTAAAACAGTATATTCATTTAGTGAAATAAACATAGGACTTGTTCCGGCAACAATTAGTCCTTTTATAGTGAATAAAATTGGTGTGTCGCAGGCGAAAAAACTATTCTTTAGTGGCGAGAAATTTAATGAAGACAAAGCCGTGGAAATCGGACTGGTAGATCAGGTGCCACAAGCTACTCCCGGAGAATTAAATTATGAAACATTGATGGAGACAGTGCTCAAAAAGCCACATCATGCACTGAAAGCCATGAAACAGTTATTTAGAGGATTAGAAAGTGGAAAAATATCCATGGGCAACCAGGCTTATAGTAGTGAACTAATTGCAAAGTTGATCGAAAGTGAGGAAACTCAAGAATTGTTTGATAGTTTTTTGACGAAATAAAGAATTGATTGGGTATAAAATCTCCAATATTTTGACTATTCCAGAAGGACGTGTTTTCTTTGTGGGGCAAATTATTTTTAGAGAATGGAATGAAGCGGATATTAATTGCAAATAGGGGCGAAATAGCTATAAGGATTCAGAAAACTTTGATGGCAATGGGGATTGAACCAGTTGTTGTTTACCATTCTGACGAAAAAGGCTGCCTGCATACAAGAAATGCTCTTGTTGCTGTTGATTTAGGTAAAGGATCACTGGGTGATACCTATTTAAATATTTCCAAATTAATTGGCATTGCACAGGAATATGGTTGTGAAGCTATTCATCCGGGCTATGGTTTTTTATCTGAAAATCATGAATTTGCACAAGCTTGTGAGGAGAATGGTATAAAGTTTATTGGACCCACAAGCGATGTAATTAAACAAATGGGGCTCAAATCAAAGGCTAAGGAAATTGCAATCCGTGCTGGCGTACCTGTATTGAATAGCTTCAAATATGAGCAACATTTTTTGCCAGAGCAGGCAGAGTTGGATTATCCCTTATTAATCAAAGCAGTTGCAGGCGGAGGCGGAAAGGGGATGAAGGTTGTCCATGATCCAAAGGACTTTTTACCTAATGTTGAAGCCGCATCGCGGGAAGCTAAGCAGTATTTTGGAAATGGAGAACTCTTGATAGAACCCTATCTTGAACAAGCAAGACATATTGAAGTGCAGGTATTAGGGGACGATCACGGCAATATCATCCATTTATTTGAAAGAGAATGTAGTCTTCAGCGAAATCATCAAAAAATAATTGAAGAAGCACCGGCATTATCTATTTCTGATGAGCTGAGAACAAGTCTGCACTCTGCAGCAATTAAATTCGCAAAAGAATTGCATTACACCAACGCTGGAACAGTTGAGTTTCTGGTTAGTGGCGATACATTTTATTTTCTGGAAATGAATACGCGTATTCAGGTTGAGCATCCAGTTACAGAAATGATTACAGGTGTTGATCTGGTCGAGGAACAAATAAAAATAGCACAAGGATTGCCCTTGTCAGAAAAGCTTAAAAAGCTACAGGTTTCAGGGCATGCTATTGAAGCCAGGATATACGCAGAGGATCCCTATCAATCATTTATGCCCTCAACAGGCGAAATTAGCATGGTTGAATTTCCCGAAAACACACGGGTAGATTCTTATGTGGAGCCCCGGACTCAAGTCACACCACATTTTGATTCAATGCTTGCCAAATTGGTTGTCCATGAACCTTCAAGGCATGAAGCCATCAATAAACTTGCTTTGAAAATTGAAATCACACATATTCATGGAGTAAGTACAAACCTGCAATATCTAATGCAAATAGCCAGGGATAAGGACTTCCAAAAAAATAAGATATCAACTCAATTTCTCCATCAAACAATTCAAAAATACTCAGAGGAGAATAAAAAACGGAGAAAATCGGCTAATCAAAAGGGGGTGATAATTGCTTTTGTTTACAATAACTTTGTCCGAAAAATAACAGAGCCCTCAAATTTATGGGAATCCATTGGTCCTAATACCTCTCTGAATCAATTTAAAGTTTTTTTAGATGGAAAGGAGAGTTTGATTAAAGTGCATAATAGTCTTAAATTTGAAATAGATGGAGAGTGCCAGCAGTTTAGCATATTACTAGTCCATGAGAATTTTATTTCTTTAAAGGTGGATAGTCTTGATTGTACTATACATTATTCCAAAAATTCGAACAAACCATATGATAATTACGAAATCGATGGCAATGTATTTAAAGTAGCTACACCGGTTAATTTGAGGATGTCCGGAGAATTTTTGTCAAAAAGGAAACTGAAAAAGGAAAAAGCATCCAACCAAATTGTATCTCCTTTGTTTGGTAGAGTAATAGATGTCAAAGTAAAGACAAATGATAAAGTGAAGAAAGGGGATGTATTGCTTATTATTGAATCTATGAAAACTGAAAATCAAATTTTGGCTCCAGATGAAGGTGTCATCCAAAAAGTACTTGTTTATAAGGGGTTACAGGTTGAAGAAAATAAAGAATTAATTACATTGAATCAGGGATTACAATGAATATTTTAATAAAAGATGAACACCTTAAATGGACTTCGAAAGTAAAGGAGTTTGCAGAAGAGGTTATTAAGCCGGTTATTGTCAAATATGATGAAGCAGAAGAATTTCCGGCAAATATTATCAAAAAACTCGGAGAACTTAAAGTATTTGGCATGAATGTGCCAAAGGAATTTGGAGGACAGGGTACTGATACTCTGTCTTACATTATGGTAGTTGAAGAGTTGGCCAAGGTTGACAGTTCTGTTGCAGCTTGTCTCACGGCCCATAATTCACTGGGTTTAGGTCCTATACTTGGATTTGGAAGCAAAAAACAAAAAGAGGATTTGTTGCCTGGTTTATGTACAGGAGAAAAATTGTGGGCATTTGGTTTAACAGAGCCAAATGCAGGTTCCGATGCTCTGGGAGTTGAAACTAGAGCAGACTTTGAAGATGGTTTCTACAGGGTAAACGGAAGAAAAATTTTTATAACCAATGGTTATTCAGAATTAACCACAGGAGTAACGGTTTTAGCTCAAACAGACCTTATCAATGGGAAAAAAGAACTTTCTACATTGCTGATTGACAGATCCACTCCTGGATTTACAGGCAAAACCATGCACGGTAAATTGTTATGGAGGGCTGTGAACAATGCAGAATTGTTATTTAATGATTCTATGGTACCAGAAGATAACCTGCTAGGTAAGCGTGGACAAGGCAGCAAAGTAATGCTGAAAACACTGGATTCAGGCCGACTTTCAGTTGCAGCAATGGGATTAGGTCTTGCTGAAGGAGCTTATGCAATGGCCAAAGAATATTCTAAAAAACGCTCACAGTTTGGTCGTCCTATTAGCCACAATCAAGTGATTTCCTTTAAACTTGCCGATATGGCCATGAAGATTGAAAATGCCAGGAACACCCTTTACAATGCCTGTTGGTTGAAAGATCAAGGTAAAGATTTTGGCAAACAGGCAGCAATGGCTAAATTATACTCATCGGAGATTGCCCGAGAGGTAGCCGACGAAGCTATGCAAATCTTTGGTGGCTATGGTTTTCTAAAAAGTAATCACATCGAACGGTTCTATCGAGATCAAAGGTTGCTTCAGATTGGTGAGGGAACTTCAGAAATATTGAGACTGGTTATTTCAAGAAAAATTATGAAAGAATCAGATTGAGGTTAACTTTGTTATTGATGACATTGAAGAAATCTCAAATTTATTATGCCTGACAGAAAACATGACCATATTGGACTTGCATTTGAGTCCCAAACTGGAGTTGTGCAAAACGACACAAGGTTTATTTATGAACCTATGCTTGGTGCCCATCCTGATAAACTTGAGGATGTAGCCTTTATGACCGGGAAGCTAAAAACACCGATATGGGCTTCGTCAATGACTGGAGGTACTGGCCTCGCCAGAATAATAAACGAGAACATTGCCCGTGTTTGCAAAGATTTTGGTATGGGCATGGGATTGGGCTCATGTCGCATTTTATTAGATGACGATACTTATTTCGAAGACTTTAATGTGAGGAAGTTTATAGGCGACCAACCATTATATGCAAATTTGGGTATAGCGCAAATAGAATTATTACTAAAATCTGGCAAACTTGGTTCTGTTCATACTTTAATTGAAAAATTACAGGCAGATGGTTTGATTATCCATGTTAATCCACTTCAAGAGTTTTTTCAGCCCGAGGGCAATGTGATTCAGCAAGCTCCCATTGAGACTATAGAGGAACTGTTGCTCAAGCTTCAGGTGCCCCTAATTGTTAAGGAGGTTGGACAGGGATTTGGCTCAGAAAGTATTAAGCGCTTAATGCAACTTCCATTAGAAGCATTAGAATTTGGAGCTTTTGGAGGTACAAATTTTAGCCTGCTTGAAATGAAAAGAGGTAACAAAGACCAATATAAGATATTTGAACCCTTTGCTTTTGTTGGACAAACAGCAGGTCAAATGGTTGAGCATATCAATGAAATTGTATTGTCCTCCGATATGAAATGCCGACAGGTTATTATATCCGGTGGAATTCAAACCTTCCTCGATGGTTATTACCTTATGCAAAAATGCAGTGTGCCTTCTGTATATGGGCAGGCATCGTCAATACTTAGACATGCTAAAGAAAGCTACGAAGAATTATACAACTATATCGAAGCTCAGGTAAAAGGATTATCCCTGGCACAGGCTTACCTTAGGATTAATCCCGAATGAATATGATCAAAGGATTTTCGAAACTATCTAAAGAGGAAAAAAGGCAATACATTGTAAAAAACTTTCTTACAGAAGATTCTATTGAGTTGTTTAAATCTGTTGCAGTTGAAAATAACCAAATAGAGCAGTTGATCGATGGGCTAAGTGAAAATGTTATTTCATCCTATTTTTTTCCATATAGTATTTCACCAAACTTTAAAATTGACGGAAAAGAGTACATTGTTCCAATGGTGACCGAGGAGAGTTCGGTTGTGGCTGCGGCTTCAAAAAGTGCTGGGTTTTGGTTTAACCGGGGCGGGTTTAAAACAGAGGTCATTGGTACAATTAAGATAGGGCAGGTACACTTCAAATTTGACGGGGATAAAACTAAACTCGAAGACTTTTTCTCATCCCAAAAGGATAGTTTTTTTAGAGCTGTCAGACATATCGATGAGAAGATGCTTAAAAGAGGAGGAGGCATACAACATATAGAGCTTATTGATAAAACAAATGAGCTTGATCAGCTTTTCCAATTGGAAGTAGGTTTTGATACCTGTGATGCCATGGGAGCGAATTATATGAATTCTTGTTTAGAGGGAATTGCTGCCAGCCTTAAAGAACAAAGCGACATTGCATATGATAAACTGAATGGACAGGTGGAAATTATCATGTCGATTTTATCCAATTATTCGCCCAATAATGCTGTAAATGTCTGTGTAGAATGCCCAATCGAACAACTGGATGATGGTAAAATTGGAATGTCCGCTGAAAGATTTGCCACTAAATTTACCGAAGCTGTACAAATTGCCGAAGTGGATGTTTATCGTGCTGTAACTCATAATAAAGGTTTTTATAATGGTGTTGATGCAGTTGCCCTTGCTACCGGAAACGATTGGCGGGCCATTGAAGCTAACGGGCATGCATTTGCAGCTTCAGAAGGGAGATACAAAAGCCTTTCCAAAGCAAAATTGTCCGAAGGGATTTTTAGGTTTGAAGCAACATTGCCTTTACAGGTCGGAACTGTTGGCGGAATAGTCAATATCCATCCATTGGCTAAAATCTCGAAAGAAATATTAGGTAATCCAGCGGCAGTTGAATTGATGAAAATTATGGCTTCTGTGGGATTGGCATCAAACTTTGCTGCCGTAAAATCATTGGTTACCACAGGAATTCAAAAGGGGCATATGAAAATGCACCTGAATAACATTTTAACCGAACTCAATGCCACACAAGATGAGGCTGAACGTGTAAAACTGCACTTCGAACATGAAACGGTTTCACATTCAGGAGTATATAACTATATTCAACATTTGAGAGAAAAAAAGTAGGAAATCAAGCAATCCTACATTAGATTGCAAATCATAAACCAAAAAATTATGGATTCATATTTTTCACATGGTAAGATCTTGCTGTCAGCTGAATACCTCATTATGTTCGGTGCAAAAGCTTTGGCCTTTCCGGTTAGATATGGACAAAGCTTGGAAACTTATGCGAATGCAAAATACATAATCGATTGGAGTGCACATTCGCCTGGTGGGCTTTGGTTTACTTGTGAGTTTGATTTGCCCTCGCTTCAAATACTTAGCACAAGTGATAAGGATAAAGCCCTTTACCTGCAGAAATTACTGAAAACTATTCAGGTTTTAAATCCCCAGGTTTTCAATGTTGGTGTAAATATC
>JBNKPU010000108.1:0-47859 GCA_050295515.1 Bacteroidales bacterium | reverse complement strand
TTCATAGCTTTTCATTAAATAATCGATTTACGGCTCTAAATTTTATCACCATAGCTCGCTATGTCTCAAAAATTTATATTGTAAATCAATCATTTACTGAAATTTGAGCTCGCTAATTTTAATCGAACTCAGGTTAATAGTCATTTTAAGAAAGAACAGATTTCATGCCGTTCTTCTCGTTATGCTCAGAGAAATCCCTAAAAGCCTTGTACATATTGTTTAAATTCATCAATAAATTTTTTGTTTCATTGAGCATGTCTAAGAACAACATATTGGTACGTGTACTTCCGGGTTCTTTTTTGATTAGTTTTAATTGTTTCTTTCTGATTTTAACAACCTTATCAGCGATATCCATGCATTCTTCTATTGTTTTATCAGATTTTTTAAAATTTGCATCTGAAATCTGATTAACCAGACTGTTAATATAACTGGAAACAATTGGTGCTAATGTTTTTAGTGATTCTGATTGCTGTACAGATAATGGTTTGTGGTTGTTGTCTACATGTTTAAAGCAAGGAGTAACAATATAATTCATGTTATGCATGGCCTCCCTAATAAAATCAATTACCTCGGAATAATGATGACCTAATTCAAAAGTATCGTCAGATAATTCTTTAAATACACTTGGAACACCTTTTTTATATTCTTTTGTTACTTCATTAAGTTTATTGATTGTTTTATAGGCATTCTTAAGTTTTTTCCTTTTTTCATGGATTAACCCATCAATAATATCATTGTAAGAGTCAGCAGAAGAAACAAGTACATTAACAACATTGTTGCTGCAATTGCTATAAATTGTAGACACATCACTTTTAACAGAAAAGTTTTTAAGATCATCTTCTTCCTGTTGTTCTCTTTTCTTATGAATTATATGCGTCCGGTATATTACAAAAAGAGCAAGTATGCCCATAATTACTATACCAAAAATCCATGTTTTACTTAAAAGGAGGGCAATAATAAACGCTACGGTAAATGCACTTAAAGCTGTAAAGAACCATCCGCCGACTACTGTAATTACACCTGTAATGCGATATACAGCACTTTCCCTATCCCAGGCTCCATCTGCAAGAGAAGTACCCATAGCAACCATAAAAGTAACATAAGTAGTTGAAAGTGGAAGCTTTAAGGAAGTTCCTAATGCTATAAGAACTGAAGCAACTACAAGGTTTACAGAAGCCCTGACCAAATCAAAAGATACCCCGGTTGATGGTTTAACCTCCTTGGTAAAGTAAGTGGGATCAAATCTTTTATTAATGCCTTCTTTAACAGGTTTTGGCAAGATAGAACCAAAAGTCTTACCTGTAGACACTGATAGACGTACAAGAGCCCTTGCAATACCACTTGATTCAAACCTTTCGTTTACAACATCCTGGTCACTAAGTTTGAGTGTTGTTTTAACTACCGATTTGGCTTTTTTGCTTAACCAAAGTGTAATAACCATTATCATACCAGCAATCAGGAGATACAATATAGGAGTTTTTACTTTACCGGAAAGGGCTGTCATTAAGTGATCTGATGCATTACCAGAGCCATTTGCCACAAAATCTTTATATGATTCTATACCCGCTAATGGTACACCAATAAAGTTAACAAGGTCATTGCCTGCAAATGCCATGGCCAGGGCAAAAGTACCAATTATTACAATAATCTTTAAAATGTTTATGCGGAATAAGCCGTGTAATAACTGAATGATTGCAGAGCATGCTACAAAACTTATTAATAAAATCTGAAGGGTATAATATTTTACAAAAAGGGTTAATGACATAGGAATGCTTAATCCTTGAGTATACTTTTGAGAGGCCCATTCTTTAAATTGTGATATACCGACTTCGAAATTATCTTTCTCGAATCCTTTAAGTGTAATGGCCCAATCACCTAATTCTGTGCCTTTATCAAAGGTGCCTAAAGATTTAATTATTGCCTTAAATCCATCGAAACTATTTTGTTTAGCGAGAAAATCTGTCCAGTCATGCAACGGCAAAGAACTAACAATCTGATCTGCATAAACAGAACCTTTTAATCCTTTAATTAAAATGAAATAAGTAATAGCTGTTATTGCTAACCCACCAAAAATGCCTCCAAAATATTTAATGGAGTTATTGTAGTTAAATGAAAACATTAACCGGGACAGCCACATGACCAAAGCACCGACCGAGAATGCGACCACAACGGAAAGCAAAATCCCTGAAATAATGGCCAGAGCCTTACCGGAATTGATATAGTTTGCAATCTCACTGAAATTTTCACCATTTTGAGTGATCTTTATTATAGCAATACCGACTGCAGCTCCCAAAAGTTCAAAAACAATCGAAACTGTTGTTGATGTGGGCAAACCAAAAGTGTTAAAAAGGTCGAGTAGTATAACATCTGTAAGCATTACTGCTAAAAAGATGATCATGATTTCTTTAAATTGAAATTGCCCAGGATAAAAGATTCCCTTTCTGGCAACTTCCATCATACCACTCGAAAAAGTTGCCCCAAACAATACACCAAGGGCGGCAACAATTAGGATAATACGAAATGGTGCTGCTTTTGACCCAACAGCTGAGTTTAAAAAATTTACTGCATCGTTACTGACACCTACTATCAGATCTGATATAGCGAGGACAATTAGCAGTCCTACAATAATGACAAATACTGTTTCCATTTAATTAATATGTTGAATAATAAATCTCGGCTAAAAATAAGTGTTGCTTTATTTGGAGGGCATGTTCCAATATTAAATTATTGTTAACTTACTTAATTCAGAATTAATTTAAATACAATAATACATAATATTCTATTAACCATCTTTTATATCAATACCTATACTTTTGAAAAAGTAATTAACAAGTGATACGTCAGAATGGTTAATGCAAAGGATACCAAAATTTTAGTTGTTGATGATGAACCAGATATAGTTGAATTTCTCACTTATAATTTAAGAAAAGAAGGATTTAACATTTATACTGCAAGCAATGGGAGGGATGCACTTAATATGGTGACCAAGATTAATCCTCACTTAGTACTTTTAGATGTTATGATGCCTGATATGGATGGTATTGAAACCTGTGAAAAGCTAAGAGAGAATCCGATTAATTTAAATACACTTATTGTATTCTTAACTGCACGTTCTGAAGATTATTCACAAATAGCAGGTTTTCAGGCCGGAGGTGACGATTATATTACAAAGCCTGTAAAGCCCAAGCTTTTAACTATGCGGCTGAAGGCAATCCTTAAACGCTACGGTCACCGCGATACAAATTCAAGGAAAGACAATGGGCAGGTCATGAAATTTAATGACTTGATCATAGATCTCGAAAGGTATATAGTGTTTCATGGCGAAAAGGAGCTTATTCTACCCAGGAAAGAGTTTAAATTGTTACAACTTTTGGCATCAAAGCCATCCAGGGTATTTACACGTGATGAAATATTTGACCAACTTTGGGGTACAGATATTTTTGTAGGAGACCGTACAATCGATGTTTACATCAGAAAATTGAGAGAAAAGATCGGAGTCAAGCGTATAGTTACAATTAAAGGAATAGGCTACAAATTTATACCATAACTCAGAATATTAGTCAAGAAAAAAAGCCGCTATAATAGAATAGCGGCTTTTTTTGTGCGATATGTTCAATTTTAATTTTCAACTGTACGTATTGTTGTCGATTCGTTTATCCAACATTTTACCTGATAGCTATCTCCATTGGTATAGCCTTCAAAGAAAGCATCTTCTTTATTTGGAAAATATCTCGAATATTTGGAGATAAGGTTATTGGCTTTTTCGGTTACAGAAGGATCAACTGATTTGGCTTTAATAAATTTGTCAATAGCAGCCAGGAAAACAGAGGCCTTTTCAAAGTTTGTTGAACCACAGCTCTGGCTTGATGCAGCATAAGCATTACCAATTAATAAGTAAGCATCGCCAAAGTTTGGCTTATATTTGATAGCCAGGTTACAGTCTTTCTTTACTTCAGTATAATTTTTTTGTTCCAACTCAATTGCAGCAAGCCTGTAATAATAGTTAGCCTTTTTTTCATTGTCAGTCTCTATTTCTATTGATTTAACAAAGTATTCTTTTGCTTTGTCCAATTCACCTTTAGAAGCAAAAACCAAGGCAAGGTTTGCACCTGCCTGGGCAGATGGATCAACAGCAAACAATGATTCAGAAGCATTTGCAAAAAGTTCAGATTCCTGACAATCTGTTTCTTTTAGAAGTTCGGTTATCTTATTCAGAACCTCAGCATTGTCTTTGTTTTCTTCATATTTAGGAGTAAATATCTTGATCAGGGCATCGCAATCGGCAGCGCCTGATTCAGAAAAGTTCTTCTCAACACTTTCAATTGCTTTTTTTGTTTTCGGGGTTTGTCGCTGGGCGGTAAGGTATTCCATTGCCATGAGGTAGTTAGATATCATCTCATCGGCTTCAATTTTCGCCGTTTTAAAGAGTATACTGCTCAAGGTAATAAGTGTGGCTGCCACAGGCTCATCCACTTTTGTTTTATCAAGCTCAGTCGACTTTTTGAGCAACGCATAAGCAACCTCAATTTCATCCCTGCGGTACTTTAATAAATCAAGGCCTTTTTTTCCCAGCACTTTACCTTCCTGTCCAAAATATTCAATTCTTTGGTCATAAAGTAGCAACAAGGTATCAATATAGGCTTCTTTTTCTACTTCACTTTTTGCTGAATCAATTTTATATTCCAATATTTTTTCTCCTTGAATATAAATGTTTTTACTTGAGGCTGGACAATTGTGAAAACAATATTGCCAGGGGGCATAGGCATATTCAAATACCTTAATGTTAACAAATTCACTCATAGTTGAGAGATTTCCCCTGCACGTAATACTGTCATCACCATATTTTTGCGCAAAAATGCCAGTTGAGAATAATAAACTGACAACAAATAGGAATAATGTTTTTTGGAAATTCTTCATAGTTTAATATTTATAATATTCTAAGGTGCAAATGTTATTAAAATTGCGAAATTAATCTTTCATTTTATTAAATACAAAATTCAAGCCAATAACACGTTCTTATTTAGCAAATAATTTACATTATTACTTAAAATTATGATAACCTGGAGTTTTTTTATCCCTAAAATTCACTATTGCTTGTTTGAATCATAAAATTTCTCAAATTTGTATTAGAAATTTTTAATTTATGAATGACAAACCAAAATTTGATCTGGGTTTCCTTAATAAAATCTCAGGAGGGGATAAAGCATTTATCATTGAAATGCTGACTACATTCAAAGAAATGGCCCCTGATTTTATAAATAACACAAAGCGCTATTTTGAAGAGGGAAACCTGGGAGATTTGAGTAGGGAGGCTCATCGTTTTTTGCCTGGTGTTTCATTCCTTGGAATAAAAGATCTTGAAGAAGACCTGGCTAAACTTGAGGAATTCTCAAAGAAAAATATCAATACAGACCTGATTCCTGACTTGGTAAATACATCTATAGAAAAGGTTAACGAAATAATAGTTACATTTAATAAAGAATTTGATTTAGAATAACTAAACCCAAGGGCATATGAAAATTTTTTATGCCGAAGATGACATAATGATGCAAAAAATGGTGGCCTATAGTCTTATACGCATGGGGCACGAGATTGTAACAGTGGATGACGGCAGAGAGGCTTTGGATTTACTTAGAACAGAATCTTTTGATTTCTTTATTCTTGATGTATTTCTACCTAAACATAGTGGATTGGACTTGGCACGTTATATTAGAATTGAGCTAAAATCCAAAATCCCAATAATTATACTTAGCCGTAGTAATGATAAAAAGCTGATGGATCAAGCTGAACAAATAGGAGTAAACGAATTTATTAAGAAACCTATTGAACCAGATTTTTTATTGTTGAAACTGAAAAAATATACAGGTGTAGCCTCTGGCTGACCTTTTATTTATGAAAGCAACTTATAGAATTGGTCTTTTACAGTTTGATGTAAAGTGGGAAGACATACCTTCAAATATTGATTACCTGACCAGTTTTCTTCAAAATCAGAAATATCTTCCTGATCTGCTTGTTTTGCCAGAAATGTTTACTACTGGTTTTACGATGAAACCGAATGAGCTTGATCAATCATGGTTGACCAAACAATTCAATTTATTTCAGGATCTTTCACAGAAGCATACTGTTGGACTAATAGGAAGTCTTGTTGCATCTGAAAACAATAATTTTTATAACCGGTTGATATTATTTAGCCCTGATCAAGATTTTCAGGTATATGATAAAAGACACTTGTTTAGGATAGGAGGGGAGCCTGAAATTTATAACAAGGGCACCTCTCGCAAAAATATTGTTTTTAAAGATTTAAATATTTTCCCTCAAGTCTGTTATGACTTGCGTTTTCCTGTATGGAGTAGAAATAACTTGAACTACCATGCATTGATCAATGTAGCAAACTGGCCTGCTGCCAGACATGATGTTTGGTTGACGCTGTTAAAAGCCCGTGCTATTGAAAACCAATGCTTTGTTATTGGAGTAAATAGGGTTGGTACTGATAAAAATGGCATTGAATATTTAGGTGGATCTGTTGCTTATAATGCAAAAGGTGAAAAGCTTTGCCTGATGAACAATGAGGAGGGATATGAGGAGATAGAAATAGATTTACATGATTTAGAAAAATTCCGAAATAAATTTCCCGTATATAAAGATGCAGATAGTTTTAAAATAAAAAACCGGGAATAGATCCCGGTTTTATATAAAAAAAAGAAAAATTAATTAGCATCCACAGCTTCCGGATCCGCATCCGCCACCTTCCACTTCATCGCCACAACCAGAACTTCCACATCCACAACCTCCAACATGGCCATGGCTAAGTTCTTCAGGAGTTGCTTCCCGAACTTCCGTAACCTCACCTTTAAAATATAAGTGGTTGCCGGCTAATGGATGGTTAAAATCCATTTTTACATTTTCATTGGTGATTTCTTTTACAATACCATTTAATCTATTTCCGGTATTATCGCGCATTGGAATTGAATTTCCTATTTTTAGAAGACTATCATCAACTGTACCATTAACTTCAAAAGCAGCTAAAGGAACATCTACAATTGCTTGCTCGTTCACATCTCCATAGCCCTCAGATGCTGAAATATTAAAATCGAAAGAATCGCCTACACTAAGTCCGTCAATATATTCTTCAAATTTTGGTAATAAATCTCCTGATCCATAAAGAAATGTTAGTGGATTATCAGCAGTTAATGCTTCCACTACATCTCCTTCTGGAGTGTCCAACCTAAGTTCATAAATCAATGAAACCACTTTCTCGTTTGTAATTGTCATATTCAATATTATTTATTGGGTACAAAATTAATCTTTATCGTTTAATAACGCACAATTAGACAATAAGTTTAACAGATTATTAATTTTTTTACAAATGCAATTTGTATTGGCATCAATGATTTATTTGGTGTGGTGTTGTTGTAAGTGTTCAGTAAATCAAGTGTTTGTGTTGTTTTGCTGACGACCTTGTCAAAAAGTGGTATAATTATTGAACTATTCATGCAACTAAAAAAAATCTATGTTGTCATTTAGTATAAACAATCAAAAAGATAGAATCATGAAAAAGTTAGCACTGATATTAATATTATGTATTGGAATGGTAGGAGCCTCATTCGGTCAATTTAAGTTTGGTGTTCGTGGAGGCGTGAATTTTAATAATGTAAAACTGGTACAAGAACCCGACGCCGAGAATGTATCCATTTCTTATGATAATGGTATGGGATTCCATTTTGGGCTTACTTCGCAACTCGAGTTACTGGGGCTCTTTGTTCAACCTGAGCTTCTTTTTTCAACTGTGACCAATGATGTTACTGTAGATGACCTAATGACTGATGGTCTCGATAAAATAGGCAAGCAACGCTTCAACAAGGTTGATGTTCCTATTGTAATGGGCGTGAAATTTGATAAATTGAAAGTTGGGGCAGGACCTGTATTTACAACAGTTGTTAGTCAGAGATCAGATATCTTGGATGAGAATACAAGAAAAAGCGCCACGGTAGGATATCAAATAGGTGCCGGATTTGATTTTGATAACTTTAATATTGAATTAAGGTACGAAGGGAATTTGAGCAAATATGGTTCAGGAGTCAAAATTGGAACTAATGTATATGATTTTGATAAAAGAATGAACCAGCTTATTTTGTCAACGGCATTTTATTTTTAACACCTCCAGTTTTTAACTGGTTATCTCCCACATTTTTTGCACTTCGATTAGAGAATCCCGGTTTATCCGGGATTTTCATTTTGTAAATTTGTTGAACCTTTATTTTAAACCCGAAATATGCATTAGAAAATCTATTACATATTGAAATTGCTTCAATATAAGTCGTTTCACTTACTTGTTTCGAATAACCATAGCGGTGCTATTATTCATCTCACCAAGTCCTTCTATTTTTGCACTTTCAACCTTCATAACGAAGTTCTAATACATAATCCGGGTTAAAAGTTGAGTGAGCTTGTCTACAAAAAGGTCGATATCTTCCTTTGTTGTATCAAATGATGTCATCCATCTCACTTCATTTGTGCTTTCATTCCAGGTGTAAAAGAAAAATTCTTTTTTGAGTGGCTCAATAATATCTTTGGGAATAATAGCAAATATTCCATTGGCTTCTACCTTCTGTGTGAGTTTGACTGCATCAATTGTGGTAACTTTATCAGCCAGTATTTGTGCCATCCGGTTTGCATGCCTTGCATTTTTCAACCACAGATCGTTTTGGAAATAGGCAATAAACTGGGCAGAAATAAACCTCATTTTAGAGGCAAGCTGCATTCCTTGTTTTCTTATGTACTTAAAATTTCTTGCGTGTTCCTCATTAAAAAAGATCACAGATTCAGCAGCCATTAAACCATTTTTTGTGCCTCCAAATGAAACAATATCAATACCGAGGTCAGCTGTAAGGTCCTTAAACTGGCAATTTAAAGCAGCTGCAGCATTTGCGAGCCGGGCACCATCCATATGCACCAACATCTTGTATTTATGGGCTAGGCCGGTAATATCCAAAATTTCATCAAAAGAATACAAGGTTCCCATTTCTGTAGGCTGAGTAATGCTTATAATTTTAGGCTGTGAATGATGCTCAAAATCGAAACCAGTTAAGTAGGGTTGTATTGATTTGGGTGTTAGTTTACCATTAGTTGTTTGGATAGGCAATAGCTTACAGCCAGAGAACTTTTCAGGTGCTCCGCATTCATCGCTATTGATGTGGGCAGTTTCGGCACAAATAACAGAATTATATGATGATGAGACAGATGATAGTGCTAATACATTTGCACCAGTACCTGTAAAAGTTAAAAATGAGATGGCTGATTCCCCAAAGTTTTTTTTGAATAGTTTAATAGCTTTTTGTGTATACGAATCATCTCCATATCCCACCTCATGGCCTTTGTTTACCTCCTGTAGCATCTCGATAATTTCGGCAGATATCCCTGAATTGTTATCACTGGCAAATCCTCTTTTCATATCAATGTTTAGCTTTTGTATAATTAGGTTAAAAGTATAAATATAAGTCCTAAAAAACCCAATCTTTGATTTCGATCAAAAAATTCATTTGTGAATTAGAACTGACAAGGTTGATACACTTCTACCGTTGGTTAAAAAACAGTAAAACAGATTGTTAGAGTGAATTTTAAATTAGCGCAAAAATATAGAGTGCAAACTACTTTTATTGATTTTGCTTTGACCAATACAGTAAAATACTACATGAAATACCATTTAATTTGGTTAAGTTGGCATTTTTTGTAGATAAAATGATTTATCAACATACAACTAACCCGTTGTTAATAAATCTTTCTGTTCCAATCATATCAGTATATCCCGAAGTTCTTGAAAATGAAATGGAATGTCCGAAATAGAACAGATTTGGATTGTAATATGAAAAGTACTTACATTTGCCACAGAATCTTGTATCAGTCTGACCAACTGAACAGATAAATGTGACTGTATGAAACTGAAAGTATTGTTGACAATGGGATTGATCCTATTGTTTTTTTTAGGAGAAATTGCTGTGTCTTTTTCTTTTAAAAAGGATAGTGATCGTAATTTGCCGACATCGGAGATTGTTCCACTATCTTATAAAATACAAGGACATAACATATCTGATAGCAATACTGCTGTTTTAGATAAGTTTGTTGAAGATTTTATTGATAAGTATAATATCATTGGTGCTTCTGTGGCAATTGCCAAGGAAGGACGTCTGGTTTACTCAAAAGGTTATGGTTATGCATCATTGACAGATAGCATTCCGGTATCACCTTATCACCTGTTTCGTATTGCCAGTGTTTCGAAATTGATTACTGCTGTAACCATAATGAAACTTGTCGAGGATGAAAAACTTTCTGTGAATGACCACGTATTCGGTGCAGATGGAATACTGAACGATTCTATCTACCTCAATTATAAGGATGAAAGGTATGAAGAAATTACTGTTCATCATCTTTTAAACCATACAGCAGGGTGGAATGAGAAAATTGGCGACCCCATATTTAATTCATTGTATGTAGCCAGAAAGATGAATGTTGAGCCTCCTGCGAAGTTGCCTGATGTGGTTCAATTTGCTATGCAATCTAGGTTGTCTTTTTCTCCAGGCAAGCATTATAAGTATTCAAACTTAGGATATAGTATACTTGGGGCAGTTATTGAAAAAGTAACCGGAATGGACTATGAAGACTATGTACAGTTTGCTGTCCTGCATCCTCTTGGGATTTACGACATGCACATTGGCAGATCTTACGAAGAAGACCTCTATGTCAATGAGGTTCATTACTATGACAACAACAGAAATACTAAAATATGGGCATTTGATGGTTCAAAGAAACTTGTACCGATTGTTTATGGTGGCAACAATATAGAATTGTTAGGTGCTGCTGGTGGTTGGGTCGCATCCGCACCAGAGCTGGCAAAATTTATGGTAGCTATTGATGGTTTTGAAAGCAGGGCCGATATTTTGAGTGAAGAATCAATTAGGTACATGACCCTTTCAAAAGGGCTTTCCAGAAAACTGATAGGATGGAGGGGTACCGATGGTTATGGCACGTGGTGGAGGACAGGCACCATGAGTGGTACTTCGGCATTGATCATGAGACATAAAAATGAATTGAACTGGGTTATGTTGGTAAATACCAGTACCAGAAAGCACTCCAAAATACACAACAACATTTCACGTACAATGTTTCAGGCTCTGCGTTCAGTAGAGGAATGGCCAAGTGAAGATATGTTTAATATTGAACCAGAACCAGAAGGTGAATTACTATCAGATTTATAATAATTAAATTACCTGATTCTTTTATACATACATGAATCCGGCCCCAAAGGTCGGATTTTTTATTGCCTTTTAAAGATCATTGAATAAAACACTTCGCTCCCAATAGGTTGATTTCAGAAGAATTTATCTATTTTTATCACAAATTCAGACCATTTTGGGCAGAAATTATTTGTTGCTATATCTATTGATAGTTTTAGGATTAACCCCTGATGTTAACTCCCAAATTATCCCTTTCAAAAACTATACAGTAAGAGATGGGTTGCCTTCAAACCGGATTAATTCTTTAGCACAAGATAAAAAAGGGTTTCTTTGGTTAGCAACAGAATCAGGACTTACAAGATTTGATGGTTATAACTTCCACACTTATTCTATACTGGACGGATTGAGGGATAACCGAGTTGAATGTGTTATGGTGGATGCATATGATGCTGTCTGGGTAGGAACATTTAAGGGAATTTCGGTATTAAGAAATAATCAGTTTAAGCAAATTCCTTTGCCTAAAGGCTATGATGCCTATCATGTTAAATTTATTTTTAGTGATGCCGAGAACAATGTTTGGGCTTGTAATTTTGACGAGGGGCTTTATAAAGTAGTAAATGATCAGGCGGTAGTTGTAAATGGACCTGATGGCAATCCTATTAGTGCTGCCTATTGTTATTTAGTAGACAGCAAGGGAAGAATTTGGATAGGAAATTATGACGGGCTTTATAGAATTGATAGCCAGGTTAAATATATCGATATTCCTGAATTAGCAGATAGGATTGTCTGGGATATTGAAGAAGATAGTCATGGAAATATCTGGGTTGCCACTCAAGAATCAGGAATGGTTAAATTGGAGCCAGATACTGCTATCGTCTATAACTATGAGAATAATGAAGCTAGTGCAAATTTTCTATCTCTTGGCAAAGATAAATATGGGAATATTATTGCCGGCAGCTATTATGCAGGAGTGCACATATATAATTCATTGGGATTTTCAGATAAACTGATAAGCAAGACTGAAGATTATGAATGCTGGAAAATTTTTACCGACTCAAAAAACCGGACCTGGATAACAACCTTGGACAAGGGTGTGTTGTTGCTTCAGGATGGAGAGTTGTACAATTATACGGAAGAGAATGATTTAGTAAGCAACTATGTCCTTAGTATCTTTGAAGACAGTTATGGAAATGTTTGGTTTGCTACAGAACAAGGTTTATCAAAATATGGCAAGGTTGTATTTGAAATTTTCTCTGAAGGATTTGTTAAAGACGATGTTGGCGTGTTATCTGTGGCTTCAGACAATTCAAATAATATTTATATAGGTTCATATAGTGGTCTTACAATATTTAAAAATTCGAATAATACCGAAATATCAACAATTTCCAAGGAAGATTTGCATGTTGAGGAAGCTATGATTGGTTCTATTTATCCAGAGGATAAAAATAATGTGTGGCTGGGAAGTAGCGGCCTGATCCATTTATCGGGTAAAAAGATCAGTGAATATCCCGACTCTATTTGGACTGACGAAGAAGACACCTATTTTCCTTTTGATATTATTAAGTCTAAAGATGCCATTTATATGGCAACAGATTTGGGTTTGGTAGTATTTAAGAACAAGAAGTATTCAATTCTCTCAACTGCCAATGGACTAATATCCAATAATATAAATTGTATCGCTATCGATGATAAAGAGAACATATGGTGCGGAACTTCGGAAGGGCTTTCCATATACACCGGTAAAAAATTCTATAACTATACAGTAAAGGACGGATTGCCAAACAATAAATGCAATGATATTTATTACGATTCAAAAAACCTAACCTGGCTTGCAACTGAAAATGGTTTATCCGCTATAGTAATTAACGATAGTTTTAATATTAGTCTTAAAAATTTCACTATAGAGGATGGTTTGAGTTCGAATGCTGTTTATTCAATACTTAGAGCATCCAACAATCGTTTATGGATTGGGCATAACAAGGGTGTTGATTGTATGAATTTTAATGACAAATCAGTTAAAACTTATGGGTATTTCGATGGATTTCTACCGTTGGAAACAAGTCCAGGTGCAATAGCAATTGATGAAAAGGAAAATATCTGGTTTGGAACTACCGAAGGCTTGGTAAAGTATAATCCAAAGAATGATGTCAATAATTACCAGCCTCCTAATATTATCATCAATGGAGTTAGCCTTTATAATGATACAAGTAGTCTTAGAAAATATTATACAGGACTTTCTGAGGAAAATAATCTGCCTCTGGATTTAAAATTGCCTTTTAATAAAAATAACCTTGTATTTGACTACGTCGGTCTACATTTTACTATAGTAATGAAGAATAAATATAGGTACATGCTTGAAGGCTTTGATGACAAATGGTTAACAGTAGGTGCCAACAGCAGAAGGGTGAGTTATTCGAATTTAGACCCCGGAAATTATTTGTTTAAGGTTCTGGCAGGGAATAGCGATGGTGTCTGGACAAATGAAGCTGCCGAATTTTCTTTTGAGATTCTTCCTCCATGGTGGAAAACAGTATGGGCGAAGGTAATACAGGTAATTCTTTTTCTTATTGCAATTTTTCTTTTTGTCTACCTAAGGGAAAGAAAACTTAGACATGATCGTGATGTGCTCAGAATAAAAGTAAAAGAACGCACCATTGAGATCGAAAAGCAGAAAGAAAAAATTGAAGAACAAAAGCAAGAAATTACTGATAGCATAGAATATGCTCAGCATATACAATCAGCTATATTGCCAAAAGAAGAAAGCATCAGGCCAATTCTAAAAGACTATTTTATTTTATACAAACCCAGGGACATTGTGAGTGGTGACTTCTATTGGATCAATGGAGATGAAAACCGTGTCGTGGCCATAGCAGCAGACTGTACTGGTCATGGTGTGCCAGGTGCCTTTTTGAGCATGCTGGGTGTATCTATTTTGAATCAGCTAAATGCAACACATGACAATATGGAAGCAGGACAGATTCTTAACAGCCTAAGGGAGGAACTTATTAGAACCTTGTCTCATACCAATAAAGGAGAAGAAGCGCGCGATGGAATGGATATGGCTTTGTGCATCATAGACTTTAATTCTATGACAGCCCAGTTTGCAGGGGCCTTAAATCCACTAATACAAGTCAGGGACGAGGAGCCAATTATTTATAAGGGAGATAAAATGCCTGTGGGATATCACGCAGGTGAAATAAAAGAATTCGAGACAAAAACAGTAGGACTCATGAAAGGCGATTGTCTCTATATGTTCTCAGATGGATACGCCGATCAGTTTGGTGGTCCGAACGGTAAAAAATTCATGACTGGAAAATTCAGAAAACTTTTATGCGAAATTTCCCCAAATCCTATGCAAATACAATATGAAATTCTGGATAAGACAATCGAAGAATGGAAAAATGGGGATGATCAGATAGATGATATACTGGTAATGGGGATACGAGTTTAGAAATTATCCGGTATATAAACTTGCTCAAAAATTCCTTCCGTCAAATTCAATCCCAATCTGATCATAATAATTACTGCCTAAAGGATGTTTTTTGTAACTTCGAGAAACCTTATATGGTACTTTGCGTTAACAAAAAAAAAGACTACCATGAAAAAAGATCAACTACTCATTATTCTTTTATTATTTGTATTTGTATTTCCAATCTCAGGACAACAAGATAGAGAAATAAAATTCGCAAACTCTTCTAACAATGGTAATATTAATATGACAGAAAGCGACAGTCTGGGCAATATATATATTATCGGCTCATTTAATGAAACTTTTGCTTATCAAGGGACTGTTATTAGTGGTCCTAAAGGCGCAGATTCTTATAACTTGTTCGCCATGAAAGTTTTGCCCAATGGCAGGCCTGAGTTTATAAGTCCTATTTATACTTTAAGTAGTAGTGGTTATTTGGAATTTCGGAGTATGACTGTAAACGACAAGGGTGAAATGGTCATAGCCTTTACAGCATACCGGGTTGCTTCAGTTTTTATTAACAGGAGAGAAATTCCCCTTACAGCCAATGCAAATGTTGAAGTTGTCGCAAAATTTTCAAAGACAGGTTTCTTGAATTGGGTACGTGTTATGAGTTGTAAAGGAGGGACAGAACAAATCCAGGTTCAGGATATGACAATGGATGAAATAGGGAATGTATATGTTACCGGCTATTTTAATGGTGATTTGGGCGTGTTTGGGACAAAAACCATAGATGGGTATACTAATGACCCCAAAATGTTCCTGGCAAAATACACGGATTCTGGTACACTTGATTGGGTTTCATCATGTAATACTGTAGCCTCTCCAGACACTACTGGTGGAATTACTGCATTAACTATTGAGTTATCAGGAGATAATAAAGTTTATGTGGCTGGACTACTTACAGGTACCCGTCAGTTTTCTTTTGGAAGTAAAGTTGTTTCTAATATAGGAACCAACAATGCCTATCTGGCTTGTTTCCATACTACCGGTGATGTATACTGGGCCAGAGGATATTCTGGTGATGGAGAAATATCCCATGGAGACATAAATTTAGATGATGAAAATAATGTGATTTTCTCATGTTTCTATAAATCCAGTTCCTTTCAACTCGATAAGCTTAATTTGTCAAACCCGAATTCCCATGACCTTGCAATAGCAAAATACAGGTCTAACGGTGATGTGGTCTGGGAAAATAACCTGATTACTAATCTAGGGTATGTTAGTAATATTAATAATGGTGATGTACATGTTTTTGTTGGAGACTCATCTGATATTACTATTTTATGCAATGATAATAGTGCGGGTGTAAGCAATATTCGTTCAGTTCAATATGATTCTGAAACTGGAGCTGTTGAATGGAGTAAATCAACATTTACAACAACAGGTGTATACCCAAGCAATATAGTATTCGACAAGAAGAAAAACCTGTACTTCCTTGGAACATCCTATGGCTTGTTTTTGTACGATACGTTTACTGTAACTGACTTAAATGGTTATGGTGTTAATTATTTGTGCAAGATAGGTGATGATGGGAAAACCAAATTTTTTGCTAAGTTTCAGAACCAGATAAGCGGTTCGGCAAACTTCCAATCGTTGGGTACAGACAATTATGGGAACTTAATGATAATAGGTTCCTACTATGGTGATTCTGCAAGCCTTGGGGCATTTTCGCTTACCGATACTTCGTATTCTGGTCTGTTTTTTGCAAAATATGCCGGATTGGCAAAAGTGAGCGGACAAGTGTTCAACTTCTCTGGAGATCCGATTCCCGGCGGATATATTAAACTTCTTGGATATGCATACTACCAGAGGTGTTTCATTAGCGATACTGTATTGATCGGGGATGATGGCAGATATGTATTCAAGGATGTACCCCTCGGGAAATATATTACGCATGCCTTCCCCGGTGAACTAAATGGGGTTGGTCATCATCCGGTTTTTTTCCCTTCCAGTGCTCACTGGGAAGATGCCCTTAAGATAAATGTAAATGAGCCTGTTGAGTACTCTAACATGATCATATTTGCTCCAGATGTAGTTCCTCTTTTAGGAAATTCATCAATATCAGGTAAATTGACTGTGGTTGATAGTGATGATATATTTAAATCTACCCAAACCCAACCACGCTCAAATGGAAGGGCTTCTTTGGCAAAGAGCAAAAAGAAGAGTGACTATGATATTATTGCTACAACAATCACCGATGAAAATGGAGATTTTTATTTTGAAAACATTGAACAAGGAGAATATTTTGTTTTAATTGAAGAACCTGGTCTACCGAATATTTCTGTTCATGAGGTTTCTGTTGGGGGCGGCATGTATATTTCAAATGTGAATTATTTAATGACAGAAGAAACAGTAGAAGCTGTCGACGAACCAACCAGCGAACAAAGTAATTTAGATGAGATTTCAATGGAGCAAAGTTTTTTTGTTTTCCCCAATCCCTCACAGGGTTACTTAAATGTGACTGCTTTTGGTAAAGGACAAATAAGTTCGGTAAAAGTTACTTCTGTTGATGGACAGGAAGTACAGTTTCTGGATCATGTAAATTCACCTTCGGTTCAATTTAATCTTAATCCGGGGATATACCTTATACATATTACTGGTACTAATAAACAATCTGTACAGAAGATTATTGTTAGATAGACAGAGAGAGTCATTAATATTAATAATCCCGGTAAAACCGGGATTTTTTTAATAATAACTTTAAGGATGGTTGATTTATAGGATTTTAATTGATTCTGTAGTCTAGGATGATTAAATTTACTTAAGCACTTGAAGCATCGAGGTTGAAAAACTTGAACAATTTATTTTAAAGAGTGTTAAGAAAGTGTGAAAATTAGAGAATAGTATAAAAGATAATATAAATTTTATGGCAACATTTAATATTCTTATGCCTAAAATGGGCGAAAGTATACAAGAAGCAACTATCACAAAGTGGTTTAAAAGTGTTGGGGACACAATTGAAGAAGAAGATGTTTTATTGGAAATAGCCACTGATAAAGTTGATTCTGAAATTCCTTCGCCAGTTGATGGTGTTTTAATTAAAGTTTTGTTTGAAGAAGGAGCTCTTGTTCCAGTGGGTGAAATTATCGCAGTTATTGATTTGGATGGAGATGGCTCAGTCGTGGCTGAAGAGATCAAACCTGAAGCAAAGAAAGAAGCTAAAGAAGAAGTAAAAGCTTCTGATTCATCAGAAGTGACCAAAGCAGATTTAAGTAGTTCGGATAAATTTTATTCGCCGCTAGTAAAAAGTATTGCCAATAAGGAAAAAATTACTGTCGAGGAGCTCGATTCTATTGAGGGTTCTGGCCATAACGGTAGAGTAAAGAAAGAAGACCTTCTAAATTACCTCGATAGCAGAAAATCTGGCACAATTCAACCAGCAAAAACAAAAGAACCAGCTCCTGCAGCCTTAAAAACAGTTCAGGCTCCTCCGGTTACAGCAGGACCAGGCGATGAAATTGTTAAAATGGACCGTATGCGCAAAATGATTGCGGATCATATGGTTATGTCAAAGCAAGTTTCGCCCCATGTCACCAATTTTATTGAAGCAGATGTTACAGAACTAGTGTTTTGGCGCAATAAAATAAAAGATGAATTTGTGAAAAGGGAAGGGCAAAAACTCACCTTTATGCCTCTGTTTATTGAAGCAGTAGCAAAGTCTCTTAAGAAATACCCTGGAATAAATGCTTCGGTAGACGGGGACAATATCATCTTGCGCAAAAATGTAAATATTGGTGTTGCAGTTGCTTTACCAACAGGCAATCTAATAGTACCTGTAATAAAAAATGCTGACCAAAAGAGTTTATTGGGAATCACTGTTGACATGAACAAGCTGGCAAATGATGCTCGAAGCAATGTACTAAGTCCGGATGATATACAGGGAGGAACATTTACCATTTCTAATTTTGGTTCATTTGGAAACCTGACAGGTACACCAATCATTAACCAACCTCAAGTTGCAATACTTGCTACAGGAACAATAGAAAAGAAACCAGCAGTTCTGGAAACACCTACTGGAGATGTAATAGCAATCAGGCATAAAATGATGCTGGCCTTGACTTATGACCACAGGGTGGTTGATGGAACTTTGGCTGGGCAATTTCTGCAATTTCTTGCTGGTTTGTTGGAGCAATTTGACGTTGACCGTGCTGTTTAAAAATGGAACAAGTTATGATGGGTTGGGACGGTTCCCTGTTTGACAGCTCTGAATCATCAGACAGCCGGATTTTCGAGCTCGACTAAGTCAATTGTAATTTATTATAAACAGATGAAATTAATTTAATATGGCATATACAGATATAGAAGTAAAAAAAAGGTTTGGAATTAAAAAAACTGAGAAGGAAACACTAAAAAAGTGGTACCATCTCATGGCCTTAGGACGTGCACTTGATAACAGGGCACCAAATTATCTTAAGCAGGCCATTGGCTGGTCATATCATGCACCTTATGCTGGTCACGATGGGATCCAGTTGGCCATTGGACAGACCTTTGATAAAGAAACAGATCATTTATATCCTTATTATCGGGATATGTTAACAAGTATTGCTGCTGGTCTTACAGCCGAGGAAGTAATCTATAATGGTATTTCAAAAGATACTGATGTAGCCGGAGGCGGGCGCCATATGTCTAACCATTTTGCCAAACCTGAATTCAATATCCATAATGTATCTTCATGCACAGGAAACCATACTGTACAGGCTACAGGTACGGGGCGGGCTTTTAAAAGGTACAAGCAAAAAGGTGTTGTTATTAGTTCACAAGGCGAATCTTCTGTATCTGAAGGTTATGTTTTTGAGGCAATTAATGGTGCTTCCAATGAGCAGTTGCCTGTAGTATTTGTTTTTCAGGATAATGGATATGGTATTTCTGTTCCGAAGAAAGACCAAACGGCAAACAGGAAAGTGGCCAATAACTTTTCAGGGCTTAAAAACCTGAGGATAATACATTGCAATGGTAAGGATGTTTTTGATTCAATGAATGCGATGTTCGAAGCCAAGGAATGGGCAATTGAGAACCAAAATCCAGTAATTGTTCAAGCCAATTGTGTGCGTATGCACTCTCATTCAAATTCAGACAGGCATGATCTTTACCGCGATGAAAATGAATTGAATTATACCAGGGAATATGATCCATTGATGAAATTCCGTCGTATGTTGGTTAGGTATAAAAGGTTGACCGAAGAAGAAATAGCAGAAATTGATGCAGAGGTAAAAGTAGAGGTTAAGGCTGCACATAAAAAAGGATTGGCAGCTCCCGATCCTGATCCGGCTTCCATTCATGATTTTGTAATTGCTGAACCACATGTTTCGGAAAAATACCCAGAAGGGCTCCATGAATTTGAAGGACCAAAAAAGAAGTTGATAGAAGGAATTAATGAAACATTAAGAGCTGAATTCCGTCATAATCCTGACACCTATATTTGGGGACAGGATATTGCGAACAAGGATAAAGGTGGAATCTTTAATGTGTCGAAAGGCATGCAACAGGAGTTTGGCATCGAACGAGTTTTCAATGCACCTATTGCTGAAGATTTTATCATGGGTACTGCAAATGGTATGTCAAGGTTTAATGAAAAAATAAGAATAGTTATTGAAGGTGCGGAGTTTGCAGATTATTTTTGGCCGGCCATGGAAGCATTCGTTGATACTACCCATGACTATTGGAGATCAAAAGGCCAGTTCTCTCCCAATGTTACAGTACGTCTTGCCTCTGGAGGATATATTGGAGGAGGACTTTACCACTCTCAAAATATTGAAGGTTCTTTAACTACCTTTCCGGGGTGTAGGGTTGTTTATCCTTCCTATGCTGATGATGCTGCTGGCTTGTTAAGGACTTCAATGCGTTCAAGGGGATTAACTGTTTTTATGGAGCCAAAAGCACTTTATCAGGCTCCAATTGCTTCAGCCCCTGTTCCCGATGACTTTGAAGTACCCTTTGGAAAGGCCCGTGTACGTAGGGAGGGTACAGATCTTTCTGTATTTACTTATGGAAATACTACACATATGTGCGTTGAGGCTGCTGAAAAACTTGCCAATGACAAAGGTGTTAGTATTGAGGTAATTGATCTTAGATCATTGTTGCCTTTAGATGAGGATGCTATTATTGCTTCAGTTAAAAAGACAGGCAAAGCTTTAGTAGTCCACGAAGATAAGGTGTTTTCTGGTTTTGGAGGGGAGATTGCATCTCAAATCACAGAAAAAGCATTTGAATTCCTTGATGGACCAGTTAGAAGAGTCGGATCAACCTTTACTCCGGTTGGTTTTAACCGTATTCTCGAAAAAGCTATTCTGCCAGATACAGACAAGATCGAAAAAGCTATGATCGATTTATTAAACTATTAATTTATTAGTAAAGGTTAGTTGTTATACAGCTGACTTTTGTTTTAATTATTACCATTTTTGGTATTTTTAAAAGAATTTAAACAGATGAAAAAAATAGGCCTTTTTTACAGTTTCAATACAACTAAAACAGCTCAAATTGGAAAAAAGATAGAAGCTAATTTCACTAAAAGCCAGCTTGATATTATTGATGCTGAAATAGTTGATGAAGACACGTTTACTAAATATGATAATTTGATCCTGGGTTGCCCGACCTGGTTTGATGGTGAGCTTCCTAAATATTGGGATGAGTTTGTTCCTGCCATTGAAGACCTTGACCTGAAAGGAAAGAAAGTAGCCATATATGGAAATGGAGATCAAAAAGGATATTCGGAGAATTTTTGTGATGCCGTTGGTGTAATGGCAAAGATCATGGAGAACCAGGGTGCAACTGTTGTTGGTTTTACTTCAACTGATGGGTATGCATTTGAAAGCTCTCAGGCTAAAAGAGCTGATCAGTTTTGTGGACTTGCACTTGATTTTGAAAACCAGGCGAATATGAATAAAAAGAGGGTTGATGACTGGTGTGCACAACTAAAGAAAGAGTTTAATTAACAGTTGTCATTATGCGTATCTTATTAGTTTGCTTTTCTCTTATCTCCTTTTTGGTGGGGGCAACTTGCCAGGGAAAAACATCTATCTATAATCCAAATGCCGATGCCAAGGTTGAACTCAACAAAGCAATAGAAGAAGCCAATAAGCTCAACAAGCATGTACTGGTTCAGGTTGGAGGCAATTGGTGTCCTTGGTGTGTGAAAATGCATCATTTTTTTCAGGAACAAGCTACTGTTGATTCATTGATTAATGCAGATTATGTTTTTCTGAGAATCAATTACAGCAAGGAAAATAAAAACCTTGAAGTACTTGAACAATTGGAATACCCTCAAAGGTTCGGCTTTCCTGTTCTGGTTGTATTAGATGGAGATGGCAAAAGGTTACATACTCAGGATACTGGTTTTTTGGAAGAGGAGGGAGGATACTCCTTAAAAAAAGTAATACTATTCTTAAGAGCATGGAATATTGCGGCCTTGGATCCTGAGGCCTACAAATAAAGAAGATATTTTTCTATATATAAAACCTGTATTAGTTAATCTTTTACAGGTTTTTTTTATTACGTGAAATGACAACATGTTCGGGTAGATCCGGAATCCACCCCAATAAGGAAAGTCTTTTCATTATTATCAGGGCTATCTAATGTTGATCTCTAAAAGTTGCCCCTGTTTCCTCAATGAGCTCTCGCCCTAATAAAATTCCAGAATTGACGAAACTTGTAACGTTTTTAGACAAAGAGTTTACGAAGTATATGTTTACTCCTAAAAAGTGGTGCTTTCATCTATCGTTGAAAGTGTTTTTTTGCCTAGGCTGTTTAAAACTGACAATAGAGATATTGTCAATATAATAATATGCATACCCATCTTCAAAAACTCTGTCCATTCTTGTTTTCGGAACCAGTGAATAATCCAGTTCTATATATTCAGTATTTTCATCATTGAAGAAATTTCCAATTGTCAGGTATTTCTCATCTCCTTTGGCGAGATAGGTTTTCTCGATTGTGTACCATATACTTTGTTCAATTGTGTCCAGGTCTGCTTTTAAACAGAGAGCCGGAGCAAGATACAATGGCTGGTCACTGGGCTTGTATGCCAGTTTGTTTGACAATGCCAGTCCAAGTTTATTAAGTGCATATGTTGAGAAGTCGGCAACAGCAAACTTAAACTTTATATGGTATAGGCTGTCTTTTTTTAGTGGTTCTTTTAGTTTACATGATACATATTCCCGATAGTTGTAAGGTTTTTTTTTATTGAAATTCGTGTAGTCTGGCTTTTCAAGCAGAATCAGTCCCATATAAGCATTGCCATTGGCTGCAAATGTACTTCCCATAAGATTTACTGGAACGCTAACATTAAACCTGCTACAACTATTGTAGTAATCAGCCGTTCCTCCTGTGGGAGAAAACCAGTCTTCTGGTATCAGTTTTTTTTTGTTGTAGTTGATATCTTCCGGACAATCTGAATATTCCTCAAAACTTGGATTGGGCACAAGGTTTTGGGCATTTAAAATATTTATTGAAATAGATATAGATATAGAAAAAACAATCAATTTGTATTTCATCATAGTTGGTTTAAAATCCCATTTTGGGGACTTTTCTATATTGGATAGTTATACCCAGGCATGTCCTGTTTTCTTGAAAGTCTTCAGGATCAACTCCATTTGCCAGGAGTTTTACCTTGATAGAAATAATCTGGTCATTATCCAATGTAAAACTTACTGAATTGTTATAATCGTCATGCATGTTGTCATAAACAACCTGAGAATCCTCATCTGTTATGATTTGCATATGTATTGGATAATAATCCTTCTCAGTACAACAGGTAAAAATATAATCATGGCCACCACTTAATGCAGCCTTGATTTCCGATTCAACACCTATCTCAAACATAGAACTCCTGGAATGGGACATTAAATAAAAATCTTTTCTTTGAAAATGTTCACAGTCTCCCTGTTTATAAAAACCGACACAGTTTTGACCAAAATTATTAATGGACCACAAAAGACAGAAAAGTATTAAAGTTTGTAAACTCTTAAATTTCATTGTTATGTAATTGAATTTAGAAATCAGTATAACTAATTTGTATATTGAGATATAATCCCTCCCCGTATTTTATTGACAAGACTATTCATTTCTATGAAAGATTTTTCATCCATGTAGTATGATTTTCCACCACTTATAGAAATGGCTCCAGAACTATCAACCGATGACTTTATAGGTTCAACAGCAACCTTCATTTCTTTAAATATTTTCATGATCTCTTCTAATTTTAATACTGTTTCTTCAAGGTCACCCTCAGGGTCAATATAATGGATGTATGAGATCAAATTTTTAAAAGCAAATTGCTGATTGCCGAGCTGTTGGTCCATATCTTTGAAATTTTTTATGCTTGACAATGAGTTCAAAGTAAGATATAGAGATTCAATGTATGCCCCTGAGCTTATTAGGGCAACAGTTTTATGCTGCTGTGATGATTCAAGGTCATTTACAATTTTATAGTAAAAGGAGCTGGATATAGTTTCCAGGGAGTCAAAACTGTTCTGGATTGAAGATGCAAAACTTAATAACTCGGTTTTTAGAGATGGTGAAATAAATACAAACCTTGACAGGTAGACAATGGATTCTAATATTTGGTTTGCATCATTATATTGTTTAAATAACCCACAATAAGCCAAATCAGCGATATAAACCCCTAGGTTCAGGTTAATGCTTTGAGGTTCTGAATAAGAAGATGCTGAGGAAGTCTTATGTAAAAGATTTTCATTATATACTATACCTGTATTATCAATAATCTCAATCAATTCCTTTGGCGAAGGGCTTAAATAAACTATCTCTGAACTGAATGAATAGGGTACAGTATCTTTTATGTATTCTCTGTTGTCACTGTTATTTTGGGGGTTTTTGGAACAACAATTAAACAACAATATTAAAACTGCAATGTAGATATTCCTTTTCATTGTGGCATTTTTATTACTAGTCTGGCTATACAATAGTCTGGTGTTTTTTTAAAAAAGAAAAATACAAAATCATTGAAAGCAGTATATTAATTAGCCAAATTATAGACAGATTATATGAGTATGTGTTAATATAGGTGTTGCCTATCCGCTTAACAGGTGCGTATAGTTGGGCTCTTCCTATTTTAGAATTGGGGTAATGGTAAATAGGTTCAAAGATTCTAATATAATCATTGTTTTTAATAATAAAAGGCCTGGATTCTTTTACATTAAGAAGTAAATCAGCCAATGCAAGGTTATAATATTCACTTCTTTTTATACTTGTATCATTTCTGATTAAGTTGGCTTTTTTACTATTAAGTTGTTGGATATTATTGTTTATTTTCCCTCGAAGGGTATAAAGCTGTTCCAATATCATTTTTGAGTTCTCTATGGAATCGATTTTTTCCAAGTTTGCAGGGTACCGATAGTGGTTGTTTATATAAAGAATACCACTATTTACAAGTTCCATATTGAGGTTGTCTTTTTTTAATAATTCACCAAGCATATCAGGTATTAAGTAATAATTCAGAAATGATAGGTTGCTAATTTCCATGTCTGTTGCAAAGTATTTCTTTTCGAAAGTATTGTTTTTATATTGTTCAACAGCAATTGCTTCATAAGCCCATCTCGAAGGCAGGAGCGATGAAATGACTGGCGTATATTTTTGATTGACCAAAATAGAATTCATTTCATCAAACTGAATGACAATACCACTTAACAGAATTTGTGGAATTAACAAAAAGGGGATTGATATATAAATAGTCACCAACGAATTAAACAGATTTGATAGGATTAATCCAATAAGGTTTGCTGAGACTGTAAGAGTAAATAAGGCAAAGAAAATTTCCGGCACCATGTGCTTTATTTTTAAAACCGGGATTGTTACCATAACTAACAATAATATCTGCACAGCAGAAATGACCAGCAGTTGTATGATCTTTGACAGTAAATAACTTTCAGGATATTTACGCAATAGAAATTCTCTTTGAATAAGGGACTTTTCACCGGCAATTTCTTCAGCACTGGCCAGCATTCCAATAAAGAGAGAAATAATTATGCTCATAAAGATAAAAGAAGCTATATTGGGATTTTCGAGAAAAATATAGCCGTGATCCTTTCCCGAAGGAAATCGAATTAATATTGACAGAGATAATCCTAAAAGAATGGGCAAAAGGATTATTAACAGTATGTATTGCTTATTGGATAGCTTTGATCGATACTCCCGGCTTTGAAAAATGGCCAGCTGTTTTAATCTTGAGTTTTTAACAGTATAAAACGAGTCGTTACTGTTTTTCTGTAGATCAGAATTCTTAACCGGTTTCTTATCATTGCTTAGGAAGTTATACCATTCTTCTGGTTTCACCTTTCTATCATGTGTATATTCACCGGCTTCATTCGTTACTTTTTCGTCAAGTGTATCAAAAATATATTCGGAGTAACTTGAAAAATCCTTGGAGAGCAGATAATGGCCATTAGCTTTTTTATACTGGTCAATCTTTTTTATTATGGCCATAGGATTATTATAAATCACCGGATATCCTCCGGTATCAAGAATTAGAATATTATCAAAGAGCTCAAATATTTCATCGGAAGGTTGATGCAGGTTAATAAAAATAATTTTTCCTTTCAAGGCCTGTTCATGAAGAATTCTAATGATAACCTTTGCGTCAGTGGAAGAAAGGCCAGTAATTGGCTCGTCAGCAAATAGTATTTCAGGATCCCTTATTAGCTCCATGGCCAGGTTTATTCGCCTTCTTTCTCCACCGCTTATAAGTTTCTCGTTTGTATTCCCTACTCTGTTGTTCCTTATCCTGCTAATTTCCAGGTCATTTAAAACACTATCAACCATTTTTGTTGCATCCTCTCTAGAAAGGTTGTTTTGCCAAAGCCTGGTATAGAAGAATAGGTTTTCAAAGACTGTCAGGCCAGGGTTTAAAGCATCATATTGTGGCATATAACCAATAATGTCTTTTAGGTTGTTAAATCCCTTTAGAAAGGAGATGCCATTGATGAACACATCCCCTTTTATTGGTCTTAATTGTCCAGTAAGAAGTTTAAGGAGTGTTGACTTTCCAACCCCACTTTTGCCCATTATTGCAATAAACTGACCACTTTCTGCTGTAAGCGATAAATTATTAACACCATTCTCTTTATTCTTATAGTTGAAGCTAAGGTCTTTGATTTTAAATATTAAGTCTTTATGTGTTTTTCTTTTTAGCAATATTTTAAACAGGTCATTGAAGTACATATTGGATGAATCTTCTATCCTTAAAAATGAACTTTTTGCAAAAAAGTAAAAGTTACCTGGAAGTATAGGTTTGTCATTAAGATAAAGCTGTCCTTCACCATCATAGTTAAAAATAAAAATATTAATGTCTTCCATTAAGTAAAACATTATGGTACCCTGCAACTTATCGATATTCAAGAGTCGATTGTCTTCGGAAGGATTGAACTGGCTAAAGAATATGAATTTACTTTTAGAGATAATGCCCGCTTTCCTGGTAAGCACAAAAGAACTAAGATCCATAATTACACTTTCTTTGATTTTAAAATGTTTACCAGTATCCATAACCAAAGAAAAAATATTGATGTCTCCACTATAGTTTAAAAAGCTGTTTACCTTGAACATTTTCACAAACCTGAGCAGGTGTATAAATACAAATACTCTTTGTTTGTAGTTTATTGATTTTGCAACATCATAGCATAATACTATGTATTCATCGTTTGCTTTATCCTTGCCAACAGGTATATCGGCATAATAGTGTACAGTAAAAGCATTAAGGAATTCGGTGCTTGTTGAGATTCCAAAACTAACAGATAATAGCTGTTTAACGTAGTTTAATCCTACTTCATAAGAAATATGTTTTTCGAGCCTGCACAAAAAGGCATATAATTTCACTAGTGATATAATGGAACTTTTATTCATACGATTGTTCCTTGTCAAATAATATGCATTGCGATTTTTTCAATAAGAACAGCATTTGTAGTTGGTTTTTCAATAAAGTCAATACACCCAGATTTAAAAGCTCTATCAACTTCATCGGAATTGGTCATGGCAGATTGGGCAATAATCTTAAGGCTTGGATTATATTTCATAAGAGTCTGTGTGGTTTCATACCCATCTATTCCTGGGAGTTTAATATCCATTAAAATAAGTTCTGCCTTCAGTCCTGATTTGATTTTTTCAATAGCATCCTCACCACACTCTGCTCTAATTGGGCTGGCTCCATTTTCTTGTAATAAAAGTTTATAAAGTTCAAAGCTAAAGTCGTTATCCTCGACAACAAGGATAGTCTTGCCATTTAAAACGTTATTATAGTCGACATTCTCGGGTTTTATATCGATTATCTCAAAAAGGTCATCTGTCAAGGTGAAATAAAATGTAGTACCTTCGTTTATTGATGATTCAAACCATAATTTGCCACCAGTTAGTTCTATAAGGTGTTTAGCTATGGAAAGCCCTGTGCCTATACCATCATATTTTCTGTTAACATTCTCGCTCCCTTGTCTGAAGAAATCAAAGATAATTTGTTGTTTTTCTGTTTCAATACCGATTCCGGAGTCCTTAACAAAGAAAGTATTTTCATTACTGACAATATCCAGCAATCCAATTTCCACTATTCCCTGTTCTGTAAACTTGATGGCATTTCTAACTACATTGCGCACTATTATCTTAAGAAGTGAGTGGTCTGTATTTATTGTCTTATCCTCAATGTTTTTTGGAAAGTTGAATTTTAGGGCAATGTTAAAATGTTTTTCCGATTCATTCAATTCTTCAAAAAGCAATAGTTTAAGGTCTTCGATAAACAAACTAAGGGAGATGATTCCTTTTTTTGGCTTAATTGACTTGGAAAGGATTGATGATACGGTAAAAAGGTCTTCTATGACATTGAGTAGTCTTTTGCCGCTTTTGTTGATAATAAGGGCAAATTTGTGGATGTTTTCTGGCGATGTGGAATTGATAAGTATCTCTGAAAACCCCATGATTCCGTTGAGTGGAGTCCTTATTTCATGAGAAAGGTTATTGATGAAAACAGTTTTAATGTTTTCTGACTCTTCTGCTAGCTTTTGGGCCCGTATAAGTTCATTTTCGGCATTTCTACGTTCTGTAATATTATTTAAGATGACCAGAAAATCGCGTCCTGGACTAGGATTTGCAATAGACAATAAATAAGTATCAACTTGATGTTTCCCTTCAATATTGTTTTCCAATACAAATTCCTCATTGGTTATTGGAGTACGATCTTTTAGTGCTTTTTGAAAGTTTACATAAAAACTACAGTTCCTGCATTTCTCTGAATCCCCACAGGTTTCATAGTCTTCCCCCTTCCCTTTACATCTGATCAATTGTCCAAAGTTCTTTTCTGAAGATTCTGAAACCTGATATTTTGCTATAGCAGCATAATTTGTTTTTAGAACCTGAAGGTCCTTGTTTACGATAAACATTGGTGAGGGCGCCAGGTAAAAAGCAGACAAAAGTATGTCTTGGCCAGTAGTACTATAATTTTGTTCACGTTCAGAAAATATGTTTTGTGAATGTGTAATTTTTTTTCTGGCGATGCAAATGATGATCTCCTCGTCGGAAATTTTATATTGAAAAACTCTTAACTCAACAGGGATTTGGATTTCTCCTTTTCCTTTTAGCAACAGGGGAATATTTATTTCCTTTTTCACTTCCAATTCTGCAATTTCCTTCTTGAACAAAGATTTGTCAGCATCATCAAGTAAATCTGATATTTTCTCTTTTTGAATCTCTTCTTTGGTAAATCCTAATGATTTGTAGGATGTTGAATTGGATTCAAGAATGTTCCCTTCTCTGTCAATTAAGAAAATCGAATCCCAAAATTCATCAAAGAGGATTCTTTCATTTGCAAGGCCTTCTTTTTCAAATGACTGTTCTATATATTTTGTTAATGAGGCAATGTTTGTCTGACCTTCCTGGTCTTTTAATATGTCAATATCCTTATAATACTTGTTCAGTTCTTTATTTATTCCCTTGTTGATGAAATTCACCTCAAATAGATTGAAGATTGTGTAATTGTTTTTACCAAACTCAATTTGGCTTTTAGATAAAAAAACAGGTATAAATCGTCCGCTTTTTTGTTCAATGATAAAATAGGATCTTTGATTAATGTTAAATATTGATTGTTTGTATTGGACCTCCTCAAGGAAAAGTGAAAGAAAGGGTCTGTTCAATAAATCCTGGTAGCCTGTTAAGCTAAGGGCATTATTGTTGGCAAACCTTATTATGCCTATATTGTCCGTAATAATAACTGCGAAAGGTTGCTTTTCAAGCAACAAGAAAAGCTCAGCCTTTGAAATAGCATTGTCTGCATAGAGAGAAAAGTAGCCTTCTTTTGTTTTGTTTCTGTCTACTGCAAAATTTTTAATCTTCGGCGATTTCATTAAGGATCCTTTCTTTTATTTTATTTGGACCAAACAAAAAGTATGACTTAAGATGCTATGCATGTAAATAAGGCAATAGCAAATTTTCTATACTAATTGGACTTGTAATAAAAGCGGTGATTTTTTTCTGTCTGACAGCTTATTCTCGATACTTCATAATTTTTCTCTTTTGTTTTAAAGACATCTAAGGTATAAGTTATGTGTTTTTTTCCGTTTATCCAATATATATCATGATATATAATGAGGTTTATATTGTTATTCGAACTAATCTGTATTTTTTTGTATTGCATATATAGAGGGTATTATAAGAATCCTGTTAAATATTGTGTTTTTGCCAGATACTTTATTGAAGTCTTAATCCGGATTTATGATTACTTTGCTGTTCTTTCTTTGCGATCTGCTGTGAGAAATTTCGATATAACGTTGTGCGAACCTGTTGATTACCTTGCTTTTTTGTGAATTGAACAGAAACATATCGGTACAACTGAATTTCTTAGAGTGCCGCCTGATTTTCCATAGGGTTCCAGACATGGCACATAGTTTACCGGATTATGTATTAGAACTTCGTTATGAAGGTTGAAAATGCAAAAATAGAAGGACTTGGTGAGATGAATCATAGCACCGCTATGGTGATTAGAAACAAGTAAGTGAAACGACTTATATTGAAGCAATTTCAATATGTAATAGATTTTCTAATGCA
This sequence comes from Bacteroidales bacterium, assembly GCA_050295515.1. Taxonomy (GTDB): domain Bacteria; phylum Bacteroidota; class Bacteroidia; order Bacteroidales; family UBA10428; genus UBA10428. Next base: position 17,127 of record JBNKPU010000108.1, on the reverse strand, counting down.
TATTCCGGGTTTAAGTTACCTTATGGTTTAGGGAATAATGATGCCAATAATTCTCTAAGGAAACTTCAGGAATTTATACTATTGTACTTTTTAATTTTTTCATGGATTGATTTTTAGCTAATCTTTTCAGGAATAGATCTTATTTCGTTTCAACTCACATAACGATCTCCAATTATACAATCCGGGTTTAAGCAATATTGAAGAATTCCTTGCACGTAAAAATAACATGCAGATAATGTGCTAAAAGTGAGTTTTCCAGCAGGCTCTGTTTAGTTACCGGGCCTATTTAAACAAGGATTGTTGACCGTTGTTTTCAGTTCCTTCTTTTTTATCATTTTCTTGTTTAACAGCTTCTAATACATCGCTGGAGCAACCATTCAGAATATGTTTTAAATCGCTTGCTTTTGTATTTGCATCTATCCACATATCAGCAGCGTCCGGGATTAGAATAACTGGCATCCTTTTTTTGGTATTGTGGATTTCTTCCATCAGTGAGTTTGCTTTTGTTGTGATGATGGTGAATGTATCCATAACTTCACCAGTATCTTTGTTGGTCCAACTATCATAAAGTCCCGCCATAGGTGTTGCAATATCGTCTCTTAGCCTGATATAGTAGGGGATTTTTTGTTTGCCTACATGTTGCCATTCATAAAATCCGTTGGTAAGAACCATACAACGTTTATTCATTACAGAATGTCTGAAAGACGGTTTTTCATGTAAGGTTTCAGCTTTTGCATTCAATGTTTTCTGTCGGATTTGCATGGCAGATTCTTCATTCTTTGACCAGAATGGAATAAGTCCCCAATGAAGTACGTCAATAGCTTCTGGCTCTTGAAGTTTGATTACTGGAACATCGGGAAAGGAAAAACCGGAAACTCTTTTACCAGGGGAAAAAGGACGGTTAGGCTTAAAGTTCTTTCCAAACCTTTTTTCCAGTTCGTCTCTTGTCAGGTTCTTTTCAATTGTATAGCACATGAGGCTAATTTATGAAATATCTGCTGAAAATGATCCATTCAAAATGCACGACCTATCTATGTAGCAGAGAACTGTCACCATAACTCAAAAACCTAAAGTTATTGTTAAGGGCATACCTGTAAACATCTTTCCAATCCTCATTTATAAATGCTGCAATTAGAAGCAAAAGGGTACTTTTAGGTTGATGGAAATTAGTGATCAATGAACTTACAACCTTAAATTCGTAGCCCGGTACAATCATTATTTCAGTTTTGGAAGATATTTCTTGTAGGTGGTTGCGATCAATGTAGTCAATTAGCTTCTTTAGGCTGGTTTCCATCGGAACACTATTGTCAAGAGTTTCCCAGTCCCATTGTTCAAGTTTATCAATAGATTTTTTTCGAATTAGCTTAACTCCCAGCCAATAAATACTCTCCAGTGTACGCATGGTTGTTGTACCTGTTGCAATAATTTTGCCCTTGTGTTCAATCAGTTTCTGCAATAAATCCTTTGTAATTATTATTTGCTCGCTATGCATTTGGTGGTCCCTTGCATTTTCAGCCTTAACAGGTTGAAACGTTCCAGCTCCTACATGGAGTGTAACTTCTGCCTCTTCAATGTGTTTTTGAGTTAATTCTTTAAAAACATCATTGGTAAAATGGAGCCCGGCCGTGGGAGCTGCTACAGATCCATTAAAATTAGAATAGATTGTCTGATACCTTTCTTTATCAATGTCTTCACTCAAACGGTTTAAATAGGGGGGGATAGGGATTTCTCCAGCTTGTTCAAGTATTTCTGCAAAAGTACATCCACCATCCCATGTAAACTCAATTGTTTGGGTTGCCGTTTTATCTTTTGTTATATTCTTTGCAAATATTGTAATTGGAACATTGTTTAATATAACTTGCATTTCCAATACTTCACCTTTCCATTTTTTCAGGTTGCCCACCATACATTCCCAACTACAATGCTTGGTTTGAGAAAGTGATTGTTGGTAGTCTATGGGGTGACATGGATTGAGACAAAAGATTTCAATTTTAGCCCCTGTTCTTTTTCTGAAATTTAACCTTGCATGGATCACCTTGGTATTATTATATACAAGAAGGCTTTTTTCTGCCAGGTATTCAGGGATATTGCGGAATACTGTTTCAGAAATACAGCCTAGAGCATCACGAACCAGCAACTTTGAGCTATCCCTTTCGCCTAATGGATACTTTGCTATTCGCTCGTCTGGCAGATCGTAATTGAAAATGTTTATGTCTAATTGAAAATGTCCAGCCATACAATGATTTGAGCTCGCAAAAATAGTTAATTTTGCAGTAGAATTAAAAGTAATCCAATGAATATAAAAATAGGAGACAAGGTTAGGTTTATCAATGATGTTGGAGGAGGTATAGTTACTGCCTTTATCGATGAGAAAACGATAGAGGTTCAGGATGATGATGGCTTTGAAATGCCTATCCTGGCAACTGAGGTATTAGTAGAGCCAAATGAGAGTTATGATGGGGGCGGTACTTCAGAAAACAGAAGGGAAGAACAGGTAAAAAAGAGTGAAATCAGGCTTAAGCCCGAAGATTATCAGTACAAAGAATTTAAAGGCGAGTTGTTAATGGCTGTTGTTCCTGAGAATGATAAATTGTTGCATGTTAGCGATTTGTCGTTGTACCTGATCAATGATAGCAATTATTCAGCACATTATCTGATTTCAATAAAAAGTGCTAATGTATCTGAATTTTTAGCCTATGGGATTCTTGAAGCTGATACTAAAATGGAAATCCGAAAGTTTACACAATCTGCTTTGTCAAAAGTAAATGTCATCCAACTTCAGGCTTTCCAATATAAGGAAGGCTTGTTTGATATTCAAAAACCTGTATCGGTTCAGTTTAATTTAGATGGGGTTAGTTTTTATAAAGCATCAGCATTTTCAGCCAATGAGTATTTTGACAGCAAGGCCTATTTGAGCAAAATAGAAGAATTTGATTTGAAAGAGGCTGTAAATCAATTAAGTGAAAATGAACTTTTAAAGGTTACCGAGTTAAAAAAGGATAGTCAAGGGACAGTTCAAATCCCAAAGAAAAAAAGCAAATACAACGAGATTGATGAGATAGATCTTCATATCGAAGCTATTGTTGATGAACATGCAGGTTTATCAAATGGTGAAATTGTTGAAATACAGCTTGGAAGGTTTGAGACAGCACTTGAAACAGCAATTAGATCAAATACAAAGAGGATAGTTTTTATTCATGGTGTCGGCAACGGAAGGCTGAAGCATGAATTGAGAAAGAAATTGGACAGGAAATACCCTGACCTGAAATACCAGGATGCATCTTTTAAGGAATATGGCTATGGAGCTACCTTAGTGTATCTTATGTAAAGATTTTTTTATACATTGCAGAAAAAGCAAACAGTAACTAATTAATAGAATACAGTAGGCTTATCCTGTCGCTCTTAATGCAGTTTTCTGCAGTAAGGGAGGAAAGTCCGGACAACAAAGGGCAACGTACTTTCGAAAGGAAGGTGTTTGAAAAGGTACAGTAGCGAAGAAGAAAATAACCGCCAGTCATTGTAAGTTTTTCTGTTGAGTAGCTTCGGCATTCGCAGAAAACTTCGTCTGGTAAGGGTGAGAAGGTGGCCTCCTTTTGGGGGATAATATCTGCTTTAGCGGATAGAAGGTAAGAGCCCACCAGCCGTGATGGTGACATTACGGGCTGTTCGCCTTACGTGTTGCAAGATCATGTATACCGGCGCTAAGGGCTGCCCGCTCTCTGCCGGGGGGTAGATCGCATAGATAAATGACAGGAGTCCCGACTTATGTTGGGAAACAGGATCTGGCTTATTAGCCTATTGTAATTTTTAATTCATAAAAAAAGCCCCATATGGGGCTTTTTTTTATATATAGAAGTTTAGTATGATCTCTGATTGTAATCGCGTCGTTGTCCTCCACGACCTCCACCGTATCCTCCACGGCGCTGTCCTCCACCTCCGCGGTTGTCACGTCCTTCTCGTGGACGTGCTTCTTTAACAATAATAGTGCTATCGTCTACCTCAACTTCATTGAGTTGGGCAATTGCATCATTTGCTTCAGTCTCATCAAGCATTTCAACAAAACCATAGCATTTAGATCTGCCTGTTTCACGGTCCATAATAACCTTTGCAGATTCGACATCCCCAAATTTAGAGAATAAAGATTCAAGCGTATCATCCGTCATCCGCGGACTCAGCTTAGCAACAAAAATGTTCATAATTGAATTAAAAATGTAAATAAAAAATAAAAATTAAAATTTTATTAGGTGGAGTAGAATTAAGAATTTCGCTTAAAACTAAACTATCTAATTCAAAGTAAAGATAATTTATTTTCTGAAAAAAAAAACTTTTGTATGTTTTTTTTGTTTGTTTTCATTCAATTGATTTTTAGTTGTTTAGTTAAATTCATCTAATGCTTCTGTCTGCTTTAAATGTTCAGTGTTTCCCCATTCTTCCAATTTCCATTTTCCGTCAGAAATTGTAATTGTGTTCACAGATGTGTTAAGGACAGAGAAGTTCCTGTCAGTATCTAAATCAATATTGAAAATGTGTCGGATAATACAATCCAGTACACCGCCGTGTGCTACTAACAAAATAGATTTCCCTTTGTATTGGTTTGCAATTTCATGGATTGCTCCTATAACTCTTTCATTGAATTGCACAAGACTTTCTCCATCAGGTATTTCAAAGGTTGATTTTCTGCTTGTGTAGGCTTTAAATGCAGTATTGTATTTATCCTGGATCTCTAACAAAGTATGACCTTCCAAAATACCAAAGGAACGCTCCCTTATGTCTTTGTTTTTAATGATTGGCAATCCTAAATGTTTGTTGATTAGTTTGGCTGTGTGGGCTGCTCTGTACAAGTCGCTTGATATCAACACGTCAAAACTTCGATATCTGATATATTCCGACAATAGTTCTGCTTGTGCAAGCCCTCTTTTGGTTAACGGGCTATCTGTATGCCCTTGAAGTTGCATTAATTTGTTCCACTCTGTTTCCCCATGTCTGACAACTGTAATTTTCACCATATCTCATTATTTTTGCAACAAAGGTGCAAAAATAGCTCTTTCGTTTAGATAGGATAAATATATCCACCGAAATTTAACATGGATTTAAACCAGGGGTCAAATTCTTAGGTATTCTTCAACCTGCTCTTTGTTTACTGATGTTTTTTGGACTATTTCAGCAATGCTCATTCCCTCATGATATAATCTATTTACAAAACACGCAATAGATTCACCAAGTTCTATAATGTTTCCCTCCGGATCAGTAAACCGAATGGTGTATTGCCCCCAGCTTTCCTCTATGACATCGTGAATAAGCTTGAGGTTTTTTTCTTTTAACCTTTTTAAAACAGGTTCAAACTCTTCTGTTTCAAAACATAATTCAAGGTTTTTGTTCCCCTCTTTTGCCCAAGTTTGTCCATTTCTTTCTGCTATCGGATGATTTTCTGCAAGACTCCAAAGCGAAATGCCCGATTTTAATATAATGCATGCACCAAAATCAGACTCAATTTCTTGCAAAAGCGTCTCTAAATAAAATGTTTTCATTTTATCTAAATCCTTGACAAAAAGCACGGGAGAATGAAATCTGAATTTTGACATACATTTAGCAGTATAGTAAAAATGAGTCCAAATATAAAAATATTCTTGTTTAACAGCCTTATCTTCGACCTAAGTGATAAATACTAGTTGTTCTAACAACAATACAAGCTACAAGTTGTTTTTTGATTGAACTATCTTTCTATATGTTTGTGCTGAACTCGTTGTAATTGTGAAAAACTTATTTTGAATTACATCGTTTTTATGTCTTAGATTTGCTTTGGGTATTTTTAAAGTGGTGTGTGATAAGTATGGGATATATTAAAATCTTTATAAAATCAATTCTTTTAGCTTCAATATTGCTGTTTACCAGTTTTATTGTAAAGGATTCTTCTAAACCTGTTGATATTGGTAGTTTGCTAAAAAATTTCCCCTCATTTCATGAGGAAATGATAGCAGATTATTGGGATTTCCTTTCTTCTGAATTGGATACAACAAACTCTGTAGGTGCGGCAGTAGTAATTGTAAGTCATGATTCGGTCATCTTCAGAAAAACCTATGGTATCAGAAAAGTTGGCGAGCCCGATTTAATTGATTTGAATACAGTGTTCAGGTTAGCATCTGTATCAAAAGGTTTTGCAGGAGTACTTGCATCCATGTTGGACGAAAAAAATATTTTGGATATTGATCAAAGTATTATCAGCATTTTGCCAGGCTTTCAACTAAAGGATTCAATAAATACGAATGATTTAAAGCTATTGCATACTCTTAACCATACATCTGGAATCGTACCACATGCTTATGACAACCTGGTTGAGGCCAACATACCTATGAAGGAAATTATTTCCAGGTTTAAGGATGTTGATATTGCTGCTCCTCCAGGGGAAGTATACGGCTACCAAAATGCAATATACAGTCTAATTGATACCATCTTAAAAGTTAAGACTGGAGATGATTATAACTTAAATCTGAAGAAATATATTTTTGATCCCTTGGGAATGAATACGGCATCATCTGATTTTGGTTCAATGACAAATAATGATAATATTGCTTATCCACATGCTTATTGCAAAAAAGGATATTGTGCCCTGAAACTTAACGATGGGTATTATAATGTTGCTCCTGCAGCAGGTGTGAATGCCAGTATTAATGACATGACCTTGTGGCTCAAAGCACTGTTAGGATATAGAACAGGTATAATTGATACAAATGTGATCAATAAAATTTCCAGCCCGACTATATATACTCCTTTAAAAAGACGTTATACCTACCATTGGGGCAAAGTTGATTCACGCCATTATAGTATAGGCTGGAGAATATATAATTACCTGGGCAAGGATATTGTTTATCATGGAGGATATGTCAAAGGATATAAGGCTGAAATTGCATTTTGCCCCGAACTTCGCACTGGTATTGTATTCCTGCAAAATTCTCCTAACCGCGTAGCCAGTAAGAGCATACCTGAATTCTGGAAACGTTATTTTAAAATGATCAGCGAAACAGACCTTTGGGCTGAATTATAGATATCTGTTAAAATTTTTCTTGTGCAACTGAAATTATCGTCCTAATATTCTAACTGACTTTTTAATCAACAAGCTTCATTTTCGTTGCATACCTTCTAATCTCATATTCCGGGTTAAATAATCACCACTATTTGGATTAAATTCAACTTGTCTGAAACAAAGACTCAGGACAATGCACCTTGGTGGCTCTTTTTTTGCACTTTTATTCATAGATATAAAATAATCAGTAATAAGGAAGCCTGAATTCCATCGATGTTCAAAAATAATTATTATACTTACATTAATATTTAGTCAAATTCAAGTCAATTCATTATGTCTAAAGTTGTTATAATGGGAGCTGGGATATCGGGGCATACAGCTGCAGCTTACCTTAGAAAGTGGTTAAACAAAAGTCATGAAGTCGTCGTCGTCACCCCAAATGCTTATTACCAATGGATACCATCAAATATATGGGTAGGGGTGGGACGGATGTCCATTGATCAGGTTAGGTTTAAACTTGAACCATTGTATAAACGGTGGGGCATTGTTTACAAGCAAGCCAAGGTCGTTTCCATCCATCCCGAAGGGGATGATAAGAATCAGAAAGGTTATGTAACTGTTGAATATACCAGTGATGCAAATAAGGGACAAACTGAGCAGGTTGATTATGATTTCCTTGTAAATGCAACTGGTCCGAAATTAAACTTTGATGCTACCGAAGGATTGGGACCTGAAAAAAATACGGCTTCGGTTTGTACATACTCGCACGCAGCAGATGCTTGGGAAAAAGTAAAAGAATGCCTTCAGAAAATGGAGCAGGGGCAGAAACAAAAGTTTCTGATAGGCACCGGACATGCAATGGCTACTTGTCAGGGTGCTGCTTTTGAATATATCCTGAACATTGACTATGAAATACGGAAAAGAAAGTTGGAGCACCTCGCAGAGGTTACCTGGATATCCAATGAATATGAAATGGGAGATTTTGGTATGGGAGGCGCCCATATTAAGAAAGGGGGGTATATAACCTCTACAAAAGTTTTTGCAGAATCTTTTTTTGTTCAACGGGGCATCCGATGGATAACACAGGCAGGTGTCTATAAGGTTGAGGAAGGTAAGGTCTTTTATGAAAACCTGGATGGTGAACACAAGGAAGAAACTTTTGATTTTGCCATGCTTATTCCTGGCTTCTCAGGACATGGGATAAAAGCTTTTGATAAAGCAGGACTGGATATAACTTCGAAAGTGTTTATGCCTAATGGTTTCATGAAAGTTGATGCAGATTACTCAGGAAAACCTTTTGAAGAATGGAGTGTTAACGATTGGCCATCTACTTACCAAAATCAGGATTACCCAAATGTTTTTGCTACCGGAATCGCTTTTGCACCACCACATTCCATTTCGAAACCCATGAAAAGTAAAAATGGCACTCCAATATTTCCTGCTCCACCCAGAACTGGTATGCCTTCGGGTGTTATTGGAAAGGTTGTTGCACAAAATATTGCTGAATGGATAAAAAAAGGAAAACCTGTTTTTAAACATAAAGCATCCATGGGAAAAATGGGAGCTGCCTGTATCGTTTCGGCAGGTTATGGATTAAGAAAGGGAAGTGCTGCAACTATGACAGTTTCACCTATTGTACCCGATTGGGAAAAGTACCCTGAATGGGGCCGTAATATCAAAAATACAGTTGGTGAACCAGGACTTGCTGGTCATTGGATGAAATGGTTCATGCATTATATGTTTTTACATAAAGCGAAAGGATACCCATTCTGGTACTTGTTGCCGGAATAAATACTTCAATAAAAAAAATGCACCCTATAAAACAGTTCTAGATATGAAATCAAAAAGCAGAAGAGGTTATACACCAGAATCATATGTGCCAATGCCAACAAAAATCACTCTGTTTTGGAGAGGTTTTATACCCTGGCAACTCGTACGGTTTATCCTACTGAACATTAAAATTATTAAAATAGTAGTTGGAGGCCATTCATAGCATCAAACGATTGTCAATTTCTGAATTTTGAAACACTAGGGATTCTGGTAACATTTTAATTGTCAGAAAAACCTTTGGTCAGGTTGTTTTGGTTCAAATAAGATCTTTACAAATCTTTTCAACCCCAAAAGTAAATATTTGCCAAAAGCACCGATATAATACCTCTAAATAATTAAATAATTAGAGTAATTCCCTAAGTTTTGAAGATAAAACCAAGGGAAAAATAAATGCTATTTTTTCTATAGAGTTAATATTCCGAAATTTTAAATCCCAATATTATCTGGATTAAACCTGCAGTATTTTTATGGATGTACATGACATAAATTTCCACAACTGCAGAAGGTGAAAATTAAGTTTGTTTAATCATATGTGCCCTTGATAATACCTTTCTTTAAAAAATAGGGGGATTACATCTACATCTTTTATTTGCATTTTAATCGTATTTATTGGATCGGTTGCTTGGCCATTACTCTGCTTTTCACTCATCCTAATTTTGTCTGTGGTAAAGTTGTTATGGTCATGAATTGTCTCGGTAAATTATCATACGATTAGTTTTTCTTTTCAATGGTCGCAGGCTACAGTAAACCTTTTTGTTGTTACATTATTTTTTGGTTGTAGTGCCTTTGTAGGGTGCCAAAAACCAACTATATACAGGGCTTTGCGTAAAATTGCAAAAAAAATCAATAAAAATAATTTAATGGCTTTGTCGATACGAAATCTATAATATAACATTTTTAAACTTGAATAAACGAATACAAATAAAACAACCTTGTCAGCACTTTTAGTTTGTGTACTTGGAATATCAATACAAGCGCAGAATACTGAAATTTTTATGGCAATTACGAAAAACGGTACAAACGGTTATATCGGAAAAACCATTGACAATGGAAAATCGATTGATATTATCTGGGACTCAAAGTTAGAAGCTAAAACCGGACAAAACCGCCTGTTTGATATTGCCTATGGCGATGGAATACTTGTAGCAGTTGGTAATATCATGCTGTCCTCAAAAGATGGAGGCAAAACATGGACAGAAAGCAACCTGTATTTCTACACAGGCGATCCAGCCTTTGCAAATCGGCGCAATATTGTTAGTGTGGCTTATGGCAATGGATTCTTTGTAGCTGCAGCTCCATACCATTTTATTTACTCTAAGGATGGCATATCCTGGAAATACGTCCGTACAGGGGAACTCACCGCTGCTGAAAAAAATGCAAAAGATAAGCCAAGCGGATTGTCTTTGGAAGATATTGAGAAAGACCCGAAACTTCATGGTAAACGACCTTCAGTTGGAGAATTTCCTCCTGAAATCACCCCGGGATTAAAGTTTCCCCGTGCAGTGGTTTTTGCCAATGGCAAATTCTATGTTACCGGAGGCAGTGGAAAAATGACAGGTAAGGTATTAAAGATTGATGGTGATAAGATAGTAGTAGAAAAAGATTTGCCATTTTCAGGAGAAGGGGCAAAACTTAGCAGTGGAGGTTTAGAGGACATTGCCTGGGATGGAAAATCTACTTTTGTGGCTACCTCCATTAGTACAAAATCGGCCTACTCAACCGATATGGGTGCAACATGGAAGTATATAGAGAATCCAAAGAAAAATCAGATCTGGGGTTTGGCTTATGGAAATGGTACCTGGGTTGCAGCTAGTCCGTTTGAAGATGCTTTTTTGTCTTCTGATATTACAAAAGGTTGGACAGAGTCGGTTACCAGGGGAGGAGGCAGGGCTCCTGTAAATGATATGATCTACACCAATGGTACTTTCATCTTGACTGGTGGGAATAATGCAGTATTTGTTTCAACAGTCGGTAAGAACTGGGAACGTACTTCAGAACTAGAATTTGGGTACACAATTCATGGTATTACCACAAAATAGCAAAAGCTAATTGCTCAAAGGGAGACCAAATAAAAATTTGAGATGCTGGGCTAGAAGCCTATTCAAATAAAAAAATATAAACTGATGAAGAAAATATTACAAATTCAAATCATGCTTATTGTTGTTCTAGGATTTTTTACCGGGTCAGCAAATGCACAACTAAACGGAACATATACAATTGGTAGTAGTTCTGTATTTACAAGCTTACAAAGTGCCGTAGACAGTATTTCAACTGTGGGTGTAAGTGGTCCGGTAACTTTTGAAATTGACTCCGGAACCTATGTGGAAAGTGTGTTTATTAGTGCAATACCAAGTACATCGGCTACCAATACCATTACTTTTAAGTCAAAATCGGATAGTGCTTCGTACGTTACTGTTTATGGATCAGTATATTTAAGTGGTGCAGATTTTATCACCTTTAAATCGCTTACTATTGAAGCATCAGCATTTAATGCAGTGAGTATTCAAAATGGGGCAGATTATATTACCCTCGATAGTTGCATTGTCAAAGGCAGGAATATCAATACCAATAACCGGAGTTACGATGCAATTGCCGGCTCAGTGACTTCTGACGAATCCTATACAACCATTAAAAACTGTACTGTATACAATGGGTCTTGTGGAATATACCTTGTAGGTAAAAGCTCCGGGTCCACAGAAAGAGGTCATATAGTCGAAAACAACAGGATTTATGGCTGTTATGTGCATTCTTTAGGTATAGCAAGATCAGATAGTGCTATAATAAGGAACAATTACATTGAAAGTAATACCAACAACATACAAAAAAATGCATGTGGCATTATACTTAACACCTGTTATAATTCAGTTATTTCATCGAACAGGGTAAATGTTAAAAAACACGGTATTAGGATACATAATTGTCAAAGCAAAACCGATAGTAATTATGTTTTTAATAACCAGATAATTTGCAAGTATAATGCTGTAGCTTTTTATGCCTACCCTTTGTATTTATCAAATGGGAATAAAAATTTATTTGTCTACAATAACAGTTTCTATAAGCTGTATCATGCATCATATGGTGCTGTACAATCTAGTTATAATGGAGGAGATGAAAACATCCATCTTGTAAACAACGTTTTCTCCTCACTTTCAGTTTCTACTTCTGCCATATTTTATAGTCCTTCAGATGTATATTATATTGCCCATAATATTTTTAGTGATGCTTCGGGGGAAGGAAATATTTATATAAATAATAGATGGCAAAAAGTTTCAGAAATTTCAGGAACCCTGATAGGAGATAATAATTACAACTACAATCCTATGTTTGTTTCCAATAATGATTTGCATATTTCAAACGGATTGTTGGGAAACCTGGGGACACCACTTGAATTAGTTACTAAAGATATTAACGGGGAAACAAGAAATACTCAAACCCCAGATATCGGAGCGTATGAGTTTGACCCAGAATTTCAGAAGGATATTGCCGTTACCTCTGCCAGCCTGGGGCAATTCCCGTATTGTTCTGCACCCGAAAACATCATTTTAAATCTTAAGAATATTGGGGCTCAATCAATCTCAAGCGTTCAGGTTGAGCGTTCTTTTAATTCAGAGGTGCTTGATACCGTCAACTACGACCTGTCTCTTGACAGCTACCAGGTTGGTGAAGTAACAGTAACATATCCCAATTTTCAGGATGGAGACACAGTAGCTATTAACATTGTAAGTGTAGATGGATTAGTGGATTCATCTTCAATGAACAACAGCTGTCTTTTCGAAGAGATTTACTTAGCTATGTCTGGCAACCAGGTGGTTAGCGATAGCGCTACTTTCGATAGTATTTTCAATGCATTAAATACCAGAGGTATATGCGGCTCCATGGAAATAGTTATCGAACCTGGCGTGTACAACAATAAGATAAGTCTGAATGAAATAGCTGGTAGCAGCCAGTTAAATACCCTGACTGTCCGGTCGTCGGATGGTAACCCGAATAGTGTAGTGCTTGCTCCAGAGTCTACAGGAGGTTCTGTTATTGATATTAAAGGTTCTGATTACATAAGTTTTAGGGACTTTACTGTAATTGCCGACAAGTTAAATGGAATCTCCTATTCTGGGGGCTCTGATTACCTTACTTTCAATAACCTGAATATTGTTGCAGACTCTCTTGGAAATTATGATGGAATCTACTCTTCTGACGATGATGATCATTTTACAACTATAAAAAACTGTAGGATCGAATTTGGAGAGAATGCATTGAATATTAATGGGGACTATGGAGAAGACAACACAGTTATAATAAACAACACATTGCTTAATTTTTCTGATTATGGTATTTATGTAAGTGATCAGAACTCCCTTCGAATAGAAGGCAATACAATAATTAACGATTCATCCAACTCTTGCGATGGTATGGATATTTATAATATTTACGAAAACCTGATACTAACAAACAACCAGGTTTATATAGATTCTACTTCTGGTGTTGGAGCAGACATTGAATACTTTTACGGATCAGGAGCAAAAAGGTCATACATATCTAACAATGTATTCAGCATAGGAGGAAGGCCCTGGGCAGGATTTTATTTCTATGAAGTGGTAAACACAAGTTTACATAACAACACAGTAACTTTTTCGTCAACGGTCAATAATGACTATGCGCTTTATATAGATTACTTTAGTATTTTGGATATCCGTAACAACACAGTAACTGTTAGTGAAGGCGCAACTGCGGTTTATCTGGATGACCTAAGCGGAGTAACCTACATGGATTACAACAATATTTATGCTGAAGATGGAGCAATAGTAAAATTTGATGGTAAATTATATTCTTTGCTTGAAGACTGGCAAAAGTTTGGATGGGATCAGCACTCCATTTCGGTTGATCCAATGTTGCAAGATCGAATGATCCCATGCAACCTTGCTCTTAATAATGCTGGTGTTTTTGCAGAAGACCTTCTTGTAACTGACCTTCTTGGCAAACCACGAAGTATAAACACACCAGACATTGGCGCGGTTGAAATAAGCCGTAACGGTGTATCGTTGGGTGAGGATTTTTGTTTATGTGAAACACCTGTAAAGCTTGATGCAGGTCCCGGAGCTTCCAGCTATTCATGGAATACAGGAGGAACTACTCAGACCATTCAGATTAATGAACCCGGTACGTATTTCGTGGAGACTACCGGAATATGTAACACCACAGGAGTTGATACAATAGTAATATCTAGCTCAGAACTGGCTGCTTCTTTCGATTTTGAAGTGCTTGAAAATAATGTTGTTGCACTTTATAATACCTCAACAGGTAACATTAGCGATTACATCTGGGACTATGAAACTGGTACGAGCTATCAGGAAAATGCATTGGCCATTTTTGAATCGGAAGGCAGTTATACCGTTCAGTTGGAAGTGTCGAACATTTGTAAATCAGAAGTTGTTGAAAAAACCATCGATATATCGTATACTGGTATAAATGATGCTTTAGCCAATAAGAATATTAATGTTTTTCCTAATCCTGTAGAAAAACAGTTGAACATATCGTTCGAAAGTGAGGGAGCCCAAAATACACTATTGAAAATAATTGATATCAATGGCAAACTGTATAAAACATTTACAATGCATACAGTTGTTGGGAAGAATTATTTTACGGCAGATCTCTCAGGGCTACCTTCTGGAGCCTATTTTATAGTGTTGAACAACGATAGTTCTTATAAGATTTATAAAAAATAAGTTAGTTTTGTTATTAATGGGACTGCTATTTGAACAAAGCAGTCCCATTTATCCTAACTATACGAAAGATCTAATTAAAATGAACAGATGAAAAATTTTAGTTGTATAGTGATTTGCATATTTGTGTTTGTAAGCTGTGCTCATCAAATCAACCCAGAAGCTGAAAAGAGTTTACATGAACTGTTGAAAAGCGAACAATATTTTGAATTACGAAATTTTTTAACAGTCAACAAACAACTTTTGAGCGAAAAATCTATATGGACAGCCCAGGCATTTATCAATAATGTTTTCAATAAGAACAGACAGTCAAATGGTGATATTGAAAAATTAATTCAAAAATATGGCAAAGAACTAAGCGACTCACTAAAAAAAGAACTGCTTCTAGTTCAATCAGACAACTACCTGAAATTATTTGAATACAAGAAGGCGCTTGAATCGAACAACAAAATCCTGGAAAATTATTCTTCAACATTGGACAGTGCTATGCTGGCCGATATAGAAACCATGAATAATATTTACACTCCTCTTGAAAACATCAGCCCCCAGAAAGTTATTGTTCTTGACGACAACTATATTCCCATTAAAAGGGATGCTGTTGGATTAATGAATGTCGAAGTGGCCATAAAAGATTCTGTCTATGATCTTATTTTTGATACCGGGGCGGAAATGCCAGTTCTAAAAAGAAGTTTTGCCAATAAACTGGGTTTGGAAATCCTGGAAACCACTATTGATGTGGAATCAGCTACAGGAATAGTCGTAAAGTCAGAACTGGCTGTAATTGATAGTTTGAGCATTGGAAATATTCTGGTATTAAACAGTGTGTTTTTGGTAATGGACGACCAGATGCTTGAATTTCCTCAATTTAATTTTTTTCCTTTAGGTGCCATTGGTTTCCCGATAATGGAGGAGTTTAATGAATTTACAATTACAAAATCCGATACTTTGATCGTTCCGCTCAATCCTTCGAAAAGTAATTTGGCCAATATGCGCCTTAATGGACTAAGTCCTCATGTATACTTGTACAATGGCTCGGATACCCTGGAATATGCTTTTGATACCGGGGCAAAAAAAACACATTTCACAAAAAAATATTATGAAAAATATAAGTCATGGCTAGGACAAAATGCCCATCCCGATTCTGTAACAACTGCTAGTGCCGGAGGTTCAAAAAGCCATGCATCTTATGTTATCGATACTTGCGATTTATTAATTGGTGACCAAAAGGCAAGTTTTGAATCAATACATGTTCATACCGGGTTTAATGTTACTTTTGAGGATGTCTATGGAAATCTAGGACAGGACCTGATAAAACAATTCGACAAAATGACATTGAATTTTGATGATATGTATTTAAAGTTTGAATAAGGGAAATGAAAAAACTAAAACAAACAAAAACTATAAACAAGCAAAAGCTTTTCCTGGAGCTTTTGGTCGTGTTTCTGGGAGTTTCGGCTGGTTTTATTCTAAACAACTTACGAGAAGGACAAAAAGACCGTAAGTTAGAACAGAGGTACATCGAAAGTTTTATTCAGGATATCGATTCAAATATTGTCAGCCTAAAGGAGATTATCAATGAGGATACCCTAATGCAAGAATCTTTAAACAGGAGACTTAAGGTTTTAGGTTCCGCTGATATTCCACAGGATTCTATTAACCAGATTATAAGTATGATATTATCGGTATCTTATCTTGATCTGCAAACCAGCACATTTGAGGATATCAAATTCAGTGGAAACCTTAACCTGCTACGCAATTATGAATTAAAAGGAAAAATTGTCAGTCATTATGATTTGCTTGATGTTGCCAAATATGTTGATGGGCATTATAATCATTTTTTTTCAGAAACGATGCTTCCCTATCTTCTGGAAAACTATAGTTTGTCGGAATATAAATTTTTTACGGATAACCATCACAGCCAAAGAAAATTCTTCAATATTGCCAGCGGCTATTCCTCCATTCGCATGCAACGTACTATGCTTCTAAAAGATGTTGTTTCTGAAAGTGAAAAGTTGGTTAAGGAGTTAAAACAGTATCTCGACATTATACAATAACAGAAACTTTTGAGCTTTTTATTGTATAGATCGGTTTATACCCAAACGTAAAATGTGAAAAATATGGATTGGACAATTGGCTTACTATCTGTGATGGAATAGAAGCAAACCAAATGTACTTCAAACATGAAAATGGTAAAAAACGCCGGTATATAGTAGTTCGCAAACAAACAGACATAAGGTCAAAATCCGGTAGAAAACTATTATTTGAAGATATGCCAGGGTATCGGTACAGTTGTTTCGTGACAAATCTGGACTTGCCATTGGATGTAGTCTGGAATGCTTACAACACCCGTGCTGATTGTGAAAACAGGATTAAGGAATTAAAACAGGATTTTGGGTTGGAGAACTTTTGTTTAAAAGATTTTTGGGCTACAGAAGCATCGTTTCGGTTTATTATGGTAGCCTATAACATTATGAGTCTATTCCGGCATTTTGCCCTACAGTCACACAAAACATCAACCTTAAAAACACTGAAAGTCTATTGCTTTGCATTAGGGAACTG
>JBNKPU010000107.1:0-46529 GCA_050295515.1 Bacteroidales bacterium | reverse complement strand
TATATACCGAACTCCTTCCCCAGAGTTACGTATATATTCCATTTGTACAGATGTCGTTTTTATCTTTCATTGTATCGCTTTCGCCAAATGTAATACGCATCATCATTATATCCAAAAGATTCATCAGCCTTTTGTTGTTGATGCCGACAAGGTGGGTGTACCTTTCAGTTGTTATTGAGCTGCAATGCCACATTTGTGTTTGTATGTTTCATAGGTTCACCGCTTTCCAACAAAGTAGTGCGCTGGGTATGTGGGGTACTCCATGGGGTGATGACCGATGCCTGTTGGACCTGCTTATAGGTCATTTGTAAACTCGAGGCACTGTATTTGTTGGCAACAAAACAGCTCTTTTATAATTATTTCAATTTCTTTATATCGTATCAATGTGTAGTGTCGGTTTCATGCACTTGCCTACAACGTGTTGCTGGTATGAGTAGTTGCCGATTTTCGCAGTACGTTCAAATCCACCATTAGAAAAAATTGAGGCGAGAACCAAAGCCCCGCAAACCATTGAACCAAAACTGTTTTATATTGTGAGTTGTGTAATGTGCATTATTGTTTTCCAGTCTTAATTGTCACCCAATTTTTATCAATCATGTATTTTACAAATTCGGCTTCTCCTTTTTCCTTTATCATCTCAATTCCTAATCTACGATTTGTCCGTGTAATAAATTGTCCAAATCGTATCATGAATGGATTATATAACTTACAATCTTTAACAGAATCATGTTTATCACACTCGGCGCAAGAATTAAATCCTTTCTCAATGCAGCATGGTCTCACCTGACAAGCTTTGTATCCAACGGCACATTTTGGACTATCACCTTTGCACCCTTCGCATTGTCCATTTGTATATTTGGGACACGCTCCACAATAAAATCCACAATAGGAAAACATGTCAATAATTGTTTGTTCCATTGATTTTATTTTTTAACCTTTTTAAATTTTGCTTTATCCTCTTTACTCATTTTTTCAGTTGCGTAATGAATAACTTTTCTGCCACATTTATCTTTCCATTTTAAAAGAAATTCTTCTGCTAATTCAGGTTGTTTTTTCCATATTTCCCTTAGAAGTGTGCCTAATCCCTTTTGAACATCTTCTTCTGAATCTTCCATTAAAATTTCAATTACAGCAAGAATAGGTTCAGGCTTATGCCCTTTTTTTATTGCTTCAAAAAATGTAACGGGAACTGCTCTTCTTTTCCATTTAGATTCAGATTTTGTCCAATTTATAAAATCTTTAGGGTCAGCGATTTTATTGTAAATAAACTCAGGTAAAACCAACATACACAATTCGTCAGTATTTCCCCAGTTTTGAATTCCATTTTCTAACCAATTCCCGATTCTATCAAATGTTTCAGTTGAAAATTCATCTTTTTTTGATGCAATTAACGAGAAAGCAAAGCTTGCTTCTTCAAATTTACCAGTAGATACTAACAAATCGCCTAAATCTAAGTAATCAGAAATGGTCATTTCATTTTTCCATGAATCCAATAATTTTTTAATTTGCGATTTGAAAATCTTAGTATCAATGCCATATCCATCATAACCTTCTGTAAAATATCTTGCATATTTCTGTACAACCGAATCGTCAGAATTTGCCTGGCAAAAATCGATTATTTCCTTATGTTTTAATTCTAATTTATTCATCGTTTCTGATTTATTACAAAAGTATTCTTTGCATAAATAATAAAATTGTAAAAAATAGTCTTTATTTCTTGTCGATAAAAAAGCCTTTGGCGTAAGACCTGTTAAACTCTTAAAATCATGAATAAAGTGAGATTGGTCGTAATAACCGTTATCAACAGCTAATTGAGACAGACTCTTTATACCCTTGCTATTCATTTGTATGACATTTTGAAAGCGGACAATGCTTGCAAACTTTTTGGGGTTTATACCAACGTATTTTGAAAAAGTCCTTTCAAATTGTTTTATTCCCAGACACACCTCATATGCAATATTTTTAGCCTTAATTTGTCCTTTAGAATTCTCAATCATTTTTATAGCATGTTCAACTCTTTCAAGTTCATTATTATTAATTAGTCTTCCAGTAAGAAAGTTTTCTAAATGAGCAATTCTTTGTTTATTATTCGAAGAGTTTAACAATTTGTCTTCTAATTCAACAGCTTCATTATTAATCAAGTCCCGAAGTGAAGGGTTTTCATTTAATAATTCAGTAATTGGGAAATTGAAAAAAGATTTTACTCCATACGGTCTGAATACAATCAGAATCATACCTGTCCTTCCTGACAATGACAAATCATAATAATTAGTTTGTTGACCGCATATAACCAAATTTGGTTCAATGTATTTATTTGAATTCTTTTTCTGGAATTTTGATGGAGAACCATAATGAAAAACCATTGTTGCATACCCACAAGGGAAAACTCTTTCATTAGGCAAAAAGTCAATGGGATTGTCTATCTCAACAATGAAATAGTTTTTTATGTATTTTCTTAAAATTTTTATAGGTTCTATAGACTCAATCATTCTGTTTCAATGTGATATGTGACTCACCCTGCGTTGCACATACTTTTGCCAGTATGGAAAGTAGCAGAATGCGGGCTACTTTTCTGTCCAGTTACACCGAGCTTATTGCGTGGCAGAAAGTTTAAATAACCGCCTAATCCCCAATGTTTTATGTCGCGTTATGTGCAAGTTTTTTTAATTCAACCTTTATTAAAGTCAATTCAAATCTTTTATTAAAAATTTATAATAATGAAAGTTATAGAATCTAACTCCATTAATCACAGTAAAGCTTATCTTTCCATCTATAATTTCATGAATATTTTCATCAAGTATTGAAATACATGAAGACTCTAATTCAATTGAACCATGAGAAGGCATAACAAATTTAATGAATTGTCTAATAGTAGTCAATTTTTCAATAGAAATAAAAAAGTCATTAAAATCTGATTCCGATAAATGAAGGAATAATGCCCCTTTATTAATAATATCTCCACTGAATAAAAGGCTATCTTTTTTATCAAAAAGGCAAATTCCATCGGGAGTATGTCCAGGTGTTTTTATTATTTCAAGAGTTAATTCACCTAATTCAATTTTCTCATTAGTATCCATAAATTTATTCGCCAAGAATGGAAAAATAAAATAATCAGAAGGAATACAAGGAAGTAGGCTACTAGAAAATGTATAGGCCTGTTTGTAAAATGAATATATAGCCTCATGTGTCATGCCTTTTGTATTGTTTTTCGAGAAATCGGTATTTATCCCTATTATAGAATCAAATAAATAATTGCCTCCAATATGATCATAATGGGTGTGTGAATTTAATACTATAATTGGCAACTTTGTGAGACCCATAACTACCTCTTTAATATTGCCAAAGCCTAGTCCTGTATCAAAAAGAAGGGCTTTATCTTTCCCAATAAATAGGTAGCAGTTCACATCCTCAAAACATGCTCGTTCACGGACTAAGAAGATATCGGGACGGATTTTATAAATAGTAAAATTATCTTGTCCTTGTGGATTAATCTCAAATTTGATCCAATTTAAATCCTGTTGCTGACAAAAAGAAATATGAAAATTAATAGTAAACATCAACAAAAAAAGACAAATCCTTTTTGTTTTATCTCTTTGTCCAACAAACTTATCCATTGCTTTTAAATATTCTAATTAATTTGTCATTTTCGTATCCGGCTAAAAAAGACGTTAATCTAAGCTATCCAACCATCGATGATATTTACTGGCATTTTTGCTATGTTCCTTTAAAGTTTTTGCGAATAGATGGTATCCGGGATTTTCAGTATCTACACACATAAAAATATATTCATGGTCTTCGGCATCTAAAACAGCATCGATACTGGTAATTGAAGCCATACTAATTGGCCCGGGAGGGAGACCTTTGTATTTATAGGTATTATAGGGTGATTCATAACGAATATGTTTGTAGAGTATTCTGTTTGCCTTAAAGTCTTTTGTGGCAAATTTTGCTGTAGGATCTGCTTCCAGTCTCATACCTTTTTTTATTCTATTTAGATATAAGCCTGCAACTCGTTTTTTTTCTTCATTTTTTGCTACTTCTCTTTCTACAATTGAAGCTAAAGTATAAACTTCAATCCGATTCATTCCAAGTTTTTCAGCTTTTAAAAGTCTGTCATTTGAATTCCAAAATCGGTTATTTTCTTTAACCATTCTTTTTAAAAACGCTTTTGCATCAGTATTCCAGAAAAATTCGTACGTATTCGGAATAAAGAGGCTCATTAAGGTTTCTTTGGTATATCCGATTTCCGTGATATAATCTTCATTTAGAAAAAGATTCATCAAAGAAGCTGAATCTGCCTCAATGTATTGAGCAGCTTTAGCTGCCACATTACCTAAAACCCAACCATGAGTTAACACCATATTAACCGGTGCCTGCTCTCCAGCTTGCAGATGATTTATTAATGTGCGGTTACTCCATGTGGGTTCAATTTTATATCTGCCATTCCTCATGATGCTTCTTTTATAGTCCTTCATTTCTGCGACTTCACGGAATGAAACAGTATCTATTATTTGATTATTAGTATAGAGAATATTCACAACATCATTAAAAGAAGAATGAGATGGAATAATTACATACTGACTTTCCAAATCATCGGGTACGTTCGGGGACATAATTGTAGTGTACCGTTCAATGGCTATGCATCCTGTGACTATCACGACAGTTATTATACCTATAATTATCTTTTTCAAAATTTTAATTACTAATCAAATAAATTCAACGCTTTCAATATTCTAAAGGGATACTCATTCCTTAGCTTTCTAGCTTCTACTTCATCATTGCCTTTAATGTTAAATGCAAAAATATAAGTTTTATTTTCTTTCTCAATCCAACCAATTAACCAACCTATTCCTTTATCATTTGAAAGCGGTCCAAGACCTGTTCGAGTATAAATTTTACATGAAGGAGATTGTTTATATAACATCCCTTCTCTAATTATACCTATTGTTTTAGGAGATAAGTTAAAATCATTGAGGTAAATTCTTCTGAGAAATTCAACTTGTTCAACCGCATTCTTTTTAATAGTATAAGTTAACTCGAAGTAATGTACTTTCTCAACATCATAACTTTGTTGATAATTCAGATTGTTTAAATACTTCTCAATCATTTCCGGAGACATCAATTTCAAGAGTTCAATATAGTACCAGTTTACAGAATGATTAAGAGCCGTGATTATTGTCTGGTCTTGTTTAAAATCTTCTGGCCACAATTGTTTTGGAGGATATTTAGTGGAATCCCATTCTACAATATCACTTTCTGACTTAACCAATCCTTCTTCTAATCCGATAATTGACCAAAAAATCTTTGATGTAGAATGAACAGGAAAACTTTGATTAGCGCAGCTCGGATTATATATTTTGTAATTATCGTTCTGCAATTCGTATAAGACAAAAGTACCTGAATGCTCTTGAAAGATTGTGTCAAGCTTTAGCTCAGTATAGTTGTCAGCAATATTTTGTCCATAAGTGTTGGTGCAGATTATGAACAATAATATGTAGACTGGATTTTTCATAAAGATTTATTTACAAGGTCTATATTGTGCTGTATCAATTCTTTTCCTCCATAACTTCCATGACCCGGAACTACAATTTTTGCTTCTGGAAATTTCTTTTGAACACGTTTTAATGTAGTTGGATATTCCTTTAAATCACCATCGTCTGTAAAACCGATATTTTTGTATTCAAATCCTTTGAGAACACATCCGGCGAAAAGCAATTTTTCTGATGGTAACCAGACAACAATATTATCAAGTGTATGTGCTGCTCCAGGATAATAGCAGTAGATTTTTTTCTTGCCCAGCTTTAATTGAATAGAATCGTTAAAGCCAATCTGTGGCACAGGTAATCCTTTTTCTTTAGCGATATCAATGGTCATTTGGTTTGCATACGATTTAATTTTTCTCTCCAGAATACATGTTATTCCGCCCATACAGTCTTCATGCCAATGATTTGGAACAAAGCCAACAACTTTAATATTTAATGAATCTTCTATATATGAGATGAGTCGCTCTGCTTGATCATCGTTCCAGGGTGTATCGAAAAGAAATGCTTTATTCTTATTGGTGTAAATTAATCCGTTAGCTGAAATACGCCCCCATTTTTCTGAGATTTTATATGATACATGTATATAAACATTATCAGATATTTTAATAAGTTCAATATCATCGGATATTGGAGATACATTGTTTGGTTGTTGAGAAAATCCAGATAAATAAATAAAACAAGTTATAAGTAAGATTATATTCTTCATATTTAAAATAATTACAAGTTAAACAATACAATTTCATGTCCTTCTTTTGCTAAAAAGGACTATATTCAGATAATAGATAAAGCGCTTTATTATCAATCTATCAAATCTAATCTGGTAAAGAAATCTTTTACCATTTCCTGTCTCATACTTCCAGGAATTTTATTTATGTCATTGGAAAAGATGTTTAATGCAAATACGTATGTATTCGATTTTGTTTCAATAAAACCAACATACCATCCAATATACTTATTGTCACCAACGTCTCCGGTACCGGTTTTTCCAAATAGTGTATAATTGCTTTCCAATTCGCTTGGGAACACTTCTCGTGTAATTCGCTGTGCTTGTTTTGAAATATCTTTTAAATCCTGACATAAAATACCCTTTACAAACTCAACTTGCTCTTTAGCTGATATTTTTAGTTGTCCATTATACCAAGCCTGTTCCTTGCCATCACTAACTCTTTTATTCCCATAAGCTAATTTCTCCATGTAATCAGCCATATTTTTATTTCCTATCTGGTCTCCTAACTCAATAAAAAACCAGTTAACAGAATATTTTAAAGCTGATTTAATCGTATGGTCTCTATACCAGTTTTTATAGAAGTTGTTTTCCTTCATCCATAAAGGTAATGTATGTTTTAGGCTGTCGTATTTAATCATGTACGATTCATCTTTTGCAATCCCCATATCAAGAGCAATAAGCGAACTTGCAATTTTAAATGTCGAGTAAGCAGGATAGCGCAGGCTACATATGCTATCATTCGATGTAAAATACTTATCATTATTGAAATCATAAACTATAAATGAACCCGCAAATGGGTCAAGACTTTTTTCGATTTCTTTTCCTAAAACAGTTGACTCTAATTTGCCTTCATTGCCCTCTAAAACAAAACCAGATACAATAAGTACCATTATAAATCCAACTACTATTAGTGGATTAACTTTTCTTTTCGTGTAATTGTCAGGCTTGTTTATGATATGTTTTATTCTTGTAAACAATTCTTTGTTGCTACTTCTTGCTGCTATTGCCATATTTGAGACGGATAATTGCAGCTCACTTAGCTTTAGGAGTGTATTTGCATACTGTTTTTCTGATATTTTATTATCAAGTACAATCCTATCGCAAATTATTTCCCGCTGGGTCCTTATGTTTTTTGATATCCACCAAATTCCGGGATGATAGAAAAACAGGGTTTCAATCACATGTTGAAATATATTATGCAGATAATCGTTTCGCAGATTATGAGCCAATTCATGTATAAGAATACATTTTATTTCTTCAGTTGATAATCCGGTTGTTATCCGTAACGGGAATAGTATAACAGGTTTTAAGAAGCCAAATGATAAAGGACTATTCACAAAAGGACTAAAAAGGATATCTACCTTTTTTTTAAGCTTCAGTTTAGTTGATATTTCCCTTAAAGTATTTTCCCATTTAATTGAGCGAACATTGTATTTATTTTGCTTGATACTTTTTAAAGTATAATATGCATGCATTTTTCGAATAATAAAGAAAAGTAGTCCGAATAACCAAATTAATCCAATTGCACCGGCCAACCGATTAAAAACCAACCTGATTTTGGTATAATTTATAGTAAATAAACTGTGAGTATTTTGTGTTTTAACGATTTCAGTTTCGGGCAAATTAGCTTGGTGTAATTCTTCAACGGAATTTTGAGTAATATTTTCAGAGAGCGTATTTAACCCAATGGTTTTGAAATTTTCAACTAAATGAAAAGTAAGAATGAATAAAATAAGAATTATAGCAAAACTGCTTAAACCTAAAGTATACTTACAATTTACAGATATTTTCTTTCTTGTTAAGACAAATAGAAAATAAAGGAAAGTTACTAATCCTATCTGCCAAAACGAATGGAAGATTGTAGTACCTAAATGTTGTAGTGTATGTATAATTATTAGGTTCATTCCTGGCTTAAAGATTGTTTAAGTAATTCTTAATTTCAAGTAAATCATCTTCTGATTCCTGCTGATTTCCTAAAGCTTGTAATACAAGTTTCATTGCCGATTTACCAGAAGTCGTTTTTGTGTATTTTTTTAATAAAAAGGATTGTATTTCATCCTCTGATATATTTGAACTATAAATATGTCCTTTCCCTTTTGGTGCTCTGGATAAGATACCTTTATCATTCATTAGCTGCATTATCTTTAATGTTGAAGTATAACCAACATCATCAATTTTATTCTGTTCTTCATTGATTGTTTTAACCGTTGCAGAACCAAAATTCCAGAGTATTAAAAGAATCTCCAGCTCTTTAGATGTAAGTTTATTTATTTGTACTTCCATAGCTTATTACGAATTATTCGTAACAAATATATTTTGCTCGTTATTAATCTCCAAATTTTATTACGAATATTTCGTAATAAAATTATTTAAAAGTGAAAATCACTCTATGCATTATTGTAAAGGGAGGTTAAAACAACTCTTCCCGCAAATAAAGGATGAAGCGTTGGCTTGTGTGTTTTGGGGATGTGTTGTTTTACTCACAAAATATAATATTTAAACCCGAAATATGCATTAGACCTTCGTTGTGAAGGTCTAACATAGTCCAGGTTAAAACTTATTTTCCATTGTTTAATTTCAAGGACTACTAATTAGTGTTTGTCAATAAAGTCCAACTACTGCGTTGTTGCTCAACCGAGGCTTGCCGAGCTCAACGTAGTTAAAATTTAAATCCTCATATACATAAGTATACTGCGGTTTAAATTTTTTTTCACAACGTGTTTCATCTTTAATTGTGTTCAAGAACTCACTTGGTTCGGTTCACACGCCTTGTATTTGAACTTTATTCCTCAAACCCCCGACTTTATGGACAGGCACTAATTAGAGGATGGTAAAGTAAAAATAAATTTGCTTCCTATTCCTAATTCACTCTCTACCCAAATTCTACCATTGTGTTTATCAACAAATTCTTTGCATAGCAACAATCCTAAACCAGTTCCGCTTTCTTCTTTTGTTCCTTGTGTTGTGACTTTTTGGGTAATATCAAATAGTTTTGATAGAATTTCAGGTTCTATTCCAACACCATTGTCAGAAATTGTAATGGTGATATCCGATTGATTTTGTTCGGCATAAATATCAATTTGTCCTCCCTCATTAGTGAATTTAATAGCATTTGTAACAAGGTTTCTCAAAATAGTATCCAACATATTCTTATCTGCAAAACAATAAATTTCACTGGCGACAAAAGTACTTATTGAAATGTTTTTTGAATTTGCTGTAAATTTCAAAATATCAACTACCTCATTACAAATTGTTTTCAAATTTAATTTCTGTGGTTCATAAGGAATTTTACCTGAATTTGCTCTTCCCCAAGTAAGAATATCTTCTAATAAATTAAAGGTATTTTTAGCCGAATTATTAATAATATCTATATGGCCTATTGCTTCATCAATATCTAATTTGCGAATGCTCTTGGATAATATATCCAAAAAACCAAGTATTGCATTAAACGGGCTCCTTAAATCGTGTGCAAGTATTGAAATAAAACGGTTTTTGTCGGCATTGAGCTTTGATAGCTCTTCTTTTTGTTGCAGTATTTCTTCATTTTTCTTTTGCAGAAGAATATTTGCTTTTCGCTTTATTCTGTAACTTCTATAAATTACACCTGCTACGAACAAAATTAATATCAGTACAATAATTAAAGTATATTTGAAATTTTGCTGCCGTTTTGCTTCTTCTTTAGCTAATAAATCTTTTTTCTGTTGTTCTAATTCAATAGCTTGTTTTTCTTTTTCAAATTCATATTGATATTCCAGACCTGTAACTTTTTTTATATTTTCTTCATTATATATACTATCACTCATTGTTTTAAAAACAACATGATATTTATATGCTTCTTTGTACAAACTCAAAGACTCGCTGATTTCTGCCAATAGTTCAGAACTTTCTTTTATTAAATTGGTTTCTCCGATTTCTTTTGCAATTGCATATGCTTTTTTGCAGTAGTCATAAGCTTTTTTTGTTTCATCCTGTTTAAGATATAGTGAGCCTAATTCTTTATAGTTTTCTGCTTCACGAGATTTGTTGCCAATTTCAACACATATTTTTAATGATTTTAGTAAAAACTCCTGAGATTTTGCATAATCACCTTGATTTTTATAGGTAGTTCCAATGTTATTGTACATTTCTGATAATCTATTTTTATCTCCTAATTCCTCAAACTCTAATGATTTATTAAAATATTCCAATGCTTTAGGATAATCTTTCTGAATGCTATATATCTCTCCAATATTATCATAAGTGATTGATATACCTTTTTTATCTCCTAATTCCTCTTTTATTTTTAATGACTTATGAAAATATTCCAATGCTTTGGGGTAGTTGTTCAGAAGTTTATAAACAAGCCCAATATTATTGTAAGTAGATGATATTCCCATAATATTACCTAATTCCTCCTTTATTTTTAATGATTTTTGGTAATATTCCAAGGCTATGGGGTAGCTGCCCTGACGAAAATAGATAATGCCAATACTATTATACGTATCAGAAATACCCAGTTTATCGTTTAATGCTTCTTTTATTTTTAATGATTTTTGGTAATATTCTAATGCTTTAGGATAATCGCCTTGATTTTTATGTATAACACCAATGTTAATGTAAGTTGCTGAAATTCCGTTTTTATCTCCTAATTCCTCTTTTAATTTTAATGATTTTTGATAATATTCCAATGCTTTGGGGTAATCAGATTTGACATAATAATAAATCCCAATAATATTAAGGCTTGTTGCTTTTCCTTTCTTAAAGTTTAGTCTGTCAGCAAGTTCTCCGGCTTCTGTAGCATATTTTAGTGTTTTGTCAATATCTGATTTATGAAATTTAAAGGCAGCTACATTTAAAAGGTTTATCCGTGTAGTATCTTCCTCTGTATGAATTTGAATTAACTTCTCGAGGCTATCTGTTTTGTTTATTTGGGCAGCTAATTCTGATAAATTAGAATCGAATGCTAATAATATCAAAATCAAATATAGCTTTTTCATAAAATCGTTTTATGACATTTCCTATTATAAATATACAACTTTTAGTTTTTGCTTTTATCATTACCTTGGACACAATAAAAATGTGCATAGACCCAATCATATCCCCCATTTTTATTGAGCTGCAAATAACCAATATCTGCATCATTATTTTTCTCGGAGCTAAGCCAAATTTTGCCATCGGGCAATTCTTTTGAGAGATTGATAAATTGTTAAAGCATAACTGCTCTTATGTATTCTTTTGCCTTATTGCGCTTTATTTTAAAAATGCCATATAGAGAACCTACCAACCTGAGTTCGATATAAAATTAGTGGCTCAAATCGCTTATAAATATTGAGTTTTAAGGAATGTTTGCGAAAGCATAGCGGGCTATGGTAAGCAAATTTGACACGCAGGTATACCTTCTGCTTCCTGTACTTAATTTGCTTTGTCAATATAATTGAGGTCAACATAGGTTCCGATATACATAATGCCTTGATATCTTGTCACACGTTCAACACTTCCCTTTAAGCCTGAATTTTTATCCCAATAGTTTAAATCCATGCTATGCCGGGCTTTGCATATGCCATTCCCTAATCCCAACCACCAGTTAGGTGTGGCATCGCTAGTTAATTTATATTTTGCATTGGCTTATTGAATTCTTATGCTGTTCTTTTATGGCGCTAACTAGCACAGGTATTAATCTAAGTTTAATCCAAGCGTTTTGTTTTTATCATCGCCAACATCTACTACTTCCGAAATAACTTTTTGAACGTCTTGAGCTATCAGTCCCAGATGTACATTTTGATTACCTTTTTTCTAATTAACCTGAAAACTGAATTAGAAAATCTATTACATATTGAATATGCTTCAATATAAGTCGTTTCACTTACTTAATTCGAATATTCATACTTAATTATTTTTATTGCATTCATGAACTCCCTATGGTCGGTTCAACATAGCGGTGCTATGTTGAACCTCACCAAGTTCTTCTATTTTTGCATTTTCAACCTTCATAACGAAGTTCTAATGCATAATCCGGGATTAAAAGTTTTCAGTTTTCAATCGAATCCATCTAACAAATTATTCTCCTTGCATCCATTTTAATAATACATGCATTCCCGGTATAACCAACTCATACGAAGGAGTTTGATAATTAACCTACTCATCTCCCATCGGCTCAGACACAACTTGCATTTCATCTTTGTGGTAACATCCAGTATCAATTCTCAGCATTTCAGCTTTTTGGCATTGCCCATAACTATCTAATACCAGGATAATCTCATTTCATAGCTGACAATCTGCTATAATCAATCTTTGTACGGTGCCTGCTGTCCATGGGCATTTTGTCTATATATACAAGGTCATGGACAGGCAGCTGTAGCTTTTGGATTTCTGCCTCTATTTCCCGGGCATTGGATTTATCGGTTTTCTGAATATACAAAACAAGCCGGTTTTCTTTGGCCATTAATGCTGTTCCACTGGCAATTCCATCAATGGACTTTAACTGGTTTTCTATCAGAAATGGTGAAAGTATACTATCATTCAGGTAAATCATCTGCGCTGCCCTTCCTGTTAGATAAAGTTTTCCATCTATACCCATAAAACCTGCATCGCCCGTACGGTGCCAGAGTTTTTCCCCAGACCTGATCTTGTTCTCGTGAAATGCTTCGGGACTGTTATAATAATCTGAGAGTACATGCGGACCGCTTACAATAATTTCTCCGATTTGTCCGGTTGTAACTTCCTCGAAATTTTCCAGTTGACCTATATGGGCCTTAATTATTTTAACCTCAAGTTGCCGATGGACTTTTCCAACACAAAGACCTTTTTCAACACCGCTTTTTTCCAGCTCAGAACCATCAATTGTACTGATGGGTTCCGCCTCGGTCGATCCGTAAATAATCTTGAATATTTCTGGTTCAAATGCCCGATCGATCTTTCTGGCATCATTAGGAAAAACGGGCCCGCCCCCTGTAAAGATCCGCTTGAGTTTTAACTTTGTGCCCGTCTCCTCGTGATACCTGACAAGCTCCGTAAGAAAAAACGGCGAAGCCGTTAGGGACTCAACTTTATTTTGTGCAATGCTCTTCGCAAGGGATTTAAAATCGCGCTGCTTTAATTTATCGATCGCCTTTTCAGGGATCACCGAAACAACACCAACTCCCAGGTTGATCAGTAAAACTATGGGCAGGCTTACAAAATCTACCTTCCCCGGACAGGGTTCTGTCACCTCTTTTAGGGTTTGGTACTGCCGGAACAGAAACCCGTGTGTACGCAGAGCTGCCTTTGGGGTGCCTGTGCTGCCAGTAGTAAATGTAATCAATGCCGGATGGTCAGCTGCCAGAACAACCGTATCTAGGCGGCTTTTACCCGGTGATTTCCTTCCTTGTATTTTGATAGGTATACTACGTACTGATGGATTGATCAACCACAACAGCCAGGCTTTTCCAGAAAAAATTACCGCTTTACAGTCGGCTTGCTTCAGATAGGCAATGGTTTTCTTTCGGTCTCCCACCTGATCGATAACAATTGCCACTGCCCCCAGGTAAAAAATGGCCAGTAAGTTTATATAGAGTTCAATGCTCATGGGGACCAAAAGCAATACCTGATCGCCTTTGCCTATTCCCTTGTTTTGGAGATGTGCTGCTTTGTTCCTAACGGCATGGTGCAGTTCTGAAAAACCAATCTGTTGCTTCCCACAAATAATCGCCTTTTGATGCGGGTAGGCCTCAGCCGTTTTTATAAATTGATGGATAATATTTGCAGAGGAAAGGCTCATAGTTTTCTTCCAAATAATGAATATCGGCTGTACAGTTCGTGGGAGTATTTGCCCGACATACGTATCACAGTATTGTCTTCGAACATGTATGCATGTACTATGGATCTGTATTTATTCTCCCTTAAATGAGCAATGAGTTTGTTGAGAAGTATAAATCCGGTGCCCTGGTACTCCCTACCGGCTTTTACTGCCAGGGTTTTTACAACCACTTGTTTGATGGAGGTGTTGAAGTAATCTTCAATGGCAAACAGATAGGCTATGATCTCCCCATTCTTTTCGGCCACTAAAAATAACTGAGGATCAAGCCGCGAAGCCAACTTTTTATTCTTCTCCCAAAAACTTTCCCACGACAAAGGGGTATAGTAGGCATTGTTTGTAAAAGCTGATATTGAAAGTTTATGGACCTGCTTTAGCTCGTTTTCCAGGTTATCTATGTTGAGCAAACGAAATACAACTCCTTGCTCAATTAACTTGTTTTCTATCTGTTGCAAGCTTCCTGCATGAAAGTCCATCTGGTAGTCTACAGCCGATATATAACGACTGACAACATCGAAGCCGCTATCTGCAAATTGTTTCAGGTAATAGGGCTGATGGTAGGCCTCCAAAAAGAAATTCGGATTATCGAAAGTGGACTTAAACCTATAATTATACCAGGTAGATCCGTTCATAGGCCCGAGGATATAAGCATAACCATTTTGCCGGCCATAATCAAAAACGGTTTCAAACAATTTTTTAGCGATCCTGTCTGATTCGATACATTCGTAATTTCCGACCTGCAAGGTTTTCAATTGCCCGTGGTGTACACCCGGATTGGCATAAAGACACAAGCCTGCCACAGGCTCGGCGCGTTCAAACAGTACCAACTGATTAATTATGTATTCGTTATCACCATCGCTGCTAAGGGTATAGGGCAAGACCTGTTCGGGATAAAGCCTGGCTTTTATTTCCTCTAAATATGTCCGGAATTGTGCCCGTTCCGCAATATGTTCGACCCTTATCATAATACTCCCAAATACCTAAGGGCAAACATTAAAAGAACAATGGAGAGAGGAATGGTAAAATTGTCCCAGCCCTTATAACTGGATACTTCAGCAAACATGCCGACCAGTCCGACCAGAACAGAAATCAGCAACAATCTCTGCAAAGAAATATCGGGTATACTGAACCGCAATATGAGTGTGGCAATAATAGCCGATACCAGAAACATGAGTGATCCCAAAAAAGTCTTGGAATTTTTCTTTTTTGTGATTGATTTGCCCCATTTTAATCCGGTAATTGCAGCAACAGGATCAGAAACAGCCATTACAAGGATAGGGATGTAGAAAAACTGCCCAAAACCCATCTTGTTGCCCAATATAAAACATCCATAAACCGTGGGCGGGTACAAATAACTGCCATAGGTTACCCTGGGTACCGCATGTATATGCTGTAACTGTTTGTGTTTCCTGGCAACCACAAGGATAATAAAAAACATGGAACTTAAAGCAAGTACCTGCCAGTGGCTGATAAAATATGCCGGAAATGTTAGGGCAAGTATGCCTACAGTAACATGGGCAAATTTTCGCGTATACTCTGCCCTCACCTTATAATGGTGGTACAAGAGTTCACCAATGGCAAAAAGAATTAAAAATCCTGCACCCGACAGGAGTGTAACTATAATTGGGTTCATGTCTATCTCCTTTCATCTAAAATTACCGGACTATAGAAAAAACCCTTGTCCATAGTCGATAGTTCATTCGATCTTTCCTGTTTATACTTAAAAGCATCTTGGGCTGTCTGTGACAACCTCCTTGGAACAAGCAAATTCCAATATACAATTTTTGTACCTGTTGAGGCATTATCCTTGATCAATCCAACTGTCCGCAGAAAATCGTCTTCGCTCAGGTACTCAAATATATCAGACAAATTCAGGTGGGTATAGTTGCAATTGTTCGTATAATATGTCCCAAAACTTCCGGTTACAATTTCCAGCTTGTCAATATTATTTTTGATGCTTTCAAAATTTTCCGGTTTGAGGTAATGGGGCAGGTTTTTGTTGAAATTGCGGAACAAAATGTACTCCAAAAATTCATTTTCAAAAACATATTGCCCCGACAGGTGTTTTTCTACCCGTTTAAAAACACTCTTGGCAACAGGTTCCTTTACCTCGTTAAAGAATTGTTTGTCCCTGCCAAATTTGCCCATTACGGCCCTACTGAAGAATATATTAAACAGCAAGCGCCAGCGCCAGGTATTCCATTTCTCCCAATAGAAGTTCTGCTGTTCGATCAAGGATTTCCTGAGCATGAGTTTTTTAGCAGTTTCAGGTTTATGGATCAATGGCAGCACTTTCCGAGAAAAATATTGGAAATATTTCTCGAACTTGCCTTGATGGATCACTCCGTTTTTGATCAATTCCAGATGATCGGACCAATATTGATGGGCATCAATCGATAAATCTTTTTTCAACGCATGATAGGTCTCGATACGTCCGGAATAATCTGTAAATCCCAAAAAGCCCAGTACCTCATCGTAATGCAAATTTTTAATGGCCGCTTTTTTTAGCTGTATCAGAGCCGTTTGCGCCGGATTTATATCGATGGCTGTTACTAGCTCAGGAGAGGCTGCAAGCAAAGAGAAGGAATTATCCCCTGCCGAACCTATTGAAAGGATCCTGCTATTTCCGTTAGGATTTAATCCTTGGATTAAAACTTCGGCATCTTCCCAACAATTGGCATACCGTATATAACTAAAATCTATGTCCCGGATACTCCTGTCTGTCATTTGCCTGTATTTGGTTCAACAATATTTATCTGTCCTGATGTGCCATCCATTTCAACCAAATCGCCATCATTCAGTTTTTTCAGTACATCGGTAACCCCAACAATGCAGGGAATGCCCATTTCTCGTGATACAATGGCCGAATGGCTCAACAAACTACCTCTTTCAACAATTATACCAGAGATAGAAGAAAAAAGTGTTACCCAGCCCGGATCGGTACTTGCCGTAACCAGTATTTCGCCGTTCAGGGCACCTGCCTTCGCCGGATCGGTTACAATACGTATTTTTTGCTTTACTTTTCCGGCACAGCACCCTATGCCGTTTAATCCCTGGCCATTGTCATCCAATGGTTTATCGTTCTTGAAATTATTGCCCAGGTAAGGAATGCCAAAGGTTTTAAATCGTTCGTCTATGAATTCAAGCCTATTGTATTGTTCATACTCCTTCTTACGAAAATCTACCAGTTCTTTAAGATGAATACTTATAGCTTTACCTTCGATAAAGTCGAATATTTCATTGATTGTCAGATAATAAATATCATGTGAATCATTTAAAACAGACTCCGCGTAAAACCGTTTACCCAAGGCGTTAAATATTTCACGGACAAAACCATAGGCCTGGGTCCGCCTAAACCTTAGGTTTTCGCGGTTCGATACGAGGGTACGCGCCTTTCGCAATACATGTATAAATACAGCACGCTTTAGTGGTTTACCTTTAAAAGCTTTCTTAATTTCTTTTTCAGCAGCTTGCCTTATTTCCTGGCTATCTGTTTTAGCATTGCCAACAGCAGTGTTGATATGATTTTTTAATATATCTATAAAGTTCTGCGGCAATTGCTTATATGTATTAGTTTCAAGTTTTAGTTCACCTACACAACGATCGCCAAATTTATCAAGATATTCCTGGATCAACTGCTGGGTTTTGTTTTCTTTTTGGCTATTTAAATAGTGCAAAACCTCATCGGCTGTGTGCTCTTGAAATATACTTAACTCCTTGGGATCGCTTTTTATCCTGCCTACAATATCATTTATTATGCGGGCAGGCTCTGCAGATACAATATCGTTTGCCCCACATAGCAGGTCGTTTTGCAGGTGAATAGCTTCCTTCCCAGCATGTTTCTCGATCATTTTTGGAACAACCCCAAAATAGATCATGGCAAAAAAATCGTTGACTAGCGGAGGTTTCCATTTGCTGAGCAATTCGTCTTCGAGTTCCCTGTAGAGTTTAAGCAATTCGTTGGGGCTGAATTCATCCAGCTTATACCCCCAGAACTTTTGCATAACTTGCTCGAAATGGACCTCAAATTTTTTGGTATTCCCAGGCAACTTGCGGATATTCCGGTACAGTCCCCAAACCATCCTGAGCACACTCAGCAGGTCTTTGAATTTTGATTTCTTTTCGTAATCTTCCAGTACAAACCTTTCCTTTACGCCCATCATGCGTTCCATAAAGGCAGCATTTAAGCTGTAGCCCGGCAGAAGAGAAAGTACCTTATACCAGCTGTATAAATTGTAATAAACCCTTCCGTGTACCAGTCCCAACATATTGGTAAACACATATTTATTCTGATGAATGGACTGTTTCTTAACACCAAACAACTCAAGCATTTGTATGTATACCCGCTCATACATCTTGGTGATAAAGCTAAACGTAAGGGGACCGGTTAACCCGGGATACGATTCAATAATGTTGCTGTTATCCCAGACCGAGTAGTTGCTGCCAGTATCAGGTATCTTATCGGGAGTAGTAACGGGACGGGTTTGCAGCAGGTATAAGGTGCCGTCTTTAAAGGCAAACTCGATATCAGGATATTTGCCCGTGATATGATAAAGTTTTTTCAGCAGAAGGTTAAGCTCAAGGATTTGCTTTTCTGCAAGCACCGGTGCTTTTTGCAACTCTTCAGGCAAACCGGTATATTGAATACCTCCTTCAGGGTTATGTACTGCCTTTTTTTGTTTGTGGGCAATTTCAGATTGGATTTTTCCATCCTCTATCAGGTATTGGTCAGCAACCAGTTCACCACTTACAAGTCCTTCGCCTATACCAAACACGGCATTGACAATGGTTTGCTTTCTGTTTCCTGTAACCGGGTTAATTCCAAATGCCACTCCGGATATATCTGCATCAACCATTACCTGGACAATCACTGCCATTTTAATAGGTTCATTGCCTCTGCGATAGGTTTTAACACGCTCCAAATTCACCGAATCACGAACAGAAATTATCTTCTCTTCAAGTTGATCGGGCTTTACAAAGAGGTGCGATTCAAATTGTCCGGCCCATGATTTTTGCTCACTGTCCTCACCCAGGGCAGATGAACGGACAGCATAAAAAGGAGTGTTAGGTAACTTTTCTAAGATATCTTGAATTAAAACATTTAAGTCTTGCTTGAACTCAGTATACGGAATAACCACCCATTCAGGTACTTGAAACCCATGCTCATGCAAGATAAATAAATTTTTAGCTTTTCCCCCGATAAGTTTCAGGTCGCCAGATGATATTTCATGCGGGCTTAAAACCATGAAGCAATAAGTTTAGTGATCATAGGTATTCCTCCAAGGGTGAGATACATAGCCATAGTCCAATATCCCGAAAAGTTTTCGATTTGTTTGGAGATTTTCTCTGTCTTTTTCTTTAGAAACAGCCAGGCAGGAATGGAAGACAACAAGAACAACACAATCAGAACAACAATGGCAATAGTGCCCAGTCCGGCGTACACAGAGGCAGTAATGCTGCACACAAGATCGACAAACAGGATGCATAACCAGATTATGGTAGCCTTGTTCATGCCATATAAGGTTGAATAGGTATTATGCTCGTCCTTTTCGGGAATTTTAATTTTGCGCCCAACTTCCAGTACCAACCCGTTCAGGTAAGAAACAATAAAAAAGAAGAGCAAGCCAAGCGGTGCATGGGCACCTTCGCGCAGCCAGTCCATTCCACTGGCATAAATATCAACCAAGGGAATGATAAACATGTGTGAAAGGGCATAAACCACCGGTTTCTTTTTCATCCAGGCTGATACAAAAAACTCCTTTGTCATAAGAAAAAGAAACAGGACCACTGCGCTATAAAGCAGAAGTGCTTTTGGATAATAGAGTATGTTAACAACCAATTGAATTGTAAAAACCACAACGGCAGTAATACGCAATTCTTTTAAAGAGATTAATCCGCGGGGCACCGGAAGGTGCTTCCTGAATTGGGCGTCGTCTTGGGCATCTTTATGCTCGTCGGATACCCGCAGGAGATAAAACAAGGTAATGGTAGTAAAGGCAGCGACAAAGTAAGCCTCAATGGCGATAAAACCCTCTGCACCACGACAGATCCTGGAATACGAGATAGCCGAAAAAGTAAAAATGCTGATTAATAGTCCATGGGCAAGAATAGGAAAACGCTCTTTCTGATAGATATAAAATCGCTTGATAAAAGATTGGTTGTTTTCCATGCAATCTGCTCTCGGTTTCTTAGAACGAATATAGTGAAAAAACGATGAGAGTTGATTCTAAATTATTCTAGTAGTTCCAATGCCCACAAAAATAGGCGAATTGAGAATTGTTTTTGTCAAAACCACCCCAAGCCGCTCCTTTCAAAGGAGGGGATAAAGTCCTAATCACCTGTAATGTATGCCATAAGGAAGGGAAGAAATAAACTTCGACTCCGCACTGCCTGACAGTCATTTTGAGTATTTCGGCTAAGCTCAATATAGACTCAGCCGAAGAGTAATTTATGGAGATTGTTTCTTAGCAAAGTGCCAGCATGTAGCAGTAAAGCAGAGGTAAAGACTTGATAAAAAAAAGACTACCCCAAAAAATAGGGTAGTCCATTTATTCCTGTAGATTAGTAGAGACCTATTTGCTCCACTTTATAGTTTCCTTGCCAATGTAAGAAATTACCAAATCTTGGTCACTGTTATCCAGTGTCAGCTCAAACTTGCCTTCGGCATTGGTAGTAGCGCCTGAATTTGTACCTTCGATGATTACATGAGCCCCTTTTAACGGATTGTTATTGGCATCGGTAATAATCCCTTTAGCAACAAGATTACCGGTTGACTTGTCCAGATTAATGTTTGCCAACATTTTCTCTTTATCCACGATGGATTCCTCAATCACCATTGCCCCACCTTTATCGGTTAGTACAAAATCGATGGGCATTGTATAATTCACATCCACCGCTTCGCCATGTTGCATTCCAGGGCTTTTCCAATCTGGTATTGAAGAAACAACGCGAACTGCTTCTGCATCGAGTTCAGGATCAATAGACCTAACTATTTTAACATCCTTTACCTTACCTGTCTTAGCAACAACAAAAGAAACAAAGACCTTTCCTTCAATTCCTCTTTTTTGTGCATTTTCGGGATAAAGGATATTTTCTCTAATGTACTGTTGAACAGCTTCGATACCACCTTCAAACTTGGGCATATCTTCCACAACAACAAATGCTTCTTCAGAAGAACTTTCTGGGAGATTAAAGACTATTGGCATAGTGAATTGTACATTCACCTTTTTACCGTCCTTAATGCCAGGATCCCATTCCGGTATTTGGTTTATTACCCTTAGAGCCTCCTCATCAAGAATCGGGTCAATACTACGGACAACCTGGGCATCAGCAACATTTCCTTCTTTCGTTACAACAAATGAAACATATACCTTGCCATTTGTCCCGTTTTTTAAAGCCGCTTCGGGATAATTTAAATTCTCTGCCAAATAAGCTCTTAGTGCCGGGATTCCACCAGGATATTCAGGCATCTGGTCAACTTCGGTGTACACTTTCTGATCGTCGCGTTCGCAAGCAAACACAACCACCAACAGGCCAAAAACTGCAGCTACTGCAAGCATGCGTATAAAGCCCGGCGATTTATTTATTCTATTGTTAATCATTTCAAGTCGTTTTTTAATGAGTAAATGATTGAGGTTATTGCCCAGGGCCACGCGGGTACCCATTGCTTTGCCCAACAACAACTCCTTGTAGAATTTAGGGTCTACCCCTGTACTGATGGTATGCCTGTCGGCCTGGTATTCGTGTATTTCTTTCAGGTCGCGGCGTAACATCCATGCAAAGGGATTGAACCATTGAATAATAAGAATGAACTCTAAAAGCAGATTATCAAAAGAATGTTTTAGTTGAATATGCGCTAATTCGTGATGCACAATGGCATCATATTCTTCATCTTCGTACTTGCTGCGGTTGATAAAGAGTAAGCTAAAAAATGAAAAAGGTTCGAGGTCGGTGTTGGCATTTACCAATAAATAACCAGGAAACTTTTCAAGCTCTGCTTGCTTTTTAAACAAATGCAACTTGTACAGGCCAAAGATCAAACGGGCAAACAGCAGAGCTATACCAGTTATGTACAAATATTGCATCAAGGGGATGTCCTTGAGTACACCAACTACTGCCTGATTGGTTCGTTCGGCATAAATAGTGATCGCTTCGAGCATGGTTGAACCTTGTGCGCCCACTGCCATATCAGGCAGCATATTGGGCATGCTGTTCACCTTTATCTTTAAATGGACAAAGGGCAGAGCAGCAGCAAAAAGCATGGACGAGGCTATGTATACCCGGTTCAGCAGGAGGTTGTTCAACTTCTTAAGGAGCAGCCTGTAAAGTAGAATAAGCACTCCCAAACTGAGCGAAGATTCCAATATGTAATTCAAAACATACTCCATATGCATTGTTTTACGTTTATTCTGCGTCTTTCTTAATTTCTTTCATCATCTCTTCGACATCTGATAAATCCATTTTGTTTTCTTTTACAAAAAAGGATACCATTTCTTTAAAAGACCCGTCGAAGTAGTTGGTCAGAAATTTTCTTAAGAATTTGCGGGTATATTCCTTTTTACCGATAAGGGTAAAATACACATAGCCTTTGCCAACCGGCTCATGATCAACAAAGCCCTTTTTCTCGAGTATCCGGACAATTGTTGATACTGTATTGTAGGCAGGTTTGGGATCGGGCAAAGCTTCAATAATATCTTTTACCGTAGTTTTGCCTTGCTCCCACATTACCTGGATCACTTGTTCTTCTGCTTTTGTTAATTCCTTCATCTCCATGGTTTGTTAACTGTTTTTTAAACAATTTTGATTCGGGGTCCATTCTATTCAACTAAATTCTTAGTTCAAATTTAAACTAAATATTTAGTTGAACCAAATTTTTTGCTAAAAAAATGAGTGTCAGGGAAAAAATATCGAATTCTGTTAGTGCATCTGCCCGATTTGCATTTAACCCGAAAGTGTTCACCAAAAAGTAGCAATCCACTTCCTTGCCTGCGCATCTTACTACTTTCTGACTTCTTCAGCATGCCCTACCTGCAAACCCAAGTTGCCCGGCTCAACCACTCCCGGAGTATGACCGACAAGGTTAACAAGGTAATGGATGCTAAACTTGGCATTGCCAAAAAGCCAAATTTCAGCATGTTTTCAACGTAATATTTATCTTACTGAACTGTTATTCGATGCTTACAACAATATTGCTTTCTGTTATACCATTCTCATTAAACGACTCGATAGTAAAAAAATATTCCAGATCAGCATTCAGGCTATTAATGGTCAATGTTGTATCTTGATAAACCTGATAATTCAGATATAATTTGTCTTTGGTAGTTCCATAGTCAATGGAATATCCATCTGCATCTTCTGACTTGTTCCAGCTAAGAACTACACTTCTCTGGTCTTCCTGGTTTCGTTCAGCAGAAAATTGAACAACTTCTTTTGGAGCCTGTCCTGAGCCTTTCCCAAAAACACGGAACCCACTTAAAGCAAAACACCCATCAGGTACTTTTATATTGCTTATTTTCAAGTACCGGCATGATATTGTTTTATTTAATTGAATATATTGATGGGAATTGTCAGTTTCATTCTTGGATTGATCTGACAGCAATCTCCAATTGCTTTTATCATCGGAATACTCCAGGGTATATCTGTGATATGTGTCTTCAACCCTACCGAAAAGAGCTGTTCCATGCTCTGCAAAATTTATCTGGATGGCGTGAATTTCAGGGGTTTCTTCTAAATCAAGAATGGCATATTCGCCTGCATCGCCTGTTTTCGCTGCCCAATAGGTCCGGATGTCCTCATTAACCATATTTGATGCCGGAAGGGAATCAATAGATGAAGAAACCTCAACATTTTTTCCATACGAAAGCAGCATCCACCCTGGAGAAATATCTTCGACACTCTGTATTTTCTTGTTAGGCAAAATCATAGGATAGTCGCCATACTTTGAGCGGGTATACAAAGTGCCATCATCATCAAAAAAGGCGGGATAAAGTACCAACCTGCGCTCAAAGATGTGTTTTTGCGAAATTGTTCCTGTACCAATGTGCCAGTAATTCCCATACTTATCTTTAAAAGTACTGCCATGTCCAGCCCCGGCAATAAATCCTTCGGGCTTATTAGCGAAAGGATTATGTTCTTGTAATTTAAATGGCCCTAAAGGATGGTCTGAAACATATACCCCATCTGCATAACTTTTATATTCCGTTCCGGGACCAGAATACTGCAAATAATATTTACCATCATGTTTATTTAGCCAAATCCCTTCGATCCATGGGGCTTTACTTATTAGTGTATTGTAGTCGCCTGGTACTTCCCAACCATTTTGTCCTGGATTAGGATACTTAAGCTCAACAGCTTCTCCTATAAAAGAAAAATTGTTTGAGTAATCCACCTCTACACCGTATAATGGACGTTCATTGGAACAGCCCCAATATAAATAGAGCCGTTTATCATCATCCAGGAAAAAAGTTGGATCCCATACAGGAACCTCAAGTTGTTCAAGAGCCAGTTCCCATTTACCATTTACAGGATTGCCCGATTTATAGATAGGGTTCTTCTCATTGGAAGATGCTATATAATAAATTGAATCGCCTATTACTACAACACTTGGAGCATAATCTTCAATATTTATGGCATTTGTCTGTACATAAACCCATTTTTTCAAATCTTTTGAGTGCCAGTAGCCACCAGACTTTGATGCAAACAAAAAATAACGGTCTTTAAACCAAACCATTGTAGGATCAGCAGCCTCTCGCCTCGATGAACCATCGAGACAAAACCTATAGCTTAAGTCTATTGGATTACAAATGGTATTGGAAGAAATAGTATGTGTTGGATCTGTTGATGTACATCCAACAATCATAAAAATAGTAAATAATAAGAGTTTAAAGTGCATCATATGTTCGTTCTAAAATGTTTCATCGAATGAGTTTAATCAATAAAATCTACATGCTATCAATTACCTATTGCTAGCTATGTGTAAGTATAGGACAACTATTTTTTAAATGGATTATTCTGCCAATTCTTCCATGTCCTTTTCAACTTTCTTTTGTAGCTCTTCCATTCGCTTGGCATATTTTTTATCCTTTGAACAATCGTATAGTTTAATCCATTTTTGACTCCATTCTGCCATTTTTTGAGAGGACTCCATCATCTTTTGTGTGTACTCGGCATTCATAGGGTCGTCTTTAAATTTTTTATAAAGCTCCAGGAAATCGTTTACCCATTTTTCATAATCATCCAAAAATTGATTGCAGTCATTTTTGGCTAAAAGCGATTTGTCTTTTTGTTCTATTGTTTCTGTATCAGTACTTTCGCTTTCCGTTTTATTGTTATTAGATTTACCCCCGCACGAAATAAGGGCAAATAGAGTTAAGATAAAGATTAGGTTTTTCATGTTTTAAATTTTTTAAGAAGATACAAAAAATTTGAATATCTAAAATGGCATGAGGTTCTTTAATACGCTAAATCCAATTGCAGCAATAACCAGAAGGAAAAAGAATCCCGAAAGAACCTTTCCAAATTTACCCAGTCCCCATTTGGGTAGAAATATATCCGATAAAGTACGTTTATAAGGGGGTGTTGGTTTATATTCGGGAACAATTGATGATGGAATCTGAACATCCCAACTGCCTCGAACCAATAAGGGCATGATAAAGGAGAAATTGACCATTTCATCTCCTTTCTTTTTTAATCCACGGTACGATCCTATTTCTGGCACAGAGATATAGGCATATAAGGGTTTGTTCCAAATAGTCTGGTCATTGGCTTCCTGGTCAAACATGGCACTGGCATTGTCAATCTGGTTGTAGTAGCTTTGTTTAATGAGTGGCAAGGCTTCGCCAATTGAACGGGGAACCACACCTATGTTCCGGCTGTCTTTTGGATCTTTTTGTATACCATCGCAATATATGGCGCCAATGGCCATATCCGGTTTTTTATCGAATGATTTTCCATCATTGACATACCAGGGCGATACATTGGGAAGGATTTTTAAAAGGACATCAAAGGGAGCATGGCGTTGATTGGCAATTTCCCTTTTGCCATCGGCACTGTCTTCTCTGTACTTTCCCCAGCTGTCTGTAGTTATGGTGACATTAAATTTGGTAAGCCACAGGTCCATTTTA
The DNA here is from genome assembly GCA_050295515.1 of Bacteroidales bacterium. Lineage (GTDB taxonomy): Bacteria > Bacteroidota > Bacteroidia > Bacteroidales > UBA10428 > UBA10428. Next base: position 20,366 of record JBNKPU010000107.1, on the reverse strand, counting down.
ATGTGTTCAATTTTAATAATTGAATCCTCAATTTTATATACCTCTTTGCTGTAGGTTTTATAAGGAGAAATTTTATCTTTTGCTCCATCGATTCTGTTGAGAATGCCTTGTAGAACAGCCGAACGCCTTTCCTGAAATGGAACCGGAGGCACAACGGTAACAATAATGTCGGGTTTACCGGTTGTCCTTTCATCTGGATCGAACTGTAATCCATGAATGGTAAAAGGAGTAAGGAACTCTTTATATTTATTCCTGTATTTATTGACCGTGTCTCGTATATATTCCTTATGGTTATAAATCAACTTCTCGAGATGTACCTGAGGCCCTTCAAACTGATTGCTGGTCATCTGCAAATGGGCGTTATAATCTTGCTGCCAGGTTCCTGCTTCACCTATATTCATTTGCGACTTTAGCTCTTTAAGAATATTGGCTTTGAAAGAAAGATAGTTATCCCTTTCTGATTGTTCGTACTCTTTGTAGGATATATCTTGTTTATAACTTTCGTTCGAATGCCCTACAATAATGCCAATTGCAAGTATGATTACAACTACCGGTAAGCCAATTTTGATGATCAGGTTTTTGTCCATTTTGATTAGGTTGAAAAATTAAGTTTATTGCGCAAATTATAGAATTTCAGTTGAACTTCGAAATATCATTTATCCACTTTAAATTATGCTTGTTGATCCTTATGGACTTAATAATTAACAGTTTTATGATCATTTATTTAGCTAATTCCAGTGTATGTTCAAACAATTCCAATCCCCTAAAAGCACCATGTCCCGGAATTACAATCTCTGCCATTGGAAATTTTTCGATCATTTTTTCTAAAGTTTTTGGATAGGCAGTTAAAGCACCATTGGCTGTATTCCCAAAATTTCAGCATAAAAAACAATATAATTAAACCAATTTTGATGTTGCATCTACATAAATCACTTACTATTAGACGTTTTATGTTTATCGGCTTTAACTTCTTCTCGAATCTGTTTTAGATAGTTTGGTAACCTTTTTTCCATGAGGAACAATCCTTTGCCATAAACATCTACAAGGTAAACCTGCTCTTCTTTCATTCCTTCCTCAATCCATGCTTTGCCCTCCTTTAAATCCCCTTTCCTAACAATGATGATTTCATAATAAATAATATCAGATTCCCAATCAGAAATGGTAAGTTGGTTGAAATTAGAAATTTCAGGGTCATTATTAAGATTTTGTTGTCCTATGTCTGCTCCTAAAAAGACATCAAAATTTTCAAACTGATAATAAGGATTATCATTGTCAAAGTTTCGATAAGTCTTTGTATTTCCTTTTTCCAAGATAAAGTTTTTAATTTGCTCAAATTCATCAAAACTTATCAGGTTTGAGATTTCTATAAAATTTATCTTATTCATATTATTTTTTTCTGGATGTTTAAAGCCATTACAGCCTAAACTGAATATTGAAATTAAAAGTAGGATTATTTGCTTATTCATTTTGTTATCATTAGTACTTCTTTTGAAAACATCAAAAAGAGGATTGCAGGCTTTTTAAATCAGACAATAATATCCAGTCAGAAGCTTTTTTATCAAAATTTATAATAAAGTCCTGTTTCTCCTGTTACAGTATATTCATCAAAGCTATCGTAGCTACCCAACCCTCCCATAAAGTTTAATCCTATTCTTTTACCTAATGCTATCTCTACACCAAATCCTAATCCATTAAACCATTCATAAATGCACACCCACAATCCAGATGTTCTATATGTCGAATAAAGGTTACTCTGATACAGATAAAATGGTCAATATCATTTGCTGTATTCTCTCTTTCGGGCTTTGGTTGACCAAATAAATGATAAGATGCCAAAATACCTAAAATAATCAGATTTAAAATCTTCACTTTTTGAATGGATGCTTATGTATTGCTGATCGCTCTCATTTCTATTATTGCTAGCTTTTTTGGTGCCGCAATTCGGACATTTGAAAGCTTTTCTTTGGTATTGCTACAAGTTATAAAAAAATTAAATCAGACAAACCACGGATTTTTTTACGAATTGTACACTATGCTCATGAGACTGCTTCGGTCAGTTCCCTGGCGCCTCGGTAGAATAGCTTCCACAGGTGGCAGCAGTATCTCCATCCATTCAATGTGTGTTTAATAAAGTTACTATTGCCTTATTCACCTCATTGGAATGCTCAACTGCAATAAGATGCCCTGACTCAAGAATTTCAATCTGAATGTTGGGATATTCTTGTGCCATGGACTTTGCATTTTGTACATCACCAACAATCTTATCTTTAGTTCCCAGGAATAACAAAATTGGCAGTTCCATCGAGTTTTTTTGTTCAGTACGCATTGGAACAGGTGCTGCTAAAGAGGGGATAGTTCCTTTCATCATCGTATTAAACCAATCACCATATTTTTGATGACATACTGGGGCTGTACCTATAGCCCAATCTGCAACAGCATCACGTAAAAACTGAAAAGGATACATGGTTGATAATCCCATCATAGCAATACTTCCTTTGGTTAGTTGCGTTAATCCCATCGGACCAAACAATGCCAATTTTGTAACCTTTTCAGGATAATAAAATGCCAGATTTTGAGCGATAAATCCACCATTGGATGCTCCAAAAACAACGGCACTGTCAATCTTCAACTCGTCTAACAGTTCTTTATACAAGTCGGCAATTTCTTTGGGAGATGATGGAAATATCAATGCATCATGAAGTTCACTTTTATTTCCTTCGCCAGGATTATCAAATGAATAAATATGGTAGTTTTTCAGTAATGGCTCAAGATTCTCGGCCCATGAGTGTGCGCCCATAGAGGCTGCATGGAACATTACCAAAGATGGTTTCTCAGGGTTACCACATTCTAAAATATGCACTTTGCCATATTTAGTTGATATGTAATGTTCCTTAGTGCTGTCAGGCCAATCTTCCATGCATTGGCTATAAATCACCATCAATTCTTGTTTAGCTTCTTCCGATTTATAAATACTTGTTTTGGGTTCCGATGTAAACACAAACTGTTTCATGGCTAGCAGCAGAACGATTGAAAGTAAACGAACAGTTGTTGAAAGGGTTTTATTCATCTTTTGCGAAATCTTATCGGGCCAATACACCAACAAGATTGCAACTAATACCAGGCAAGTTGTTTGACCGTAACTTTTTCCCATAAAGGTGGCTATTGAAAAAAGTACTATGAATGTTGCAGCAAACCATCGTATTGCTTTAAATATGTTATTTACAGTTTTCATACGTTTGATTGTTAATTTATTAATGCTTGTTTCAAAATAAATAATGTGTGGTGTTCAATTTGAATTAATCTTCGAATAATACAGATGGCCAATGTTGATTAAATACAATCGAATAATAGATAATCAGGTTTACTGCTACAGCACCTGCTTTGTTAAAAAACATGGCAAAACCATTTGGATATACGATTAAACAGATTGTAGAAAGGATTGCAGTAACAATGGCTAATGATTGCCATACATCTGAGATGATTATTCCTTTAAAACCAAAAGCTGTCAAAATTCCTATTACTCCGGTTAAAAGAAACAGGATAAGACATATTGTTTTATTTGCTGGTAAACTAAATCCTTTTAACAACCAGGATTGAGCAGGAGCAGCGTTATTAATTTTTAATCCGAATCCGGCAGCTACACCTTGAAAATGTCCGATACCATGCACTAACAGTGCTATAAATGCAATTAGTTTTATTGTTTTTGTTGTCATGATGAATATTTTTAAGTTTTTACTGTTACAAATATCTATTAAATTGAGTATGTGGTTATTATCATAAAATTCCACAATGTTGTTATTTTACGCCACACTGTTTTTTTCAAGATTAAAAAATGCTTTCAGAGTCATTTGTGGAAGTCCAAGGATTGAATAAGCTTCCTGAGGATTACCTTCTTCGGGGTGGTCTTCGAAATATTTAAAAATACTGATCGCATATTTTAATTTCTCACCTACCATTAAAGCTAATAAATTCGCCATCCAATACGGTTTGGATTTAACAGGTTTTTCACCAAAACCCATAGCACTGTTGTATTGCTGTACCGATTCGGCTATCGTACATTTTTCAGTTCCCCATATGGTCAGTTTTTTGCATATTGCTTCTTCTTTTGAAAATGCAGCTGATGCCATTTTAGCAATATCAGTTGAATGAATCCAGCTCCAGCCATGCACTTGTTTGCCTATGATAAAAGGTTTGCCATTGTTCGCATAGCGGGGAATCATATCCATTACCATAGTAAGTTTTAAGATGGTAAAAGGAATATCACTTTTCTCAATCGCTTTTTCACCTTCAAAATGTCCTTTAATCATCGGATGCCATGCATTTTCTTCACGAACGGTACAACCAGAAGTATATACTATTTGCTGTACATTCGATTCTTTTGCGCACTTAATAATATTTGGGATAGCTGCAGGTACGCTTTTTTCAGGCAAGCTAATATACACGCCATCTACGCCGGTAAATGAATGTTTGATAGACTCCTGGTGTAAAACATCAGCTTCGATAATTTCAAAATCATCTGGGAACATGTCTTTTGCTTTTTCTTTGCTTCGGCTCATAACAATTACATGATAACCATCGTTGTTCAATTGTTTTGCAACGGCATTACCAATTAATCCTGTTGCTCCGATTACTAAAATATTCTTCTTCATAATGTTATTTTTTAATTCGTTAATATTTACATTACAAATATTCAACTATTTGACGATGGGGTTATTAGCACTATATTCCATAAATTTGTTATTTTGCGACAAAAAATAATTATTCATGTTTGTACATAGTTCACGCATACAAAAACAATTTGAATACCTCGAAAAACTCGGGATAGATATTACACCTCTATACAAGCAAACCGGGATAGCTAAGGATTGTAAGTTTGAACCAGAAACCAATTTCGATTTTGAACAATATAAAACAGTACTTGATTTTGCCTTGCGCCAAACTAATAACCCTGAATATGGCCTCGATTTTGGGAATCAACCTCAATTGGGAGGAACGGTTGGAATGTTAAGTGCCAGTTGTGCCAATTTGAAAGAAGCATTTATACAAGGAAGTAAATTTTTAAAGATACAGGGCGATTTTGCCGAGTTGCAGTTTGTTGATGATGAAACCTTTCCAAAATTGGTTTACACACCTGTGCATACATGGGTAATGGAAAATCCTCAAACAGCAAAGCTTGAGGTTGATGCGATGTTTTCATTCTTGAATACTATATTAAAGATCAATTCCAATGAAGCTTTAAAACCCCATAAGCTAAACCTGGAATGTAAAAAACCAGAAAAACCCGGCAAGTATGTTGAAATATTTGGTGTAACACCCAACTTTGAAGCTACATACAATGAAATGATATTTGATAATGCTACTCTTACAATACCAATGAAAGCATTTAATCCAGAGACCTATCTTTTATTGAATCAGTATCTGCAATCCCGACTAAACCAATTATCAAGTTCTGAGAAAATATCGGATAAGGTAAAACGAATTTTGCATTCATCTTACAAGTATGTCTTTCCTGATATTGAATCTGTTGCTGAAAAATTAACCCTTAGTGCCCGCACTTTACAACGTAAACTCTCTGACGAACAAACAACGTTTAAAGACATTCTGCAAGAAACGCGTTTTGGAATTGCGAAACAATTGCTAAAGCAAAATCAACTTACTGTTTCTGAAATAAGTTACATGCTTGGTTATTCTGATTTGGGTAATTTCAGTCGCTCATTTAAAAAGTATGTTGGTTTAAGTCCTGTTGAGTTTAAGGAGAAGGATTCGTATGGTTCCAGTAATTAGAGACACTATAAATTTAGCACTTCGCCCACCTGCCTTTTATTTGCTATAGTTAGAGTCTGCTGAAAAACAAACTTTTAGCACATTATCTGCATGTTATATGGATAAAATGAGTTCTACGTGCAAGGAATTCTTCAACATTGCTTCAACCCAAATTAGGCATTAAAAATAAAGAACAATGCCTAATCGACTCTGGTTGCCCTCGGCGAGCTCATAAACTCGGTTCACATACCAGCGATTCCTTTTATTCAGCGCTTTGGTGCTCATCCAGGTCGGGATTAACCCGATCTATGCACTGGTTCAGCACTTATGCGCTTTCTATTGCATAGATCGGGATTATTATATGTTAAGCGTTCGTGTTTATTTTATCTGTTTGCTAATTTAAATTAGACTTTATTAAACTAAAAAATACAATAATCAATCTACTCAGAAGCAATATCCTATCTTGAACTAATAATAATCTGTGAGTCTGTTAAACCGTCTCCATGGGCCTTAAGTACAATCTCACCAACCTTATCCGAAGATTGAACAATTGCTAAGCAATTACCTTTATAGGCTTTTGTTTTATTTGCTTTATAAAGCATATTGCTCTTTAAATCTCCATTTCCAACAGCATTGAGTTTTCCTGTTCCGGTAAGTTCAAATTCAATTTCATTGTCAGCAAAAGGAACAGGGATATCTTTTTCATCCAGCAAAAAAGCCTTGACATAGCACAAATCTTGCTTGTTGGCCTTAATGGATGTTCTGTCCGGAACCAGTTTAATTTTATAAGGCTGGCCGGCCGTTTCCACTTTGTTAACAACAGTTTTACCGTCAGGTAACTTTCCAATTGCTTCAAGGACTCCTTTTTTAAAGGGTACATTCCAAACTAAAAATGCTTCATCATCTATATTCCAATGTTTGGTTCCGAGCGATTGTCCGTTTAACTTTAGTTCAACATCTGGCATGTTTGTATATACATGTACTGCCAGGGTATCGTCTTCGGTTTGATGATTCCAGTGATGATCTACTTTCGGCCATGCCCAAAATGAACAAGCTTCTCTATTTTTTGCCTCAGGATCAGTCTCCACAGCAATATATACGATGGGCTCATCTGTCCATAATGCCCGCCTGAACCAATAACCTTCATTCTGAAACCCACAAATATCAATTAAGCCACATGATGCGCCACGCGAAGGCCAACCCGGCCAGGTTTTCCAAAATTCAAATCCGTCGCCTACTTCACCGATTCCAGCTTCTCCCAAGTAATCAAACCCGGTCCAGATAAACTCCCCGGCTACATAATCTTCCGTTTGTCCAGCCAACCATTGCTTGTATGAACGGAACTGATCCCACTCACCCGGATGATATGGATATTGCAAGGTTTCTGAACCAAAAATTACTCTTTGAGGGTAGGTTTGGTGGTCTTTTTCATACATAGCTTCTTCGTAGTTATAACCCATAATACCAAGGAATTTGTCCATACCGCTGGCATTTATGCCTCCTACGCCATTGGCACCTACGGTAATTGGTCGAGTGGTGTCATATTTAAGCACTTCCTCTCTAAGCATTTTTGCTATCCTTGGACCTTCTGTTTTATGCCACTGTTCTTTGACTTCATTTCCAATACTCCAGGCAACAATAGATGGATGGTTGCGATCGCGCTTAATCCAATTCTCAACATCTTTTTGATACCATTCTGCAAAATGTGGTGAATAACCAGCTACGGTTTTCCCATCCATCCATTCATCAAATATTTCGTCAATTACTACAAATCCCAATCTGTCGGCTGCATCAAGAAGTGCTGGCGCGGGTGGATTATGGCTCATGCGGAGTGCATTGCAACCCATCTCTTTTAAGAGTTTCAACTGTCGTTCAAACGTATAATCCAAACAGGCAGCACCAAGAGGGCCTCCATCATGATGATTGTTTGTCCCTTTAAGTTTAACATGTTTACCGTTTAACAAGAATCCAAGGTTTGGATCAAATTTAAACATTCTTATCCCATATGGTGTAGAATAGAAATCAGTTGACTTTCCATTCGATTTTAATTCAACCTGTAAGCTATATAAATAAGGATTATCTATAGACCATACCTGGACATTTTCGGGTTCAAGCGTTTGGGCAATGTTTAGGGTATCTCCAGCCTGAATGGTTACAACAGAAGAAGTCGAGGCTACTTTCTTTCCCTCTGTGTTTAACAGGTAGGTTAGGATTTCACAATTTTGTTCGGTTTTTTCCTCGTTTACTACATTTATTGTCAAATCAACTTCAGCTTTCTCATTTGCAACTTTTCGTGTTTGAGCAAATACATCCCATTGCTCAAAATGCACTTTACCAGAAATTTGCAACCATACATGCCTGTAAATTCCAGCCCCAGTATACCAACGTGAATTTTGCTGTTCCTTGGTGTTTGCTTTAACAGCGATAACATTGTCCTGACCTGTTGGGTTTAAATAGGGTGTAAGATCGTAATAAAATGAAGTATACCCATATGGGCGGTAACCCAAATAATGACCATTTATCCAAACCTCGCTGTTTCTGTATACACCATCAAACAGTATGGATACTTTTTGATTCTCTGAGTTTTCATCCAACACAAAGTGCTTTCTGTACCAACCAATACCACCAAATGCATAACCACCTCCTCCTCCACTTGGAGCCAATGAATCAAAAGGTTGTTCAATGCTATAATCATGCGGAACATCTAATTGTCTCCAGCCAGAATCATTGAAATTGGATTTGAAAGCTTCCGGATAATCTCCCAAAGCAAACTTCCAGTCAAAATCAAATGATAATTTATTATTCTCAATTTCAGGTGCATCTTCACAAGAAAACAGCAGAACCATTGATGTAAAAATCACCCCTAAAAGTATTTTTTTCATGTTATATTAATTTGTATTGTAATTTACTATTGTTTTGATTTTGATTTAATATAGTCTTTACTAGTTGAATTCAAGGGTCTAGCGTAACAAATTACGTTTAACCCGAAATATAAAAATTTTGTTGTTAGTTGTTGCATTTAATGGGGACATTTTTTCTTTCAAAACGCCCCTGTCTTTTTGTTACAAGTATTCGGAAAGAAAAAATTTTGTTTTGATATCAAAGGTATTCCATTCACAAATAAATTCAACTGTTTGTTCCAGAGCTGTTGTGTATGTTCCATAAAGTAATTTGTTAGAACCTGGATTGAAATACCCACACAATTGAATTAGCCCTTTATTATCAAAGGTTTTTATTGAGTAATTCTTCTAGTTGAAATTGCTGACATTAGAGAGGACGCACGCTTTGCAAGCGAGTGGAGCTTTACAAAAGTGCGCTAGTAGGCAGATAATATTCTATGAGCAGAAAAACTATCTCAAGAGTAAGGGTAAACTGAAATTAAAGTGTGAGGTAATTGTAATTTAAAACATGAAAATTTATGACGTCAAAAACTAAAGTTTTTCAAACCACCCTATTGTCGATGTTTATAGCTCACCTGGTTTCGTGTGAAAAACCTGAAACGGTTATTGAAAATGAATGTATCACTGACAATACCCTGGACATTATAGACACAAGAAATTTCGCAATGGGATTTAGTACATGGTCCTACGGTCCCAATGAAAGTGATAAAAATGAGACCTATCAGTTTATTGAGCAAAATGCTGATATTTATTCTGAGCAGGTTGATGACAAAATCCCTTGGGATGCCCTCATAAACAATAAAGAATTGCCTGAAGAATTTACCAATGATATAGAATATCGATTGGTCCATAGATTATCCACCCATAAGTTGTTGCTGTCTGTAAGCCTTTTAAATTCAGAAAGGAGTGACTTGCTTGAAGATTATGATGGTACTATTCCTTCTTATACAAGCCTTAGCGATCAGGTAATTGAAAACGCCTATATTAAGCATTTAACCTATCTTATTGGAAAGTTTAGCCCGGACTACCTTATCTTTGCTATGGAAGTCAATGACCTTAAACTTAAATCGGAGGAGAAATGGGAACAGTATAAATTATTGGCTTCAAACATCCGGACAAGACTGAAATCTTTATATCCCGGATTGAAGCTTTCAGAATCGGTTACTTTACACAATTACTTTAATCCGGAAGTTAGTAATCAAGATTCTTTTATTGCAGAAATAAGCGATTACATAAATGCTAATTCTGATTTTGCCGCTATAAGTTTTTATCCTTTCTTTAAAGGTCTGCATTCTAAGCAAGAATTTCAGCAGGCATTTGATTTCTTGCATATGCATGTAAAAGTTCCTATAGCATTTGTTGAAACAACACATATTGCTGAACCATTAGTATTAAACAGTATTGACTTAAATATTCAAAGCACTGTTTGCGAGCAGAAAGAATATCTTGAAGTTTTACTGATGAATGCTTATCAAAATAATTACAGCTTTATTATTTGGTGGGCTTACAGGGATTTTGACAAGTTGTGGGCAACATTTCCTGATGAATACAAAGACTTAGGCAAGTTATGGCGAGATACCGGCTTATTGGACGAAAATGGAAATAAAAGGCCTGCCTATACTGTTTGGAAGGACGTGTTAATCAGATAAAACCAAGCAAACTATAAATAGAGCCTGCTGAAAAACACACTTTTAGCACATTATCTGCATGTTAAATGGATAGAATGAGTTTTACGTGCAAGGAATTCTTCAATATTGCTTAAATCCGAAATATGCATGGAAATCGAGGTGGCTCTGTATTTCTCTGTTTTCTCCAAAGCTCAAGATACTTAGAATATATTTTTGTTAACTTATTAAAATCTCTCTTGTCATGCAGACTCCATATATCATTGAATAAAATCGAATCAATTTGGGAATCAGTATCAATGTTCTTAAAATCAGACCGAAGCTTAAAACTAGCCAAACCAGACAAAGGACTTTTTAGTTTATCAAATCAAATCTTTCTCTTTAATGTTGAGTCGTTTAAATTATATAGATCGTTTTTACCATCTCAATATTTACTCTAATAGCTTCACCATTAGTTTTTCGGAAATAAATATCTGCTGGTAGTTTGGGTACATTCCCAACTGCTAATGAAAAGTTAGTAATTCTACCTTCATAAGAATTCTCAATGACATCAGAATTTAACTTGCCAATCTCAATTCTAATCGGAACATTCAATAATTTCTCAAGATCTTCCTTGGTGTATTCGAGTGGATGTTTATACATGATTCAGTTAGTTTAGGTTATTTATTATCAATGACATCAATTAATATTAAATCAAAACTATTAAGCTCTTTTGGATTCGGTTCTGCTTGTTTATTTCCCATTGCAACCTCATATTCTATAAAAGTCATTATATAATATTCGAAGTAATCCTTTGTAATATCTTCAATAATAACAGTGCCTTCACCTTTACCAATTAGCGCTAAAAAAGGATCTCTGTCAAATTTTGGAAGCTTGGCTCCACTAGAAGTCCGTAAATTCTTGAAATATACACGATCTGGATTGTCATCATTATCCTTTGCTTCTGGACGAACAGGGATGTTTTTAATAAAATAGGATTTTGCATTTAATTTATAATCGTCCTGCAAATCATTTAAACCTTCAGACAATTGCAGGATTGTATCTTTTTCAGCAATCATATCCTTAATTATCTGGTTATAAATCTTTATTGAGGAATCTGATGCAGCCAACTGCTTTCTATAGGTAGATAACTCTTTGCTTATCTCAGACTTTGTATCTTCAATAACTGAATTAACGGAATTGTAGCCTAGAAATCCAACAACCAGTACAATAATTGATGTTATTACAATTAAAAGTTGAATCTTATTATTTAATTCATGGTAGTGTGCATCACTTAAATCTAATTTCTTTTTCTTACGCTCAATTTTAAGCACTTTTTTAAGAGTCCTAATATTCAAAACTAACAAATAAATGATCAGACCTGATATAGCTATTAGAATAACATATATTAGTTTGTCAAATAGTCTGATAAGACCCATAAAGTTTAAAAATACTTGAATCATAATACTAAAGTTTATTATTTGCAGTAACCAAGTCTATTACCCACAACAACCAAATAAACTTGCTTTATTTTTTTAAATCCATACAACACTAATATTCAAGAATGTTATCGATTTTAAATGACTAACAAAGGGATATGCCCTTCTGCCTCCCTAATATACATCATTTCATGGTATTGTTATATATGTTTCAGGTATGTTCCATAAAGTAATTTGTTAGAACCTGGATTGAAATACCCACACAATTGAATTAGCCCTTTATTATCAAAGGTTTTTATTGAGTAATTCTTTTAGTTGAAATTGCTGAAATTAGAGAGGAGGCAGGGGTTTCCAGGCACATTCCTTTCCACCGTTGTCGGTTCTGCGACATGGTAAGAAACATTAAAATCCGGTTTACTTATATTTGCTGTTAGTGGTTGGGTGTAGGTTGACAATCTCAAGGCAGAAAAAATAGTCTTTTATCTCACAACCACCTTTCCAACATAAACCGAGTAAGCCATTCTAATCTTTAACAAGTATATCCCCTCTGTATAGCCAGAAAAATCAATCTTTTCAGTAGAATTAGTGTTAAAGGAGTGGAAATTTCTCTGATATACCTTTTTCCCAGTAATATCAAAAATATTTATTTCAATTGTCTGATTCTCCGTGCTGTTTAATTCAATATTGAGTATTTCATCTATTGGATTTGGGTATATCCGAATCTCCGGGTTAATAATATCAGTTATATATGATGGCTCATGAACAGTTATAAAAAATGTATCCGTTTCATAAACGTAGACTGAGTTATTACTACTAATGTTGATACTAACCGGGATGGGGGTTTCAATCGGACACTCATCTGAAATTACAACTGTAAAGGCATTTAAGAAAGTTATACTTTCTCCAATGTTTATATCGCCAAAATTACGAAGATTGGAATTGCAATTTATCGTGGTATTATCACAAGATAATCCTGCACGTACATTGGTTGCTGTTTCTGTTATCCCATGATTCCGGAGCGTAATATCCAATTTGATAACATCACCAGGATTCGGAATGCTATCCTCCCCGACAAATGTAAAACTCTCAAATTCGACAGGACCAATGGTGGTAAATGTGGCAAGATCCCTTATCCGGTGAACAATAGTATCTGTATCAATCCGGGTAATTTTAAAGTTAACATGATAATTATGTTCTTCTTCGGCATTTACTTTCCAGACATTTGAATAAAGACTATCACCTGTATTTCCATCATGGTGGCCTCCGTCATCAAATAGTGAAAGACTGTCAACAACCATACTATCAATTTCTATTTCGGCCATAAGGGTAATGCCTAAAGTATCCCTCATTTTTACTGATATTGAAACACTGTCGATACCTGGTTTTACATATAAATTATTATTGCTTATACTATAATTCTCAACAAAAGGAAATAAATCAAGTTCAGGATTATACTCATATAGCGTTTGATCAACATCATTGGCACAATCTACAGAAGCACCACCACTGATATAAACCTTTCCATTCAATGGAGTTACAGAATGCAAAACCAATATACTCGGCATTAAGCTTATCTCCTTCCATGAATCTGTTGTAGGATCATATTCCTCCACACTTGATAAAACTCCTTTACAATAGTCTTGGGCTCCTCCAAAAACATAGATTTTATCGTTCAGAACACATGCAGATGTAAATTTTCTTCTTCGTGTCATATCAGCTTTTCTAGTCCATGTATCGGTAGCCGGATCATACTCTTCTACTATTGTTTTTCCAATCTCTCCCTCTGTCAAACCTATCATCCCACCCAAGGTATATATTTTCCCATTTAACACCACGGCTGATAAATTCATTCTTGGCGTTGGAAAATCGGAAGCCCTTGTCCATGTTTTTGTCAGTAAATCGTATACATCAACCTCTGAGTAAAGAGTATAATGATCTATGGCACCTCCGATAACATAGATTTTACCCTCTATAAGAGCTGCGACATGACCCAACCTTGCTCTTGGCATTTCAGTTTCAAGAGTCCAGGTGTCAGAGAGGGGATCATACTTTTCAATACTTCCTATTGCATCAAAGAATAAACTTTCAGCACCCCCAATAGCGTAGATCTGTCCATCAGCCAAAAAAGCACTGAAACTGGCTCTTGCTATTTGCATATTAGCTTTAGGTGTCCAGATATTTTGGACAGGATCATACATGTATAATGTATTTAAGGATGTATTAAAAATAGCATCTACACCGCCAAATACATATATGCTATCGTTTAGTGTGCATGACATATGTCCCGCTCGCACTCCGGGCATGTCTGAAAGTTGCTTCCATGGTGATTGGGCATAAGTTGAAGGAAGTAAACAGTGAATCAATATGCCTGAAAATAAAATCGCAATTTCTTTCATGGCATTAAGATTTGATGTAAACACAAAGTTAAGGTTCTAAAGACCAGATGTCAAGCTTTAAGATTAAATAGCCACTAATACCCTTATTAATATAGAATTAAAATGCGCTTACCACTAACGATGGCGTATATGAAATGAAGCGGATTGTGAAGCTGCGTCTGTATTCTCCGTGACAAACCTTGACACAGGCTGAACATCTTAACAACCAGGTACTACCGCTTTATTTTATAAGTTGTTAGCAAACCTTAATTCCTATTTTATAAAAGAACTCCAATTAACATAATTACATCTCCCCAATCAATTAAAGATAAGAGTTCAACCTGCGCGATGTTTCTTCGAGGTTGCTTGGACGGCTCGAATGAAAATCAACAATATTGCCTTGTTTGTCCATTATCATAAAATGGGGGATACCATTTATGGAGTATTTTTTTTGCAACTCACTGTATGTGTTTCTTTCAACAAAATAATGGTCGCCGTTTACTTTAAATTGTTTTATGCAGTTTTCCCAGGCATTCTTTTCTCCGCTACCGCATATATAAACAAATGCAACGTCTTTTCCTTCGAATTTCTTTTTAAGTTGTGGGGCATATTTGAACTCACCACGACATGGGCCGCACCACGGTGCCCAAACATCGATATAAACAACCTTGCCAGCATGTTTTTGTGCCAGTTTGGCCATAAACTCATCGGCACTTCCCGGGGCAACAGTTTCGAGGCTAACATCGCCAGGCATGGGCTGGGCTATAACAGCAAGGGTTTCATCGTATTGATGTTGAACTATTTCGAGCACAGCTGCAGGAATATCCAACTTTTGAAGTTCTGCAAAACCATCTCGAATTTCTTTTTCATTCATATTTTCAAGTGTCCTGCTGAAATCACTCAACGACATCATTATTGTAAACATCTTCTTCGTATCATCAGAAGCACTCAATAATTCAAGATTATCAAAAGACTTTTGTTTTCTCTGTTCTTTAAAATAATTATTCATGTAATTACTTGCACTACTTCGAATATCCGAGGTAATCAAACCATTTGACGATTTCATCCAGTTTGCAATGGTTTCAAACTCCTCCGTATTATAGGTGGTTTGATTTTTTCGATAATAATCGATAATGTCAAAGTCTTGCTTATTCTCCAACGATTTTAAAACTGAGTCTATGTCATCTTTATAACTGGTATATAGCTCATTTGTAATTTCTGAAAGTAACTTATCGCCAATGGTAGCTTTCTGAAAGTCTAAATATTTATACATTGCTTTTTTTGTAGAATCTGGTATTTCGGTATCGCTGTTCAGAATGTTTTCTATAACTTTTTCCAATGTATATGTTATACGTCCGGTTTGATCAGTAGATGATGATAACCAATTTTTCACTTCAGATAAGAACCATGCCATATTTTCGGAATACCAGTATTTTTTATTGCTGTAATCGATTTCTTTTAGGAAGTCGAAATATTCGGGTGGGAACGTAATGTTGCTACTACGAAACCTTTCCGGCAACCAGCGGTAACGCATAAGGTCTTCCCATTCCCGTACCTGATTAGAAATTTCTGTTAATTCAATAAAACCGGGTGAGCAGCTAGTTGACTGGAAGGACACTTTATCTAAGATATTAATTTTATTGGTTAAGTTTGCCCTAGCTTCTTTATATTCGTTAATAGGCTTGTTTAAAAGGTTTTCACTTTCCTTGCTAAACTCAGCCATTCCCCAGTATTTATTATCGTATTTACATATATCGTAGTTTATTTGTGCATTCTTACCCATCCAAATCACCTTCTCGAACCTTGATGCCCAGCTTCCATCGAAGGCTGCATACAGAGTATCGCCCGGGCTTAAAAATATCCTGCCATAATTTTTCATGGAAGCATATACCGGTTGTGCCTGTGCCATAGGAACTTCCAACATAGCATATCCGTTATCGTTAAAAGTGGTAGAATACGACAATTGATTCATAAACCAGATATTATTTGTACTCACTTTAACTGTTTTTCCAGCCACATCTTGTGCATTACCCAAATACTGGACACATAACACTGCTATTCCTGTTTTAGGTTCGGGTAATTGGGCTGTGGGCTCATAATCAACTTCCTGAAATGAATTAACCAGGGCAACATTATCAAATTTATTTACTCTGAAGACATAACGATCATTCTTTAGTGTAAATTGAATAGATTCGTTGCGTTCAACTAATTTGCAAAGCTTTGCTCCACTGTCGTTGGTATAACAAACAGTATCCATACCTGTTAGATTTACCTGATATCCATTATTTATGCTATATACGATTTCACCATATCCCCAGTCCTTTGTTTTATAAATAACCTTATCTTTCATAAATCCAACCATCCATTCTCCTGTAGTTGGGTGTATCCAGTTTTGATATAAATCATCGGGAAGTTTATCCAAAACAAAATAGGATGGTAACCCAGGGCTTCTCTTTAAAGAAATGGTTTGTTTATTGCCGGCCATGCTCAAAGCAATGTTGTTTTTACTTTGTTCTTGCAGTGAAGCCTGAAGCGTTTGCTTGTTATAAAGTTTATAGTTTTGGCCATCAAACAATATCTTGTCATAGGAAATACTTTTTCCATCAATATTTAACTCTCCCTCTTTAATACTTACCTGCATTTCGCCGGTCTTAAGATTATACCAGTCGCCCGCAACCTCCTGCTCAACCGGTAACCCGGCAGCAAGCGATTTATCGTTTCTGTATATTGAGACTATTCCTTTCTCATTGGTTATTTTTATATATTTTGAATCGTCGGTCTGTTCTATTCGAAGTGTTTTTGTAATCTCATTGACTGAATATGTAAAAATGATCTTATCATCATCTTTAATCAGCTTTTTGGCAAGCATCCTTTTTGTTCCGGGATTTAAAAAATATCCATCGAATTGAACCTGGCTGTCATCCACACAGCCAACCCAATTCCCGTCAACTGAATAAGGGAGTTCTTTTAATGCAGTGCTCGGTTCGTCAGGAATATCACTGAACCTTTTTAAATTTTGATATTCTTTGCCCAAAAAATCGATGCTTACATAATTATCAACTATGTTGTGAATATGAAGATATGCTCCTTTATCATCTGGTCCTGCAATATTTAATTGGTGTTGCCAATTATTATAAAATGAGTATGTTTTATAATACCACTTGCCATCGGATGCTACCAGGTGGGCATCCTTAAAATCGAGGTACATCTCGTTTGAACCATCGGTATAGTACCACTTACCTTTTACCTTATCTAAAATGTTTGACAGCGGAGGGTACTTAATCTTATCAGGACTAACACGTGTATATGTATAGTAAACAGATGTATCATTCAGGTCGGATATTTGAATGGTATCACGAGCAATTTGTTTTACAATAACATTGTAAATTCCCTTTTCTTTGTCGTTAGCTTTTAGGTTAAGCGTATACGTATTGCCCTTTACTGTAGCCCCTTGAACAGAAGCCACCGGATAATCCATGAGGTTAAAAAGTTCAGGAGTAAAGTCAAAATCCCAGGCACCGTATTGGTTGGCGTAATCACCAAATAGGGTTTTAGGAATTTGGTCGGTTGTGAGTATTTTTTTGTGCTTTAATTGTGGTTATTGCAAAAGCAAAAATTAGAAAAATTACGTGGACTTTTTTCATGTTTGGTTGATAATTTTATAGTTAACATCTAACATACTTTAGACATTAAAAATATTGGTAATTATATTAATCCCAAAAGAATTCTAAATTATAATCAAATGAGTCGGGATTTTCTATATGTCCTGCATTAGGTATTTGAATTTCGGAGTTATTTATTAAAAAAGTTTGCCCGTACTTTATCACTTTCAATTGGTTCTAAAGTCATTTAGGTGCTTTCGGTCTCAAATTTTTTAAATTTGAATTCGATTTACACTAAATAGTGTTTGTCAATAAAGTCCAACTACTGCGTTGTTGCTCAACCGAGGCTTGCCGAGCTCAACGTGGTTAAAATTTAAATCCTCATATACATAAGTATACTGCGGTTTAAATTTATTTCACAACGTGTTTCATTTTTACTTGTGTTCAAGAACTCACTTTGTTCGATTCACACGCCTTGTATTTGAACTTTATTCCTCAAACACCCGACTTTATGGACAGACTTTAAATAGACGGAATTTTATTTTTTTTTCATAAATTCTAATCAAAATGTTATTTTTAAAAAATTTAAAACTAATACTCCTGATTGGTTAAGGGTCACAATAAATTATTCAAAATAAGATGTTATTAGAATATGCGTAATTTATCTGTAAAACAAAAGTAAAACCACACAACCAAATGAAAAAAACAGCAATAAATCTCATTTTTCTTTTTGTTTCCATAATACAATTCACCAATGCTTTTTCTATTTCCATTGAAAAATCAGGAACTATAAGCATTGACGAAACCTGGAGTGCAGACACCATATCAGTAATCGCTGATATTGTTGTTAGCAATGGTGTTACCTTGACAATTGATCCTGGTGTTGTTGTACAATTTCAGGATCATTACAAGATGAATATCCAAGGAACTATTCTGGCAATAGGAACTGCATCAAATAAAATCAAGTTTACTGCAAAAGACACTGTATCAACAGGTTCATCAGGAGGTTGGTATGGAATTAGGTTCGAAGAAACACCACAAACTAATGATTCTTCCAAAATAGAATTTTGCCATTTTGAATATGGAAATGCCTTTGGAAATAACACAGTAGATTGGTCTGGAGGTGCAATAGCCTTAATAAAGGTTCAAAAGGTTAAAATATCAAATTGTAGGTTTGAAAATAACAAACAATACAGTACCTTCTCTGAAGGTGCAAGTATATTCTGCTACTATTCTAAAGCTATTGTCACTAACTGTGAATTTATTAATAATTACAGTGATTTTGGAGGTTCTGCTATTTCATGTATTAGGGATTCAAGTCTGATAGCAAACAATTTATTCTCGGGAAATGACTCACGTATAGGAGGACCTGTGATAAAATTTAATTCATCCAGATGTTATTTTGCCAATAATTTGATTGTAAATAATGATCGGGCAGATTATACCTATGGAATGCTTTACTTTGAAAACAACTCTTACGATACCATAGTCAATAATACAATTACTGACAACTTAGGCTACGGTATTTCAATGAAAAGTTCATCACCTGTAATAATTAACTGTATTATAACTAATAATATTCAGGGTAATCTGGTGCAAGATGCAAATTCGCACCCAATAATTAGTTATAGCAATATAGAAGGAGCTGGTCTTGAAGAAAATGGTAATTTTTACCGCGATCCATTATTCCTAGGAGAAGGGGAGCACCCCTACAGCCTGCAAGGTACTTCTTCCTGTTTAAACACGGGGAATCCAAGTTGGACAATCGATAGCTTACGGCTAAAAACTGATTTTGCAGGGAATGAGCGTATTTATATTGGTGCCGAATCTTTTATTGATATTGGAGCATATGAATTACAAAGCAATCCAGAACCTTATTTAACTATAACTGATGATATTACGGATGTGTTTCTTATGCCTGATTCTTCGTATACACATATACTTGAAATTTATAGTTACCCCAAAACTTATACGATTAATTTTCTAAACAGCCCGGATGGTTTAACAATGAATGATGATACTATTAGTTGGGTAGCAAATAGTACACAGGAAAAAACAACATTTGAAACTGGATTTGTAATTAATAATGGTGTTTTAACAGACACTATCTGGGGTAAATTCCGTGTTCTTGGAGATAATGAATTTGCTCAATTGCCAGATGAAGATATCGTATGGAGCGCTGATACGATAAGGGTGTATTCTGATTTAAATATTAAAACGGGTAGAACTTTAACCATCCTTCCAGATGTGTATGTTGAGTTTCAGGACAATTATGGAATTGATGTAGATGGAAGAATTTTGGCAGAGGGGTTACTAAATGAAAAAATAACTTTTACGGCAAAGGACACTGTTTTAACCGATTCAACAGGAGGATGGAATGCGTTAAGATTTAGTAAAACTGCAACAGAAAATGATAGCTCAAAAATTAGCAATTGTGTTTTTAGCTATGGAAATGCTATACGTGATAGCAATTTCGAAGAGATAAGATCGGGAGGGGCACTGGCATTTTACAAAGTTAATAATGCTATTGTGGAAAACTGTTTTTTTTATAAAAACATGGCTGCCCAATACTCCGCCAGAGGAGGCGCAATTTATTGCAATCGCTCAAAAGTGCTTGTAATAAATAATATTTTCAAAGAAAACTATAGTTATCGTGGTGGTGCTCTAGCGTGTAATTCAGATT
>JBNKPU010000106.1:0-5691 GCA_050295515.1 Bacteroidales bacterium | reverse complement strand
ATGGAATGCTTAAGATTAATACCTTGGTTGAAGATGGTAGCGATGTCAATAAAGGAGATACCCTTGTACTATTTGACCCGTCCGAAATCTATAAGGCACGAATTGATGCCAATGCAAACCTGGAAATTGCCCAGGCCGATTACAACAAATTATTGGCAGAGCAAGAGTCAAGAATCCAGGAACTGGTATCAAATCTTAAGATAAACGAGATAAGTTATGACATAGCCAAAATAAAACTTGAACAAGCCTCTTACGAAGCAGACGTGACCAAAAAAGAGATTGAACTAAATCTTGAGAAAACAGAAATTGACTTAAAGAAAGCGCGGAATGAAATTGAGAACCAGAAGAAAATCCATAAGGAAGAAGGAGTCCAGTCACTACTAAGAATAAAACAACTTAAATCTGAAGTTAATAAAGCCAATGAAACCTTGAAAAAGCTTATAGTTACCAGTCCGGGAGATGGTATTGCAATAATCAACAAGAACAGAAGAACCAGAAACAAATGGCAAGTGGGCGACCAACCCTGGCCTGGCAGTGCATTGATCCAACTACCTGATTTGAATGAACTAAAAGTGGAGACCGAGATCAATGAGGTGGATATTGCAAAAATCAAACTTGGACAACCTGCTGAAATTAGGCTTGATGCATTTTCAGAAATAGTCTATCCAGGAAAAGTAACCTCTGTAGCAACCCTGGCAAAATTTAAGGACGAAGAAAAATCCAATATAAAAGTCTTTCCTATTGAAGTTATTTTAGATGAAATATCAAAAGAACTGCTACCGGGAATGACTGTAAGTTGCCGCATTATTGTAGATGAAATGGAAGATATGCTTTATATACCCATTGAAGCTTTATTTAAAGAACCTACCGGTAGTTTTGTTTATTTGAAATCAGGTAAAGGCTTTAAGAAAGTTCCCGTTGTAACCGGAATGGCCAACAACGACTACATTATTATTTCAGAGGGTGTAGACAAAGGCGATGTTGTTGCTTTGAGTTTACCCCCTGAATTTGCTAAAAAATCAAATGGAAAAGAAAATAGCAATGAATAAAGAAGGTAGAACTATTGGGCATCTCAGTATCCTTTTTGCTTTAGTTGCTCTTTTCGGCTGTAGCAAATCTGGCGATTATGGTAAATTTAAGGTGAGGAGCGGGGATTTCAGAGTGTCGATAATTGAATCAGGAAGCCTCGAAGCTATCAATTCTAAGATGATTACCATGCCCTTTCTGGGTTGGAGATATGGATGGCGTTTTAAGATCTTATCATTGGAAGAACATGGGACAAAAGTATCCAAAGGAGAAAAAGTTGTCGGTATTGATCCATCACAGGTAATAAGAGTATTAGAAGAAGAGCAGAACAGACTTGAGAACGAGCAGGCCAACCTAAATAAGCTGAATGTTTCACATAAAAGCCAACTCAGCCAAATCATCTCAGAACGCGACTCCGAGAAAGCCAATCTAGAATTGATAAAACTTCAGGTCGAGAAATTTAAATTCGAACCTGAAAGCAAACAAGACATTAAAAGCAAGGAGTTGGAAATTGCTGAAATAAAGATGGACCGGATCAACAATAAACTTAAACTGAAAAAACAGGTCTTTGCCAACGAGCTTAAAATTCAAAACATAAGGATCGAGCAAATCAAAAAGAGCATTGTTGAAGCAAAAAAAGCACTTACCAAACTTGATCTGGGAAGTCCGTACGAAGGCATATTGCAGTTGGAACGTAACAGTCGAACGCGCAAAACTGTTGAGATAGGCGACGAAGTGCACCAAGGGCAGCAAATTGCCAGTATTCCTGACATGAGCAAAATCAAAGTACTGTCATCCATAAATGAAACAGATATTTCCAAGGTCAAAATAGGACAGGATGTGATTGTGCATCTGGATGCTTATCCTGAATTTGAATTCCACGGTAAAATCCAGTATTTGGGCAAATTCAGCCATAAAAAAGACAACAATAATCCGATTAAAGTCTTTGACACCGAGATTGTTATCGATGAGACCAACGAAGCCCTAAAACCAGGTATGACAGTAAATTGCGAAATTGTAGTAGAAGACCTGAAGAACATGCTTTTCATTGAGAATGAGTGCGTAATGAGGGAAGGCAATAATTATTTTGTTGTTGATCAAGCACGTGGTGGAAAAACCAAAATCCCTGTTGAAGTAGTTGCCAGCAACAATTTGTTTACAGCTATAAAAGGTGATATAATGAAAGGCCAAAAACTAATGACCCGAAACGAATATCAGTTATTGGCGAATTGAGCCACAAACAAAACTTAAAACAATCAAATGCATTTAGAAGAAAATTTGCGTGTTTCATTAAACGGACTTCTGGACCACAAGCTACGGTCTTTCCTTACAATGCTAGGAATAATCTTTGGCGTAGCAGCTGTTATTGCCATGTTATCTATTGGCGAAGGAGCTAAACGACAGGCTTTGGCAAAATATAAGGATTTGGGGGTAAACAATATTATCATCCGAGACAGGGACCTTAGCGATGAACAATTGCAGGAGGTCAGGGCCAAATTTTCGCAAGGGCTGTCCATGAACGATGCCATAGCAATTAAAGAGGTTGTGCCCATGATCGAGTCGGTTGTTCCCCAAACAGAACTGGAAAGCGAAGCTAAGTATCTCGACCGCTCCGGTAAAATAACCATCATAGGTATTACCCCAGAATCAAGAAAAATCTTGAACTATACTACCGAGAAGGGTGTTTTTATTAACGAAAGCCACTACCAAAAGCATTTAAAGGTATGTGTGCTGGGAGCATCCATAGCTTCTACCCTGTTTCCGCTTGAAGATCCGATTGGCAAATCGATCAAACTTGAAGACCAGTTCCTGGAAGTGATAGGGGTAATGGAAAACAAATCGCTGTTTACCGAAACTGTGGGTGAACTGGCTTCCCGTGATTTAAACAATGATGTATATGTGCCCCTTTCAACTTTTGGTAAAAGATTTTCCAGAAAAAACCTTATGGCCAGCGAACTCAAACAAATTACCATTAAAGTCAGCAATTCTGAAAGATTGGTTGAAGTGGCAGAGATTATACGACGGGTAATTGACAGGCACCATTTCAACAATAACGATTATAGCCTGATTATTCCCTATGAACTATTAAAACAAGAAGAAAAAGAACGCAAAGCCTATAATTTTCTATTGGGATCTATCGCAGCAATTTCTCTGCTCG
Organism: Bacteroidales bacterium; assembly: GCA_050295515.1. Taxonomy (GTDB): domain Bacteria; phylum Bacteroidota; class Bacteroidia; order Bacteroidales; family UBA10428; genus UBA10428. The sequence continues at coordinate 2,507 of JBNKPU010000106.1, read as the reverse complement.
TGGGTGGAATCGGGATCATGAATATCATGCTCGCCTCTATCTTGGAACGTACACGCGAAATAGGTGTCAGAAGGGCTATCGGTGCCAAAAAGAAAGACATCCAAAGCCAATTCCTGACCGAGGCTGTGGTCATTAGCTTTACAGGGGGGATTATCGGGGTTTTCCTCGGAATATTTATTGCTGTTACGATCAATCTCCTAACAGATGTGCAGGCCACCATTACCTTTTATTCGGTTTTCATTGCATTTACGGTTTCTGTATTGGTTGGTATTTTATTTGGATACCTGCCTGCCCGTAATGCTGCAAACCTGAACCCAATAGAATCAATACGCTATGAGTAACAGTTTATCGCAACAAAGAAACTATTAAGCAGATGCTAATCGACATAAAAAATATCCGTAAAGACTACCTTCTGGGGCATGTGACTGTCTCTGCCCTACAAGGAATTGATGTACAGATTGAAAAAAATGAATATCTCTCAATCATGGGGCCATCCGGATCTGGTAAATCAACCCTGATGAATATATTGGGCTGTCTGGACACACCCTCATCAGGGCAGTATCTGTTCGATGATGTTGATGTGAACACCCTTGATGATGATGAGCTTTCTATGATCAGGAACAAAAAAATCGGTTTCATCTTTCAAACATTTAACCTTTTGCCCAAAGCCAATGCCGTGCATAATGTAGAAATGCCCCTGATCTATGCAGGAGTTCATAAATCTGAAAGAAAAGGAATGGCAGAAGAAGCCCTGAGAAGAGTTGGTCTTGGCGACAGGATGCACCATAAGCCCAGCGAGATGTCGGGTGGACAAAGGCAACGTGTAGCCATTGCCCGTGCCCTGGTCAACAAGCCTGAAATTATTCTGGCTGATGAACCCACCGGCAACCTCGATTCGAAAACCGGTGTGGAAATTATGGAAATTTTTAATGAACTGCACCGAGATGGAAATACCATTATTCTCATAACCCACGAAAAAGAAATTGCCGAACACAGCCACAGGATTATCAACCTATTCGATGGCAAAGTGAAAACTGATAGCCCTGTAAAGAAAAAATAATCACCCTTGAGTAAAAAGACCCGAAATGAAATATAGAACCTTCATCCTTTTTGTGCCTCTTCTAACTATCCACTTCAATTTGATAAAAGCCCAAAACATCTATCAACTAGACCTGGATAAATGTATTGACATTGCCCAAGAGCAGAGCTACAATATGCTTATGCTGCAGCAGAACCTAAAAGTTGCTGAGTATAATTTAACTGCTGCAAGTAATAGATTCAAGACGAATTTGGATTTGAATTTTACTGCCCCAAACTATATTGAAAATATAGCGGACTATACCGATACTACAGGAATTCATTATTACTCTGAAGAAAAACTGAATTACTCTGGTGAATTGGTAGTTAACCAACCTCTACCAACAGATGGTAATATATATATTCGGTCTGGCATGAACAATGTTGACGATTATAACAACGATGAAAAATCGCTAAAGTTTAATACAAGGGTAAGTTTAAACCAACCCATCGAAGCATTTTATGCATACAACCGCATAAAGTCAGAATTAGAAAGGACAAAGCTCGATTATGAACTTTCGTATAAATCGCTAAAAAGAGCCAAATTGGATTTGATATACAATGTGAGCCAGTCCTTTTATCGAATGCAATCTGCAAAGGAAAGGAAAGAAATCGCCTGGCAGGACCTTCAACGGCAACAAAATGCATATGAAATTGCTAAAAACAAGTATGACGCAGGATTGATCAGGGAAGCTGAAGCATTACAGATGGAGATTGACTTGGGAGCATCACAAAACAGTTATGATATTGCTGCTGTAGATTTAGAATCTCAATCCTATGCCCTTAAACAACAATTGGGTTTATCGTTGCAAGACAGCATTAGCCTGGTGAGCGATTATAGTTATAAAGAAATAATTGTTGATGTAGAAAAGGCAGTACAATCAGGATTAACTAACCGAACAGAAATACGTGAGCATGAAATCGAGATTGAACTCTCCGATATTGAGATTAAAAGAAGAAAATCACAAAAGATGATCAACGGTGATTTTTCCATCTATTACGACCTGATTGGTGTTGGTTATTCTCCGTTGGGCACTCCTTTTGGTGAGGCTTTCAACTACACTTATTCAGATTTATCCAATCGCCCTGGTAATTTTGGTGTAGCATTTAACATTAACATTCCCCTTATTGACTGGGGGGTTAACAAATCACTTGTAAATGCTGCTGTGGCAGAACGTCAGCGTGAAATTTACGCCAAAGATCTTGAAATGGTCAATATAGAAAGAGAGATCCGCAATACTTCGAACCAACTACACAGTGCGCTTAGGCGATTGAAACTATTAGAAAAGAATGTGAAAGTTGCCGAAAGAAACTTTGCCATTAGCAACTCCCGGTTTACCAATGGAGATATAGATGCCCAGGAACTTGCCTTAGACCGCAGACGATTAAACGAAGCCTATATATCGCATCTCGAAGCCTATATCAGCTAT
>JBNKPU010000105.1:0-34008 GCA_050295515.1 Bacteroidales bacterium | reverse complement strand
AAAGATTGTTCAGGGTCGATTTTTTGAGTAGGGCTTCGAGGTTTTCATATGCTTTTTCGCCATTGTGTAAACGGGCATAGAAATTAACGATCCAGGCACGGCTCCATCCTGTATGCCCTCCCCCATGCGAAAGCCGGTACTCAATGGTTTTTCTTGCAGCTTCCATTTGTTCGGGGGTATGCATTGTTATTTGCTTGCCAGGGTGCAGGGCATATAGGTGCGAGATATGTCTATGACCTGGTTGAGGTTCTTCAAATTTCTCCGACCATTCCATAATTCGCCCATCGCTACCTATCTGGATAGGTCTTAGCCTTGATCTGAGATCGATTAATTCATTTCTAAAATCTTCATCTATATTGAGTGTTTTAGAAGATTCAATTGTATTGGTAAATAAGTCCCAACATATCTCCATATCCATAGTAGGTCCCATAGTAATGTTAGAAATCTTTCCCTCTGGGGTCTTAAATTTATTTTCAGGTGAACTTGATGGACCAGTCACCAAATATCCCGATTTGGGATCTTCAGTTAGATAATCGAAAAAGAAGAGTGATGCTTCTTTAAGAATTGGATAGGCATATTCAAGGTACTCTTTGTCCTGCGTAAAAGCATAGTGTTCCCATAAATGTTGGCAGCACCAGGCTGCTCCCATTGGCCACATACCCCACTCTGCCTTCCCTACCGACGTGGTCCAGTACCAGGCATTGGTGGTAAAATGAGCAGTAAATCCTCTGCTATTATACATATTCCTGGCTGTCTTGCGTCCATTTTTTCTTAAACTGTCAACAAGAGCAATAAAAGGGAGGTGACATTCACTCAGGTTTGTAAGCTCAGCTGGCCAATAGTTCATTTGAATATTTATATTGATATGGTAATCTGCACTCCATGGAGGAACAAGGCCATCTGCCCAAATACCTTGGAGATTAGCAGGCAGGCCTCCTGGTCTTGAGCTTCCTATGAGCAAATATCTGCCATATTGAAAGTACAGGCTGATTAAGGAAGGGTCTGCTGTGCCATTTTTATAAGCTTCTAACCTCTTGTCAGTAGGTAAGTTTTCATTGTCAGACTTGCCAAGATCAATGCTAACCCGATCAAATAACCTTTTGTGCTCGTTAACATGTACGGTTTTTAATTCCTGGAAATCCTTGTGTATGGCTTGTCCGAGGGTAGAGGAGCATGCTTGGTGAGGATTGTCCCCCCAGTAATCAGTAGCCGCTACCAGATAAATATAGACCTCATTGGCATCTTTAATTTTCAGGCTTTCGCCTGCCGCTTCAACCGTACCATTTTTGGCTACAACTTTTAACTGTGATTCATAGTGTACTCCGGGATTTAATCCGATTGCATCGACATCACCTGCTGTAACCTGACCATACATAGTAATGGTATTGTCCTCGAATTTGAAACTTGCGTCTTTGGGCCGTTTAAACTGAACAGAGAAATTTAGTGCTCCTTTGGAACTACTTTTGAATTTCAAAACCATTGCCTGGTCGACAGGGCTAACAAGATATTCTCTCTCATACTTAATTCCATCTATTTCATATTCGACTTTGGCCAATGCACTGTCCAAATCCAAACAACGTTTATAATTTGTAGCCTTGTCATGGCCTTCAAAATGCAGGTATAAGTTACCTAACATTTGGTACATGTTCCAGCTGCCTTTAGCCATCAATTCTTTCTCTGTAATTTCCTGGGCTTTGGCATACTCACCTTCGAATAGCAGTTTTCTAACTTCTGGTAAATATTTATATGCATCGGTCTTGTCTGTTACATCTGAGGGACTGCCTGTCCAGATCGTTTCTTCATTCATCTGAATACGTTCAGTTGTAATACCTCCAAATACCATCCCACCCAATCTGCCATTGCCAATGGGCAAGGCTTCATTCCAATCCTTGGCAGGCTGTTCATACCATAAGACATTTTGACCAAAAGAGCTGCTAATAAGAAAAATGGTTAAACAGAAAGAAAGATGGGCTTTTTTCATTATTAATGTTGATAATAGTTAATATAAAAACATTAAAAATAAATATTTTTCTAATTTAACTTCAATAAAGTTATTCAATTATTTATGCGGAGAGAAATACCTGTTACCGGGGAATAGGTTGTAATAATCGTTCAAGAATATTACCTTTATTTTAGATAATTGTTGAAATTGAATTTTTTATCATTAGCTAATTATCATGGTTTTAAACCAACTTTACAAGATTCATCCATCCGACCTCATTTAATTGCATTTTGGTAATGAAAGGGGATAGACAAAAGTCCAGTTTACAAAATATTGCAAAGCTTCTAAAGAACCTTCGCGAAGAGGTTGACTTTTGTTTGAAGAATAATGTTTCGGAAGATCTTGTTGAGCCCTTATCTCAGGAGTTAAAGCACCTGTTAAAGTTAGTTGAAGCTGAAGAAAAGGGAGATAAGGGCATTCAATTAGATGTAGATAAGGGCTCTAAAAAGTTTAAGGAGAAAATAATCAAAGTTTCTGCCTTGCAAAATTCTGATTACACTGGGGTGTCGGTTGAAGATACAGGTGTTGGTATGGATAAGAAAACCCTGTCTAAACTACTTAAAGCCACCTCCTTGTAATCGCGCATAGATAAATTTAGAGCAAGCAAATAGGGCAAAATGCCGATACAGGGGTTGCTTTCCAAGGACAGGGGATGCCGGATTCTCAGATAGCAAGTTCTAATCAACAGCAACTTTTATTACAATTTTTTTTACCGGCGAGGGGGTATTAACACAATATCCTGGACCGTGCAGGTCGGCAGGGAAAAGTATTGCTCCATCGGTAGTGTTCAACTGTATAATCGAGAAAGATTCAACCTTTGGAAAATACAGGTCTTTTTCGCTGTTATAAAGATCATTTTCAACAATTGCTGAAAGAGGTGCAAGAAATATCTGTTCTTCTCCTTCATGAATATATTGAATGTCGATATATTGCTGATGGCCTTCTATTTTTATTGTATCATGGGATTTATTCAGGTAGATCTGATATATGGCAAATATCTTGTCACTTTCAATTTCTATTTTTTTGTTCTTTTCGGTTGTAACTCCTTCAAATTCTTTGCTAATATCTGCTGTAGACAAATAGTTTAGTGCTTTTAGGAGTCTTTGATTTTGTGTCTGCTCCTTTAAAACTTCAATCGAACCTACTATAGCCATTGGGTTTATTATTAAATATATTTACAAGTGCTAAGTTATATATTTTTGAATTTGGGGACGTATTAATTTTTGAAGTTAACGATCCTTATCTGGTGATTATACATATAAAAACTGAGTTGTTAACTTTATTTCGTGAATATTTACTCTTTCTTTCAGCTTGACTTTAAACAAACTATTTGTAAATTAGGTGGCTATGGGAGTAAAATATCCATACTTACGATACTTTCTCATTTTATTTTGTTTTTCCTGGACCCCTGACAGATGAATTAAGTTGCTTTGGATACAGCAGGTTTTAAACCAGATATTTTATTGGTCAAATTTGCTAAAATTGTTGAGATATTATGATTGGAATAAAGAACATATCTATTAAGATCAAGATTGTTGCAATTATAACTTCTATAAGTGCAATAACGGTTTTGTTGTCTTTGTTTTTTAGTATATCAAATCAGGTTTATTCACTTAAAAAGGACCTATCAAATGAGCTAAGCCATGAACTTTCTTTTCTTGCCGATAATTGTGAAATGCCCATAGAATATAATTATCCCGATAGGCTAGAAGATCTGCTTATAAATGCCAGTAAGAATGAAAAAGTTATATTTATAGCAGTATGCGATACTTTGGGAAAAGTAATTTCTTCTATTCCATCAGACACAGTGCCTGAACTTATATATTCTAGGCTCAATAGTGAAGCAAAGGGATTTGACAAGATGTTTTTCCATATGAATAAGGCTATACAGCGCAATGGTAGGGTGTATGGCTATATCTCAGTAGTATATAATACCGGGTTGAAGAAGAAAATTCTAAACTCGGTTTTTTGGGGAGGCATAGGTTTTCTGGTAATTACTTTACTATCTTTTCTTTTGGCCATGCATTTCCAGCGGTATATTTCAAAACCTATTATTGACCTGGCAAGAGTAGCATCCGAAGTGTCGAAAAAACAAGATTATTCTATTCGGATTCCAAAAAAAAGCAATGACGAAGTAGGAGTGCTGTACGATAACTTCAATGAGATGTTAAATACAATCAATACACAGCATGAATACCAGATAAAGGCCACAGCTGCCCTTGTGCATAGTGAGGAGAAGTTTAGAAATATATTTAATAACAGTTTGGATGGCATCTTATTGACAACTCGAGATGGGGTCATTCAAGAGGCAAGTATTATTGCCTGTGAAATATTTAAGTTGCCAAGGAATAAGCTAGTTGGACAATCTATGTTAAATGTTATGCCAGGAAGTTATCGCCGGCAGCGGAAAGATGTTTTGAAAGTACTCGATAACGATGGTAAGATTACCTTTTTCTCAAAATATAAAACCCCTGATGAGCAGGAAATCTTTCTTGAGTTTACTTCTTCACTTATAGATTATGAAGGATTGAAACTCTATTTGTCTTTTTTAAGAAACATAACCGGAAGAATTAGAAGTGAAGAGGCGTTGAGAGAAAGTGAGGCAAGATATAGGAAACTGATTGATACTGTTCCAAGTGCCATTATACTTCATAGCGATGATAAAATATTGTTTGTAAACAATGCTGTAAAGACTATATTGGGTGCTATTTCAAAAAATGAGTTTTGCGGAACAAGCATCTTGGACTATATCCATCCGTCTCATATCAATCAGGTCAAATCCCAGTTTAAAGAAGTGAAAAAAAATGATGATGTATCTTCAGCATTAGAGGTTTTTATGAAAAAAATTGACTCTACAAAGATTGTTGCTGAAATAACTTCAATATCGCTTATTGTTGACAGGAAACCTGCAATACTTACTGTTTTTGACGATATTACTCAGCGAAAGAAAATAGAGAAAGAACTTATAGTTGCCAAGAACAAAGCTGAAGAAAGCGATAAACTTAAATCTGCTTTTCTGGCAAATATGAGCCATGAAATCCGTACTCCCATGAATGGCATTGTTGGATTTTCAGAACTTTTAGGTAAGGATAGAATTAAGTCTGCGGAAATTAAGCGCTATGTAAAAATTATCCAAACAAGTGCTGACCGGTTGTTAAATATCATTAATGATATTATTGACATTTCGAGGATAGAATCAGGGGCCATAAATGTTTCTTATTCCGAATTTAACCTGACAGACACGCTGAAAGAGTTGCAAATGTTTTTTCAACCAACAATTGAGTCAAAAGGGATTAAACTAATCTTTGATATAAAATCAGAACGGGAAATTATTGTAACTTCAGATAAAGTAAAGATCAACCAGGTTATTTCCAACCTTATTTCCAATGCAATCAAATTTACATACGAAGGTTCTATTAAAATAACAGCAAAAGTAAGCAAAGAAGAAAGAAAGGTAAAGGTAAGTGTAGAGGATACAGGTATCGGTATTCCCAAAGATCAGCTTGAAAAAATATTTGAAAGGTTCAGGCAGGTCAAGAATTTTTCTCAGGATTTTAATGAAGGTACCGGTTTAGGACTTACAATTTCCAAAGGATTTATTGAAGCATTGGGAGGTACTATTTCGGTAAGTTCAACCGTTGGTAAAGGCACCAGGTTCCAGTTTGCATTGCCTCTAACAAAAATAGAGGATGAATTGCAAGAAGTTGAAATGCCGGTTATGGACCTGTCAGTTGAGTCTAAATATTTAGATTATAGGAGTAAAACCATTTTAATAGTCGAGGACGAGGTTGATAACTTCAAATATCTTAAGGAAATTATTGGTCCAACAAATGCTGAAATTATTTGGGCGGAAAATGGTCTTGTTGCCGTGCAAAAAGTAATTGAAGAAAGCTATATTGATTTAGTACTTATGGACATTAAGCTACCAATAATGGATGGGTATACTGCTACACGGAAAATTAAAAACATAAGATACGACTTACCTGTAATAGTTCAAACAGCTTTTGCCCTAGAAGGCGATAAACAAAAGTCGATGAATATTGGCTGTGATGATTATATTACCAAACCTATTAAGGGAAATGATTTACTGGCACTACTCAACAGTTATCTATTTAATATGGGGAAGGTAAAAAAAGAAGGATCTTAACCTCCAAATATTTAAAACAGTCAGGCTTGTTTTCACCTGACTGTTTTTTTTTATGATTGTATTAATCCTGACTTATTTTTTGGCAATTTTTGCCCAAGAATCCCGCAATGTAGCAGTACGGTTAAATACAGGTTTTTCCTGTTTCACTTTAAGGTCCCTGTAGAAATAACCGAGGCGCTCAAACTGAAAATGTTGCATTTCAGCATTCAGGATAAAAGGTTCAACATAGCCAGTTACAACTTTAAGGGAGTCTTTGTTCATATTGTCCAGGAATGTTCCGTTTTCATCGCATTCATATGGATCTTCTTTTTCAAACAATCTGTCGTACAATCGAATTTCTGATTCTATAGCATGCTCAGCAGATACCCAATGGAGTGTGCCTTTTACTTTTCGGCCATCAGGGGCATTGCCTCCTTTTGTCTCCGGATCATAGGTGCAAATAAGTTCAACAACCTCCCCATTTTCATCTTTCACAAAGTCTTTACAGGTGATAAAATAGGCATATCTTAACCTAACTTCACGTCCAGGTCCTAATCTGAAAAACTTCTTCGGAGGATCTTCCATAAAGTCTTCTCTTTCGATATAGAGTGTTTTTGAAAATGGAACAGTACGCTTGCCCTTTGATTCATCTTCTGGATTATTTATTGCAGAAAGCTCCTCAGATTGACCTTCAGGATAGTTTTCTAGGGTAACTTTAAGCGGATTAATAACCCCCATAATACGTTGGGCCTTTTTGTTCAGGTCTTCTTTTACGCAGTGTTCTAATAGTCCAACATCAATAATGTTTTCCCTTTTGGCAACGCCAACACGGTTTGCAAAATTCAGGATTGAATCTGCAGTATATCCTCTTCTTCGTAATCCGGAAATAGTCGGCATTCGAGGATCGTCCCAGCCACTTACATGTTTTTCCTGAACAAGTTGCAGTAACAAACGCTTGCTCATAACTGTATAATTCATGTTAAGCCGGGCAAATTCGGTTTGCTTTGTCCTCTTTTTGTTGACTTCAGGATCATCGATGATGTTGTCCAAAAACCAATCGTAAAGAGGCCGGTGTACTTCAAACTCAAGGGTACATAACGAGTGGGTAATGCCTTCAATAAAATCGCTTTGTCCGTGGGCAAAGTCATACATCGGATAGATACACCATTTATTGCCAGTGCGATGATGATGGGCATGTTTAATCCTGTAAATTACAGGATCGCGCATATGCATATTTGGCGAGGCCATATCAATCTTGGCCCTAAGTACTTTTGAACCATCAGGAAATTCGCCGTTTTTCATGCGTTCCAGAAGGTCAAGATTTTCTTCGACAGGTCGGTTTCTGTCTGGACTTTCTTTTCCGGGTATGGTTGGTGTTCCACGGGTTGCAGCTATTTCTTCGGCATTGCTGTCATCTACATAGGCCAATCCTTTCTTAATTAAAAGTTGGGCCCAAACATAGAGTTGGTCGAAGTAATCAGAAGCATAAAGCTCACTTCCTTCCCATTCAAAGCCGAGCCATTTAATATCTTCTTTAATGGAATCAACGTATTCGGTATCCTCTTTTACAGGATTTGTATCATCGAAACGCAGGTTGCATTTGCCTTTGTACTTGTTGGCTAATCCAAAATTCAGGCAAATGGATTTGGCATGGCCAATATGTAAATAGCCATTGGGTTCTGGAGGAAACCTCAAATGAACTTCGCCGCCATGCTTGTTATTTTTGAGGTCTTCCTCAATCATGGCTTCAATAAAATTTAACGGTTTCTTTTCTTCTGCGCTCATAATTGCCAAAAAATAAATACTATGTGTGACTATTGCTGATTAAACATTCTGTAAAAGTAAGGATTTTCTCTTACACAAGTGCCAGATTAATATTATATGGTTTATTTTAGCACAAAAATTTTTTACATGGGAAAAATTCTCCTTGAAAAAATGGAATTCTATGCCTATCATGGTCACTTCAAAGAAGAACAAAAGATTGGAGGAAAATACTTGGTTGACCTTGAATTAGAAACAAATTTTGATGGTGCTGTCCAGCATGATGAATTAGACGGTACAGTTAATTATGCCGAAGTTTATGAGCTCGTAAAGAACGAAATGGAGATTAAATCAAAATTGATTGAGCATCTTGCCGGAAGGATTCTAAAAGTTCTGTTAAGGGAATTTAAAACTATAAAATGGGCAAGGGTGAAGGTGAGCAAAGTGAATCCGCCTATAGGTGCCCAATTGGAAGCTGTGGCGGTGGTTTTAGAACAAAAAAGAGAGGGATAATGGGAGGAAGAATAAAAAAGTGTCCAGAATGTGGCAAACTATTCACCTGCGATGGAGATAACGATTGCTGGTGTGAAAATGTAAATCTACACAAGCGTGAGTTTCTGATTTTAAATGAGAAGTATACAGATTGTATTTGTCCTGCCTGTATGGATAAGTACGCTGAGAAATAGTTAGAGAAATTAAAAAACACTTTATACTTTTAAAAAAATATCTATCTTTGCAAGCCGATTCCGTAATTGACGGGAAAAATAAAATAGGGTTCCGTGGCCGAGTGGCTAGGCACAGGTCTGCAAAACCTTGTACAGCGGTTCGAATCCGCTCGGAACCTCAGGCATAAAAGCTCATCATAGTGATGGGCTTTTTTCATTCCATGCATCTATTAATCTGGCAAAAGGCAGAGCGTATGAGAACCGAAGGGGTGGTGCGTTTCGAACCGACGACCAAAGGGAGGAGCTCACGAGCGAAGGGAGTAATCCGTTGAGGAACCTCAAAGAAGTTGTTGGTATGATTCTTGAGGGTGATGGGGACCATTGCAAATACTACAAATAAAAAAGCCATTGGAAAATTTATGATGGCATCTTTTGTATATATTTTTCTAACCCTACAGTCTTATTAAACAGTGGTATCCTTCATCGAAATAGTTGCTTTCTATTGACCACAATAATAGTCTAAGATATGTACTTTATAGCATTTTGTTTAGCTTCAAAAACAAAATTTTCTGCTAGAGGGTTGGAAGGTAGAAGGCAGAAGCAAGCTTTCTTCTGTCTTCTGACTACTAGCCAAACTAAATTTCTAATAGAACGAATTTCATTCGAGGTCAAACCTATTGTACTTTGGCTTCGCAGAGCTAAAGGTTCAGTTTATAGTAGATTGATTTATCCTTTGTAATAAGTAATTTAGAAAATTGATATTATTAAGTTATCAAATACATTGAATAGAGCAATATGCACACTGTCAATTACCTATAAAAGTAATAAGACAAGGTGTTTACATTAATTTATTTGGAGGAGGGTGAAGTTCCATCGAATACAGAAATAGTAGGTTATACCCTAGTGTTAAAACACCATGTTGACCCAGGCCTTATTGGGCCAATATTGAAGGTTGTTTGGGAGACAAAGACAAATCCACTCCGGTAATGTCTTGCTGGGGGGGGTATTGGTCTGTCGGTCAGGTGTGTTAAGGATTAGATATCGGAACATATAACAATCCTACTAAAAAAGAATTATTAATCTTGATAAATTGTTTGATCATTTTAAAACTTTCTTGAACATTTATCAATAGTTTTACAAAAATTTACGCACATTTATTTTTTAGTATAAACCAAAATTGAAATGTAATGAAAAAAATCACAGTCGTTTTGTTTTTAGCACTACTAACCTTTGTCTTAAAAGCGCAGGATCCTACTTTCTCAAAAGGTGATCTTGTATTAAATGCAAGCATCGGACTTGGTAGTACACTTTATTCGGGATCAAATTATAGCTCTGGTTTTCCTGCAATAGCATTATCTCTTGAAAAAGGAATTGAAGAGAACTTTCTTGCTGATAAATTAACTCTGGGAGTAGGAGGATATTTAGGATATGCTTCTTATAAATACAGATATACTTACTTTGGGAGTGAATGGGGCTTTAACTATAATAATATAATTCTGGGAGCAAGAGGGGTTGTGCATTATCCTTTGCTCGACAAATTAGACACCTATGCAGGTTTAATGCTTGGAGTGAACATTGTTTCTGCAACAGAATTTGGAACAAATACTTATGGCTATGATTATACCTCAAATGGTAGTAGGGGGATATTTTCCGGGTATATTGGAGGAAGATATTATTTGAACGAGAAACTGGCGGTGTTGGGTGAAATCGGCTACGGTATTGCTTACCTTAATCTTGGTATTTCACTAAAACTTTAACTCTAGTTCTGGCAAGAATAACATACAGGTAATGGTATGTTATTCTTTTTTTTATAGCTACACTCATGTTTGAAATTCAAAAATACCTTTTAGTGTTATTAAAAAGATAGTAGGTTTAACTCGCAATAATAAAACAAGATTGAGTTAAACCTAAAATCCACTGCCATAAAGAACCTCATACTGTTATTTCATTTTTACACTTGCTTTCTGCCTGATATCAGCTGATGAACTTCCAATTAATATCTCAAATTCACCAGGTTCTACTTCCCAGGCATGCGTTTCGGGGTTATAGAAGGCAAATGCATCTTTGCCAAGTTCAAATTCCACGGTTATTTCTTCCCCTTCTTTAAGAGCTACTTTTTCAAAATCTTTCAACTCTTTTACCGGTCTTGGAAGCGAAGATTCCTTGTCGGCAACATATAGTTGCACTACCTCAGCACCATTGTAATTACCGATGTTTTTTATTTTCACACCGACTTTTAGGCTGTCTTCTGCACTAATCTCCGTTTTGTTCAGGGATAAGTCTGAATATTCAAACGAGGTATAGGACATTCCGTAACCAAAGGGGAACCTGGGTTTCACATCTGCTTGGTCCCAATACCGGTAGCCCATAAAGATACCTTCGCTATAAAATACCCTTAAATCACCATCCTCATCGAAATAAGAATTATAGCAAGGATTTTCTTCTATTCTGTAGGCAAAAGATGCTGGTAACTTGCCAGAGGGGTTGGTTTCACCAAATAAAATTTCTGCTGCTGCAAGATTTCCCTCCTGTCCAGGGTACCAAGCCATAAGCAAGGCATTCGCTAGATCAATCCACGATTCCATTTCAACATTGCCCCCTGCATTTAACACAACAGCTATGTTTGGGTTTACAGCTGCTATTTGATTGATAAAATCACTTTGGTCATAGGGCATTTCAAAGGTGCGGTCAAAACCTTCGCCTTCGTAGGCTGGATTAAAGCCTACAGCCATAATGACAAGGTCAGCTTTTTTGGCGGCCTCAATTGCCAGTTTAGAATATTCCTCAGGTTTGATTTCTTCCGCAGCTTTTGCTGCACACAGTTGAAAGAATGCACCACCTCCTGCCTGGTAATATTCAACTTCAATTTTATATTCTTGTCCGGCATTTAAAAACAGGTCCTGTTTGCCAGGAGTAGGACCCTGATTGCGCCATAATTCAACTATCTGTACATCATCTACCTTTATGCGATACCCATCATCGCCAATACCACCAATACTGTAATACCCTGATTTTTTAGGAGAATAGTAACACTTGAAACGTGCTGAAAAATCAACCTTAGCTACTTCTACCGGATCCCACATATCGCCGTTTTCAAGTTTTAAAGTGTCATAATAGGTTTTGTATACAGGATCTCCTTCAAGGATTTTGTTGTTAAAGTATTCGGCAAATGCTCCTGGAGTTTTTTGTCCATCTTTATAGACATAAAAGTCAAAGTTCTTGTACATGTCCTCTGTAAAAGTAGTACCTGTAGATATGCCCTTCTCAAAAATTACTTTGATCTCATTTCCAGCAATCTTTTTAATAGCATCAACCAACGACAATGGGTGAAGTGGGTCTACTCTTGAACTGCCTCCCCCACCTGTAACCGCTGGATCTCCATTTGGGCCAATAACAGCAATTGTCTTTATCTTGTCCTTTTTTAAGGGTAGGAAACCATTGTTGTTTTTGAGCAGGACCATTCCACTTCTGGCTGCATCCAACGCTACTTGACGGACATATTCCTTGTCTAGCTTATATCCATGGCTAATATCCTGGTTTTCAAACAAGCCAAATCTTTTATAAACGGTCAGTATCCTCCGGATTTTATCATCAATTACTGCTTCGTCAAGCTCCCCATTTTTAATAGCAGCAATAAGTGTTTCTTTGTTCATCATGGCACCCGAAGGCATTTCCAGGTCAAGTCCACCCTTGGCGCATGCTAAACCATCGTAAGTCGATACCCAGTCAGACATAATAAACCCATCAAACTCCCATTCGCCTTTTAACACTTCGTTGTTCAGGTAATTGTGTTCTGAAGCATGTATGCCATTTATCAGGTTATAAGATGTCATAACTGTTGCAACTTTACCTTCTGTAACTGAAGTTTTAAATGCCGGAAGGTATATTTCGTGCAGTGTACGTTCATCCAAATCAGATGAAACATTATGTCTGTTATAGTCCTGGTTGTTTGCAACAAAGTGTTTAGCACAGGCTATTACCCCCTGGTTTTGCATACCAATGATATATTCTTTTGCCAGTTGGCCCGCTAAAAAAGGATCTTCTCCCATGTATTCAAAATTTCTTCCACATTGGGGCATACGGTAAATATTCATTGCAGGGCCCAGCATGATATGGGCATTCTTTGAACGGGCTTCCATAGCTATCGCTTTCCCAACCTTATGTGCCATTTCTTTATCAAATGAGGCAGCCAGGTTTATGCTGGCAGGAAAAGCGGTTGATTTACCAAAATTCCTTACACCAATAGGACCATCGGCTAAATGTATTTCCGGAATTCCAAGGTGCTCATATGCCCTGATATTGAAATCTTCATACCCACCGATGAATTCAATTTTCTCTTCGAGGGTCATGGAATGGATTATATTTTCAATATTTACATTGTTTTTATCTGATTGGAATGAAAAGAGTGCTGTTACAATTAGAATGCTAAACAATCGGACTTGGATCTTCTTCATAATAATGGGTATGTTTAAATAAGTGATCAAATATACTATTATGAAAGTATATTTTGTTAATAAAAATGTTTCATAATTGAGGGCAAGATGTTGAATTATGAACAAAGAATATCGAATGGGAGGTTGTTGAGCATTTAGTGCTCATTAATGGATATTCGAATAAACCAGAAATAATAGAAGGCCAAAACCAGGTTCTGGCCTTCCGAGCTACTCAACTCTGAGATCCAAACATTGAATAAGGTTTCCTCTGAATCTAAACAGGTATGCTTTGGCAAAATGGACCTTTCCTAAACCATCGTTCTCTCCTATATCATCGAAATGCTTCAACCCGGATTATGTATTAGAACTTCGTTATGAAGGTTGAAAGTGCAAAAATAGAAGGGCTTGGTGAGATGAATCATAGCATGGCTATGGTGACTCGAAACAAGTAAGTGAAACGACTTATATTGAAGCAATTTCAATATGTAATAGATTTTCTAATGCATATTCCGGGTTCAATGCAATATCCAGGCAATTGGCAGTACTGTCACCAATCAGGAATTGACTAAGAAGCGTCATGCCCAAAACAAAATTTGCTTCAGCAATACCAAACGTATAATCCAGGGAGCTGTCCAGGCGCAAGGATTGACGTGCGATGTGATTCGCAGAGTCTGGATACTTGCGGTGAATACGTAAAGCTTGATGGTTTAACTTGTTGACTAATGTAGTATCTTTTTGGGTGATCATACGTTTATCTTTTGCATCTGTTATAGATGAGCTGTACAATGGGTGCACCAAACACACAAGAATAGGCAACATGAACAATATAAGCCTTGATGGGAGCATAAACTATGGACCTTAGGGGTTAAGTCCAAGTTAATCAATTATTTCGATATATTTGATTAGTATTGCACTTAGAAACAGCAAAAGGCCCGGATAAACTTCCGGGCCCTTAGGAATTATTTTCTTGCTATCTTTTAAAAATAAAAATTCAATCCTCCGCCAAAATAATGTGAACCCACATTAGTTAAGCTTATTTCTGCCTCGAATAAAAAGGACATATTACTTTTTACACCTATTTCAAGTCCAAGAGGAACCCAAAGTGGTATCAGAACATCATTAGTAGGAAAAAGGATATCCATATCAAGGCCTGTGTACAGTTTTGCGTTTTTTACAATAGGGAAGGTAAACAAGCCAGTGGCATCAAGCCCAAAATTGTTCCAGCTATGAGCTCCTGCCGAGAGCGAGAACCTTTTTCCTAAAGCAAATTCTACATCTCCGCCAAGATATGTGTTGCCATTGAGCACTCCAAGCTTAACGCCTAGATCTGTACCTGAAGTAATACCAATGCCTCCATGAAGGAAAAGAGAAAAGTTGTTGTTATCAGTATAGACTCCCGGTTCAAAACCGGCACTAAAACTCCCTCTTTTGAGTGTGCTGGATGTATTGAATACTTGGGCATTTAGGGCTAAAGCAATAAGCCAGATAGGGAAAATTAACAGTAGTTTTTTCATGATAGATTTTTTGATAGTAGTTGAATGGATAATACGGATAATTGTTAAAATTTGTTGCAACAAAAGTATTGCTTATTTATTAAAGTATTTTGATATTTTGCTCAGTAGTAGATTCTGGTCAATGGGTTTTGCCAGATAATCATCACATCCACAGTCGAGACACCGCTGTTTATCTTCTGGTTGGTTGAAAGCTGTTTGGGCAATAACCGGTATGGAAATGTTCTGTTGTCTGATAACCTTGATAGCATTAAACCCATTAATGCCTGGCATTTTGATATCTAAAAGCACTAGGTCTATATCTTTGTTTTGGTCCATGATTTCGAGAAATTTAACACCATCAGGGGCCCAGAGTATAGTAGCTTTTGTCTTATAAAGAATGGCTTTCAGAAAATGGTAACTTGAAGCTTCATCCTCAGCTATTAGAATTGTTTTTCCTTTCCAATTAACTGTTGAAGACAGATCCTTTTGTCTATCACTTTTGACTTTGTATTTTTTGAAAGGAATATATAATTTAAAATTGGATCCTTTTCCAGGTTCTGATTCAACTTCAATCCTCCCACCCAGAAGATCTGTAAGACCTTTGGCAATGGTTAGCCCCAGTCCCGCACCCTGAAAATATTCTCTGGATTCAGGTTCGATTTGGTAGAACCTTTCAAAAATGATGTCCTGATGATTGGGATCAATTCCAATACCGGTGTCAGATACAGTAAAAACATGTTGGTCATTTTCGACAGAAAAAGTCAGCTCAATTTTCCCCGCTTCCGTAAATTTGATAGCATTGTTGATCAGTTGGTCAAGAATATGTAAAATCCTTCTGCAGTCTGCCAGGGATTCTTCATAATTTTCGGGTTTGGTATAGATCATTGTGATACCCGTTTTTTCACGGATAAGCCTGGTTCTGTATTTATCCATCAGGTCAGCAGCTAAAATATCCAGGTTACATCTTTTGTATTCAACAACCTGGTCTCCGGTTTCGAGCCTTGTAAAATCGACAATGTTGTCTATTAAACTTAAAAGGTTGTTGCCACTTTCACGAATAAATTTTAAATAATATTCCCGGTCTATTTTTGCCAGGTTTGAATCGTTCAAAAGGTTCACAAATCCAAGTATCGAGTTTAAGGGTGTCCTAATCTCCCGGCTTATTTTTTCAAGAAAAGCTTCCTTTAGCCTATTGCTTTCAACCGATTTTTCAAGCAGGGTATGAAGCTCACTGGTTCTTTTTAATACTTCTTCATCAACTTTTCCATGTATGTTGTGCAGGCTTTTTGATAGTTCATCAATTTGTCTGTTTTGGTCTTGGATGGTTACTTCGCTATTGTTATATTTTTGTTCAAATTCCTTCAGTTTGCTTTGGGTGGATTGGTTCTCTTTTTTTGTGCTTTCAAGTTTATGCCCCAATTTTTCTATTGTGTTGTTTTGCTTTTTTAGCAGATACAAAAACAAGGGTGTTGCAACAATAAAAACTGCCAAGAGTGCAAATAAGAATAGCTGTAAGGATGTACTCAACAGGATAATCTTGTGAGCAAAAAAAGAATTGATTTGAGGATAGCCTAAAGCAAACCCTCCTATAATATCGAAGCAGTTGTTTATTGAAATAATATTAAGCATGAAGTTTAATTGTGCTCATAGTTGTTCTTTTAAAATTAACAAAAAAATTGGAATAGTTTTATCTGTCCCACTTCAAATATTTCTCCCAACACCTAATTTTTTAGTCTTTTTTTTTTAAGCGCAATACAAATATAGGTTTATGGCTTGTCTCTAATTAAATAGCAGCCAGGTTGATCAAAACTGGCACATTAATTGTTTTAGTATTGACGGAACAAATATCTAGAAAATGAAACGAGAGGATTTAAATTTCCATGTAGAAATGGAAGGCAGAAAAAAAGCCATTGCCTCGTTCAGCAATACAACCCATTTGAATATATTAAATACCGAGATTATCAGGCTCGGCTTAATTGATATAGTTACCATGCGTAATACTGAAGTAATATTTGATTTGTCAGGTATTAACGTAATTGACTGCTCCATTGTAGATACTCTAAACCTATTGTCACGTCTGGCTAAAAGGTTTAATTCCTTGCTCCTATTGTCCCATGTAAGTCCTGAATTGCAGGAAATGCTTGACTTGATTAAAGTTTATTCTGTTTTTGATATCAGAATATTAAAGGAGGAGCATGAACAAATAGCAGCTGTATAATCTTCAGGTTATTCTTAGATATACCCTCTCGATTTTAATTCAAGGTATTTGTTTACTGCGGTAAGTGATAATTCTTCGGGTTTGGTTGGAATGGCTTGTATACCGTGCATTTTAAGAATCTGTTGAATTTTTTCCTTTTGAACAATCAATTCCTTTGCAGCAGTTTGCTGGTTTATGTCAACGAGGTTATGGCATTCTTCTTCCGAAAATTTTGACAACTCGGTATTTTCAAAAAAGAGCACTACCAACAGATGCATCTGGTTGAGTTTTCTTAAGAGCGGCAATACCCTCTCCAGGGCATAGGTGCTCTCAAAATTTGTAAACAAAAAAAGTAAGCTTCTACCACGTATAAAACTTCGGGCAGCACTATATAGTAACTCATAATCAGATTCAGGCCAATTTACTTTTTCGCTGTAAAGACTTTGGAGTATTTTGTTTAATTGTTTGCTGTTTTTTTCCGCCTTGATAAAAGAGCTTAGCTTATTGCTGAATGTCAGTAATCCTGCTTTATCGTGTTTTCTCAATACAATGTTTGAAATAACCAGGCTTGTATTTATTGCATAATCCAAAAGGCTTAGTCCATTAAATGGCATACGCATATTTCGGCTTTTATCAATAAGGCAGTATATTGGCTGCGAGCGCTCATCTTCGTATTGGTTTACCATAAGAGTAGCTGTACGTCCGCTGGCCTTCCAGTTGATGCTTCTGGTATCATCGCCGGGTATATAGTGTTTGATCTGCTCAAATTCATAACTGTGTCCCAGACGGCGGATTTTCTTAATCCCCTGGAAGTGCGAAATACTTGTCAATGCCATCAATTCAAAATTCTTCATCTGAATGATCGATGGGTAGACCGCAACATCTTTCTTCTGTGTTACTTTAATCCTTCGTTCGGCAAGGCTTAACGGGCTGGAAAGAAAAAGGTTGATGTTTCCAAACTTATAAATGCCCCTGCTTTTAGGATTTAATAAATATTCGACGGATGTTTTGTGTTTTCCTGTTTTTAGTTTAATTTCTTTTGAGAAATCCCTGATCTGGAATTGCTCGGGTAGTTCATCGAGAATGGCTAGCTTTCCTTTAAAGTTGATCCGGCTATTGATATTGATCTTTATTTTATTGTCATCGCCTAGGGACAGTACCTGTGCATGCATTCTATAGGCATCAACAGGTTTTTTAATCCGGTACAGTATAAAAAGATCAAGAATTGTAAATGCGATCAGGATAGCCAGTCCTAGCTGCGAAAAAACAAAAAGTGGTTTTACAACAAAACTTGCAGTAAATAATATGGCAAGTGCTATTAAGGCACCAAAAAACAATTTAGACAGATATGTGTTCTTGAATATCTTCATTATCGTGGAACTTCAACTTTTTTAATGATATCCCGAATGATGTCCTCAGGTTCCAATCCTTCCATCTCCCTTTCCGGAGTCAATATTATTCTGTGGTTTAAGACCGAATATGCAACAAATTGAATATCATCAGGTGTTACAAAATCACGTCCGTTCATGGCAGCTAATGATTTTGCCGTTTCCATTATTGATAATGATGCCCTTGGTGAACCTCCAAGGAAAAGGTCTCCACTTTTTCTTGTAAGATCAACAATAGCGGCAATATATTTTAAAAGTTCCTCCTTGATATGGATTTTTTGAATTGTGGTCATACATTTCTCAAGGTTCTTGGCATCAAATACAGGATTGATTTCCTCAGCGAGCTTATTCTGGGCAGTATTCTTAAACCGCTGTAGGATCTGAAATTCTTCTTCCAGGGACGGATAACTGAGTTTTATACGGAACAAGAACCTGTCCAGTTGAGCTTCGGGCAGTTTGTATGTTCCTTCTTGCTCAATAGGATTTTGGGTAGCTACTATAAAAAGTGGAAATCCCAATTTGTATGTTTCTCCATCAACCGTAATTTGTCTCTCCTCCATTACTTCGAAAAGGGATGACTGGGTTTTGGCAGGGGCCCTGTTAATCTCATCGATCAGGATAAAGTTAGAAAAAATGGGGCCTTCGCGAAAGTAAAAATCGGATGTTTTCATATTGTACACATTGGTACCAATAACATCTGAAGGCATTAGGTCAGGAGTAAACTGGATGCGGTTGAAGTCGGTTTTAAAAGTTTTGGCCAATAGCTTAACAGCTAAGGTCTTGGCAATTCCAGGCACACCTTCGAGCAAAACATGGCCATTACTAAGCAACCCAATCAACAATAGCTCGATCAAGTCGTCTTGTCCAACAATAACTTTCTGAAGTTGTTGCTTTGCCTCTTTCATCTTTTGTTGGACAAAGTCAATATCAGGATTTTTTGAAAATCCTAAATCATCCGATGGTTCCGGTGTAATATTCTCTTGGTCTTCCTTTCCTGTATTTTCGGGTTTCAAAGGTGTTAATTCTTTTTCTTCCATTATTTGCAGTTTTTATAAAAGTTGTCTAAAGCATTATGTAAACTTATCGTTTCACTAGCTTCAGATTCTGGATTGAACTTTATTTTAAAATGTTGTTGATATATTTCATCTATTGCAGAGGCTTTGATGCCCGATTGGACCGATAGTATTTTAATTTCTGGGCTGTTTTTGTCTTTGATTGTTATGCTATATCTGTTTTTAATGAAATGAGAAAAAAGTTTCATCATATTCTCTGCAAGGTCTTTATGGCTTGCGTTTTTATAATAGAGAATACCAACAGCTTTTGCATACTCAATGGATGTGTTGTTTATGGGTTTAATATAAGGAATTGGTGCTTGACGGCGTTTGAGCCTGAAGATAATAAAAAGGACAAGACCCACAATAGCCACGTACCAGGCCCACCTCAGTTCTTTGTTTTCGATAATGAATTCAATGGGATTTTTTGCTTTCTGGCTATAATTATCGAAGTAATAGAAATGGCTAAAGGAATCCCAGTATATGGTTTCAGGATTACCTGTTTCAGCAAATAGTTGGGTAGCAAAATCGTATCCTTGTTTTGAGTCCAGGTAATAATTAGTAAGCAAAATTGGGGTAGAAAAATAGTATACTGCACCTTTTCCATACCTCAGCCTGATGAAATTGCACCTGGCACTGTCAAGGTGCGAAAGTTCTTTAAAAGGAGCTGTCTGGTAGACATAATCTTTCTCTTTAGGTATGATGTAAGTCCATGGCACCTGTTGTTTGAATTTCCCGAATTGATAATGGAAATTATAAGTTTTGGAGGGGGTTTTTACAAACTTGGTTTGTACAACTGAATCATAATAAGACCGTTGCATTAACAGGGAGTCTTTGTCCCATAGGTTATGGATGAGATTGCCCGGGATGTTACTTGAAGCAATAAATATTGAATTGCCATTGTTGAGGTATTTTTTTAGAAACACAACAGTTGCGGTATCATGATAGGCATTGTTCCCTATAAAAAAGACCATGCTGTTCTTTATTTCAGGATCAATCTCTTCCGGTAATCTGTTTTTGACTTCAAAAAAGCTTCCTTTAGGCATGCTTTTTTTCAGAAGAGTAAAAAGCATTTTACTATCATAGGGTTGCTCCTTACTATTACGGTAAGAAGGCCACCACCTGTATTTTGGCATATATTGTTTTCTCAGGTAAAGTGCGCCTAAAAACAGCAATACTACCAGGCTAACAATTGATATTATAACAATGTTACTTCTTTTCAATTCAATTGATTTATAAAGTCATTAAAATGCCTTGATAGTTTATTGTACTTTTCCTTATCCACCTGATATGTGCTAAACCAGGCATTCTCATAGGCCAGCGTCAGAAAAGAAAACATACTGCTTGTTTTTGGTGATGCAATTTCCCTGATATAATGGCCGTTGGTCTTTTCTTTTTTCCATTTAATAATTTCTTTATCGGCCAATTGTTTTATGGTTTTTAGATAAAGGATTCTAACAGCCAATTTGAATTCCTTGTTTGTCAGGGCATTGGCCAATAAGGTTTCGAAATCAGCCTCATGAATATTTTCTTCCAGGTTTTCCACAATATTTTTAAGGTCACTTGATGGAACCCTCTCATCAAAGAAGTTCAAGAAATTTTTAAGGATTAAATAGAGCACAACAACCAATACTCCAATTATTATTATGTACAGAATAATTCGAACAAGGCCAATGCCATTAAAAGTCATTTTACTTCTTTGACGTTTAAACACTTTTGGGTCCTTGTTTTTAGGTGACCATGTCTTATAATTCTCGGTATAATCTATATCATCAGCAAGTTTTTTCCATTCTTCCTGATCTAGCAGGGGACTATTGTTTTTTTGCTGGCTGCTGGCACAAAGAGGCTCATATCCTATAGATATCACATTAAAAAACAACAACAGTATAATCGCCTTAATTTTCAATCTCATAGCCTCTTAGTGTATTCTTGGTTCCAATGTTTTTAATTCTTTGCCTCAGGTAATAGCCTGTGCTTTTTTCCATCATGGAATAATAAATCAGGCTATTGGCCACAACAATAAAATTGATTGCAAATAGTGAAACTGCAAAAAAGACAAATACAAGCAAAAAATTAATTGTCATATCAGCATAGGTTTCTTCCAGCCAAAAGTTCCATTGAATGAAATCAAATAATCCTCCAAGGGTTAAAGGACTTATAATGATCATTAGTAGGGTGCCTAAAAATATGAACTCCAGGTTTAATAGTAGAAATTTACCAAAACTTTTGTTTATTAATTTAAGTCCTGGTCCAATACCTTGCAAGAAAAATATATTCTGCTTATAAGATGTTTTTAGAATATTGATTAGGAGAGGCAATAAGACTATAAAGAAAAATATACCCCATCCCAGCCCTATAAAGAAAGGTAAATTGAGAAGCATCCCGATAAGGAGGCTATTTATAAAGTGCTTGACTCTCCCAGTCCTTATTTTATTTTCGTTCATTCTTTTTTCTGCAATTGATTGAAAATGCAGAATACCTGTATATAATACAAGCGTTAAAATGGCACTATTTAATCCAAACATATATGAATTGTCAGGGTAGTTGAAGAGTCCTGTTAATGATTCATTGTCGATGAGGTTGCCAGTAAAATTGGGAAGAAAGAAAGTATACCCCAAACTAATAAATAACCCTCCAATAGCAGAAGTAAGTAAGGTGATCAGGAATCTTTTAGGCATCAGTTCTTTAATAATCTTAAGGGTGCCACCGAAGAGAAGTTCACTACTCAGTATTTTGGTCAAATTTGGCATGTCATTTCCAGAAGAACTTATTTCTTCAACAATATCAAGATGTTCTGGAAATTTTCTGGCAACAGCCCTGGGGTAGAATACAAAATAGAAAAGAACAAAACCAAAAGAAAGTACTATTGTTGTTAACCGTATTAGGTCGTTGGCTTCGGTATGTCGAGTAAAATATCCTTCTATAAATCCGGCCATAATAAATACCGGAATAAGCCCAAGCATTATTTTCAACCCCCTTTTTGCAGTTATGCGAAGCGATTGAAAGCGTGTATAGGATCCCGGTATTATAAGTCCCCGACCAATAGTAAATCCAGCAGCTCCGGCAATTACGATTGCTGAAATTTCTAGAGAGCCATGTTGCCAAATTGTTAAAAAAGATTCTCTGAACAATCCCCTATCAATAAAGAAGTACTGGAAGGTGCCCACCATAATCCCGTTACGAAGTAGGCTAAGAAGTGTTCCGATCCCAAAGAAAATTCCGAATACAAAAGTGATGAATGCAACTTTAATATTATTAATAGTAATGGCCAGAAACATGTCAATCTCATTGGCCTTTTTATAAACAGCCATTGGATCATTTTTTTCAATATTTGCCAATGTCATGTCTACATAGTTATCTCCGAGGATTGTACGGGCAAATTCGGGCTGGTAGATGGACGACAAGACTCCTATGCCCATAAACGTACTAAAGATTAAAAAAGAAAACAAGAGCTCAAAGCGGGCCTTGTACAGGATAACAGGAAGCTCAATTTTCCAGAAATCGATAAAAGCTTTAAACCTAAATCTTTTGCTCTTGTTAATATCGTTAAATAAAAGTTGAGCTATTCCATTGAGATAGACCCTTACAGAACGGTTGTTATAGAAGGTTTGTGCATAAGCAAGGTCATCAGTAATCTGGATAAACAGCTTACTGATTTGGTCAGGATCCTTTTTCTTTTTATTAATCTCCGCTTCGTAGGCAGTCCACTTTTTTATGTTGTGTTTTATAAATCCAGTTTCTTTCATTAGATTAACGCCTTAGCACATGCCAAATCTTTAACATGAATTTCCGGGTTTAAAATAATAATTTTATTTTCACGAACGAAATAAGAATAGCATTATCCTAATTATATGGCCAAAAGAATAGATATTACAACAACACAAAATGTGGTTATCGACTATAAAGCCGCTACAGTTCTTGAAAGAGCATTGGCCTGGTTAATCGACTTTATTTCCTTGGGAGTGAGCATTCTCATTTTATATCTGATAATAGCAGCTATTTTGCCCAACCAATACCAGAATACCGCCAGTTTGATTATTGTAATGCCACTTTTTTTAACCTACCATCTTCTCTGTGAAATACTATTTGGAGGTGTTTCATTGGGCAAGCATGCCATGGGTTTGAGAGTCGTTAAGATCAATAATGAGCCAGTAAGTGTTTATGACTATTTTTTACGTTGGAGTTTCAGGTTGGTGGATATTGCAGCCACATCTGGGATTATGGCTGTTATAACGATTTCGTCTTCTCCACGGAATCAAAGAATTGGAGACTTTTTAGCAGATACCACGGTAATTAAAATTTCAAAAACAGACAGGTTAACGCTCAGTCAGGTTCTTGGACTTGATGCTTTAAAGGATTATGAACCCCAGTATCCCGAAGTAAACTCGCTATCTGAATCAGACATGATTGTTATAAAGGAAGTTATCGACCGAATAGGTCATGATTATGGACCTGCAAACAGAAGCCTGTTGGAGGATACAATCTCACATTTAGAGAAAGTTTTGGATGTTAAACCGGCCAGCCGGGATATCAATTTTCTTAAGATACTGATTAAAGATTATGTAGCCCTAACACGGTAATGCATTATTGTCAATAGGTTGTTATATCAACAACACCGGCATCCATGGTCAGTCTGCCCTCATATTCTCCCAGGACATTAATTATTTCACCTTGATACTCTACCTGTAGGTCTATATTGAAAAAGTATTTAGTTCCATCACGGTTAATATCAATATAACCAGAAAAATCGGCATATTCACTGTTAAGTAAGTTGCCTACCGGATAGCCTTTCGAATCATACCCAATATCATATCCAACAGAAATGTCCGAGAAAAATCCTTTACCGCCTAAATAATCATATTCGTAAGACCCTTCTGTTAAGTAGTCTCCTGTATTTTCATACGATCCCAGTAGAAAAGTGATATAATTTTCCGGCATCAACTCTTCCGATCTTAAAGAAACTGCCCACCACCGGAAACTCAGGTCACCTTCTGGACCCCAGTCGTCCATAAATGCAATATTTAGGTTATGCTTAGTACCATTGATTTCGAAATACCTTGGAGGTTTCTCAATTTCACATGAATTAAATGCTAAAACTAGTACCAGGATTTGTGAAACAATCAATACTTTTTTCATATGTTTCAAATTTTGTCACTATGAACTGTTTATATCATTTATATATACGGAGTATGATTAATTTAGTTTATGATATAAATAAAGTTATTGAAAAAATCCGGAATTATAGTAAATATCAAAGGCTTTTAACACCAATGGATTTTGAGCGTCTTAATAATGGGTAAAGACAAAATTTATTGATAATTAATGATGCTTTTTCTTTAAATAAAAAAAGCAGGTTAATTTTTAACCTGCTTTAATTCATATAATTTTAAAGAATTTGAAATTAGGCAATAAGCTGCTTTTTTTATTTAGAAGCTGTAACTTCCTCGAATGCAGCAACCCTTTTTATCAGATCTTCTGATTTGCTCTTTATAGAAGCATTGCAACCAAACATTTTAGCTAATTCTGTTGCTTTAGTTGAATATTCAGCTGCCTTGGCATAATCTTTCATTAAGAAATAGCTGATACCTATATTGGCATAGCATAGCATGGTGACATTCTTATTCACCCGAGCTTTTTTATTTTCAATATCAGATTCTTTTAGTACTTCTTCAAAGACTGAAATTGCTTCATTTAAAGAAGCAGATGCAGCTTCGATATTTTCTTCATTATCTTTTACTGCTTCAAAGCCTTTTTTTAGTTCATCAAATCCTTTATAAAAATCATCGTATTTGAACTTTTTTGCTTTGACAGTTCCGGTTCTCAGGCTAGCCGATTTTTTTGGAAAACCTACCTGATCATTAACTGTGCTTACAAGTGAGTTAATCTTATTAGAAGTTATATCTTTGTGGTATTTACCTTTCGTAGCTTTAAAAGATTTGTAGGCTTCGCTGGTATTCTTATTTTCAGATCCAGAAATTGCTTCGGAACCACTTACTTCTTTCTGATAAATTTTTTCACCAGATTTGGCAAAAACTTTCATGACATATTTATAACTGGCAGAACAAGTATACCAATATGTTTTGTAAGATTTTTCAACACCGTCTACCTTAGTTTTATTGGTTTTTTCTTCTCTTTCTGACTCTGTATAAGTAACTGGGTATTCTTCAACAACAACCCTAAGGTCTGCATCGGAACCTTCACCTAACTTTTCAAAACCGTTCAGGTAAGTTTGGTTTACTATTATATCCCTTCTGTATGCATCGGCATTCATTCCTTTGCCTTCAACTTTATAAGTTGAATAAGGTACAAGTGCAGTGTTAATTGGAGGCTGTGTGTATTCATATGTTCCAATTGTTTCCCTGTCAATTTTTTGTGCATGGGAAATTGAGCTGAAAATAAAAGCAGCAACAGCTACTAATAAACTTATTTTTTTCATAACCTTTTTATTTTATTTAATGAGATTTGATGTTCTAATAATTGAAGTAACCTTCTGATAATACTTCGTTGAATTCACCTGTTATGGTGTGCGATTCACTATCCCTAGTAATTGTAATGTCAAAAACAAAAGAATAGTTATCATTCTTTTTAGAAACTGTAACGGTTCCTTCAAAGTCTGAATTAGATTCAGAATAGCGGGTTCCTGCAATTGCTTCACCTGAATTGTCGTAGGATATGCCTGTGCCAATAACAATCGACGAAATTTCACCCTTTTCTGCCCAATATTTATAAGTGTAAGAGCCTTCTTCAATGCGGGTTGTGCTGTTCGAAAAAAGTTCAAATGAGATGTAATTTCTTGGATTGGAAGCTGATGTGGCAAAACCCAAATCGTAATTACGATATGTAATGTCTGCATCGGTGCCCCTATCGTATATTTGTCCAATACCAAGTTCGTATCGTTCGCCATCCATCTCGAAATATTTGTTGGGAACTTCAACTTCACCGCATGCGGCCAATAACATAATAACTGCAGCTAAGCTGCCAAGGTTGACTAATAGTTTCATAAAAAATTTTTTTTTAAGTTTTTTTGATATCAAATGCTTACGTTTTTTTTTTAAAGGATGTTTTAAATTTTTAATAATATTTATACAGTCTAAATAAAAACAAGAGGAATTAAGCTACTTGACACCCTTTTTTTATGTGTAAAACACAATGATAATCGATTGTTAATTTGAGAGTTATGAAGGCTCTATTCGTTGAGAGATTAACGCAGTTAAAAAGCAATTCTTTTTAAACAATTTTTTTTAATATATACTGAGGGATTTATCAATGAATTTTTTGTTTATACACTAAATTCATAAATTAAACAGAAGTTTGAACATTAAGCAGGCTTTGGGATTAAAAAATGATTTTGGGCAAATCTGGTTGAATAAAAAAGAACAGAAATACTTCAGATAGGATATCTTTACCTCTCATTGAAATAATACTAATAGTAAGAACTTGCTATGAATTTATATATTTTCCATTATCATTTGAATCCGGGAGGAGTGACACGCATCATTGAATCACAGGTCGAAGGATTAAAGAACTCTGACTCTATTAATTCAATAACTGTGATTACCGGAGGATGTGAGGATAGAAGCTTTTTTGATAGAAAGAATGTTAATATTGTAGTGGATGATGCTTTCAATTATTTGACAGATTCAGAAGATATTGAAAGCAAGTATAATTACATTAAGAAACGGTTAAGGGAGATTTGTTCTACAGATGGAATATTGCATTTTCATAACCTTAATCTTGGGAAGAATCCTATACTTACGCTTGTTGTGTCAGAAATGGCATCTGAAGGATTTTCAGTTATAAACCATGCACATGATTTTGCCGAAGATAGGCCTACTAATTACAAGTTTATAGAGGAAGTATTCAATAAATTGTCTTCAAAACCAATTTCAGAGATACTTTACCCTCAAGTAAGCAACTACCATATAGCAACTTTAAACAGTCATGACCTTCATCGAGTTAAAGGGAAATATGTGCCAGATGACCATTGCCATTTACTCCCCAATCCGGTAGTGTTTCATGAATCCAGTAAAAATTATGATCCTATTAAGGACAGACTGGAGATCTGTACAGAACTGGATCTAGATGCACATAAACTTAACATTGTTTATCCTGTTCGTGTAATAAGGCGCAAAAATATTGGAGAATTTATATTGTTGGCAATCTTGTTCGGAGATAGGGCAAACTGGATAGTTACCCAACCGCCTAAAAATCCTGTTGAAATTGCGTACTATGAAAGCTGGAAGGAATTTTGTAGCAAAAGTGGAATAAAAATTAGTTGGGAGGCAGGACAAAAAGTCGATTTTGAAAAATTGATTCGATCAGCAGATGCCTGCATAACAACAAGCATTCAGGAAGGTTTTGGAATGGTCTATATGGAGCCATGGTTGCTTAATACGCCTGTTATTGGCAGAGATATTCAAATGGTAACGGAGGACTTAAAATCTTCTGGAGTTGAATTTCCTTTGCTATATGATAAACTTTTAATTATTGACAATAAAGAGCTACACGAATTGAACCCAGAAGCCCAAATGAATGTTCTAAATGAATATATTAATGACAGGGCTAAGCAAAGGAACATTTTTAAACAAAACACTTTTTTGCATAATTTGCTTAATCTTCCAGCGGAAGCATTGATCAAAAGAAATAAAGAGGTAATTTTGAAAGAGTTTTCATTAGCTAAATATACAGTTAGATTGAATGAAATATATCGAATCTTTAATTGAAAGTTTACCTGAGTTAGAACCGATGACAACCGGAGTGACTCCCAAGTTTCATTATGATGCCGGAATAAAAGCTGTTGTGTTTGATATTTATGGAACATTATTAGTGTCGTCTTCGGGTGATGTGGACCAGGCAGAGATGACAATAGACAATCTTCAAAGAGCATTTGATGCTAGCAATATTATTCTGGTAAACCATGATCGCAGGACCTTACAGCATATTTTACATGATTTTAAATATACTATAGAAATTTGCCATCGGGAGGCGAAAAAGAATGATATTCCATATCCTGAAATTGATATTTTGAGTATTTGGGAAATTGTTATGTTGCATGCCCGGAGAAAAAACCTTATAGCTTTTAACGGAGACGCCAACATAATGAGAATGACATGTACATTCGAGTTTCTGAGCAATAAGGTTTTCCCTATGCCGGGAATGAAAAATATCATAGAATTTTTAAAACAAAAACAACTGCCATTGGGGATAGTCTCCAATGCGCAATTTTATACTCCGGTATTAATGAATTATTACTTGGGGGCAGGTGTACCATTGGAAGAGAAAATCAGGAATTTTGATCCTGACCTAACTGTATTTTCATACAGACTGGGAAGGGGAAAACCTGATGTCGGATTATTTAAAGAGCTGGTACCTGTTTTTGAAAAAAAATACGGAATAAAACCGGAGGAGGTGCTTTTTGTTGGTAACGATATGCTCAAAGATATATATGCCAGTAATCAGTGCGGATTTAAGACAGCCCTGTTTGCCGGGGACCGAAGATCATTGAGGATGCGTAGCGATGACAGCAGGGTAAAAGATCTGAACCCTGATTTTATTATAACGGAATTAAAACAACTAAAAGGAATTTTAAGTACATGAATATTTCGCATTTAAATATAGGCATTATCCACTCCCTAATCGGTAAAAACGATGGAGTGTCAATTGTTATTGATCAGACTGTTCATGCAATGGTTAAGGACATGAACATAGAGTTGGGAAGCATTTTCTTTCTAGCAGCTCATACTTCCCCCAGGTTTAATGCAGAAACAAATGATATTTTCTGGCATAAAAATGAGATACACAAAACAATCATTAAAAACTTCTGTGGTGAGCTGCCCGAAGGTTTTGACGAATTGATCCATAAAAAAGCAGTTGAAGCTAAAAATATTATTGCCGAATGGGTACACAAAAACAATATCGACCTGATTATTGCGCATAATACTTCGCATCCGTATAATTTCTTGACCGCTGTTGGCCTGGGGTATTATATCGAAGAGCTGCGCGATCAAGGTATTGTATGGCCTAAGGTTATGGCCTGGTGGCACGACTCCTATTTTGAAAGAGAACAGTTTTCCAATCCTAACCCAATCATTAAGAAATATTTGAAATATTTGCCGGGTATCGAGATAGATGGCATAGCTTTTATCAATAAATACCAGCCTGAGTTGGCTGAAAAACTCTTTCATTCGCTGAATTATTCAAGAGTGGATAAATTCTTTAAAAACAGGACTATTGTTGTGCCCAATACAAGTAGTATTGATTGGGACTGGGAAAAACAAGAATGGAAGAATGGAGATTTTATTTCCCCACCAAGTGATAATTACAACGATACTTTCTTAACTGATATAGGACTGATTTGCGAAATCGAGAAAAGAAATTTTTCCATTGAAGATACGGTAATATTGCTCCAGCATACCAGGGTAGTGCCCAGAAAGAAAATAGAGGTGGCTCTCGATTTTGCTTACAGACTTGAAGAAAGGTATAAAAAGGATGGCAAAAAAAAGTGTGTTGTATTACTAATTAGTGGCCATTCAGGTGACGAACAAGCTGATTACAGGAATTTTCTGCTCGAATATTACAAGCAAAAGCAAAAAGAAAATCCAGACTCCCAGGTAGTGATGATTTTTGGAGAGCATCGAATCCTGTCACACCGCGACATTATCGTAGATAAAAAGTATTATAATTTTTATGAGATACCGGCAATAGTGGCATCCTATGGTGGAATGGGCACATACTTTAGCGAAGTAGAAGGGTTTGGGAATAACTTGTTGGAAATGGTGTCTTTTGGACTTCCAGTTATTATAAATAAATACGATATTTATAAATCTGATATTGAGCAGTTAGGATTTGAGTTCCCCTCTGTTGATAAATGTATAATAACAGATGAGGTTGTTGATGAATCCTACAAATTGTTGACCAACCAGAAAGCCCGGAATGAAAATGTATATCACAATCTAAAGGTATTAAGTACTAAACTGGGGCACCAGATTATTGCCGAAAAATTAAAGCCTTTGATTATGAAGATGTTTACGAGGATCTTAAATATTGAATAAATTAACACTAAATATAGCCAACTATGGGTGACTTCTATCAAAATGGTACTGTAACCACATTGCATAATCTTCGAAAGAGGCCTTATGAGGAACTGGAAAGGAAACTCATACATTTCTCAAAAAAAAGGCCCATGTCATTAATACTTCCAAGTCTTTATTCAGAGCTGGAAGGACCTGCATTATCGGGTATCATTGATGAGTTGGTGAAAGTACCTTACCTTGAAGAAATAATTATCGGCCTTGATAAAGCCACTGAGGATGAATTTAAAAAAGCAAAAGATTATTTTGCACGCTTACCTCAACACCATAGGATATTGTGGAACGATGGTCCTCGTTTAAGGGGACTTGATAAATTATTGATCGATAAAGGTATTGCTCCAAGAGAAATGGGAAAGGGACGGAATGCCTGGTACTGCTTTGGCTACTTTAATGCATCAGGGCGGTCAGAAGCTGTGGCCTTGCACGATTGCGATATTGTGACCTATTCGAGGCACTTGTTGGCCCGGCTATTTTATCCGGTGGTTGATCCAACATTTAATTACAAGTTTTGTAAGGGGTATTACTATCGTTCAGATGACAGAAAACTGAACGGAAGGGTTGTACGCCTGCTTATTACTCCTTTATTAAGGACCCTCAGAAAATTCTTTGGGAATGATATGTTTATTGAATACCTCGATAGTTTTAGATACCCACTTGCAGGAGAATTCTCCATGCGTGCAGATGTAACAAAAACAATCAGGGTACCAAGCGACTGGAGTTTAGAGATTGGAATTTTGTCAGAGATCATGCGTAACAATGCCATTGGCCGTATTTGCCAGGTAGATATAGCAGACAGATATGACCATAAGCACCAGGCTTTGTCAGAGGAGGACCCATCTTCTGGTCTTTCGAAGATGAGCATTGAGATATCCAGGGCTATTTTTGCAAAACTGGCCACAAATGGAGCTGTATTTTCTAAAGGATTGGTCAGGTCTATTAAAGCTACCTATTATAGGGTTGCACTTGATTTTCTTGACCAATATTGGGCCGATGCGGTAATTAATGGTTTAACCCTTGACCGGCATCTCGAAGAGCAGACAATAGACTTGTTTGCAGCAAATGTGTATCATGCAGGGTTAATGTTTTTGGACAATCCAATGCAAGTGCCAACAATTCCTAGTTGGAAAAGGGTAATTAGTGCAATACCTGATTTCTATGGGCGTCTACTTGAGGCGGTTGAAGTTGATAATGCATAATATATCAGGTGTTTATGTAGCTTATTGTGTAATTCATACTATGGGGCGTTATGGATTTAAAGAATGATATACAAAAAAGGCTGGACTTTATCTATGGTGGACAATATGGTTCTGAAATCATAGACAAGATTGCCCATGCTGTAGAAAGGACAAAACAATCTATTTCAGATAATAGTTTAAGGTGGGATGAATCGGATATTGTGTTGATTACTTATGGAGACAGCATTAAAAGTCCAGGTCGGAAACCCCTAAACACATTGCAAAAGTTCTTAGAAGAATATCTTAAAGATGAACTTTCTTATGTGCACATATTGCCTTTCTTCCCTTACAGTTCAGATGATGGGTTCTCAGTAATAGACTACAAAATGGTTGATCCTGAGCTTGGTGACTGGAGTGATATTCAGAAACTATCAACTAGGTTTAAACTGATGTTTGATCTAGTAATCAACCATGTTTCTCAACATAGTGTTTGGTTCCAAAATTACTTAAAAGGGCAAGACCCTGGAAAGGGATTTTTTATAGAGGCTGATCCCAATGAAGATTATAGCCGGGTCGTAAGGCCACGAAGTTTGCCTTTGCTAACTCCTGCAGAAACTGTTCATGGACTTAAACATGTATGGACGACTTTTAGCGCCGATCAGATTGATTTAGATTTTAGCAGTCCCGCATTGTTGGCAGAAATGGTCGATGTCTTTTTGTATTACCTCGAACAGGGAGCCTCAATGATTCGTTTGGATGCTATTGCTTTTCTATGGAAGGAGAAAGGGACCAGTTGCTTGCACCTGCCACAAACACATGAGTTTGTTAAATTGCTCAGGGATATTACAGATTATTTAAGCCACTCACTAATTTTGCTTACCGAGACGAATGTTCCAAATAAGGAAAACTTAAGCTATTTTGGAACCAATGATGAAGCTCACATGGTCTATCAGTTTAGTCTGCCGCCACTTTTATTGAATACTTTTTTTACCGAAGATTCGACCTACTTAAGCAAATGGGCAAACTCTATTCCTGATCTGCCTGAAACTAATACTTTTTTCAATTTTACTGCCTCGCACGATGGTATTGGAGTGAGGCCTTTGGAAGGATTATTGCCCCAAGATGATTTCAGCAGGTTAATTGAGGGCATGAAGAATAATGGTGCTCGTATAAGCACAAGAAGAAACAGTGATGGTTCTGATAGTCCTTATGAGATTAATATAGCCTATTTTGATTCGATGAAAGGGATACACAGCGGAGCAGATAAATATCAAAATGACAGATTTATTTGTTCGCAGACCATTATGATGACCATGAAAGGCGTGCCGGCATTTTATCTGCATAGTTTAGTGGCTACACATAATTATATCGAAGGTGTTGAAAAAACCGGCATGAACCGGACAATCAATCGAAAGAAATGGGATTATCAAGAACTTGTTGGTCTGTTGGAGTCAGAAACTGAACATCAATATGTGTTGAATGAACTAAAGAAACGTATTAAACTAAGGAAGTCGAACAAAAGTTTCCATCCTAATTGTAATCAGCAGATCATAGATCTGGGAAGTAAGCTGTTTTGTGTCTCCAGGAATAATGGAGAGTTGATATCAATCTCAAATATAAGCTCAAAAGCTATAAAAATACACCCTGGCAGTAAGCTGGCCAATACGCAATATCTCGATTTGATCTCTGGATTAGAGATTTACATTGAAAGTATTGTCATGGAGCCTTATCAAACTGTTTGGCTTGTATTTAAATAGCACTTGCAAGTGTATAAGTGGATTTGCTTAAGAAAAAATGCCCCGCAAGAGTAATAGTCTTACGGGGCACTTGTTTTAATTCAGAAGTTTTTTTGCTAAAGAGAT
This sequence comes from Bacteroidales bacterium, assembly GCA_050295515.1. GTDB lineage: Bacteria > Bacteroidota > Bacteroidia > Bacteroidales > UBA10428 > UBA10428. The sequence goes on along the minus strand of JBNKPU010000105.1, from coordinate 764 downwards.
GCCATGTTAATCAAGACTTGGCTGATAATAATGTTTTGTGCCCTGGCTATTTCATGATTTATACGATAGACTAGTTTTCCATCGCTCGAAAAGAGATCTATTGAGGCGCTAGAGCTTTCCTGTGTGGTGTTTTCGAAAACAGTCAAACAACCGGAACCCTTTACTTCGCTGCTTAAGCTAGTTAAATAACTAGTACGTTCTTTTGGGATAAAGATTATCTGACACTTGCTTAGTTCGGTTCGATTTGTAGAGCTTAGGATCCTGATGCTTTTACTACTAACATTTCTACCATTGGTCAGGGTCTTTAATTCCCGGGCAACCTCAGCATCTCCAATAACACCTATAACATACTCCTTTTTTACATCATCATCAGGCCATTCAATATATTTCAAAAAATTGTAAATGTACAAGGCTTGGGATTTTGGCAGATGATCAGTTCCACTAACTACTAATGTCGAAAATATCATGCCTAGTAGAATTACAGCAAATTTTTTCATAATATTTAGTTTGAATTGGTTTCGATTGATTTTACGGCACTGTCCCAAACTTGTTGGATGAAATTAGGTGATATCCGTCATTCCAAACGTCGGTTTTCACTCCTTGCAAAAAGATGTTCTTAATCACTAGTAACCTGAGTTCGATATAAAATTAATGGCTCAAATCGCTTATAAATATTGAGTTTCAAGGAATGTTTGCGAAAGCATAGCGGGCTATGGTAAGCAAATATGACGCAGAAAATCGGTATTTATAAGTGAAATTCATAG
>JBNKPU010000104.1:0-21732 GCA_050295515.1 Bacteroidales bacterium | reverse complement strand
TATTTTGCTGGCACTGTCACTGACCTATTCTATATTTGTGTTCAGGGTAAAAAATATAAAGAAACACAATCAAAATCTGGAAAAAAAGGTTGCTGAACGCACCATACAATTACAGGCAGCAAATAAAGAACTCGAAGCTTTCTCATACTCTGTTTCACACGATTTACGGGCCCCTCTTCGCGGCATTAATGGATTTAGTCAGATATTGCTTGATGAATACACGAAAAAATTGGATGAAACAGGAAAAGACTATTTGCATCGTATACATAATTCAACACAACATATGTCCTTGCTTATTAATGATATGTTGAAATTATCAAAAGTTACACAGAGTGAAATGAATATTACGCAAGTAAATATGAGTGAAATTGCAAATGAAATTGTAAATGAACTGCATGATTCTGATCCTAAACGAGAAGTAAAATTTAATATACAGGATAATCTGATTGCTAATGCAGATGGAAGACTATTGCGAATTGTGTTGGAAAATCTTTTGGGGAATGCCTTCAAATTTAGTTCAAAACGAGCAACTGCAATAATTGAATTTGGAATGTTTTTGAAGGCTGACAAACCAGTGTATTTTATTCGTGACAATGGGGCCGGTTTTGATATGAAATATGCTGATAAGCTATTTGGAGCTTTTCAACGCTTGCACACGGTTGATGAATTTGAAGGAACAGGTATAGGTTTGGCAACTATACAGCGTATTATACACCGACAAGGTGGAAAAGTTTGGGCTGAAGGAGAAGTGGATAAGGGTGCCACATTTTATTTTACAATACCTTGAATTCTATTATAACCATTTTTTTGATTTTTAATTTTTTAAAAAAATAATAAAGGAGGTGTCAAATGAAAATTCAACATGATTTTTTAAAATTCGTAAACAGTTGTTTGGCTTTTCTACTGTCGCTTATCTCTGCCAGCCTTATGGGCCAGGATACGACACTGTATGGCCTTTCTCTTGAAGAATTGTGGAATGTCAATGTTGTTTCTGCTTCTAATAGGGAGCAAAAATTGTCCGAAGCTCCGGCCACAATCTATGTAATTACCGAAGAAGATATTAAGCAATACGGTTATCGCGACCTGAAAGATGTTTTACAGAATCTTCCGGGAATTGAATACGTTAATGCGCATTCCAACCTACAGGGAGGGCAGAGGGGCTTTGCAGAAAACTGGTCGCAAACAAAACTACTTATCAATGGTCGCCACGTAAATAAGTTATGGTCTGGTGAATCATATATTGCATCTCAATTCACTTTAACCAATGTGAAGCAGATCGAAATAATCCAGGGACCAGCTTCAGCTTTATATGGGGCAGATGCTTTTACTGGAGTAATTAATATTATTACAAAAAACAGCAATAACACTGAAGAGTGTTCAGATATTTCTATCACCTTGGGAAGTTTGGATAAGTTATTTGATAGTAAACAATTTAGTTTTAATTCAATTATTAAAAAAAAGAATCTGGGTGTTACTTTTAGCGGAACCATTTTTGACCAGAAGGGACCTGACTTTACCGATTTTGTAAAAAGCGAGCGGTATACGTTTGATAATCGTCAGTTAAGAATCGAAATGCTTGAAAATGGGAATCCTTATCGTGACGATAACAGGGCCTATAATACAAATGTCGATTTGGCTTATTCTATCGATAATAAAACTAATGTCACTGCAGGTATTTATTTTTTACGAGACGAAGATGGTGGAGGGATTGAGAGTCCTGAAATTTCTTTTACTAATTTTGGATATATTTCTGAACAAACCTTGACTTATTTAAAATTTACTAATGAATTCAATTCCGTTCCAATAAAATTAACAATTGATGCATTTCGTGTAGATGAAAATGATTTGGTCCGTTTTCAAGACCGGGTTGACCAAGGTAATAACCCGCCTTTTCTTGCAGTGTTTAATATTGAAGGGTGTAAATCGCACACCATAAATGCTCAATTCGACATTACACCAAAAAGTATCCCCAATTATCTAATTGCAGGATTTGGTTATTATAATGTAAATATTGGCGAACCAGCTTTTACAGGTTTGAGCAGCACCGACAGCACTTTGGGTAATCCGGTTGTGGGCAGATATTACTATCCGCCCAAGGGATATTTTTCTAATTTGAGGCCATACTTGGATCAAAACAAGACATACTTTTACCTGCAAGATCAACACTCTTTTTTCAAGGACAAACTTCAAGTAACTTTGGGCGGTAGATACGACCATCATAACATTTACGGGAGTATAACCAATTTAAGGGGCGGCATTTATTTTCAACCAATAAAAAGCCTCTCAATAAAAGCACTTTATGGTGAAGCATTCCGAGAACCCACTATGTATGAGTTCACTGAAAGCCCGGATTTAAAACCGGCTGAAATGAAAACCGGGGAACTATCACTATATTTTAATCCGTTGAAAGATATTGCAGTACAACTTGTTTATTTTCAAAACCACGCTTCTAGGATTATTGAGGAAGCACCAACTATAGAAGACATTCTTGTTAACCAAGGTTCTAAAACAGTAGAAGGATTTGAGGGATTGATTAAATGGAAGTATGGCAAATTTCGCGGAAATATCTGGTACAATTACGAGCATAATCCGGATGATCCGAACTTCATGGAAATTGCCAAAAATAAAATTGGATTTGGTTCAATTTATAACATAACTGAAAAATTGTCCCTTAGCTTTCAGGGAAAGTACACAGATAAAATAAAGGGCTATGCATTGGATGAGGATTTGAATGAAATTATTATTACCATTCCGGAATATAAATCCTTCAATATGACATTACTTGCGCAACAAATAAAATTCTCCAAATTCCCTCAATTTGATATTGCATTTTCCATCTATAATTTGTTTGACACCGAAAACTTATATCCTGATGTCAGGGGATCGAACCCCAGCCGTTTTTTAGAAGAAGGGAGAAGTTTTGTTATAGGTGGATCCATTCAATTTTAAAGGATAAGATGTAGATAACTGACAATAGTGATTGTAAGAGAACTCATGAAATTTAAAGATAGCTTTCCCTTACCTCTACGTCACCTAAAGCGGATACTTCTCATACACAGTGTGTTGAGTTTTCAGCTTAAGGGGGCTAAGCGAAACGGTCTCATGAACCTAGAGAATAATCAAAGGGGTGAGCGAGGGGAAAAGAAGAGTTTCTTATTGGCACAATTTAGCATAATTTTAAAGAATTACATTTTTATTAGGTTTAATGATTAAAAAATTAAAAATATCCCATTCTCAGATAATTAACAGGAATGTCCTCCTGCTATTATTTTTCATACAATTCGTATCCTGCAGCCTTTATGCACAGGAATACCAGAGACATGAATTGATAGGAGCTTATGTTTATAACTTAACCAAAAACATGCAATGGGAAAATGAAGAAAACATTCCGGAATTTCACTTCCTGATTTTAAGCAGCGATCAAAAAATAATTGATGAGTTCAGGAAGTTAGCCAGAATTAAAACTCTAAGAAACAAACCAATCGAGATAACGGCTTCAGAATCTTTGGCTTCTCCTGAACAATTTCAATTAATATTTTTAAGTAAAGAAAATGAGGAACTGCTGCCCGGCATTTTTGATAAAATTGAAGGTAAAAATATTCTGCTTATCAGCAATGGTTATGCTGATAAGCGGTTAATCATGATCAATTTTATAGAGAAGGAAGATAAAAAAATCCAATTCGAAATTAACAAAGCAAATATCATCAATCAAAATTTAAGCATAATGCCAGATGTAGTGCTGCTGGGTGGCACTGAAATAGACGTTGCAAAGTTGTACAAAGAATCTCAGGTAAGTTTACGTAGTATGCAAAAGGAAATGGATAAATTGGAGAACGATTTAAGTAATTTACAAAAGCTTATTGATAGCCGAAATAGGGAAATAACCAGGCAGCAGGAGATAATTAATAAACAAGCAGAAGAATTCAGTGTTCAGCAAAAACAATTAAAAGACCAAAGGGCAGAATTACAGCGACTTTTTCAATCAGTTAAAAATCAGCAGGACACTCTTAAAAATAAGGCCATACTTCTTGAGCAGAGGGAACGGGAGTTATCAGAAAAAAGTAAACAGATCAAAAAGAGCGATGAAGTTTTAATCGACCAGCTTCTATCAATCAGGGAGTACACTGCCAGGATAAAAACACAACAAAAGACCATTGAAGAACAAGGAGTTATGATTTCAACTCAGCAAAATAGGATTTATGTGCTTGGTATAATAACTGTTTTAATATTAGTCTTAATTATCACAATTTATCGAGGTTATAAAATTAAACAAAAAACCAACAAAATTTTGGAAGCGGAAATCACCGTGCGCAAGCGTACCGAGGCCACATTAAATAAACGTACCGAGGAGCTGTCCCAATCCAACAAAGAGCTCGAAGCATTTTCCTATTCCGTCTCGCACGATTTACGCACACCATTGCGGAGTATCAATGGATTTAGCCAGATTCTGCTCAGTGAACATCAGAATAAATTTGATGATGCCAGCAGAAACTATTTACAACGAATTAACACGGCAACTCAGCGTATGGCACAACTTATCGATGATATGTTGAGTTTGTCAAGGATAAGTCGGAAAGAGATGTCTATTCAGGAAGTAAACCTCAGCGAACTAGCCAGTGAAATCAGCACGAACCTTATGGAAGACCAACCGGAGAGAAAGGTTAAGTTCATTTTCCAGGAAGACATCAAAACAAATGGCGATAGAGGCCTTTTACGTATAGTGCTTGAAAACTTACTAGCCAATGCCTGGAAGTTTACTTCAAAACATGCTGCAGCTACTATTGAATTTGGAACGCTTCAACAGGGCAATCAAAATGTATGTTTTGTTCGCGACAACGGGGCAGGCTTTGATATGAAATATGCCGATAAATTGTTTGGGACATTTCAACGCTTGCACGACTCTGATGAGTTTCCCGGAACAGGGATCGGACTGGCTACTGTGCAGCGGATAATTAGCAGGCATGGAGGAAAAGTGTGGGCCGAAGGGAAAGTTGAGAAAGGGGCGACGTTTTATTTTACTATACTATAAAAAGGATAATAAAACTTTATTTAGTTGAAAACAATCAGGAGGATTATTCATGCACATTAAAACATCAGAACTGGAAGAATTGCAATTGGGGATAGGTAACTATTCCTGCAATTGGGGGACACATATTTGTGGTCTCTATGAAACTGAGAAAGAACGCGATGAAATTATTTTTGGCTATTTGGGGCAAGGTTGCTCAGCCAATGACAAGCAGATTTTTATTCACAGCGAGCAAACCGAAGAGCATTTTTGGCATACCCTTCATGCCGAATGCCCAACCTGTTCTGCCAGTAAAGAAAATCCCGGGCGGTTGGATGTAAAAAAGGCCAGGGAACTGTATTATCCCGAAGGTGTTTTTGATCCCTGGTACATGGATAAAGCAGTAAATGGCTATTTTGATTATACCCAGGCAGACGGGAAAGGCAATTTGCGTGCTGTGGCCGAAATGGCATGGGCATTACAAGCCATTAAGGGAGTAGAGCACTTATTTGCCTACGAGTCGCGGTTGAATTATTTTGTTAAGGACAGAACCGTAATTAGCCTGTGTTTATACAATACCTTAAAAATTTCAGGTGAAATACTTATGAATGTCCTGCGCACACATCCTTATACTATAAATGGGGGCGTGATTACTATAAATCCATTTTATGAAGAACCGGACATTTGGCTGGCTAAAAACGCTCCCCAGTTTTTAAATAAAGAAGGATAAGTTTAGCAATGTAGAACCCTTTGGGGGGCAACCTGGCTAATAAAATAAATTAAATTTAATTACATGAAAAACCTTGCACAGGAATTATTTCTACTGACTACAACTTTATCGCAATTGAGCAATAAAGATAAGATCATTCAACTTTTTATTGAAAGCATGAATGATATATTCGATGATTTTTCCTTTTTTTGGCATTCTGAAAAACCCACTAATTGCGATACCATCATTGAGATTTGTACAAATCGCAAAAATTATGGGTTTGTTTCGGTTACAACTAATAGTCAATTAGAGACAACAATCAACAACCTAATTTGTAATGCTACTCAACTCCTGGCCATATTTCTTGAAAAAATAGAACAAGAGACTTTATTGTTGGATCAAAAAAACCATCTTCAAATATTGGTTGATAAACAAACCACTCAATTGCATCATGCTAATTTGCAGTTAGAGTCTGAACTAGCAATACGCAAACAAGCCGAAGCCCATATTCTTAAATTAAACCGGATTTATTCGGTGCTAAGCAATATTAACCAGGCAATAGTGCGGATACGCGAACCTCATGAAATGATGAATGAAGTGTGCCGAATAGCTGTTGAATATGGCAAATTCCAAATGGCCTGGATTGGCTTGGTGAATACATCTACCAATAAAGTGGATGTAATTGCTTCGCATGGAAATTCCAACAATTATCTTGAAAGAATAAATATCGATTTGTCTGATACCTTAAGAAGTGCAGGGCCAACAGGGACTGCCGTTAAAACAGGTACACATAAGGTTGCCAATGATATTTTATCGGACGAATGTATGTTGCCCTGGCGAACCGATGCTTTAAAACTCGGGTATAAATCGTCTGCTTCTTTTCCCTTAATTGTAAAAAAGAAAGTAATAGGTGTATTTACATTATATGCAAATGAACCTGGTTTCTTCGAAAAGGAGGATATAAAACTTCTGGATGAAATGGCAATCGATATATCATTTGCATTCGAATTTATAGAAGCCGAAACAGAACGAAAAACAGTTGAAAAAGAACTGCTTAAAAGCGAAAAAGAATTAAAAAGAGCACAGGAAATTACGCATATTGGTAGTTGGTATTTAGATATTTCAACAAATCAGGTTACATGGTCAGAAGAACTCTATAAAATGTATGGATTTGACCCAAAACTTCCTGTTCCTTCTTACAAGGAGCATATGAAGTTGTTTACACCTGAAAGTTGGGAGAAACTATCAACTTCACTTGCAAAAACAAGAGAAACCGGGATCCCATATGAGCTTGTGTTAAAAACCATTAGAGAAGATGGCAGTAATGGTTGGATGTGGGTGCGTGGCGAAACAGTATCAGATGCCGAAGGTAAAACTATTGGTCTTTGGGGCGCAGCACAAGATATTTCAGAACGAAAACAAGCCGAAGAAGCACTAAGCGAAAGTACAAGGAAATTGGAAGAAGCCCAGGAAATGGCTCATCTGGGATTCTGGAATTGGGATGTTCATACTGGTGAAGTTGAATGGTCAAAAGAAGTATATAAAATATTTTGCCTTGATCCGGATAGCTTCACCCCACAGATTAATTCAATTCTTGATTTGTCGCCGTGGCCGGAAGACTATAATCGAAATAAGGAATTAATCAATCAGGCTGTTGAATCGCATATACCTGGACATTATGAACAAAAGTTCCTCCGTCCTGATAATAGTGTCGGGTACTATTATTCCACTTTTCAAGGTAAATACGATGAAAATGGTGAACTTGATTCTATTGTTGGTATCTGTTTGGACATTACCGAGCGAAAACAGGCGGAGCAGGCACTTCGCGAGAGTGAAAAAAAATATCGAACATTAATTCAGAAAATTCAGGCAGCTATAGTTGTTCATGATGCAGATAGTCAAATAATTACATGTAATACCAAATCACAGGAATTACTTGGATTAACTGAAGACCAGCTCTTGGGAAAAACAGCCATTGATCCAGATTGGCATTTTTTACGTGAAGATAACAGCATTATGCCTCCTGAAGAATATCCGGTAAACTTGGTGATGGCGACCCACCAAGAGTTGAGAAATTATACTGTGGGAGTTCACCGTTCTGATAATGAGGGTGATATATGGACATTGGTAAATGCCGATCCGGTTTTTGGTGATAAGGAGGTGATAAATCAGGTAATTGTTACTTTTATAGATATAACCGATAGGAAGAAAACGGAAGAAGAGTTGCGACAAAGCGAAGAACGCTTCCGCCGATTGGCCGAGAATGCACGTGATGTTATTTACAGAATGTCGTTGCCCGACAGAAAATATGAATATGTAAGCCCGGCCGCTTATTCAATGTTTGGTTATTATCCTGAAGAATTTTATACCAACCCGGAGCTTTTTCAGCAGCTATCGCACCCCAATTGGCACAACTACTTTGAAGAACAATGGATAAACCTTTTAAAAGGTGAGATGCCCCCTACCTACGAATATCAAATTATCCATAAATCTGGTGAGGTTCGTTGGTTGAACCAACGAAACATTCTGGTGCATAGCGAAGATGGAAGCCCTATTGCCATAGAAGGAATTGTAACAGATATTACCCAACGCAAACAGGCAGAAAAGGATTTGCGGGAAAGCGAATGGCGATTTCGTGAAATATTCAATAATGTACTTGATGGATTATATCTGCTTGAAGTTACTGAAGATGGCCGTTTTCGAACTATTGAAGTTAACCCGGCACTCGAACGGCTAACAGGAGTCCCTCGCTCTTTCTCTGTCGGAAAAACCCAAGAGGAAATTGTTGGTCCTGAAGTTGCAGAAAGTGTTAATGAAGGTTATCGTCATTGTGTAGAGGCAGGTCACCCAATTGAAGGAGAAAAAGTTTTAAATCTACCCACGGGAAAACGCTATTTTCATTCAATCCTCATCCCTGCCCGGGACCAGGCTGGTCGAATTTACCGCATTATCGGTATTTCTCGCGATATTACAGAACGTAAGGAGGCCGAACAAAAACTAAAACTACTGAATTTTGCATTGAATAATGTATACCACGAAGCATATTTAATAAATGAAAAAGGGTGTTTCCATTATGTAAATGATGAAAGCTGCCGGGCTCTTGGATATAGTCGCGAAGAATTGCTCACCCTGAATGTTGCCGATTTAGATCCTGATTTTCCTCTTGAACGATGGTCCGAACATTGGAATTTTATTATTGAACATGGACACATGGTTTTTGAGAGTCATCATAAAAAAAAAGATGGACAGATTTATCCCGTTGAAATCAGTGTTAATTATTTCGAATACAACGGACTGGGTTATAATCTGGCATTGGCCCGGGACATTACCGATCGCAAACAAGCCGAAGAAGAAATCCGACAACTCAACCAGGAACTTGAACAGCGTGTCAAAGAGCGTACTTCCCAGTTGGAAGCTGCAAACAAAGAACTTGAGGCTTTTGCCTATTCTGTTTCACACGATCTACGCGCCCCCCTGCGTGGTATAGACGGATTTAGCCAGGTGCTGCTTGAAGAATACCAGGGCCAGATTGATAAACAGGGACAAAACTATTTACATCGAGTACGCAATGCTGCACAACGCATGTCTCAACTCATTGACGATATGTTGAGTCTGTCGAGAGTTAGTCGTATAGAGTTATCTATTCAACGTGTAAATCTCAGTGCCGTGGTGAGAGAAATTTCCAATAGTCTATTTGAAACGCAACCAGAACGACAGGTTGGTTTTACTATACAGGATGACATCATAGTAAATGGTGATAGAGGCCTTTTACGAATAGTGCTTGAAAACTTAATTGGCAATGCATGGAAATTTACATCAAAACAAGCTAAGGCTACCATTGAATTCGGAATGCTTCAGCAAGAAGGCAAGCAAGTGTTCTTTGTTCGCGATAACGGAGCAGGCTTTGATATGGAGTATGTCGAAAAACTGTTTGGAGCTTTCCAACGTTTGCACGATTCAAAAGAGTTTTCAGGGACAGGTGTGGGATTGGCAACTGTACAGCGTATTGTCCAACGGCATGGAGGTCGTGTTTGGGCCGAGGGAGAGGTGGATAAAGGGGCTATATTTTATTTTACTCTGCCGTAAGCATTGAGGTTGAGATTTTTAATCAGAAACTTTAGTGTGAAAAAACAAGCAGTACTTCAAGCATTTTTACGAGATTCGACACAAATGTTGAAGTTAAAAAGTAGAAAGCAAGGATAATTACAACTGATATATTATTGCAAAAGGTTGCAGATTGCGTTGCATAAGGGAGGAGGGTGCCATTGAAGATGTTGTGAAGCAAGTCTTGAATACTCTAAATACGATCGAAGTTATTAATAAAGGTTGAATTCCTGGCATGAACGAAGTACCCGGCTTATGGGATGCAGGTTTTTATTTTCTCCCTAGGTTATTCTCTCCTCAGATACAAAGATTGCGGGAATTATTTTTAGTGAATAGCTAAGGACCCTGACTGTTTGTACATGATGACCAATATCGCGAATAAGCTCAGGAAAACCTATTACAGGTTTGTCTTTTCCGAAACATTCAAAAAAGTGTATATGCTTGAAATCGCCATATGAACTGAGGGGATGCCCATGTCACTTTACAGAGAATTCTTGAAAAAATATAAATTAAGTGATTTATTGCCAATAACAAAAAAACCAGAGGTAATTCAAACTACATCCCATAATATCAAAGACCTCGGCAAATTGGATTCGCACTTGTCTCAGAGTTAAAACAAACAATTTCAGAAATTTAGGGATGTATTTTTTGTGTGAATTGCATTGTAGTTTGTCCTGAATGTATTATCTTAATAAGAAAGAAAGCTGGCATTGCAATAAGTTACCTTAACCAATCAACTTGCATTGGCATGTCTTGCAGAAGTTGCGAAAGGGCGTGTCCCGAAAAAGGTACTTTATTTAAAGGACCTGTTTCGAAATAAAATAACAGTAAAGTATAATGGGTGTATTGGGTATTGTAACTTGTGAGATTCTAAAGAATGAGTTTGTTTATCTTCATGGAAACGATCCTGATGTAAACAAAATTACGGTTTTGGAAGACACAAAATCTGCTAGCTTGATAGAATTGTTTGAATTAAAAGGATATAAAAATTTGCACCGTATTTCACATATATCAAGTTTCTCGCTAGAGCCTTTTAAAGGATTGGATATGCTGATACAGGTGCTTTATATATCACTTCATAGGAAGAAACATATTTTTATAAAAGCAATATTGAGTGCTATCTGTGAAATGAAAAGGTCCGTCGATGCTTTTCTTTGGGGATATAGATTATTCAGAAATACCTTAAGCCATCTTTCAGAACTATTTGATGTTGATGCTCCTGTTTTCAGGGCTATGGATAAAAATCAGTTGGTTGCTGATTGTGTTAGCATGATTATAGGAGGAAAAGAATGTTATTCTTCTGAGCAATGTAACATTCCATGCACATATTTTATGACATCATGCTGGAGTTATCATTGGAAGGATATATTTTGCCCCGACACCAAAAACATTGATCTGCAAGTTCTAAAGCGTGTTTACAATAATAGCGAACGTTCCCTTCTGATCTTAACACCAGTTTTGTCTGAGAATGAGATGAAGCAGAACATAGAAGAATTCAACTCGCTTTTAAATCTGCATCTTGAAAGATATTTGGGAACAATTGAAATTGTAGATAGCTCATGGGAAAAGGCAAAATTTTTTTTAAAAATTTAAAAACGAATAATTATTTGTTAATTTAGTATTAACCTCTTATAGAAGGAATTATGAAAATTTCTAGCAAAGAACTGGAGTACACGCCTTGTATCCACCAAGGTATTAGTTGTTCGATTTATCGTTTAGATACAATCGAATATAAAACTCCTGTTCTGCTGAAAATTTTTATGCAGAAGCCCCCATCCTCCAGGGAGATTTCCAAATTCGCCAACGAATTTGAAATTACAAAAGGCCTTAATACGCCTGAAATCCAAACAGTATATGAGTTAGGTGAAATACAAGGCAAGCCGTTTATAATACTTGAATATATTGAAGGAACAACTCTAAAAGAAGCATTTGTTAAACAACAAAATATAGAAGATATATTGGCAGAAATGATTTCTGCTACTAAGGCAATGATGGCAATCCTTCAACTCAATATAATCCATAGAAACATAACCAGTGATAATATTATTGTAAATACTAAAAAATAAAAAGCAAATATCAGTGATTGATCCATGCCGCTTTTTAGCAGAAGGAAGAAGTTTTACATAAGCGGGTAGGTTCATTTTTAAAGGAAAACAAGAGCATGATTAATACATCAAAAATATTCCTTTCACAGATAATCAACAGGAATGTCCTCATACTGTTCTATTTTATACAATCAGCATCCTCTAGTATTTGTGCTCAGGAATACCAAAGGCATGACTTGATTGGGGCTTATGTTTATAACCTAACCAAAAATATACAATGGGAAAATGAAGAAAATATTTCAGAATTTCATTTCCTGATTCTAAGCAGTGATGAAAAAATAATTGATGAATTTCGGCAGTTAGCCAGTACTTTAACGCTAAGAAACAAACCTATCAAGGTAACGATATCAAAATCTATACCCTCTCAGCAAAAATTTCAGTTAATTTTTTTGGGTAAAGAAAAAGAGGAATTGCTCCCTGGCATTTATGATACAATCGAAGGAAAAAACACACTGCTTGTCACCGATGGTTATACAGATAAAAGGTTGATCATGATCAATTTTATCGAAAAGAAAGAAAAAAAAATCCATTTCGAAATTAACAAAGCAAATATTATCAATCAAAATTTGACCATAATGCCTGATATAGTGTTGTTGGGAGGGACTGAAATAGACGTGGCAAAGCTATATAGAGAATCACAAGTAAGCTTACGGGCATTGCAAAAACAAATGGAAGCACTTCAGCTGCGTGAAAAAGAATTACAATTAATAATAATAACTAGTGAAACCGAAATAGCACATCAGCAACAGGTAATAAATTCCCAAACCATTGCTATTGATTCGCAAACAATACAGATGGCGAAACAAAAACAAGAACTAAAAGAATTAATAACTGCCATAGAACTAAAACAGAACACCTTAAACAAACAATCAACTATTTTAATGCAACGAGATAATGAACTCAAAAAACAAATAGACGAAATTGCCAGAAGGGAAAAAGTATTGACTGAGCAACAGAAAAAAATTCTGGAACAGGATAAAACAATGGCAGAACAATCTAGGCAAATTAACTTGCATCAAAAGAAAGATGTCCAGCAAGAGAAAACCATTAAAAATCAATTTTACATAAACCTGATTATCGTTATCGTTTTACTATTTGTGGCTATTATCGCCGTTCAATATTTCCTTTCACTAAAGGAACAAAAGAAAAACAACAAGGTAATTCACGAACAAAATGACAGGCTTATCCAAACAGCCAACGAATTACAATTAGCAAAAGAAGCTGCGGAAACAGCCAACAGGGCAAAAACAGATTTCCTGTCGAACATGAGCCACGAATTGCGTACGCCGCTAAATGCTATACTCGGTTATTCGCAGCAATTACAAAAAGACAAAAATATGACGGCTAAACAACGAAGTAATTTATCAACTGTCTATTTAAGCGGTAACCACTTACTTTCTTTAATTAACGATATTCTTGATCTAGGAAAAATTGAAGCCGGAAAAACCGAAGTTATAAAAAAGGATTTCAACCTGAATGATTTACTTAAAACGGTGTATAACATTTCTTTAGTAAAAGCAGAAGAAAAAGAATTGTACTTGAATTTTAAGACTTCTTCGGAAATACCGGAATATGTGAATGGCGATGAAAAAAAAATTAGGCAGGTTTTGTTTAATTTATTAAGTAATGCTGTAAAATATACCCACAGCGGCGGTATACTGTTCAAGGTTAGTTTTGTAAACAGTCCTGATAACAAACTTGTTGTGGAAATTGAAGATACAGGTGAGGGCATTGAAAAAAATAAACTGGACCTGATTTTTGAAGCATTTACACAGGTTAGCTCGCGTAAAAATTACATTGAAGGTACAGGATTGGGACTACCTATAACCAAACAGTTGGTTGAATTGATGAATGGAAGAATAAGTGTTACCAGCCAACCAGATAAAGGCAGCCTATTTAAAGTTGAGATTCCTTTGCAGTTAACCGAGGGAAAAACCTTGGAGTTAAGCGAACCCAGCACATACATAACAGGTTACTTTGGGGACAGGAAGACTGTATTAATTGCAGACGATACACCTTCGAATGTTTTAATGTATTCAGATTTATTGGAACCTCTGGGTTTTAATATTCAAACAGCGAAAAACGGGAATGAAGTTATCACACTTCTTAAGAAAAAAATACCGGATTTAATTTTACTTGATTATTTAATGCCCGAAATGGATGGTTGGGATACCATGCAAATAATCAGAAAAATGCAATTATCTGAGCCTCTTAAAGTCATAGGCATTTCCGCCAACACTATCAAGAATAACAGACAAAAGGAATTTATAAGCTTATGTGATGCTCAATTACCTGAGCCTGTTGATATATACCTCGTCTATGATGCTGTTAGAGAAGTGCTTGATCTGAAATGGATTACTGAAAGAAAACCAAAATTTGATAAACCCAACAAGCAAATCAATGTGCCCAATGAAATACATTATCCGTCTGAAGAAATCTTGGATGAAATCATTGAATGTGCAGAAATGGGGGCTTTCCCAAAAATCGAACAAATTCTAGACTCTTTTAGGAAAGAGAAAGAATATGCTGTTTTTATTGAAAAAATCAGCTTTTGTATTCATCGTTATGATGATGATGGAATAATTCAACTGATACATAAAAATAGCTTAAGCACATATAAATGAACAAGAAGACCAAAATATTGATTATTGATGACACTCCTGCTATTATAAACCAAATACAGGAAACATTGCAACGGGAAGGTTACGAAATTTTTGCAGCAAATAGTGGCGAAAAGGCGCTACAAAAAATAACCCGGAGCAAACCTGATTTGGTTTTATTGGATATTATAATGCCCGGAATTGATGGCTATGAAACATGCAGGCAAATAAAAGGATATAAAGCAAATAAGGATATCCCGGTTATTTTTATGTCAGCTTTAGCAGAAACCTTCGATAAAGTGAAAGCTTTTAGTTTAGGAGCTGTTGATTATATTACAAAACCATTGAATGCTGAAGAACTTCTGGCCCGGATAAAAACCCATGTATCGATCAGTAAATTACAGAAGAAACTTGAGGAAGCAAATACTAAACTTGAAGAAAAAGTACATGAAAGGACTGCCGAATTACAGGAGAAAAATGAAGAATATGAAACATTAAATGAGGAACTCAAGCAGACAAATAGCGAACTGTACCAGGCAAAGCAATATGCTGAAGAAAACGAAAATAAATTAAGCGCAATTACAAATCAGGCTAACGATGGAATTTCATTAGCCGATATAGATGGCAACTTAAGGTTTGTCAATCCTGCATTTTGTAAAATGACAGGATATTCTGAAAGGGAATTATTAAACATGTCATTCTTAAATTTAAAGGCTGATTCACAACCAGCTGATATTTTTATTGATGGAAAAACGATAAAAGAAGGATTTCCCTTTCAAACAATCCTCAAATGCAAAAATAAAACGGAATTTTATGCGGAAATTGTTGTCAGGGCAATAAAAATAAGAAACCAGGATTTTGTTCTTGGAACAGTAAGGGATATTTCGAAACGCAAACAGGCAGAAGAAGAAATTACATGGAACCTCGCCATTAACAAGGCTCTGTCTTCCTTATACATCCCTCTTGTGACTACCGGTACCAGCATTGAACAAATTGCTAACCTGGTACTGGAGAAAAGCAGACAATTGACAAACAGCCCGTATGGTGTTGTTGCGGAAATCGACCCGGCGACTGGCGACCTTATTGCACATACATTAACAAGGATGATGGGGGGTGAATGGATGATAGCTAAAGAAGAGCTGCGTAAAATCTGCTTTCCCAAAAGGGCGGATGGTCTTTATAACGAATTGTGGGACCATGCCCTGAATACGAAGGAGCCATTTTACGACAACACATCCATAAACCATTCTGCTGAGGTTGGCATTCAGGAAGGACATATAGCCATTGAAAGGTTTCTGACGGTTCCTGTTTTACTAGGGGGAGAAATGGTTGGAAAGATTGCGCTATGGAATTCAAGTCAGGCTTATACAAATCAGGACCTGGAAGCGGTCAATCGAATTGCTGAATTTTATGCATTGGCAGTTCAGCAAAAAAGGGCTGAAGAAGAAATAAATAAACTCAACCAGGAACTCGAAAGCCGTGTAACTGAACGAACTTTGCAGTTAGAGACAGCCAACAAAGAACTGGAAGCATTTGCCTATTCGGTCTCTCACGACCTTCGTGCACCTTTAAGGGCCATCGATGGTTTCAGTCGTATTTTATTTCAGGACTACGAAAATCAAATTGATGTTCAGGGCAAAGATTATCTAGAACGAGTATGCTCTGCAACACAGCGAATGGGGCAGCTTATAGATGATATGCTGCTTTTGTCAAGAATTAACCGTAGAGAGATGACCTTCCAGG
The DNA here is from genome assembly GCA_050295515.1 of Bacteroidales bacterium. Lineage (GTDB taxonomy): Bacteria > Bacteroidota > Bacteroidia > Bacteroidales > UBA10428 > UBA10428. The sequence continues at coordinate 5,466 of JBNKPU010000104.1, read as the reverse complement.
ATGTAAACCTCAGTAAGCAAGTAGCAGAAATTGCAGAAAATTGTCGAAAATCCCAACCTGACAGGAAGGTGGTTTTTATTGTCCCTGAAAATATTATTGTCCGTGGCGATAGAAGGCTTCTTCGAATCGTGTTGGAAAACTTAATCAACAATGCCTGGAAATTTACATCAAAAAAGGCTTCAGCTACTATTGAATTCGGAATGCTTAAACAGGAAGACAAATACGCCTATTTTATTCGCGACAACGGGGTAGGTTTCGATATGAAATATGCCAATAAATTGTTTGGGGCTTTTCAACGTTTGCACGACTTAAAAGAGTATCCCGGAACAGGTGTCGGACTGGCTACTATACAGCGAATCATTTACCGGCATGGAGGAAAAGTTTGGGCCGAAGGGAAAATTGATAAAGGAGCCATGTTTTATTTTACTCTTTAATTTAAAATGAACACTAATTTAATATAGTCAATTTTAACATTAAAATTAATTCATTATGAAGCAGATGAGAAAAAAAAATCATTTTAAGATGAAAGGAAATTCTGCAAAAACGATGCATGAAATTCTAAGGCTATCTATGTTTTTAATCTTCATTGGGATGCTGTGTATTCCCGGGAAGGTGTATTCAAAGGATAATAATTCCTTTGTAGATAATACCGTGCTAGAAGTGAAACAAACCCAGATTGAAATTACCGGTAAAGTAATTTCTCTATCAACGGGTGAACCATTAGCGGGAGTAAACATACTTATCAAAGGTACCACTACTGGTGTGGTTACAGATTTAAATGGAAACTATACAATAAATGTTCCTGATGAAGAAACCATTTTAGTGTTCTCATATATTGGTTTTCTATCAGAAGAGGTCACTGTGGGAAGTCAAACTGTTATAGAAATATCTCTTGTTGATGATATTATGTCTTTAGGTGAATTAGTTGTTATTGGTTATGGTACTCAAAAGAAAGGGGATATTACCAGTTCCGTGGCTTCAGTAAAGTCTGAAGATTTTGTTAAAGGTACTGTAACGGATGCCGGACAATTAATACAAGGAAAGGTTGCCGGTTTGTCTGTAATTTCTCCAAATGGCGACCCTACCAGTAAAACTCAGATTTTATTGCGTGGAAATACTTCATTGATGGGAGCAAATCAGGATCCTTTAGTTTTGATTGACGGGATACCGGGTGATATGAAAACTGTTTTGCCACAGGACATCGAATCTATTGATGTTTTAAAAGATGGTTCTGCTGCTGCTATTTATGGAACCCGCGGCACCAATGGCGTAATATTTATTACAACAAAAAGGGCCAGCGGAAATTTTAAAAGCTCGGTAGGATATAGTACTTATGTAAGTACGCAAACCATTGCCAGGAAACTCGATATATCTACTGCAGATGAATTCCGTCAGCAAATAGAGGATGGCTACCGTACCAATGAAATGCCTGATTATGAACAAAGTACTGATTGGTTAGCCGAGGTTACCCGTAAACCTCTCATTCAATCGCATAGTTTAACATTCAGGGGAGGAAATAAATCTTCCAATTATCTTATTAGTTTAAATTATAATGGTTCAGAAGGTGTATTTAGGAAATCGTACAGAAATGCATTTTCAGGACGAGCAGATTTTAATCAAAGTTTGTTCAATGATAAGTTAAAGATTAACATTAATCTGCTTAGTTCTACCACAAAACAAAATGGGTTTAACCAGGATGTTTACAGGCAGGCTATGCAACAGAACCCAACTGCCCCGGTTAAGAATGACGATGGGACATGGTTTGAGGAACTCTCCAAGTTTGAGTATCAAAATCCGGTTTCAGAATTGTATGAAAACGATGGCTATGGCAGTGATTTAAACGCCAGATATAACAGTTCTATTACATACATGCCGATTCTCGGGTTAAAAATGGGGGCAGTTTTTTCGTATGTAAGAAGAAGAGGTGAATGGTTTTATTCCGAAACAAAACAAAATGCTTCTACTTTGCGTGATAACAGGAACGGAACTGCCAATCTGGGCGGCGATGAATCAATTGAACGTTTGGCTGAGTATACAGTCGAATATTCCAAAACTATCCAAAGCCACAATTTTAAGGTCCTTGGTGGTTATAGCTATCAGGACTTTGAATACAATAGCAACAGTATGAATAACTGGGATTTTCCAACAGACAAATTTGGATACAACAATATTGGTTTAGGACAGGCTATTGGAAGTGGAGATTATGAAGGTTTAATTGGTTCTTATAGAAATGCAACAAATTTGATAGGTTTCTTTGGCAGGTTAACCTATAACTATAACGAAAAATATCTTTTTATGGCAAGCATCCGTCGTGAGGAAGCAAGCCAGTTATGGGGCGCAAATAATCCATGGGGTACGTTTCCGGCTGTTTCTGTAGGTTGGCGTGTTACAAAAGAAGCCTTTATGCAAAACCAAACTTTATTTAACGATATTAAAATAAGGGCCGGTTATGGTGTTACAGGTTCTCAGCCTTCTGATTTATTTAAATCAGTAGGTATTATCGATTATGGATATGGTAATGTGTATAGCAATGGAAAATGGATTAAAACCCTTGTGCCTACTCAAAATGCCAATCCAGACCTTAAATGGGAAGAAAAAAGAGAAACTGACATAGGTCTTGATTTTAGCATGTTGGACAATCGTATTGGTGGTAATATCGATTACTACAACCGACAGATCCAAAATCTTCTGTTTTTATTTTCTGTGCCCAGCCCCCCAAACCTATACAATAAAAAATTGGCAAATGTTGGGGTAATGGAAAATAAGGGTATTGAAGTAATGCTTAATTTTGTTCCGATTAAAACCAACTATTTTCAATGGAATACAAGCGTTAATTATTCAAAAAACACCAATAAATTGGTAAGTTTAACTAACGATGAATATACACTTTCAACAGACTATCTTAAAGTTGGCGCTATATTCCCCCCAATACAGACATTTTCTCATTTGTTGAAAGTGGGTGGACCAGTTGGTGATTTCTACGGGTATAAAGTTATTGATATTGGTAATGACCCAACCGATGAAGCCAATTATGGCCAATGGGTGTACGAAGGGGCTGATGGAAATCCGGTTAAATACAGCGACTTTACACATTCCTATGAAGATAAAAAAGTTATTGGAAACGGGCTTCCTAAATTTTACATGGGTTGGACAAATAATTTCAAATACAAAAAATTTGATTTAAGTATATCCCAAAGAGGTGCTTTCGGTTTCCAGATAGCCAATTTGCAGCGAATGATGCTGGAAAATCCAACGTATAATCAATACAACCGTCTTACATCAGCTTATGACGAGGTGTTTGGAAAAACACAGATAAAATCGCCGTTAGAGTTTAACAGTTATTACATTGAAGATGGGGATTACTGGAAAATTGACAATATTACATTAGGTTATAATATTGATGAAACAGGTATAAAATATATACAAAGTGTACGGGTTTATGCTTCGGTGCTTAACGCATATATTTTTACCAAATACAAAGGTATCGATCCTGAAGTTAGTTTACGGAATGATATATCTTATGCACAGAGCGGCGTAGACCAAACACCTACCGCGGGATTAGACCCCGGAACAGACCTTCCATGGAAATATCCAACTACACGCTCATATACAATAGGTCTTAGTGTAACATTTTAATTTTATTTGACATGAAAAATTTAAAACATATAAAATATACCTATAAAGTTGTAATTCTTTTATTCATTATAGGAAATTCAGCTTGTACAAAATTAGATGACATAAATTATACACAACTTGTGTCGAGTGAATTTGTCCCGACAAGTTCAGACATTCCTTCACTTACTGGAGCTCCTTATGTTGATTGGCGTGGATTATTGCTACAATGGAACACACTCTATCGTGCACAGGAAGTCAGCGGTGATCAAATGCTCACACCTGCACGCCCCAATGGTTGGGTCGATGGAGGTGTTTACCGCAGGATCCATGAACATAAATGGACTACAGACGATGAAATTGTCATTAATATCTGGACAAGGGCTTATCAGGGTATTACAAATTGTAACCGTATTATCTACCAGGTACAAACAAAAGATATTCCTGTTGAGGCAAAGGACACAACAGCTCTTATTGCTGAAATGAAACTGGCAAGGGCATCCTTTTATTGGGTTTTATGCGATATATATGGCAACGTACCGATAGTAGAAAAGTTTGATGTGCCGGAAGGCTTTTTGCCAAAGCAAAACACACGCAAGGAAGTATATGATTTTATTGTTAAAGAACTTAAAGCAAATATTCCTTTGGTTAGTGCAAATAACGATGGGGCCACCTATGGAAAATTTAATAAATGGGCAGGCCTTGTTTTGTTAGCCAAAATGTACCTAAATGCAGAAGTATATACGGGTACAGCTGCATGGGATGAATGCAAGGTTATATGCGATACCATTATTAATGCTTCATCGACAACTGGGTTTGCTCTTGAACAGAACCAGAAGAGTGTGTTTATTACTGAAAACCAGAATTCGAAAGAAATTATTTTTGCTTTGCCATTCGATTCTAAATATGTGGCTGAATGGAACTCGTTTGATGTGCACATGCAAACATTGGAACCCGAAAACCAGGCAACATATAACCTGCAATATTCCCCATGGGGAGGGGTTTGTGCAATTCCTCAATTTATCAATACCTTCGATACCGTAGATGCCAGGTACATTGATAATTACATAAAAGGCCAACAATATACGGCAAATGGGGATAGCATTTTCGGAACAATGGGTGATTATAATGGAAAGCCGCTGGCTTACCGGAATTATCTTCCCGGCGTGGATATATCGGACGAAGTGGATGGTTTCCGTTTGGGTAAATTCGAAATTGCTATGGGAGCAACCAATCGGTTAAGTAACGACTGGCCTCTTTTCAGGTATGCCGATGTGTTGATGATGAAGGCTGAATGTTTGCTCCGCACTGGAGATGCAGATGGAGCTGCTGCTATTGTGACACAGGTTCGTGAACGTAATTTCAAATCGAATCCTTCAAAAGCTGATGTTACCGGTGCAGAACTCATGGGAGGAAGCTCTTATGATTACGGTTTAAGAAACCACCTGGAGTCTACTAATGAAGGCGGTGCCGATATTGTCTATGGCCGTATGCTCGATGAATTGGGCTGGGAATTCTGTCAGGAAGCCCGACGCAGGACAGATATGATACGGTTTGGGATTTTTACAAAAAAATCGTGGCTGTCGCATTCACCAAATGGAGATTATAGGGCTCTTTACCCAATTCCTCTACCAGAAATTGAAAAGAACTCAAATCTGGCGCAAAATCCTGGATATTAGGTATAATAATATAATGTCGTTTGGCCTCGTTGGCAGGCTAAATGACATTATAATATGAACATTTATGATAACCGTTTATAAAATACTAATTTTAGTTTTCCTATATTTTTTGTTGCCTTGTATTTCAAATGCACAAAAAAACAACATGCGTATTGATCATCTTACTACCGATGAT
>JBNKPU010000103.1:0-18575 GCA_050295515.1 Bacteroidales bacterium | reverse complement strand
GTTGATGAAGAAACAGGGCTCACAGGTGCCAATGAACTTGAAGAAAACATGTTCAGCAGCAAAATTCTTATTAATCTAGACTCAGAAGATGAAGGAGAAATGTTCATTGGTTGTGCAGGAGGTATTGACACCTTGATTTTTATGCCCCTGCAATTTGAAAAACCTGCCTTGGAAGACAGTTTCTTTCAAATTAATTTGAGTGGTCTTAAAGGAGGGCATTCTGGTGATGATATCAATAAAGGATTTGCAAATTCAAATCTACTGTTAATTAGGTATTTGTGGAATATTGCAAATAATTTGGGTGCCAAAATCAATTACTTTAAAGGCGGAAACCTGCGCAATGCCATTCCGCGAGAAGCCCTAGCTGTATTTTGTGTAGCCAGTGAAAATATTGATAAGCTTAAAAAATATACTCAGGAGTATTTACTACTGTTAAAAACTGAGCATGGATCCATTGAGGACACCCTTGATTTAAAATTAACAGAAACACAAAAAAGAGATGCAGTTTTAACTATAGATTCTGCCATGGCGTTCCTCAATTCAGTCTATTCTTGTCCAAATGGAGTTATGTCCATGAGCCCAGATGTACCCGGATTGGTTGAGACATCGACTAACCTTGCTTCTATTAAATTTAAAGACAACATTGCCGAAATTGTCACCAGCCAAAGAAGTTCAGTGGAATCTGCTAAATTTGATGTAGCTGATAAGGTAAAAAGTAGTTTTTCACCTACCAATGCCAGAATTGAGTATACGGACAGCTATCCAGGCTGGGCGCCAAATAAAAATTCCCGGATACTCCAAATAGCTGAGCAATCCTATCAATCTATATTCAATGAAGCTCCTAAAATTAAGGCAATTCATGCCGGACTTGAATGCGGCTTGTTTCTCGAAAAATATCCTGGATTGGATATGATATCTATTGGGCCAACTTTAAAAGGTGTACATTCTCCCGATGAAAGAATGCAAATTAGTACTGTTAAAAAATCGTGGGAACATTTAATTGATATTTTGCAGCATGCCCCGGCTGTTGAGGAATAAGTTACTCATCCAGTGGCTCAAAATCTTCCTTGGACACTCCGCAAACAGGGCACACCCAGTCATCAGGTATGTCTTCAAAGGGTGTTCCTGGTGAAATGCCTGAGTCCGGATCACCTTCAACAGGGTCATATACTAAGCCGCAAATGGTACATTGATATTTTTTCATTGTTTAGAAAGAATTATGTAAGATAATTTTACTGTACTGCATTTAATCCGAAATATGCATTAGAAAATCTATTACATATTGAAATTGCTTCAATATAAGGCGTTTCACTTACTTGTTTCGGTTCACCATAGCGGTGCTATGATTCATCTTACCAAGTCCTTCTATTTTTGCACTTTCAACCTTCATAACGAAGTTCTAATACATAATCCGGGTTTAAATTTTCTGTCGCAAATATAACAATATTGTAGTTTTTCCAGAATTATAGTTGACTATCTTTACATCATTGACGATAGTATTTTACTGTAGGTCTGTTTACAAATTATTTTTGCAACTTAAGCAGATAAATTTCGTTCTATAATTGAACAACCTAAGGTTAATCATGATCTGCAACTTATACCTGATTCTCAAAATCAAAAAAAAAATTGGATTAAAATCAATACATGTTAATATAAGATTAAATTTGTATTAATAAAAAGTAAGTCCCAAGAGTTCTATGATGGAAAATGATCTTTTAAATAAATTTGACAAAATATCCCTTGCTGAGATGGATGCGGTTAAGTTGATGAACCGAATAGACACAAAATATATATTTAAAAGGGGCAAGCTTACTGATGTTTTAAAAGATATTGAAGATCATTATTTTGTATTGGAAATTGATGGTAAGAGAAGCTTCCCGTATATTTCGCTTTATTTTGACACAGATCAAGATTATATGTACCTTGCCCACCACAATGGTAAATTGAACAGGTATAAGATTCGGTTCAGAAAATACATTCAAAGTGACGATACTTTTTTAGAGATCAAGAAAAAGGTTAAAGGTACGCTTACACTTAAAAAAAGAATTGAGGTTTCCGATATTGAATCTATATTAACAGATTTTTCAAAAGATTTCATTGAAGCAAATACGGCATTTGAACCTAGTACTCTTAAACCTACCATTTACACAAATTTTGACAGGATTACCCTGGTGAACAGGAATTTTTCTGAAAGAGTTACAATTGACAGAAATTTACAGTTTATAGATGGTGAAGAAAATGCTTCAACTTTGGACAATACTGTAATAATAGAAGTGAAGAGGTCTGTTGATGAAAAAAGGACTTTTTTGATCAAAACATTAAACAAACACAGGATACCTCCATCTGGAATGAGTAAATACTGTATTGGAAGGGCATTGCTTGAGCCTAAATTAAAAAGCAACAATTTTAAATCAAAAATACTTACACTTAACAAATTTGAAGATGATAATATCAATAGTGGGATTGGTTCTTAATAAAACTGAGATTTTTAACATAAAATTAATCGACGTTGAAGATTTTACAGAGCTGGTCATACGTTTTGCCTTTAACTTAATCATGGTCCTTATTTCAGTACGATTATTATACTATCCTAAAGCTAAAAGAAAAGATTACCTTTTTACATATATTTTAATAAGTACTATTATATTTCTTTTATGTATGTTATTGAACAATGTAAAACTAGAGCTTGGATTTGCCCTTGGTTTATTTGCAATTTTCGGTATTATCAGATACAGGACTAATCCAATTCCGATTAAAGAAATGACCTACTTATTCCTGGTAATAGGTGTTTCTGTAATTAATGCCCTGGCAAATAAAAAGGTAAGTTATGCCGAACTTCTATTTACCAACTTTAGTATTTTAGCGGTTACATTTTTTCTTGAATATGTTAATTTGGTCAAACATGAATCAACTAAAACAATTGAATACGAAAGAATTGATCTAATCACTAAAGACAAAAGGGAAGAACTAATAAATGATCTTGAAAAAAGAATTGGAATTAAGCTGAACAGAGTAGAAATTGGCAGAATAAATTTCTTGCGCGACACTGTAAAAATTAAGGTCTACTATTTTGAAGAAGACGATGAATCAGTCTTCCATGTCGACGATTACGGATCTACATTAGAATAAAAAAAAGGCCAGTTTTTAACTGGCTTTTTTATTTCATAGAAAAACAATTATTTCTCCTTCAGCGCTATTTTTATTTCACTTGCATTCTTTGGGTTCAATTCAAGCTTTTTATCTTCATAAGCAACATATGAAGTTTCTATTGCAGTTTGATTTTCGGATATATTCGCCAATTTAAATTGACCTTCAAAATCTGTATAGGCAGTTTTGCTTCCAATTTTAACAGCAACACCAACCAAAGCCTCTCCAGTTCCTGCATCAACTACTGTTCCTGAAATCGAAAATGTGGAAGTATTTTCAGCTTTAGGTGATTCCTTACCTTCTGTTGCAAAAATTGTAGTTGATAAAACTACTAGTACTATTACAATTATGATGTTTTTCATGGTATTTAAATCTAGTTATACCACAAAAATAATTGAGAACAGCTTTGTTTGGTTTAGGTTAGAATTATATAATTCTTAAGTTAATGTTACATGTTACCTAATGTTAAGAAATAGTGAAGGGGCCAGTAGAGCCCCTTTACTATATTATTTGTATGTAAACTGCTAATTATTTCTTATAGAGTGTGATAGTATCAACAGCGGGAATAATCAAGCTTAACACATCTGATTCAACACTCCAGATGGCATCAAATTCAGCCGGAAGACTATTGGAAAGATATCCTTGATATAGTCCTTCAAATTCTGCTGTGTTTTCAGTTTTTGTTTTCCAATCGAAATCATTTGATGTTGCATTAAACAAGCCTATCTCGGTTAGTTCAACACCAAGTTTACTTTCTCCTTTATCCATAACATCACCACGAATTCCCAAAAAATTAATAGTAGCACCTTGAATGATATTTTGGATTTGAGATTCGAAAGAAGTTTCAGCAAAATCAAAATTCATTTTCTGATCTATAAGCTGATCGCCAACAGGAAATTTATAAACAGCAGTTTCCCAATTACTTACATAAGCTGGCACATTTTCCTCTTTTTCACACATTTGAAAAACTAATGCAACAGCAATAACTACAAGTACTAATAATTTGTTCTTCTTCATAACACCAATATTTTAATTTAAAAATCGATATGTAAACCGGCCAAAATGGATGTTCTAATTTCATCCATATAGGGATATTCATTATGGTCGCCCAATAAGTTCCTCATGTTGAGGTATAAATAGTTTTCCTTAAATACTTTATATGACACCTTTGCATTAAGGATAAGTTTTGGATCAATTATCTCATTACCATACTTGCTATACAATTCTTGCTGTGTATAATAATATGCATTCAGATTTAATCGTAATTTACCATTAGGCAATGTATAATCTATTGATGAACCGCCATAAAAAGTTGGTGTCCATTTATGGTCTTCCTCTTCAATTAAGTTGTCTGGATCCCTAAATTGTTGGTTTTGCCATGTTGAAACTGCACCACCACTAGTGCTATATGTTACTGCAGCAGCAATAATCATATCTTCCACAGCTTTATCTTGGTCAACAGAAATTGCATTATACGCCTTTGTTATTTGATATGTGCCAAATATTTTAACAACAAGATCTTTATTGACTACATAGCTCACTGTACCTGTAAAACCGGTTTGTTTAGCTGTAAGATCAATATTTTGATAAGTCATACTCACATAAGGGCGTGTTGGTATAATACTAGGATCATTATAATTAAGTGTAAACAGATTAACTGAATCGGGATAAAGTGCACCAAAATTCTTAGTTTTAGTTTGGAAGAATTCAAAGTCAGCCTGTATTTTATTGGTTGGTTTTACTCTATAGCCAAATTCCATCATGTCCATGGTAAGTAAATCAAGGTTATCAGCACCTTTAAAGTGGATCACCCCTGGGATGGGTCTTTCTTCCCTGATCCATACATAATTTGCATATGCATCAATCAGAAATGGTCCACGATTCGCTCTGGAATAAACAAATCTAATGTTATGCTGGTCATTGGCATTATATGAACCAATAAACTGATATGAAAAGTAAAGATCGTCATGTGTACTGTATTTTTCCCCTCTAACAGCTGCAATTAAACGAACTGGATCAACAGGTTTATAATCAGCCCTTAAACTCATAGCAGTATTTGAAATTTCCCTTTTACCATTTAAGAATCCTTTACCTTCTTTGAGATAATGTAGGTCATTATAAGCTGCCTGTTGATAGGTCATACCTGGCCTGATATTCAAGTTGTCGCCAATATTTATATCGTATTCTGCAACAGCATTATAGGTAAAAACATCAACTTTAAATCCAGTATCCTGCCTTATTATATCCTGCCATCCATCCAAAACATTCATTTGAATTTTTAGTCCATAAATTTTAGCTTGCAAATCACCATAAGCCGTGTTTGACTGTCGTCCAGTATAGATAGTAGGATTGTCACCCATAGTAGACGAAGTAATTTCTGAAGACTGGTAACCTGCTGAGAAATCCGTTGATATGTTCTTGTTTACCTTGTAATTAATAAAAGTATTAACACCTAGCAAATCCTTTGATCTGCCTGGATCAGGGTACATACCGTTGATATCATCTGCCGGATCATAAACAGAATAAGTACCAGAGTCTAAAGGAGTATTAACATATTCTGTAAGAAGATTCAATTCCTCTTTTGATATATATCCCCCTTGTCTATCATTCGCTTTAAACACATACAATAAGTCAGAACTTCGGTCCATTCCTTGGTAATTTCCACTTACCCTAAAGCTAAGTTTATCAGATACTTTTTTCTGTATCCCCATACTTGATATAAAACTTGATAATGAACCTGCCTGAGCATCGGCAGTCACTTGCAGTTTTTTACTATTGGCTTTCTTTGTTATGATATTAATCACACCAGATACTGCATTTGGTCCATAAAGGGCACTAGAAGGTCCCCGGACAATCTCAATTCTATCAATATCTTCAATTCCTATAGGTAAGGTTTCCCAAAATGTTCCACCATTCACATAATTGTACACTTGCCTTCCATCAATCATAACAAGAGTTATAGAGTTTTCAGAATAAAGGAACATATGCCTGGATGGTAAATTATCATTACCTCTTATATGTAAATCAAAATTACCGTTTGTTTTTTCACGAACAATAAGTCCGGGAACAAGACGCAAAGCTTCTTCTATAGTCCTGGCTCCAGAGCTTACAATATCTTCATAAGAAACAACCGAGGTTGACAAAGGTGCTTCAAAACTACTCTCTACTTTTTTTGATGCTGATACTACGTCTTTGTTCAACAGCATTTCATAAAGCTCATCCATAGATACACCAACGATATCTGCCAATTTCATAACATCTTCGAAGGGCATTTCTAAAAGTTCATCATAGGTCAATTCAAGTACATCCTCTTTTGTCATTTGAGAGATGTCCTTTTGTTCCTGCGCAAACACAGAAACACTAAATATAAATATGAAAAGGCTATATAATAATTTTCTCATGATTACAGATTTTCTAGTCTACAAGAATTCCTAATGCCAATAGGGCTGAATTAACATTGACTCCTTCAGCTTCTATTCGCTTTTTATTTATTTCAAAATTTTGTTTGCCATTAACTTTAACGTAGTTAATATCTGAGTGTGTCTTGCACATCCCTGGTTTATCCGAAATAAATACCACCGATTTACCTTTACAGGTATTTATTACTTCATCGGCTTTTGAAGACCGGTTTTCAGGTAAATAAACTATATGGCAATTACTAAGCTCCAATGGATCATTAATTTTTTTAATAACTATTTGTTGTGCTCCAACTTTTTTCTTTTCTGCAATAATTGTTAGCTCACTAATTATTGGGGAGGCCCCAAATACTCCAATTACAAAATTGCCCGATTGTTTAGATGCTGGCCATTCAAGATACTTGGTAAAGTTATACATAAATAGAGCCTTAAATTTTTCATCCTGTCCCTTTACATTCGGAAACAAAAACATTAATGATAACAGGGACAACCAAAAGTATTTTTTCATATTCAGTAAAATTGGTTGTTGAGTTGAACATTTATACTATTAAATATTTGGGAAAGTTTATTATATATATCAAAAAAATATAATTTAGATTCATTCCTAATAATATTATTGATGCATATCCCGGACCAAATCATTAACTGTTTTTACCGGATTGAATGTTTCAATGGGCACTTCAACAAAAATTGTGTTCCACCCAGCCATGGCACCATTCCACAGTCCTGGAAGCTCCAATGCCTTCAACTCCTTGCCCGAAATTGATTTTTTGGACACAAAACAAGTCCCTTCATCTACAAACTCATTTAAATCAAACTTTTTACCTTTAAAGTCTTTTACACTGCAAACAAGGTCTACCGGATTAAAATGTGTCGATGAGGATAAAATATTCCTCTGATCAGGATTTTTTAAATCCACTTGTGAAGTTTCAACTATTTGAGGCGAAATACACCCATTTTCATTTCGTGTTAGAAAGGGTCCTCCTCCTGGTTCACCAAGATTTTTCACAACCCCACAAACCCTTATTGGCCTGTTTAAACGGTTAACTAAGGCATTAACAATAGCTGTTGTCCCTCCATTCTCTGGAATGCATGCCCCTTCAAGATTAAAGGTATTTTTAAGTATTTCGATAGCCGCTGTTATTGTTTCTTCAAGAGGGTTTTTTGTTAACTCTTCCAGCACTTCAAATACTTGGTTGCGAACATCCAATAGCATACCGGCAAGAATCCTCTTGCTTTCAACAGTAGGAGTGATTTTTGATTCAGGAACAACGTTATCTATGTTCTTAATATAAATGATATCAACATCAATATCGTTCAGGTTGGCCAGTAAAGCACCGTGACCTCCAGGACGGAACAATATAGATCCATCCTCGTTATAAAAAGGAGTGTTATCAGCGGTAGCAGCCATAGTGTCGGTAGATGGTTTTTGAATTGAATAATCAATGGTATAGGATACCTGATATCTTTCTTCAAAACCTTTAAGTACATTATCACTCAGCCGCTTAAATGAATCAAGGTGCTCAGGCGAAACTGTAAAGTGTATATTTACAACATTGCCTTTCGACTTTGCATATAGTGCTCCTTCGGTTAAATGTTCTTCAAAAGCTGTTCTGGTTTTATCTCTATAATTATGAAATGTCAGCAATCCTTTTGGAAGCTTTCCATAATTCAGTCCATTTTCGTCCAACAAGTTGGAAATAACTATGTCGTATTTTTTATCTTTAACCAGGCTTTCTATATCACTTCCCTTTGCTTCGCATTGCATATTTAACTCACGGAAAAACGCAAATTTTTTAATGTTTTCGAAGAAGAACATTACTTCTGGTGAAGCTTCCAAAGCAGTTACTTTTCCATTTACATAACTCTCCCTAAACTCAAACAAAGCTTTAAACATTCTACTGGCCGCTCCAGAGGCAGGAACAAACTTTGAATAGACTAAATGTGATTTATCGAAAAGCTCTAAGTATTTCTCTTTATCATTTATTCTTTGAATCCCTTTTTCAGGAGTTGCTGGCCTTACAAGGTTTATTGGCTTTACCCCGTCTTTAAACTTTCTAAGTTGCCAGTCTGCCTTTTCTGTTGAAATACCTTTTGCACTAAGTTGTTTTAAGTCCTTTTCTTTAAACATAATTTGTTTTATTTTAAGAATAAATGGTTAACACAAGTTTTCGACTCCCCCCGTAATTCCTGAATTCACAAAAATAAATACCTTGCCAGGTACCAAGGTTTAACCTGCCATTTGTAACAGGTATAGTAATGGTTTGACCAATTATAGATGCTTTAAGATGTGCCGGCATATCATCGCCCCCTTCCAGAGTATGGGTAAATATTGGATCATTCTCCGGAATCATTTTGTCTAAAAAATTTGTAAAATCTACACGAACAGAAGGATCTGCATTTTCATTAATTGTAATTCCTGCAGAAGTATGTTTCACATGAATATTTAGCAATCCTTTTTCCGGTAAGTTTTCAAAAACCCTTTCGATTTTATGTGTTATAAGATGATAACCTCTTGAGTAACCTTCAAGGGTTATTTCTGTTTGTTGAACCATTTTAACTATTTTTAGTTTTAAATTATACAATTTATAGCTGCTTGTTAAATTTTTTAACCATTTTTTTTTAAATATTTGATACATTTGATGGATTCAGAGCCTTTTATTCTGGTAGATATTACCGAAAGATATTGTTGATGAGGATATTAATTGTTTTTTCTACAGCTTTTATTTTGTTTTCTAACCTTTGGGCACAAGAAGAGGATCCCTTTGTTCAGATTAACGGAAGGGTTTTTGATGAATTCTTAAGGCCTCTGCCTTTTGCACATATTGTAGTAAAAAACACAGGAGAAGGCTCTATTAGCGACCGTGAAGGGAAATTTTCTTTTATAGTTACCCCAAAAGACACCATTGTTTTTTCATCCATGGGCTTCAAAAAAAGTATGGTTATTGTTCCCTCCGGATTAGAAGAACCTTTCTATACCCGCGATGTATTAATGAAAAGTGACACCATTATGATAGCTGAAGTAGAAGTTTATCCCTGGTCAGATTATGAAGAATTTAAAGAAGCATTTATTAATCTTGAATTACCTGAAGATGACCTTGAAAGAGCAAGAAAAAACATTGCTCTCATAAAGCAACAGATTAAAAATGACAACAATGCTTATCCCAACGATAACTACCGGTATGTTATGCAAGGGCACAACGAACAAATGTACAACAGAGGAACAACTCCAACCTATCAATTATTTAATGTATTTGCATGGTCAAAATTTTTCAAGGCCCTAAAAAATGGCGATTTTAAAAACAATGAATAAATTTGCGGTTTGAAACAGAATTGCCACAATTTTATTTAGCTTCTATAAGTTTATAATTAGAAGTCATCTTAAAGTAAATGATTACACGGTTTAGTAGCTACTTATATATAGTTTTCACTCTTTTCACAAGCGCCTCCATTTGGGGGCAAAATGGTACTGTAAAAGGTATAGTCCTGGCTGATGATGGAAGCCCCCTATTAGGTGCCAATATTGTTGATTCGGTTTACTATTTGGGAACAACGTCTGACAATAATGGAGTATTCTCTCTATCAGTACCGGCAAACAAAAAAATAATTCTTACTTGTTCCTTTTTGGGATATACGACTATATACGATACTCTTAGGTTAAAACAAGACCAGGTGGTATTCAGGGAATACAAGCTTACAGAAATCTCCAATTTGCTTGAAGGAGTCAGGTTGACAGGACACCATCCGCGGCAGAACTCAATGATCACGATTGACCTGAATCCTATTAATCGAATTCCAAATGTAAGTGGAAATATGGAGGATTTAATTAAAACTTTTCAGGGAGTTACATCCAACAATGAACTTTCTTCACAGTATTCAGTGCGTGGAGGTAATTTTGATGAAAACCTCATTTACGTAAACGATATTGAAGTCCACAGGCCATTGCTTGTGCAAAATGCAAAACAAGAAGGCTTAAGTTTTATTAATCCGAACATGGTGGCCGGCATTCAGTTTTCTGCAGGTGGATTCGAGGCTGAATATGGTGATAAACTATCATCGGTATTGGATATTCAATATTTAAAACCAACAGAGTTTTCAGGTCATGTTGGACTAAGCCTGTTGGGAGCAAACCTAAATGTTGCAGGTATTGGCAAGAACAAAAAATTTAGCTACAATACAGGAATTCGGTATAAGACCACAAAACACCTTTTAGGCTCCCTCGATGTTACTGGTGAATACATGCCACAATTTGGCGATGTACAGACATTGTTTACCTATGATTTTTCTTCCAAAAGCTCAATTTCTTTTTTAGGTAATTATTCAACAAATCAATATTCATTGGTACCTGTTTCGCGAAGTACTGATTTTGGCTCTTTAATTGAAGCTTTAAACTTTACTGTATATTACGAAGGACAGGAATATGATAAGTTTGATTCATATATGGGTGCCCTGTCCTATGTTTACAGGCCACATAGAGACCTCTCACTGAAATTCATTGCCTCTAACTTTCAAACAGATGAGAAAATTACCTATGATATTATCTCTGATTACTGGATAAGCCAAATTAGCCGGACATCATCGAATTCAGACACTTCTATTAATATTGGTACCGGAGGAGGCTTAGAACATGCAAGAAACTATTTGGATGCGCAAATAAGTTCGGTTGAGCATAAAGGTTTTTATGCCCCAAATGAACTAAATGCTATTAAGTGGGGTGGTAAATTTCAGTTTGAAGAAATTCACGAATCCTTGAACGAGTGGAGGATCATCGACTCAACAGGAATGACCACTCCAGCTCCCGATGATGCAATTGGCTATGATTACAGTATTAATGCTTCTAATTTTTTAAGTTCCTTCAGATATCAGGCATTCTTTCAGCATACCTACAAACTATTTACCAATAAAGCCCTCTACTCATTTACTTATGGTGTTCGTGGAAACTATTGGGATTTTAACAAAGAATTGCTGATTTCTCCCAGGGCTATACTGGCTTTTGAACCTTTCTGGGATAAAAAAGTTAATTTCTATTTTGCAACCGGATTATACCAGCAACCACCTTTTTATAAAGAACTTAAAAATTATGCCGGACAACTGTTTCCTGAAAGAAGGGCTCAGAAGTCAATACACTTTGTTTTTGGTTCAGACATACATTATGAATGGTGGGAGCGCCCATTTATTTTCACTTCGGAAATCTATTATAAGCACCTTTATGATATAATCCCCTATAAAGTCGATAATATTGAGGTCGAGTATATGCCAATTCATAGGGCACATGGATATGCAGCCGGTCTTGACATGCGTGTTTCAGGTGAATTTGTCGAAGGTGTGGATTCCTGGTTCAGCCTATCGCTATTGAGGACGATGGAGGATTCGTACAATGATTTTTATACGCTTAATTCAGGGCAGGTTGTGTACCCTTCTTATTATAGAAGGCCTTCCGACCAAACAATCACCTTCTCTATTTTCTTTCAGGATTATTTACCTTCCAATGACAACTTCAAAGTCCACCTTTTATTGAACTATGGCTCGGGTCTGCCCTACTCTGGTCCAATTAAAGACCGCCCCTCAGAGGTTTATGTCCTGAACCAGTACAGGAGGGTCGACATTGGCTTTTCGAGGCTAATAGGCAGAAAGAAAAAGTCAAGAATTGGATTTAACGATATATGGATAAGTTTTGAGATTTTAAACTTATTGGGTGCAGATAACATGTCTTCATACGACTGGGTAAAGACAGTTGAAAACAATGAAGGTTTCCGCAATTATTATGCTGTACCAAACTACCTAACAAACAGGAGGTTTAACATAAAAATATCTAGCAACCTCTAAAAGCCCAGTAAGCAAAAAGAGCATTGAATATTTACAATACAACAAAAAGAATAGTTATTTTAAGTGCTTCTCCAAGGTTTTAAAGAGAAGATTAAACCTAACTGGTTTTGAAAGAAAATCATCCACTCCAACAGAAGAACAGTTCTTGCGGTCTTCTTCCATTGCAAAAGCTGTTTGTGCAATTATTACAATATCTGCACGAAGTTGTTTTATAGATCTTGTAGCTTCTAATCCACTCATCTTAGGCATTTTAATATCCATAAGAATTAGCTGTATCAAAGGATTTTGTTTAGCCAGTTGAACGGCCTCAATCCCATTTTTCGCCCTGACAATATTGATATTTGTTGTTGATAAAGCCGTTTGTAAATAAACGAAGTTGACCTCTTCATCTTCAGCAATCATTATTGTTTTATCACTCCAATCAACTCCTGGTTCTTCCATGCTTATCATTACTTCCCAATTTGAAACATTTTTAAAATTTAATATTTATGCCATCTTATCACTTTTGCTCTAGGTACTAGATTACACTATAATTTCTATACGACAGAATTTATATAAAAGTTAAGAACTTTATTTCAATTGCCCAAACATTGTGACAAAACATAGATTTTACTTAATGAATATCATCCAGGTTAAAAGGAGTTGCCTGATAAACATAATAATTTAGCCAATTATAAAACAACAGGTTAGCATGGCTCTTCCACCGTACTCTGGGCGCATTATTTGGATCATTATCAGGGTAGTAATTGTAAGGAATCTTAATATCCAATCCTTTTGCTTTATCCCTTTCGTACTCTTCCTTTAAAGTGGAAGGATCGTATTCTGAATGTCCGGTAACAAACACCTGTTTCCCAAGTTTATCCGATACAATATATACTCCAGCTACATCAGAGACTGATACAACTTCAAGTTCTTTCACCTTAAGTATATCTTCTAACCTAACTTCGGTATGCCTGGAGTGGGGAGCCTGAAAAACTTCATCAAAGCCCCTGATCAAAGGCACCTTTGAATTCTCAATCGTATGGTCATAAACACCAAACATCTTCTCATTTAATGGATATTTCTCAATTCCATAAAAATGGTAAAGTCCAGCCTGTGCACCCCAACAAATAAACATTGTTGAAGTAACATGAGAAAAAGACCAGTCCATAATTTTTTTAAGTTCATCCCAATAATCGACATCTTGAAAATCCAATTGTTCTATAGGTGCTCCGGTTATAATCAAACCATCACATTTTTTATCTTTTACTTCTTCAAAAGTCTTATAAAAAGATTTAAGGTGTTCAATTGGAGTATTCTTTGAAATATGGTTTTTGGTATGCAACAGCACTATTTCAACCTGCAATGGAGTATTTGATAAAAGCCTCAGCAGATGTGTTTCTGTTTTGATCTTTAAAGGCATTAAATTTAGGATTGCAATCCTTAATGGCCTAATATCCTGATGGACAGCATCCGTTTCCTCCATCACAAAAATATTCTCCTGCTTTAAAACCTCGACAGAAGGTAGTTTATCTGGTATATTCAGTGGCATAGAAAAAATTTTAGTGTACAAAAATACTATTTTAATGTCTTATAGCCAGTTTCTTGCCAATTAAATAAAAATTTGCAAATAAACCCCTCTCAATATTCTGATTATCAAATAAATTAAACTTTGGCACACCATTTGCAAATAAATGATTGAAACCAAAATTTCAAGATTATGAAAAGAGCATATACAGTATTAGCAGTGTTGTTGATGGCAGCAACCACATTTTCACAGGACTCAAGGAGGACAGCTAGTACAAACAGCTCTGCCAGGACAACCAGAACCAGGGCTTACCAAACTCCAACCTCAACAAGATCAAATACAAAAACTGATCGGGTTGTTGTGAACAGCAGGTCGCAACAGTCAAAAGTAAACGACAATCATCACAAAAGCACTACTGAGGCCAACAGAAATACTCGTTATCAGCGTAGTAACCAAAATTACAATTCCAACAGGACATACAGTAATAGCAATTCAAGAAGTACAAACAGTACCAATGATAATTACAGACGTCCACAAAAAACTGTTGCAGTAACTACGAGGACATCAAATACGCGTGTTGAAAATCCAAGGCATAGTGAAAGAAATGAACATGCAAAACAGTATAACCATAGTTATAATACAACAAGAGTATACCGTGGACATCACAAGAGTAGCCATGTTTATCACAATGCGCCATACTCGCGCGACTACAGGGCCAAATACTATGTATACAGAGAACCTGCACATGTACATGTAGTTTGGACCAGGGATATGCATAGACATTACATTCACATGTACCCTTCTGTAAGGCATTGGGAATACAGATATGGATATAATATAAGATCAGTTTCTGCATATTACGCTGACTATTATATAGGAGATGTTAAGACAGTATATGGAAAAGTAAACGAAGTATTTTACTCTCCTGAATCAGATGAATATTTCCTTACAATGGGAGCCTACTATCCTTACAACGATTTTACTATAGTTCTCCCAGGCGAAATAGCCAGAAGATTCTCTGCAAGACCAGTTAGATATTTCACTAACGAGTACTTGAATGTAACAGGACTGATCACAAGCTTTGACGGAAAACCCGAAATAGTTGTTAAGCGCAAGTTCCAATTAGATGTTTACTAATCAAAATGGTTTTTAAGGGTTTTAGCCGTCTTTTTAGACGGCTTTTTTTTTGATGCAATCCTATTCATTGTTGTATATTCGTACCTTTAAAAGTTTACCTCAAATACACTTTATTAAATACTTTGAACATTAACCAATTCAATGAGTTATTATTTTAAATAGAATTTTCTGTTTATGGATATAGAAGTGAAGCGAATGAGTACGCTGGAGAAAGCTCTCCATATTAACTTGGATGATGCAGTTTACGGTGCATTAGCCGAAATAGGTGCCGGACAGGAAGTTGTTAGGAATTTTTTTGTGGCAGGAGGAGCTGCCGGAACTGTCGCTAAATCTATGTCTGCTTACGACATGCAGGTAAGTGATGCCATATATGGCCAGGAAAAAGACAAACGCTATGTTAGCCAGGCCAGGGTGGAAAAAATGATAGACAGGGAATATGGATTGGTCATTGGCCGCCTTCAACATGTAAGATCAGAAAAAACAAAATACTTTGCTTTTGCTGACACAGTAGTTGCAAAAGGATATAAAAGTGATCGGGATTGTCACGGGTGGATGGGCCTGAAATTTCAAACAAGTCCCCTATCCGATCCATGCAGCATTGTTCTTCATGTTAGAATGAAGGACAGTTCAAACATTGAGCAACAGCAGGCTTTAGGCATATTAGGTATAAACCTCATTTTTGCTGCTTTCTATTATACAGATAAGCCTGAAATGATCATTGAGTCTCTGTTGGACAACCTTTCATCAGCCCGTATCGAAATTGACATGATAAAGTTCGATGGCGATTATTTTAATGAGGTGGATAATAGATTAATGGCATTGCATTTAGTAAGATCTGGCTTGACACATTCTGTTTTTTTCACCAACAAAGGTGAGCCTATTCAAGCTTATGATCTGCTATACCGAAGAAATATTCTGGTACTAAGAGGAAGTTTTCGACCACTTACCAAAGTACATATGGATATTTATAAGTGTGCAAAAGAAAAGTATTTACAACAGAACAACATCAAAGAATCTGACTTTCTATTTTTAACAGAACTTTCCATGTCGCACCTTATGGCATTTGGTGATCTTGACAAAACTGATTTTCTGGGCAGGGTTAATATGCTATGCGCCATGGGTTTTGATGTCCAGATTTCTGATTTTGCCCGTTTTCATAAGTTAAAAACTTATCTAAGCCACTTTACCAAGAATAACATTGGACTGATTTTCGGGATTAAAAACCTGTCTGAGATATTCTCATTAGATACCCACAAAGAATTGACCGGAGGAATACTAGAAGCGATGGCTGAACTATTTTCAGGAGGCACACAGCTTTATGTTTACCCCAAATTATTGAAAGATGGAACGATCCGCATTGCTAATGAAATGACCTTTAATAAAGATTCTGAATACCTTTATATGCATTTTCTGAACAACAATCACATTGTTCCTTTAAATTCATTCAATAAAGATTTACTAGGAGTCTTTACACGTGATATCAGAGAGGATATGCAAAACGGTGATAATTCCTGGAGACAAAAAATACCAGCAAAAGCATGTAAGATAATTGAAAAACACAAGCTTTTTGGCCTTACCGACAAGTCCTGAAGCAAATAAATTATTTTGGGTTGTATGTACCAATCTGAATCCTTCTAGCTTCATTTAATTGCAAGTCCATTGTAAATACGTTTAAAAGCATATTCCTGAAAGCGAAATTGAAATTATGGACGGAATTATTCAACAAAATCCAGGATATTAAATAAATAAAGTAGTCATTTTAATTTAACGGAAAGATGCATCTTTTTACAGCATCCTTCTTTTTTATATTTTTACATTAAAACAACAAATTATGAAATTCCCTGTAATTGCTGGCAAAGCTCCTGTTAAAGTAAAGCTTGAGGTTGGAATTACTTATTCCTGGTGCTCATGTGGATTGAGCTTGACTCCTCCTTTTTGCGATAATGCCCATAGACAATATCCGGGCAAGGCGACAAAATCGTTAAAGTTTAAAGTTGAAAAAACTGACGATTACTTCTTGTGTAATTGTAAACACTCGTCGAACAAACCATTTTGTGATGGCACTCACAGTAAACTATAACAGGTTCTGTTTTATGTTTATTGGAAAAATAGCTGCTATTTGTTCCACGATGTATAAATAAACTCATCTTTTTTAGTGGTTTAGTGCCAAAACTCCCAAAATTACCCCAACTTCTATTTTAAATTTTATTGAATAAATAATTAATTTAGGATTAAAAAGATGAAGTGGTTGGTTTATTGCTGCTATTGGAGGAGGACCAGGTAAACGATAATTATCCGTTTTTTACTATGATAAAACTATAATTTTCATGGTGCTTGAACAAAACACAAAAATGGAATTAGTATTTATCCTAATCCTGAAAACGGTTCGTTTACTCTGTAATATTATACAAAAGAAAGTAAGATTGTATCTGTTGTTATGTATGTTTTATCAGGTAAAGTTCTCTTTCATGATGATCAGTTAGGTGCCAAACAAGGACGCTATGAGTATAATTCCTCATTGAAAGAAATACTTGGGTATCCTGTAATTGATTATTAGTATTAATGCTAGTGATTGTTCAGCATCATTCCCATTGATTATTAACTAAATTGAATTTATAAAAATCCAAAAATTAATCCCAATTTGTATTTTTTCAGTTAGGGATTTTTCTGCTGACATACTGTTGTCATGCATGCAATGTATTTTTGAATATCAATCACTAAACAATACAACCATTATGAAAACAAAATTATTTATTATTACAACAGTATTAGTTATAAATCAAGCTATTATGGCACAACAAGCCAGCAAAACTTTCGATATTAACATCAAAGAAATGCCAGCTATCCAAATGCTTTATTACGAGTTTATTGGATCTTACGATCAATCGTTTAATGATTTTGGTCAGCTAATGGGCTATATGCAGCAGAATAAAATATCGATGGGCAAACATTCATTAGGTATATTTTATGATGATCCAGAAAGTGTAGCTCCAGAAAAACTAAAGAGTGAAATTGGTTTCATGACAACCGAAAAAGTAGAAGGAAACAAAAAATACAAATACAAGGAAATTCCAGCTGGAAAAGCAGTAACTGTTAAATACAGTTCCATGGATGAAATATTGCCGGCCTATAAAGCAATTTCAGAATACATAGACAACAAACAGCTAACTACTGCCCCTTACTCTGTTGAGCTTTATTATAGCAACGACCCGAATATAGTTGATGCAGAGATCGTTTTCTACATCAAATAAAACCAAAACATACACCGATTAACAAATAATCGGTGTATGTATCTAATTATTTATTTTTTATATGCTTTATTTAAAGTTATGCTTTAATCTATTTTTAAATACTATCTGATTTAAGGAATTGATTTAATAACCTTTCTTCACCTTTTATAGCGTTAATATCAAAGATTCAATATGCTTTCATAAAAGTTAATTTCCTTGATGATTTTTATCTTTTACATGAATTATTGTATTAATAAATTGTCTATCTGATATTTATTAGCTTTTCTTTAAACTCATGGTTTAACAATCAAA
>JBNKPU010000102.1:0-11602 GCA_050295515.1 Bacteroidales bacterium | reverse complement strand
GAGAGAATGGAAAAAAATACAGCTATTCCTTTCAGGAACCCAGAAAAGAAGGAATACTTGGTGGTGTGTTGGGAGTAAAAGATTCTCTAAAACTTAGTTTATCTAAACCTTATGTGAAAAGCAACGACCCTACAGCTAATCGTTATTTTGTGCTCGGTCACGTTAATAAGTTGATATATTATACTGGGGTTGTTGATTTAAGGAGCGACACCCTGATTGTTTTACAACGCGATATGTTCCCCAGGGGTATTGTTAACTTTTCTGTTCTTTCGAGCCGTTTGGTCCAAGAAGCACAATATAGCTGCTTTTCGCAACCAAAGGCAACCCAAGCAGTAAGTGTCTCGCAAGATTTGTTAAATGACACATTGAGCATTTTTTGCTCCATTGACAAGTCCATTAATAATCTCTCAAGTGCATCTCTGTCTGTGAGTCTTGACGAAAAGCCTCTTAATACCTATTTAGGATTTGAGCGGAGTTATTATTTTGATTCGGATGTTAAAGGGAGTTTTGCCGATTCTTTAATTAGCAATGAAAATAAGCTTGAATATGTTGCTAAAGTTGCAATAACCATTGAACCAGATTGGAACCGGGTTTTTAGTGATTCAATAAAGATTCTGGCTCCAGTTCCTGAAAACAAAATTGTTCTTAGAGGGAGGATTTTGTCTGAGATATTGGATATTCCAATTAAAAACGCTTCTGTATCGCTCGAAGTGAGCGACAGGTATAATGATATTTATTCTGCTGTTACGGACGATAAAGGGTATTTTGGTTTTGAAGGATTTGATTTTTATGATACACTTGACATGAAATTAATAGCCCGTAAAAAGTCAGGTAGGAAGGGTGTCCTGATTGAGTTTGAGGAGTTTAATAGTCCAGTTATTGAAGAGTATTATGGAGATTTTTTTCTTACGGTCAAATCAGAAAGAGATAAAAAAGAATATAGAAAAATAACTGGGATAAAAGCAGCAGAAAAAGCTAAAAAGGAGGAAATAGAAGCCTACAAGTTTTATAGTCAGGTAATCCACGGACGGCCAGATTTTATTTTGCATAGCGAGGATGTGCTGGATAATTATTCTGCCTTGAATGCTATAAAAGGCAGAGTGCCGGGAGTTGTAGTTACAGGAAATCAAATTCTTATTAGAGGAGTGAAAAGTTTAGTTGGGAGTAACGAACCCTTGGTATTGGTTGATGATGTGCCAACTGATGTTTGGGTTTTGGACAATATATGGATGAGGGATATTGATCGGATAGAATTTTTAAAAGGATCTTCAGCTTCTATTTATGGTTTAAGAGGTGGCAATGGAGTTATTGCAGTGTATACCAAAAGAGGATATTATATGCTAAAAGGCGAAATTGATTTTTCTTTAACAGGATATCAAAAACCTGAAAGGTTTAGTTTTAAGATAGGGGAAAAAGACTTGCCTCAGACCTTATTGTGGTTGCCTGAATATAGAACGTTGGAATTGCAGAGATTTGATATTCCCCTTTCAGGATATAATGTAACAGGGAAATACCTAAATATTGTTTTTGAGGGAGTCGACAATAAAGGTATACCTGTAACTCAGACTTTTTCTTTTAATTTGTAACTAGAAGGTGTTAAGCTACGTTTTCCTTTTTTCCACCGGAAGAATCAAGATGAATATACTTTGTGATTTTGAAATCTTTATGATCGGCTTTTTCCTTTAGTTCCTTAAAAAGATTTGAGTTAATATTTGCAAACTCAACCAAAACATTTTTTTTCTCGGCTAAATTGTATAAACGCTCAAGTATATTGAACGCTTCATCATCAATGTGGTTGACCTTGTTAAGGTCAATAACTAGCTTTCCTGATGGATTTCGGAAGACCTGTATTACAAGTCTTCTTAGTTCCTGTATGTTTTCTTTCTCAATTGTTTCAACACCATTGGTTGATACAACCATCGCTTTCTTGTAAAACCCAACTGTAAACATGAATTTAAATGTCCTCTGTTTGTACTACAAAGTAACATATAAAATCAGCCATAATAAATTCTATTTGATGAACTTATTCACAGGTGAAGTCAATTATCTGGTTTTATAGATGAGGGGTTTTCTGCTCTTCTTAATTATGGTTTTTCCAAAAGCTTAAAGCCTTTTCCATGAATATTCATTATTTCTAAAGAGGAATCTGCTTTTAAAAATTTTCTTAGTTTGGCTATATAAACATCCATACTTCGTGCATTAAAATAGTTGTCGTCTATCCAGATGGTTTTTAAGGCAAAATTTCTTTCTAAAACCATGTTTTTGTTCAGGCAAAGCAGTCTTAGGAGTTCAGACTCTTTAGTGGTTAATTTATGTTCTTCTTTTCCATCAGATAAGGTTTGCTTATCTGCATCGAAAGTAAAAATTCCAAGGTTGAAAACAACCTGTTTCGAAGGTTGCCTGTGTGTTCTTCTTAAAATGGCTTCAACCCTGAACAGCAACTCTTCCATGCTGAAGGGTTTAGTAATATAGTCATCGCAACCAGCTTTAAAACCTTCTAAAATATCATCTTTCTGTGATTTAGCGGTAAGAAAAATGATAGGCAGGGTTGAATTTAAAAGACGAATATCTTTAGCTAATGTAATTCCATCTTTAACAGGCATCATAACGTCAAGGATGCAGATGTCATAGTGGTTTTTAATGAAGTTCTTATAGGCAATGTCCCCATTAATAAACCAATCTGTACTATATCCTTTTGCGATGAGATATTCCTTTAAAAGTGATCCAAGGTTTTCATCGTCTTCAGCTAATAGTAAATTTATTTGTTCCATAACTTTTAATTGTTAGTTTAGAATTAAAGGAAGAGAAAAGGTGATCTTTGTACCTCTTCCTATTTCACTTTCTACAAAGAGTTCTCCATTGTGGGCTTCGATTATTTTTTTTACATAGTTAAGTCCAAGTCCAAATCCTTTAACATTGTGAATGTTCCCGGTCGATACACGGTAAAACTTATCAAAAATCCTCTTCTGGTTTGATTTGCTGATCCCTATTCCATTATCGCTTACTGAGACCTCAATATGTCCGTTTCTGGAAATAGTTTCAATGTAAATTTCCGGAACAACTTCGGTATATTTTACAGCATTATCAAGCAGATTGCTAATAACATTGGTCATGTGCGTAGTGTCAACTTTAACCATAGTCTCATCAGCATGGAGAGAGGGGATAAGTAGGCCTCCTTTATTCTCAATAATCAAAATGAAATTGCTCGCAACCGACTCAATGATTTCATGTATGTCTATCTCCTTCAGCTTAAGGTTAAAATTGTTTTTGTCGATGGTGGCCATTTGTAAAACTTTTTCTACCTGGTAACCAAGCCTTTTACTTTCCTGTGTAATTATTTTGGAGATTCTTCCCAAGTTTTTGGAAGAGTCTGGAATCGAATCATCACTTAGCATCTGTGAAGCAAGAGAAATGGTCGATATTGGGGTTTTCAGCTCATGGGTCATATTATTCACAAAGTCATTTTTTACTTCAGAAAGTTTTTTCTCTCTGAAAATTGCATACATCAGATATGCCAATGCAATAGCAACAAATATGGTTATTATACCTGTTGAAAGTCCCATAAAACCAAGTGAACGGATTATGTAATTTTTCCGGTTGGGAAAATAAAGGTTGAGATAGTTTTCCTGAGAATAAAAGTCTTCGGGGAAAAGCCTTACACGGTAAACAGAAGATATATCCTTAGGTTTAAAATTTGCCGATTGAAAAGCGATAACTGTGTTCCATTTGGTTACAGTATATTCATACTCGAGCGTTACATTATAGTCATAAAGCGTTTCTTCTATTATCGACTCCATCTCAATAGGCTTAACCCTGCTCTCAATTTCTTTCCTATTTGAAAACATGCGCATCAATACTTTGTTTATATACCGTTGTCTCTCCAATAGCTGGCTCGGGTTTGTATTTCCAGGACTATCAAAATTCTTTATCTGGTTTTGAATTATATTGATAATACTATCGTTATGTTCTATAGGATTTACTAGTTGTTGAACGCCTCTGTTTACTGGGCCATTCTCTAAAATAGTATTATTTTTTAAGCTAATACTGGTGTCAACCGAGTTTGTTTTTTTTATTGAGTCGATATTTGACTTTCTATTTAAACTTTGTTGTGGTGATGGTGAAAATACTTCATCAAGAATCAAATCGTATGTTTCTTCTTGCTCAATTTTGTAGGACACATCTGACAGAGCCTGTAAGATCATCTGGTCGAACTGACGTTCCTTTAATTTAAAAGCATTATTTAGCCAGTAAAGTTGAATGCCTATCATGCTCAGGATTACACTGCCAAAAACTATGCTTAATATTATTATTTGTCTTTTATGCATTTGATTGCAAAAATAGAAGAGCTAAGTTAAAATGATATCTCTTTTAACAACCTTTAACATTACTTGGAACTTGTTAACATAGTTTTGATATACATTTGTATCAGTTGTTTAACTGAAAAGAAGCAATTAAAATTTTGGCACAGAGATTGCTAGTAAAAAGTAACAAAGAAGATTACAATAAATTCAGATTAGTTTCTGATTCTTTTCATAGGTTTTTAATTAGGTTAGGGTAATGGGAGCTTCGGCTCCCATTTTTTATTCATGTTTAGCAAGAACTTCTTTCTTTTTGTCGAGGTTTTTTTGAATAGTTTTCAATAAGGTGTCAAGTTTAATTGGTTTGCTAATATAGTCTGAGCAACCAGCATCAAGGCAAGTTTGTTTATCTGTATCCATGGCAAATGCTGTTTGGGCAATAATGGGGATATCAGGCCTAATATATGAGATGTATCTGGCGGCTTCTATACCACTTACTTCTGGCATTTTAATATCCATTAGGATCAGGTCTATTTTATTTGTGTTCTCAACATGATTTATGGCTTCCAATCCGGTTTTTGCCCTGGAAATCTCTAATCCGGTTCTCTTGAGGGATTCCCTTAAGTAGAAATAATTTGTATCATCATCTTCGGCGACAAGAAGGCTGCAATTGTTAAAAGAATACATATTGGCACTCTTTTTATGTTCTATAGGTGCTTCTGATTCTTTAACACCTAAAATGTATGGTAGGTGGAAATAAAAAATAGTACCTTTTTGAGGGGTTGAGGCAACAAATATATTTCCTCCCATGAGCTTAACAATATTTTTACTAATTGTTAGGCCCAGTCCTGTACCACTAGTGTT
This sequence comes from Bacteroidales bacterium, assembly GCA_050295515.1. Lineage (GTDB taxonomy): Bacteria > Bacteroidota > Bacteroidia > Bacteroidales > UBA10428 > UBA10428. Next base: position 6,440 of record JBNKPU010000102.1, on the reverse strand, counting down.
TTTCTCAATTGATTCTTCGACCTGAACAAATCTTTCAAATACAGAATCCTGCATTTTATATGGAATACCAATTCCTGAATCTTTTACAAAGAAGTAAATATTCTTGTTTTCAGAAAGTTTATAGCCAATTTCTATTTGGCCACGATCTGTAAATTTAATAGCGTTGTTTATCAGGTTTGTAAATACCTGCCGTAGTCTTTTACTGTCGGATTGTATTTGAAGGTTTTCTTCTCCATCAGGAATATATATCGACATTTTGACATCACTTTTATCATTCTTGTACAGTACCTCCTCATATATCTTCTTAAGATCATTTACCAAATCAGCCAGCTTAATATTCTTAAGATGTATTTTAAGCTGTTTAGATTCAATTTTAGCAACATCAATTACATCTTCTATTATATTCAGCAAGTCATTGCTGCTATTTTTGATTAAACACAGATATTCGTCCTTCTCTCTTTTTGAAGGGTTTGACATATGCAGTAATTCAGTAAATCCAACAATTGCATTCATAGGGGTTCTGATTTCATGGTTCATATTGGCCAGAAAGGCAGTTTTTAACTGGTTTGAATCTTCAGCTTTTTGTTTGGCTGTTCGTAGGTTGTTTTCAAGTTGCTTCCATTTGGTGAGATTAATGAACAAAGCAACAACATCATTACTGGACCCCATTTTTTGTAAACTGACAAGGTAATACTCCTTGCTGTTGTTATATAGTACTTTGGTTTCAAATGAAGCATGCTTGTTATCCGAAATCTGGAACTTGTCAATTTTTGTATGCAGACTTTCATTTTCATCAAATCGAATTGTTCCGTTTAGGTTACTTGCTTTTCCGTAAAAAAGAAAGGGGAAGGCTTTTTCTGCAGCTTTATTGTGTTGAATTATTTTATGCAAAGAATTAATGATCATAATTGGCATGAATAGGTTGTCAAACAGGTTTTTAAACTGTTTTAAGCCGGATCTCTTTTCCTGTTGTTTATTTTGGAGGTTTTTCGATAGAATTTTCATGCTGCTGCCTATAAAGGCAACCTCAAAGTTGTCGAGACATTTATTAAGAAAATTTATAAGCCAGATTTTGTCTTTGGATGATACCCTGGAGCCTGAAACAACTTGTTTCAGGATTTGTCTGATCACCTTGAGGAAAGACAGAAATACTTGAGAAGTTATACCACATTCAAAGCATTTTTTTGCCTCACATTCACCAAGATATTGAAATATATTGTTGTCAATAGTGCTAATTGAATCGTATTTTGTTAATGATAATAATGAGTCTTCTGATTGGGCCAGGAGTTGAGAGAAACCCTGTATGGTCATTCGCCATGAGTAGTTTAAAAACGAATAGTAGATTGTATGGTTAAAACTAATGGCTTTACTCCGGATCTGAGAAAGAATCCATTCCTCATTTTTATTTATCAGGTTTGAAAGATATTTGATGTGAATCATATCCTACCACTAAATTACAATACTCATAAAGATATTAGTAACTTTCCTTATGCGTTGGTAACAATATATGATATGATTTACCAAATGTTAATGATATATATCACTCAATGATATATAGATGAGGGGCTACTATTCAACAGAGAGCAGAATTTCTTTCAGGTTTTTTAGTTGTTTGATCTCTAATTTGGTAGTTAGAGTAATGTTGGGGATTTGTTTTAGTTTATCCTTGATCGACATAAACAATGAACCAGGATCTTCTCCTAGAAAAACAAAAATATAATCAAAAGAGTTTAAACCAGAGAAAAGAATTTGCCCATTCTGTTTATTATTAAAAATATGCAGAACGGTTTCAGATTCTAAATCTGATGATCCATGTGGATATGAATACCTCTCATTTTTCTTCGGATTTGTTGCAGGTTTAGTAATTTTAAGGTCAAGGGATGCTATTTTATTTAGCTCAAGTATTATTTGGAAAACAGAGTCATTGCTTGATATCCCGAGAGCAAATTTCTCGTTGGTAACTTTATCTGCTAAAATATGTACCTTTTTAGCCACGCTAAATTAAATTTCATTGTTTTCTATTTTATTTAAAGCTTGTTGAGCAGCATTCTGCTCGGCTTCTTTCTTTGAGGTGCCAGATCCCATGCCCAGGATCTTGTCTGCCATTAGCAATTGAGAAACAAACACCGGTGACCGGGCATTTTCATTCATTTCCTCAACACTGGCAAAGTTAATATCTTTTTTGTTTTTTTGTCCCCATTCAATAATCCTCGATTTAAAGTCTATTTCTGTCTCTGCTAATTTCCTGAGGTTTATATGGTGATCAATGATTCTGCTAAGTATGAATTTCTTGGTTTTTTTGTACCCTTTGTCCAGATATATTGCCCCAATAATAGCTTCCAGTGCATCACCATAGACTGATTTGTGATTGTCGTTAGCCACTTTGGAGATAACCATATTGGCAAGCCCCATTTTCATGGATATCCGTTTTAAGGTTTCCCTGTTGACTATTTTTGAACGGAGCTGGGTTAAAAATCCTTCATCCTTGTCAGGATATTTGTGATATAGGTGTTCCGCAACAATACTATCTAAAATAGCATCTCCTAAGAACTCTAACCTTTCGTTATTTATTTTGGGGTTTTTATAGACTTTATTGGCAGCTGACTTATGTATTAGCGCAAGCTGATATAATTCAAGGTTTCTGGGTTTAAAACCAAGAATCTGTTTAAATAGCCGGACATTTACTGTGCCTGGAGTATTTTTATTTTCCTCCGACTTTTTAAAACGGACTGTCAAAGTTTATTCCTGATATTTTTTAAAAACAGTTGAGGTATTATGCCCTCCAAAACCAAATGTATTACAAATAGCATAGTTGACCTCTCTTTTCTGAGCTTCGTTAGCTGTAAGATTTAACTTAGAATCAATTTCAGGATCAAGATCTTTCAAATTGATAGTAGGAGGTATTATGCCATCAGTTATTGCTTTAATTGAAGCGATGGATTCAATTGCTCCGGCAGCACCAAGCAAGTGACCAGTCATAGATTTTGTGGAACTGATGTTTAACTGAAAAGCGTGTTCTCCAAAAACATTTTTAATTGCTTTGGTTTCAGCAAGGTCTCCAAGTGGAGTTGAAGTTCCATGAACATTGATATAATCAATGTCTTCAGGTTTAATACCGGCATCCTCAAGGGCGACTTTCATAACATTGATTGCTCCCAATCCTTCAGGATGAGGCGCAGTTAAGTGATATGCATCAGCTGTTAAGCCCCCACCAACAATTTCACAATAGATATGGGCGCCACGTTTCTTAGCATGCTCTAGTTCTTCAATAATTAAAACTCCAGCACCTTCACCCATAACAAAACCATCACGATTTACATCGAATGGCCTGGATGCTGTTTTATACTCATCATTATTGGTAGACAATGCTTGCATTGCATTAAACCCACCAACACCTGGTTCGTTAATAGCAGCTTCAGAACCACCGGTAATAAAAACATCTGTTTTACCTAAACGAATATAATTAACAGCGTCAATAATTGCGTTTGAGGAAGTGGCACATGCAGATACAGTTGCAAAATTAGGTCCTCTAAATCCATATTTCATAGAGAAATGTCCTGCAGCAATATCAATAATAAGCTTGGGTATGAAGAAAGGATTGAACCTCGGGACTTCAGGATTTTTTGCATATTCCATCATTTCCTTTCTAATGGTTCCAAATCCTCCGATACCCGAGCCAAAGATCACTCCGGCCCTGTCGAGGTTTATTGCTTCAAGATCCAGTTTGGAATCTTTCATAGCCTCTTCACCAGCTGCCAATGCATACATGGCATAAGGATCAAGCTTTCTGGCCTCTTTGCGGTCGAAGTGATCTTGGGGGTCAAAGCCTTTGAGCTCACAAGCAAACTTGGTCTTGAAATTTGTAGTGTCAAAATGCGTGATAAGATTTGCACCGCTAGTACCTTTCTTCAAATGGTCCCAATATTCATTAACATTATTTCCAATTGGAGTCAAAGCACCCAGACCGGTAACTACAACACGTTTAAGCTCCATAATCTCAAGATTTAATTTTGTTTGAAAGTTCAGTACTTACTTCGCGTTTTCTTCAATGTAAGAGATAGCATCTCCAACAGTGCCAATCTTTTCTGCTTGATCATCAGGAATTCCAATATTGAATTCTTTTTCGAATTCCATAATAAGTTCAACTGTATCAAGGGAATCAGCACCAAGGTCGTTAGTGAAACTAGCTTCCGGTGTTACTTCGCTTTCGTCAACACCTAATTTGTCAACGATGATAGCTTTTACTCTAGACGAAATGTCAGACATAATCCTAGATTTAAATTATACTTGGGTTTAAAAATTTCGGTGCAAAGAAATGCAATATCTCAAAAAAAACAAACAAATTTTAATAATTAATATACGAAAAATGACTTTTTTTGTGTTTAAATCCAACTTTTTGGGTCTCTTGTTGAATTAATTAATATACATTAAATGAAAAAGATAGCTCTTTTTGCATCCGGTTCAGGAAGCAATGTTCAAAACATAGCAGATTTTTTTTCTAAACATGAATCAATTCAAATAGACTGCGTTTTGTGCAATAATCCGAATGCATATGTGCTGCAACGTTCTAAAAATATGGGCGTTGACACATATATTTTTGACCGGGATGACTTTTATGAATCGCAAAACGTTTTGGACTATCTTTTGAATCGTAATGTTGATTTTATTGTTTTAGCCGGTTTTTTATGGCTTATACCATCATATTTAATTGAAGCGTACCCCAATAAAATTATAAATATTCATCCGGCATTATTGCCTAAATTTGGTGGTAAAGGGATGTATGGAATGCGAGTGCACAAATCTGTTGTTGAAGCCAAGGAAAAGGAGTCTGGTATTACTATTCATTATGTAAATGAGAACTACGATGAAGGCAATATTATATTTCAAGCCAGGTGTGATGTTTTAGAGCAAGACAAGCCTGAAGATGTCGCCAATAAAGTGCACCAGCTTGAATATGAATACTTCCCAAAAATTATATTAAAAGTAATTGAAGAAGAAGTCCAATAATCAAATCAATGCCTTATCACAATGATTTGATTAAGGCGAAAATTCTTAATAAGCCCTTGTGTTATTTCCTTCAATAAAATTAATAAATGACTTGCTTACTACCTTATTTCCGCCAGGTGTTGGATAATCTCCTGTAAAATACCAATCGCCCTTATGATCGGGTATTGCTGCATGTAATCCTTCAATATCCTGATATACTATCTTAACTTCAGCCTGAATGTCTGGAGTTTTTAGCATTTGTCCAATCTTTTCAGAAATTTGTGTGTGAGTAAAAGGTGCATATATTTCTTTTACATAATTCACAATTTCTTCTTTCGGGAGTCCTTCTTGTTTTTTTGATTTGTTATAGACTTCGTTGATGATATTCTCTTTTCCGGTTTCTTTTAATAGTTCAATTGCAGCCCTAAAAGCAACAAAATCCCCAAGTCTGGCCATATCAATACCATAACAGTCTGGATAACGTATTTGTGGTGATGATGAGACAATTACAATGCGTTTTGGACGTAAACGGTCCAGTATTCTTATGATGCTATATTTTAAAGTTGTTCCTCTTACTATTGAATCGTCGATAACAACCAGGTTGTCTACACCTTTGTTTATTGTGCGGTAGGTAATATCATAAACATGTCCGACAAGATCATCACGGCCCTCATCCTGGGAAATAAATGTCCTAAGTTTAATGTCCTTCAGGGCAACTTTTTCTATTCGGGGCTTAATAGAAATGATTTTATCAATCTCTTCTTCAGTTATTTCATTGCCTCGACTGATTAGTTTTTGTTTGGCATTTTGTTGCATGTATCTTTCAATACCATTTATCATACCGTAAAAAGCAGTTTCTGCAGTGTTGGGTATAAACGAGAAAACAGTATTCTCTAATTCTCCTGATACAGCTTCAACAATAGCTGGTGTTAATGACTTTCCAAGCTTTTTTCTTTCCTGGTAAATGTCTTTGTCGCTTCCGCGGCTGAAATAAATCCTTTCAAAAGAGCAGGATTTTTTTTCAAATGGCCCCCTGATGGTGTCAATATTAATATCTCCATTTTTTCTTACAATCAAAGCTTCCCCGCCCCCTAATTCTTTAATGCTTTCTACAGGTAGGTTCATGACCGTTTGAATGACAGGCCGTTCAGATGCAGCAACAACAATTTCATCGTCATAGTAATAAAATGCTGGCCTGATTGCCCATGGATCCCGCATAATAAATGCATCGCCATGACCAATAGAACCCATGATAACGTAACCGCCATCCCACTTTTTGCTCGATTCCTTCAGAATAGACTCAACTTCGAGGTTTTCTTCAATCTGGAAAGAGATTTCTCGGTTACTAAGGCCGTGTTTTTTGAAAACATTGAACTGCTTTTGGTTTTCAGCATCCAGAAAGTGCCCAACATTTTCAAGCATGGTCACTGTGTCAATCTTGCCCCTGGGGTACT
>JBNKPU010000101.1:0-18839 GCA_050295515.1 Bacteroidales bacterium | reverse complement strand
TGCGTGTGTTTTGGAGAAGAATTAAACCCGAAATATGCATTAGAAAATCTAATCCATATTGAAATTGCTTCAATATAAGTCGTTTCACTTACTTGTTTCGAATATTCATACTCAATTATTTTTATTGCATTCAAGAACTCCCTATGGTTGGTTCACCGTAGCGGTGCTATGATTCATCTCACCAAGTCCTTCTATTTTTGCACTTTCAACCTTCATAACGAAGTTCTAATACATAATCCGGGTTTAATTAGCTTTTGTGCATGTTGGATTCTATGCTCAGTTGGAATATTCTCATGTTTTGGTAAGAAATTTTGGGTTTAGGACAAATGAGCACTTCAGCCAACTATTATCTAGCCTGATCACTAAATTTTGACCTAGATTTAGTACTTTTGCACTTTGTTAAAACCTTGGTATGAAGACGGTCAAAATACTGGACAAAAAGTTTGAAATAAGCATTCCTTCCGAAGAGATTCAGCTCAAGATTGAAATGATGGCTGATGAAATCAATAAGGAGTTGAAAGATAGGTCTGTAGTGTTTGTTGTTATCCTCAACGGGGCCTTTATGTTTGCAAGCGATTTGTACAAAAGGATTACGCTGGACAGCCGTATATCATTCCTAAAACTGGCTTCGTATGCAGGGACATCTTCCACAGGAAATATTAAGCAGCTTATTGGACTCAATGAATCGCTGAAGGACAAGACAGCAGTTGTAGTTGAAGATATTATTGATACGGGGGACACACTGGACAGTATCCTTAAACAATTGAAAGGTTTCGAACCGGCAGAGATCAAAATAGCTTCACTTTTGCACAAGCCCGATTCCTATGGATATGAGCATAAAATTGACTACCTTGGTTTTAGTATACCTAACGATTTTATAGTAGGCTATGGCCTGGATTATGATGGATTTGGAAGAAATCTCCAAAGTATTTATACAGTATTAGATTAATTTAAAAATATAAACCTAGATATGTTAAACATTGTGTTATTTGGTCCTCCAGGTGCGGGCAAAGGAACCCAAGCAGAAATGCTTATAGATAAATACCAGTTGGTCCACTTATCAACCGGTGATATTTTGCGTGGCGAAATCAAAGCTAAAACTGATTTGGGAATACAGGCAAAAAGCTTCATGGATAAGGGTGAATTGGTACCCGATTCAGTTGTTGTTGGAATGATCGAAAGCAAGATCGATGCCAATGCCAGTGCAAAAGGTTTCATTTTTGACGGATTTCCGCGTACTACAGCCCAGGCTAAAGCCCTGGATGCCATGTTGGAAAAGAAGGAAACCCCAATCAGTATAATGCTGGCCCTTTTTGTTGATGATGATGAGCTGATCAAGAGACTTTTGATGAGGGGTAAGAATTCAGGAAGGGCCGATGACCAGGACAAGTCTATTATAGAAAAGAGGATTAGTGTATACAATAAAGATACTGCTCCTGTTATTGATTTCTATAATGAGAAAAACAAATATGTATCGGTTGACGGTGTAGGCTCCATTGATCAAATCTTTGGACGGCTGTGTAATGCAATTGATATTATTAAGTAATTAGATGAGTTGATGGAATGGTATTCCCCCAATAATTAAAAAGAATACTTTTTACATGGAGCAGAGTTGAAATATATTGAACTTAAGGATAATAGATTCTTCGACTTTGCTTTGCTACCGCTCTAGCTTAAGCGAACGCGGTCAGAATGACATAAAAGACTTACATTTAAATTAATATGGCTGATTCGAATTTTGTTGATTTTATAAGGATATTTTGCCGGTCTGGTAGAGGGGGCGCCGGTTCTACTCATTTGCACCGAGAGAAGTTTGTTCCCAAAGGCGGACCAGACGGAGGCGATGGGGGACGGGGAGGCCATGTCATTTTAAAAGGTAACAGAAACCTTTGGACCTTGCTTCACCTGAGGTATAAAAAACACATTTTTGCTGGTCATGGGCAGGGTGGAAGTGGCGCCATGAAGACCGGATCGGATGGCAAAGATGTTACAATAGAAGTGCCACTCGGAACTGTAATCAGGGAACTGGAAACTGAAAAGTACCTATTTGAAATTACTGAACATGGCGAGCAAAAAATATTGCTAAAAGGTGGACGGGGCGGATTGGGGAATACCCACTTTAAGTCGCCTACAAATCAAACGCCCAGATACTCGCAGCCCGGTGAACCTGAAATCGAAGGACAGTTTACTTTTGAGCTTAAGGTATTGGCAGATGTCGGTTTGGTAGGTTTTCCAAATGCCGGAAAATCCACATTGCTTTCGGTTGTATCAGCCGCAAAGCCCGAAATAGCAAACTACCCTTTTACAACCCTGGTGCCCAATCTGGGCATTGTCTCCTATCGTGACGACCGGTCATTTGTTATGGCAGATATTCCGGGTATTATTGAAGGGGCTTCGGAAGGGAAAGGCCTTGGCACACGTTTTTTAAGGCATATCGAGAGAAATTCCACACTTTTGTTCATGGTGCCGGCAGATTCAAATAACATTACTGATGAATACAGGATACTTCTGAAAGAACTTGAGCAATATAATCCGGAATTGCTCGACAAGAAAAGGCTTTTGGCAATAACAAAGTCCGATATGCTTGATGAGGAACTTGCTGAAGAAATTAAAAAAGACCTGCCAGATGTGCCTTATGTTTTTATTTCGTCGGTAACCAATTATAATCTTTCTAAGTTAAAGGACATGATCTGGGAAAGTTTGAATGGTTAGCTTGATGGCTAAAGCCTTAATCTGAGGGCTAATTATTTCGTTTTACTTTTTTCCATGAAGGCTGAAGGCTCTTATTCATGGAGTTCGAAGACATGTTGGAAAGCCTATAAGACCGAGGAATTTTTATTAAGGTACATTGAAAAACATTTGCCTGGGACGTCTCCTTATCCTTAAGAAATGATTAGGGTAGAAGTTTATCAATAGGTTTTATGATAAAAAAGGAGGACTTGATTCATTGTCCTCCTTATTCATTTTGTCTAATATCCCAGTTCTTTTATTCTATTTGTTTTTCTTCCTAAACTCCCAGGGAGGAGTCGGATCATCGTTCCGCCAAAGCCCGATGCGGCTTTTTCTGGCTTGCTTTTCCAGTTTTTCATACCTCTTGTCATCGGTATACTTATTCTTCCAGGCATAGCCATTTTCTAAGTGCTCTTCATTCAGGATAATCTCTTCACCCTTTTTATTTTTATATTTTACTATTCCCAGAATGTAATTGTCTTTATCCCGGCCTTTATATTCAATATCTACTTCGCGGTGAATTTGGTCTTCTAAATGTTCCCTGGCAGCAACACCGTATTGTTGTTTCAGTTCCGGACAATCAATTCCCCAGAATTTCACACTGTCGACATCTCCGTTTTCCAGCTTTACCCAAAAGGTGTTTCCATCATATACCTTGGTGATTTTTCCTTTGTATTGGCCAAATGAAGTTAAACTGACGGTAATCAATAAAAGGAGTAATATCTTTTTCATGGTTTTAAATTTGTGGTTAAAAATAAAACGAGATATTAAGGTAGTTATTTTATTGAAGGTATAGCAGTTAATGTACGTCTTTCATCATTTTATTGAGTAAAGGTGAAAGCAATATGGCAAATATTCCAGCTCCAAGTGTTGATAGGGTTAAGAATGCAAATAAATGCATATCGGGCAGATAAGTTTTCAGAATACTTTCTAAAACACCTGCCAGATAGTTTGCAATTGCTATACTGGCAAACCAGATTCCCATCATGAGCGAAACAATCTTTTGGGGGGCCAGTTTGGTAACCATAGACAAGCCAATTGGCGACAAACAAAGTTCACCCATAGTATGCATAAAATAAACCATCATCAGCCAAGCAGGTGAAACCAGGTTGTCATCACCAGCGAGTTTTGCAGCATAGTTCATAATTACAAACCCCATGCTCATAAGGATCAGTCCAATACCAAATTTTACCGGGGTACGTGGTTCTTTTCCTTTTCGATTTAACCAAATCCACAAAGCTGCAAATACACTTCCAAAAAGTACTATATATAGAGCCGGGACCGACTGGAAAGTTGAAGCAGCAACTTCAAAATTTCCAATTGCCCTGTTTGTGCTTTCTTTTGCAAAAAGGTTAAATGTACCACCTGCTTGCTCGTAACCCGACCAAAAGAAAATATTAAAAAATGCCAATATAAATATCACACTTAATTTACTCCAGGCCGATTTTCCTTTTGTGTTTGTAATAATCAAATAAAGAACTACAGCTATGGCTACAACAATTATTATCCATGTAATACTAGTTTGGACCAGCTCAGAAATATTTGACCACAATTTTATAACACTCCAGACAAGGACCACATTTCCAATTACATATATAAGAATGTCAAGCCGATCTTTATTTGTAAGATGGTAAAAATCCTCTCCAGGATTTACTTTTCTATTTGGAGGCATGCCTGCTATCCCAAGCTTATCGCGTTGAACATAAAACCAAATAGTACTTAAGATCATTCCGATACCTGCCGACAAAAATCCCCAGTACCAGTTAATATCCTCACCTAAAAATCCAGCGATAAGTGGTCCGAGTAAAGCTCCAAGATTGATGCCCATATAGAAAATAGTAAATGCAGAATCTTTTCTTACATCGTTATCTTCATATAAAGCACCTACGATTGTAGAGATATTTGCTTTAAAGAATCCTGTGCCGATAATTATTAGGCCCAGCCCATTGTTTCTGAAAACTTCCCTGACAGCAATATCTCCAAATTCTGAAAATGCCATGAAAAATTGTCCAATGGCCATAACTATAGCTCCTATGAAAACTGCTTTACGTTGTCCTAAAAATTTGTCTGCCAGGAAACCACCAATAATGGGTGTCATGTAAACCAGCCCTGTGAATACGGCATATATTTTTAGGGCTTCATCTCTAGAAAGTCCAAATCCGCCAGTCACTAGCTCAGCCGTAAGGTATAAAACCAAAAGGGCACGCATTCCATAATAACTGAAGCGTTCCCACATTTCTGTGAAGAAAAGGACCATGAGCCCTTTAGGGTGTTGTGTTTTTGTAGCCATAGCAATTTGTATTTTGGGGCTTGAAATTACTAAGTTTTTTCAAATGTGGGGGATTTTCCAGCATGAACTTTCTCATGATGGACTATAGTGCAAGTTATTTAAGTGAAGATTGAATGGACCAAAGGTGCATATTCAGTTATAGTTTGAACAAATGGATTATGAAATCTAAGGTGTATGTATAGCTCTTCCAAAAGCAAGGCTTATAGGACTATATAAAAAGTCAATAAAAGCACCCTGCCCGAGGTGTTACTGTCGAGTTGAAATGCCCTTAAATTGCCTGTCTGCACGCGCCAGGGGTAATTCACAAGTATAATTTCTGGCATTCTGACGCAACTTTTTGGCTACTTCATACATCTTATAACTAAGTTGGATATTTACAAAAAAAGTACTACTAGTGTTGAGTTAGTTAATGGAAAGCCAGTTTAAATCAAAAGAAGAGGTTGCCAAAAATGACAACCTCTTTTGCAGTCATGAATATAGTGAAAAGTTGCCCCTTACTGCCAGCTTTTAACCTCCCCTGCAATGTTTGTTTTAAGGAAGAAGTGTGAAATTGAAAAACATTATGGAGCCAATAAAACCAAGGGTTCATTTTGTTCCAGGGTAATTAAGTATCTTTGGATAAGCAATACTGAACATATACACATTATTAAGATGGAAACAGCACTGGTTTTTGGCGGAACAGGCCTGGTTGGCAAATGCCTGATCAAAGAGTTAATTGCCAATGAGAATTACAATCAGGTTATCATTTTTTCCCGACGGGAAACAGGCCTATCTGATCCCAAACTTAAAGAGTGCCTGATTGATTTTAATAACCTGGAACAACATAAGGACTTGTTAAAGGGCGACCACTTGTATATATGTTTAGGTACTACCCTAAAAAATGCGGGTTCTGTTGCTAAGGTCAGGGTTGTTGATTATGAGTACCCAATAGAAATTGCAAGAATAGCCTTTAACAATGGGATTAAATCTATTGCCCTTGTATCCTCTATAGGAGCAAATCTTAAATCGAGGAGTTATTATACAAAGATCAAAGGGGAGGTTGAGAGAGACATAGAGCAACTGGGTTTTAATAATTTAGTCATTGTTCGACCCTCTTTGTTATTGGGAAAAAGAGAAGAAAAACGTTTTGGCGAAGGAATAGCCAAAGTTATTATGAAAGGAATTGGTTTTTTAATGGTTGGAAAACTCAAGAAATATAAGGGCATTGATGCTTGTGTTGTAGCGCGCGCTATGATGAGGTTGTTGCTTAAGCAACCTTCTGAGAAAATTTTTGAATCAGATGTGCTCCAAGATATTGGCAAATAAAAAAGAAGCCCAAATAATAAATCTGAGCATTCCTTTTTTAACCCTAACTAACTAAACCTATATAAAATAAACTATCACAGTTTTTAAAGTCTCTTGTGCTAATGTACATCAAACAGTAAAAGGTGGGAATACAAAATCGTTTAGCGGCAAAAAAATATCGATAAGTTCTATTCTTATGAGGATCAAACTTGTTTGACTAAATTGGATGAGTTAATTTCACCGAAAACGAACAATATGTCCTGGACAAATTTTCATAGTCATACGCATTATTGCGATGGGGAAGGAGTAGCTAAAGAATATATTAAACAAGCTATTGCTGCTGGGATGCCAGCCTATGGAATTTCGTCTCATGCACCTATATGTTTTAAAACAGATTGGTGTGTTCCCGACCATAAATTTGCAGATTATTTGCTTGAAGTAAGGGAAGCTAAAAGTGAATTTGAAAATGAAATAGAAGTTTATCTAGGACTTGAAATAGATTATATACCTGAAAAGTCTGGCAGGAATAAGCATATTCTAAAAGAAACAAAGCTTGACTATTTTATTGGATCAATCCATTTTGTAGATTCCTATGAAGATGGAACCCCATGGAACATAGACCATACCAAAGAGATTTTTCTGGATGGGTTGAGCAAAATATTCAACAATAAGTTTCTTCGGGCCAGCGAGCGTTTTTACGAGATTTCCTGTCAAATGCTGCATGAGGATAAGCCAGATTTTATTGGTCACTTAGACAAAATAAAGATGTACAATGGAGACAACGAACTTTTTTATGAGGCTGATAAAGAATACCGCAACCAGGTTGAACAATTGCTAAAGCAAATAAAAGAGTCGGATACCATTGTTGAGGTAAATACAAGGGGTTTCTACAGGTATGGGCAGGAGAACCTGTACCCTAGCCAGTGGATACTTGAAAAGATTGTAGCAATGGATATTCCCGTAATGCTAAACTCAGATTCGCATAAGCTGCAAGAAATATGTGCTGGATTTGAAGAAGCAGCTATAAAACTTAAACAAATTGGGGTTCCTAAACTATGGTCTTTATCCGAAGGTAAATGGAAAGCTTTTAACTATAATACAAAAGGCCTTATCCTATAGTTTTTCGGTTTCTACTATCATGCCGGATTCATCATAATGGATCCATTCCCCTGTTCTTTTATTTTGAGAATAGCTTCCCTTTTTGCAGGGTATGCCATTCGGGTACCAGGATTTATAGATTCCAGTCAAGGTGTCATTCTGATAATGGACTTCATATAACTTTTTGCCATTTTCACCAAACATGGTCCAGGTTCCATTCATAAAACCGCCTTTATATATGCCTTTCCGCTTTATTTGTGCACTTTTATAGTAACTGATGTGAGGTCCATCCTGTATACCATCTTTGAACTGAAGTTCTTCTTTAACAGTTCCTGAATTCGAATAATAAATCACGCATTTTCCAGAAAAGGGAGTCATGTTGTTATCCAGGTAAAAGACATCTTCAGGAAGCTCATCCTCAGTTAAGGTTATTGTTTTTTGAGAACATGAAATGGTCAAGATGCTCAAACCAATATAAATGTAGTTAAACAATTTCATTCTTTGTTGAAATATTTTTAATGTTATTTCTACATTCTTTAACGACATCAACATCTAGGTGTTTGTATTACTTGGTAAAAGACCTGAAAAACAGGCTGAACATTTCATTCTTTTGGACAAAGAATCATTAAGAACCTTCCTATCCAATATGAATAGGGCTTATGAAAGGTGTTAATTTCCAATATTTAATCCAGGTTCAGCGACATTTGTTCGCCATTGTACCCACTTTTATCGTCGAAATTGGTCGAATCAGGATTTTCACTGTCTCCATTAGCACTTTCACCATTGTCAGGCTCTTCCTGTTCTTTAAACTTAACAGGTTCAAGCTCTTCAATGGCTTTAATTGTATAATTCGACAATCTCTTTCCTTTTGCCTTAAATCCTTTTACAGCGATGAATTCATTTACATCGACAATTTCATCTTCACGTTCCTTATGCTTACCTCCAAACTTTATTTTCAACCTTGGATAATCGGCATCGTAAATGCCTATAAGTTGGCAATCTGAATCTTCTGGAAAGTAAGGGACAACTTTGTCTAAAGGTTCAACAACAAAGCGTTTTACGTAAAAATACTCCTGGTCTTTGTCGTGATATACTACAGTAAAAGTTTTTTCTTCGTTGTACTTTTCAATCCTTACCAATCCTTCGTTAAAATGAGTGGTAACTTCAGGTTTGTAGGTACAATGCTCGCCATTTGCATAAAAGGCAACAATCCGGTCTTTTGTTTTGAATTCACCTAACAAGCGTCCTCGCTTATCGGTATTCAAACGTTCTACATCTTCATCAAGCCAGATTTTTAGACCCCCAAGAGTTGATTCGCCAGTCTCTTTCATTTCAATTCGGTGAATCGCATATTTGGTCAGGATGTTACCTTGTGAGCCTTTACCTTTTATAGCCAACTCGCTAAAATCGAAATTTATGTGCAAGCTTCTTAAGCGTGGACGGGGTTTAAGGGTAACTTTAAGTACTTCTGCTTCACCATTTGGGTTTACTGAGAGGTGTAAAATTTTAGATCCTGCAGTGCCCTTGGTAAGATCATATTCTTTATCACGGGTCATACTGGTTATAGCACATCTTTTTGCCATAATGGCACCATTCATTCCATCGCGATAGACTACATTATAAATGGTTCGGTTATCATTCCGCTTAAAGACCCTGGCAAACAAAATGCCTTTACCCACAAAGGACTTTTCGGCAATCTTGGTAATTAAATACTTACCGTCTTTTCGGATTACAATTATATCATCGATATCCGAACAATCGCTAATATATTCCTCCTTCCTCATCTGAGACCCCATTCCAATGAAACCTTCTTCGCGGTTGATATAAAGTTTTTCATTGGCAACGGCTACCTGAACAGCCTCAATGGTATCGAAGTTTCTGATTTCAGTTTTTCTGTCGCGGCCTTTGCCAAATTTCTTTTTTATCTGGCGGTAATAGTTAATAGTATATGGAACAATATTGGCCAAATGGCTTTTGACCTCTTCCATTTCATCTTCAATACCTTTAATATGTTCGTCTGCTTTTAGCTTGTTGTACTTCAGGATTCGTCCCATCTTTATCTCAAGAAGGGTAGCCATATCATCCAAAGTAATTTCTCTGCGGAACAGTTTTTTGTGGGGTTCAAAGCATGTATCAAGGAATTTCAACGCTTGTTCTTTGCTTTCAGCATTCTCATAGCCAGCTTCCTTATACATCCGCTCACTAATGAAAATCTTTTCCAAGGAGGATTTGTGCCATTCCTGTTCCAGTTCATCCAGCCTTATTTCGAGCTCCATCTTCAACAGGTTCAATGTATTATCTGTTGAATGTTTGAGCATTTCATTTACACCCAAAAAGCGGGGTTTGTCCTCCTCAATGACGCAATTGTTTGGAGAAATTGAAACTTCGCAGTCTGAAAATGCATAAAGGGCATCGATGGTTACATCTGGTGATATGCCCGGGGCCAAATTGATAATTATTTCAACATTTTCAGCTGTATTGTCATCAATCTTTTTAATTTTTATCTTGCCTTTATCATTGGCTTTGATGATCGACTCAATAAGTGTAGTTGTTGTTTTACCATAGGGTACCTCTGTAATAGAAAGACTTTTGCTATCTATTTTGTTGATCTTTGCCCGAACCCTTACATTGCCGCCCCGCAAGCCTTCGTTATATTTGCTAACATCGACCATACCTCCAGTCGGAAAGTCTGGGTACAACTCAAATGGTTTGTTTTCAAGATAAGCTATCGACGCATCAATAAGTTCGTTAAAGTTATGTGGAAGTATCTTTGAAGCAAGTCCTACAGCTATACCCTCAACACCCTGGGCAAGGAGTAAGGGAAATTTAACAGGAAGGGTAATTGGTTCTTTATTTCTTCCGTCATAAGAAGCTTTCCAGGTTGTGGTCTTGGCATTAAATACCACATCAAGGGCAAATTTTGTCAATCGTGCCTCGATATACCGGGGAGCAGCAGACCCGTCACCGGTTAAAATATTGCCCCAGTTACCTTGTGTATCAATGAGTAGGTCTTTTTGGCCCAATTGAACAAGAGCATCACCTATTGAAGCATCGCCATGAGGGTGAAACTGCATGGTATGTCCGATGATATTGGCAACCTTGTTGTACCTGCCATCATCCAACCTTTTCATCGAATGGAGAATTCTTCGGTGTACTGGTTTTAATCCATCATCGATATGTGGAACAGCACGTTCAAGGATTACGTACGAGGCATAATCCAAAAACCAATCCCTGTACATTCCCGAAAGTTTGGTGACATGGGTTGATTTATGATGTTCAGGAACCTCTGTTGTTTGTTCTTCAGGGGCGTTTTCTTCTTCGTTTATGTTGTCATTCAATTCCTTATCGTCCGAGCTCATCTAATCTTATTGTTTATGCTTCTACAAGATCTTCTTCAATTCTTAAGTTTTCAATGATAAATTCTTGCCTTTCCGGAGTGTTTTTACCCATAAAAAAAGGCAGCAATTGGTTAATCAGGTCCTCCTTGTTTAATGAAACAGGATCAAGCCGCATATCTTTTCCGATAAAATGCTTGAATTCATCCGGTGAGATTTCTCCTAATCCTTTAAACCTGGTAATTTCAGGATTAACACCAAGCTTTTTAATCGCACTAATCCTTTCCTCATCGGTATAACAATAAATTGTTTTTTGTTTGTTCCTCACCCTGAACAACGGCGTCTGAAGGATAAAGACATGTCCACGGCGGACCAGTTCAGGAAAAAACTGGAGGAAGAAAGTAAGCAGGAGCAACCTGATATGCATACCGTCAACATCAGCATCAGTAGCTATTACTACATTATGGTACCTTAGGTTTTCAATGTCATCTTCGATATTAAGCGCTGCCTGTAAGAGATTAAACTCTTCGTTTTCGTAAACAATTTTTTTGGTCAGACCAAAGCTGTTTAAAGGTTTTCCTTTTAAGCTAAAAACTGCCTGGGTGGCAACATCGCGCGATTTTGTTATCGAACCACTTGCAGAGTCTCCCTCGGTGATAAAAATGGTAGTTTCCAACCGGCGGTCCTCTTTGGTGTTAAGGTGGAGCTTGCAGTCGCGTAGCTTTCGGTTATGTAGGCTCACCTTTTTGGCCCGCTCCTTGGCCAGTTTTTTAATACCGGAGATAGCCTTGCGCTCTTTCTCGTTTTCCTGTATTTTCTTAAGCAGGATATCAGCTGTTTCGCTATGTTTGTGCAAGAAATCATCCAGGTCCTTCTTCAAGAAATCGGTAATATATTTAGTTACCGAAGGTCCATTTGGTCCCATTTCCCTGGAGCCAAGCTTGGTTTTTGTTTGCGACTCAAAAACAGGTTCTTCAATTTTAATACTTACAGCAGCAATAATCGAAGCCCTTATATCAGAGGCATCAAAGTTTTTGTTGAAAAATTCACGAATGGTTTTCACATATGCTTCGCGGAAAGCCTGAAGATGAGTACCTCCCTGGGTGGTATGCTGTCCGTTTACAAATGTGTAAATATCTTCGCCGTAAGAGGTGCCATGCGTAACAGCAACTTCAATGTCCCCATTTTTTAAATATATGATAGGGTATAGCCCTTCTGAATCCATTTTCTCATCGAGCAGGTCGAGCAATCCGTTTTTAGACTGATATTTTGTTCCATTGTATATGATTACCAAACCGGCATTCAGGTAGGTATAGTTTTTAATGAGAGCCTCTATATACTCTTCAATAAACCTGAAATTTCCAAATAGTTCAGTATCTGGTGTAAAACTGATTTTTGTCCCGTTTTTTTCGTTGGTGGAATGTTCCGGGGCATCTTCAACCACATTCCCTTCAGAGAAGGAAACTGATTTTGTTCTCCCTTCGCGATATGCCTGTACCTCAAAGCTGGAAGACAGTGCATTGACAGCCTTAACCCCCACACCATTCAATCCCACGGATTTCTTGAAAACTTTTGAATCGTATTTGGCACCGGTATTCATTTTTGAGGTAACGTCTTTTACTTTGCCCAATGGAATGCCTCGTCCAAAGTCACGTACCGAGACAGCGTTTTCTGTGATGTTTATTTCTATGGTTTTTCCAAATCCCATCATAAATTCGTCGATGGAATTGTCAATAACCTCCTTTAAAAGAATGTATATGCCATCATCTTTGGAAGACCCATCTCCCAATTTTCCAATATACATACCAGGCCGCCGGCGTATATGTTCTTTCCAATCCAGCGTCCGAATCGCATCTTCTGAGTAATTTCCAACAGACATAATCTTTCCTCTTTGTCACAAAGATATAATTTAAGATGGGCATCGCTAAATTTGTTTATCAACCCGAAATTAACAGCTTGGGTTGTTAACATGTTTATATCTTCCGGGCGATTTGTTGAGAGCTCTGTTTCAGTAATATACAAGTGTCATTCTTTAAAAGAATATTTCCATTGTCAAGTAACTCTTTTGGCAGTTATTGTTTATTAGGAAATATTTATGCCACTGTTTGGTGGTATAGTCTGGAGCTGTTGCCAGAATACACTTGCAGGAAATAGAGGCAATTGTGTCCGTTTTTTCAGAATTTTTAATTTAAATCCATGAAAACCTCAATCCATACGCAAGACACGGGGCTCGATGACCTGTTTAATTGGTTGCGTGAAGTTATATCTTACAGCTTGGTTTCTTCTTCTAAGGAATGTTTTAGTGACTTTGGCAAACATATTTGTATACCAAAAGTTTCTGCTGAAAATGAACCAGATAAAGTGCTAAGGGATTTTGTCCTGGACTATGAACTTAGTGGAGAGGAGTTTTTTTTATTGTATTACTGAACATTTCGCCGTATTATATCCCCTCATTTTATTCAGGCAAAATAAGCTAAGATGGTGTCAGCGAACAGTTTGGCAATGAGCTTCTTTTTAGTAAAAGTTTGGTAAGCAATGCCTTTACACCTATTATAGATTCTGTTTTATTGATCCTTTTAGGAAACAATTTCAATACCAGGCAACACTATATGCCCTTGTTCCTGTCAGGAGCTAAACTTTTTAGCATCGGATTGCTTGATGTTCCTGTTCCTCCATATGGCGAGCCATTTACGCGGTGGGTTTTAGTGCCATCGCAAGAATTGTTGTCAGCTGTTGTTTCAAAATACATTGGGGAAACTGAAAAGAACCTTTTCAAGATTTTCGAACGTGCATCCAATGGGAACTGGATTTTGTTTTTCGATGAGGCAGATGCTTTGTTTGGACAAACCTGGTGCTACACAAAATGCCCATGATCGTCATGTCAACCAAGAAGTGTCATATCTGTTGGGACGTTTCGAAAGCAATGAAGGTGTTTTCATTCTTGCTTCGAATTTTGAGGGAAATATCAACAGTGATTTCTATAGGAGGTTTCATAGCATTGTTAAATTTAAATCTCCGGAAGCGAATTAGCGGATCTAACTTTGGTAAGTCCATCTGCCAGAAGGATTTGATTTTAAGAAGCCATTGATCTCAATGAGATATTGCATAAAGCAAAGATAACAGGATCGGGAATTTATATTGTAGTGAGACGTTCTTGTATGAAGGACGTTCTAAATGGGGATAATATAATTAGAGGAAAAGACATGTACGTTTCCATCAAGCAAGAATTGGCCAAGGAAAACAAAATGCTGTAATTTGATGGAGTTCTTCCCCACCATAAAAAAAGCAAGAACCATAGGGCTCTTGCAAAAGGGTGTCAATCAATCAATAACTTGTATAAGCTATTTGTACAAATTTAGTTTTTTTGCTCATATATCCAAATGATTTGTGTCAACTATAATCTACATGTGTTTGAATGAATGTTGGTATTCTGGTATTGAAAATTTCCGCTATTTATATCTGCTGTTTTTACAAGGAAAATTGACTCTTTCTCCTTTGCCCTGCCATACCAAAGGATTGGTCGGTTCTTGCACACTATTTAGGCTTGCTGAAAAAGTCAGAAAGTAGTGAGATACGACTTGACAAGGTGAAGACGTATTAGCATACTTCGAATTGCAGGCAAGGATGTAGATTGCTACTTTATGGCTAACACTCTCGGATTAATTTTCAACTTTTTAGGCGCAAATAATTTTAAGCAATATTGAAGAATTCCTTGCATGTAAAACTCATTCTATCCATATAACATGCTAAAAGTGTGTTTTTCAGCAGGCTCTATTTATGTGAACTTTTGTTTTAAGACTTTATCAAAACGAAATCATAAAAAAAGCCCCTGAAAAATTCAGAGGCTTCCATATTTGATAGGTGATTATTTCAACTATTTAATCCAGTCAGCAACTTGGTCAAGGGTCACAGTATCAATCTCAAGCTTGTTTTTCTTTCTGTAGCCCATCATTTCCTGGTGCAGCTTTCCTGGTTTTTCAAAATCCTTGATCGACTTAACTGTTTTGTATCCCAGGTTCTGGAGTATTTCTGCCCATGCCTTAGGTATCCCTATTGCTTCATATTTTTCAATAGAGTCCACTGTCTCCCTTTTTTCAGGGCGCATTTGCGGGAAGAACAATACATCCTGAATACTTGGCTGGTTGGTCATGAGCATGGTTAACCTGTCTATACCAATACCCATACCAGATGTTGGGGGCATGCCATACTCTAGCGAACGTACAAAGTCCAAATCAATATACATGGCTTCGTCGTCTCCTTTTTCAGAAAGTTTGAGCTGGTCCTGGAACCTTTCCAACTGGTCAATCGGATCGTTAAGTTCAGAATAGGCATTACACAATTCTTTGCCGTTTACAATCAGCTCAAAACGCTCAGTAAGTTCTGGATTACTGCGGTGCTTCTTGCAAAGAGGAGACATTTCGAGAGGGTAATCATAAATAAATGTAGGCTGTATCAGGTTGTCTTCGACCTTTTCGCCAAATATTTCATCAATGATTTTTCCTTTGCCCATTGTTGCATCAACTTCAACATTCAGCTTTTTGCAGACTTCGCGCAATTGTTTCTCGTCCATTCCGGCAATATTGATACCAGTATATTTATCAATGGATTCGATCATGGTTAGCTTTTCATATTTGCCAAAATCAATGACATGCTCTCCTACCTGTACTTCGGTTTTTCCATGCAATGCCAAAGCAACATTTTTAAGCATTTCAGCGGTAAAGTCCATCATCCAGTTGTAGTCTTTATAAGCTACATAAATTTCCATTACGGTAAATTCTGGGTTGTGTGTGCGGTCCATACCTTCGTTACGAAAATCCTTGGCAAACTCGTAAACCCCATCAAATCCACCAACAATCAGCCTTTTAAGGTAAAGTTCGTTGGCAATTCTTAAATATAATGGAATATCAAGAGAATTATGGTGAGTTGTAAATGGACGTGCAGCTGCTCCTCCTGGTATTGGCTGCAAAATGGGTGTTTCAACCTCGAGGTAACCTTGTTGGTTGAAAAAATCACGCATTGTAGTAATGATCTGAGTCCTTTTTTTGAACACATCGCGAACACCTGGATTAATCACCAAATCCACATAACGCTGGCGGTAACGGAATTCGGCATCGGTAACAGCATCATATACTTTACCATCTTTTTCTTTAACTATAGGCAATGGTTTAAGCGATTTCGAAAGGACTTTAAATTCCTTTACATGAACAGATGTCTCTCCTACCTGGGTTATAAACACATGTCCTTTAATGCCAATAAAATCCCCAATGTCCAGTAATTTCTTAAATACGGTGTTATATAAAGTTTTATCCTCTCCGGGGCAAATTTCATCCCTGTTTATGTAAATCTGTATCCTGCCGCTTTCGTCCTGGATTTCAGCAAACGAAGCTTTGCCCATAATGCGTTGGCTCATTAAGCGTCCTGCAATAATTACCTCCTGAAAATTATTTTCTGATTCGTTATATTTTTCATGGATTTCTGCTGTATTAGTATTTACAGGGAACATTTCAGCCGGATAGGGATCAATTTCAAGTTTTCTTAATTCGGCTAATGCATTTCTTCTAAGCTGTTCTTGTTCACTAAGTTGTACTTGGCTCATCAGTTTTTTCTTAAAAATAAATAGTCATTATATATCCTGGATTTTACAGGCAAAAAAATTTGTGCAAAGATATAAAATCATTCCTTTTGAAAGGCTTTGGCAATAACATATTGTTCTTGATTTTCAGTTTTATCTGGGATATTGCCCCTGAAAAGTATATTTATTGTAAACTTCAGCTATATTTTGAGGTATTTTACTTTTCAATCGCATTTTTTTATATATTCATATTACTGTACAGACGCAAGATTTTGCATTTCTTTAACAAAAAACAATAAAAACTATGAAACCAGTTAAATCATTAGTTCCCATAGCGAAATGGCTGTTACGTATTGCAGCATTGGGCATTGTATATAAGGCAGGACATTTCGATACGGCTGTAGCCTTAACCTTTAAGGGATTTTCATTCTTTGTCTCTTTGGCACTTACTATCCTGGTAGTATTATTGATAATTGGAGGGTTTCTCAAGAAAAGCAGCATGACTGTGATTTCAGGCTTGTTGATCCTGGTTGTCAGTTTGTTGGTGTTATTTATCCAAGTTGGATTTTCTGTTCCGGGAATCCTTTCGGTATTACCATTGGCATCTATAGGATTTTACTTTATGGCCCGGGGTAATTTAGGATAAAAAGAGGCAGGGGAATACCCTGCCCAATATATATTTAAAAGACTATTTAAAGAATATCGCCTTCAGTCTCTTCTTCGGTTAGTGGTTCGGAGCCATATACAATGCCTTCAATGATATATCCTTGTGGCTCTCCGTAACCTCCGACTGTTTGCCTTTTTGTAACAAGCACTATTTCGCCTTGCATCGAGGCTGCTTTCTTCTGTATGCGGATTGTGGCATTTTTCTTTGCAGCACTTGAGCTCCGGTAGCTTGGAGGCGCTTCTGCACTTATCTTGCCTCGCTTATAAAGTGAAAGCACATCTTTTTCGTCATCGGTTAACCAAACGGCTTTCCAACTATCTTCACTGATCATGTTTAGTACCAGATCGTTGTACTCTTCAATTCGTCCATTCTTAAAAATTATCTTGTGAATATCCTTACGGGCCATCGTGAAGGACTTGTCATTTCCTGGTACTTTAAACTTGACATAAGATGATGTAACCTTTGTCACTTCTACTGGCATTATTTTGCCTTCCACTTTAATTATGGTGTCTAAAGCTACTTCATCAGATTGTCCATGGACAAAAGGGATTAAAATCAATCCCAGAAATATAATTACGGTTAGTTTCATGGTTATGGTTTTTTTGTTAGTAGTCGAATAATTTATTGTGCAAATCAATTCTTTACATCTAATTTAGGTATAATATTCGATAAGATTAAAAACAAATTAAAATCTTGGAGTAAAAAATTCTAACAATGATTTGAGAAGAGTTGTTGACAGAATTGTAGGCTTGTTCTAGTTACAAGATTTGTTTGTTTTGTAACAATATGCAGCCAATAAACTATTTGAACAGCAATATTCTGTGGCAGCAATATTTATCTGATTGATAGAAATAAAAAAGGGCAAGTAAATCCTGCCCATACTATTGTTGCTATATACTAAATCTACAAAATATCGCCTTTAGAGCCTTCTTCTTCTAGAGGTTCACTACCGTAAACTATACCTTCAATTTCATATCCGGGCATTTCTCCATAGCCACCGGTTGTTTGTCTTTTGGTAACCAGTACAACCATACCTTTCATACCTGCAGCTTTTTTCTGAAGCCTGATCTGGGCACTCTTTTTAGCTGCCTTGGGACTTCTGGAGCTCGGTGGGGATTTGGCTTCAATTGTTCCACGTTTATAGAGGGAAACAACATCTTTTTCGTCTTCTGTAAGCCATACTGCTTCCCATGAATATTCATCAATCATTGTCATAACCAAGGAGTTGAATTCCTCAACACGTCCGTTTTTATAAATGATTTTATGGATGTTTTTCCTAAGTTCTGTATAAGGCTCATCACTACCTGGAACCCTAAACTTGACGTAGGTCGATGTAACCTTTGTAACCTCTACAGGCATAATTTTGCCTTCTACTTTGATGATGGTGTCTAATGCCCCTCCATCAACAAATTGTCCATTTGCATTTGCAAAACACAATACTGAAAATAAAATAAATGTCAACCGCCTCATATCTATTATTTTTTTTGGCTAGTAATTCAAATCATGTGCCAAATTAAAAAAAAACTTTTATTCTACCACTGCTATTCTATACGGAAAGATATTTATGATGTTTGAATTTCTACTGTTTTTTTTTTATGTGCTCCCAAGTCCATTGTTTTACCTGAACTTCAAGGTATTTGTTTTATATTTGGTCCATGTTTAGGCGGCTTCAAAAGAAAGATGATAGGAATCCTGTAAAACACCAATATCCTGGTGATAAATTATTAAAGAATATGGGTTTTTTTTCTGACCAGGAAGGCATTATGAGCAGGTACCTATATGAACAGGAAAACTGGGATCCACACCTTGAGCATTCAAAGAAAGTTATCATTAAGTTTTTAGAAGAAAAAAGACCAGAGCATG
>JBNKPU010000100.1:0-26264 GCA_050295515.1 Bacteroidales bacterium | reverse complement strand
TTGGACTTTATTGACAAACACTAATTAAATGTAAAACACCACTAAACCAACTAAATTAAAAACAGTTACATTGATAAATACCATTGTAATTCTAACAGCTTTTTCAAAAATTCCGCAAACAAGTCATAATTGAAGGACATTTTAGATGAAATTACTGGACCGGGATGACGCATAAGGTTGATTCCAGCAAACAGATAGATATAGCAGGCTACTGGTAATGCATTATTTAGGAGAAACCTTTTTAAAAGGCATTTATTCACATTCCCAAGAATGTCATCCCGGTGCAGATAGGGATCTTAAAACAACATATTCAGTTTTGTTGCTTAGCACCCAGCCCTTTCCGCAAGCAACTTTCAACATGAATGAGACTTGTAAAGACTTATCTTTTTTAGGAGGTTGTCATGTTCGACTACTTATATGAAGCCCTGGCGACCTCATGGATAATAAATTCAATTCTTTGAGCAGAATTTCCTGGCACTCCTTCAAGTTTATGTGTTCCAAAATCATAGATCTGCACCCACCCTTCATTGTTCATAAACTCACTTCTTGTGTAGGCAAAGCCATTTATCCTACCCTTAGAATCAGACATTGCAGTAATCGTCATTTTAAGGTTGCCCTGTTCAAATGTATCTTCTGGCTTAAAAAGCAATATCCTGTGTACCTTTGGATGTAAATAATCTAATGTGTCCGGATCAATCCTTTGTTTTCTTGATATTCGCACCAATTGTTCGCCTTTTGTTATAATAAAGTCGCTGGTATCATAAGCCTCACAAAGATATTGTTTGATATTTTTACCCTCGGCAGATACATCAAACCCGCTGTATTCGTAATAAAATTCCTGAACCGGCAAATCCTGACCATGCTCTGCTTGCCTACACCCAAAAAAAAGTAGCCCTAGAAGTAAATAAAAAACTACGCGCATAATTATTAGTTTATTTTAACGCAAAAACAATACCTGTCCATTTGGATAAAAACCTGAAAAGAATAAAAATTATTTTTGGATAGTGATTTTAGTGTTCTTGTTAAAATAGGGGTATATTTCATTTATATCCTTATTATTTAATGAGATACAACCCAGCGTCCAATTTCTTTTCGTTGAAACCAGAAAATTAGCATCTCCTGGTACTCCATGAATACCTATTTCTCCACCTATCTTAGCATCCTGAGGTATTTTTCCATCCTGCTTTGCTTTTCGATGTTTTTTCCACGAATCTCCATTCGGATAATCGATCCAGATAAATTTAGACCAACTTTTATGTGGATATTTTGAAAGCATCTTAAACTCTCCCTCTGGAGTACATTGGTCACCTTGCATTAATTTATCATCTTTGGGATTGCCTCCAAAAACCACTGGATATTCTTTAATTACCTGTTCACCATATAGTACTGAAAGTTTATAATCAGATTTATCAATTTTAAAACGAAGGTTGTCTTTAGGAATCCCCAAACTATCTATTAGATGGCTAAGATCTTTGGATGAATTGGAATAGTTAACTGACTGCCCACTACACATAGTGACAAAGAAAAGAACGATTACAAGTTGAAATAGCTTCATTGTCGGTATTTTTATATTAGAAAGGAACGTTCGAAGTTGGTTTATTAGTATCTAAAGAGCTTATTTACCCTTTCAAGGTACAATTGTTCATAATCGATAAGCGAGTAACAATGAGGACCGAATGATTCAAAAAAGAGTTTTGGTTTATTTGCCAGCTTGAACAACTTTTCACCCTCGGTATAGGGCGATTGCTGGTCCTCGATACTATGGACTATTAAAATGGGGGTTTTTCCTATTTTTCCAATTAGTTTTTTTGATGCATAAGGAGATTTTGCAGAAAAAAAGGCTAATGGTTTTAGCAATGT
This sequence comes from Bacteroidales bacterium, assembly GCA_050295515.1. Classification (GTDB taxonomy): domain Bacteria; phylum Bacteroidota; class Bacteroidia; order Bacteroidales; family UBA10428; genus UBA10428. The sequence goes on along the minus strand of JBNKPU010000100.1, from coordinate 24,404 downwards.
TGGAATCGATCTTAAGCTTGCCGAGCGCTGTGAAATATATGGGGAATCCAAAATTACATAATCAAAAGTTTTTGGATTATCATAAGCAAGTTTAACTGCCAGGTTAGCACCTATCGAAAAGCCCCATACTATCTTTTTAGTGTTTTCCAATTCATTAATCTGCTCAAATTCATCCAGCAATAGTTGGCTGTCGCTCAGAAGGTTTTTATGTGTAGGCTTGCCTTCTGAGTTACCAAAACCTTCATAGTCAAAAGCAAAAACGTGGAACCCATTTCTCAGCATAACATCAATGACATCGTACCAAAGTTTAATATCGCCTGATCTGCCCTTTAGTAAAAAAACACTTCCTCTAGCTTCCTTCTGGGTAAAAAACAAATTTGCATGTATTTTCTTGCCTATTGCATTTTCATAATAAATATCACGATAAATAACTGTATCAGGAAGGAGTTCTCCAACAGCACGAGTATCATAAACTGCCTTGTTAAATGAACAAGAGGTAATTACAAAGGCAGCTACAGTATAAAGCACTAGTGTTTTTATAGAGATAATTGAGTTCATAAATTGCGATTAATCAAAAATTCAAAACTACTTCAGAAATTATTAGCATGCAATGGCCAGAGTGCCTAGACTTAATATTTAACAAATTATAGTCATAAGCCTAGAAAAAAGACAAACCGCAACTAGTGAGTGGTTGTACCCTTCACATTTGTTATCCAAATATTACTATTCCAGTTGCTTCTTCTAAACAATAGCAACTACAACGTGGTGGTTTGTCTTACTATGTATAACAAAATAAATTCAGCCCACTTTCGTTCCTGAAATTATAGTCCTACTGATTTAACAAGAGTTGATACGAAGAGTACTCATAAAATTAATGCACCTATAGCCTTAAAATTCTATCTTTGCACTGAATAATGGTAAGCAGGAATATGAATGAGTGAAGAAAAATTAATACTAGTTACCAACGACGATGGATATCAGGCTAATGGATTTAATGCGCTAATTGAATCTGTAAGGCCTTTGGGCCAGATTATTGCTGTCGCCCCAACAGAAGCCCAATCGGGAATGTCGCATGCCATAACGGTCAAGCACCCTTTACGTGTTTCAAAAATAAGAGAAGAAGACAAGCTGAAAGTGTTTGCTGTAAACGGAACACCGGTCGATTGTGTTAAACTTGCCATAAATCAACTCATGCCAAGAAAGCCCGACATTCTTGTTTCGGGCATTAACCATGGAAGCAACAGCTCAACAAGTATACTATATAGTGGCACCATGGGCGCAGCGCTCGAAGGAAGCATCAACCAAATACCATCGGTAGGATTTTCCCATATAAGCTACTCACACGAAATTGATATGCAGGCAGCCATTGATTTTGCACGAAAAATTTCTGGTAAAGTGCTGGAAAACGGGCTTCCAAAAAACATTTGCCTGAATGTTAATTTTCCTGAAGGAAATGCATCAGAGATAAAAGGCATCAAAATATGCAGGCAGACCAATGGCTTCTGGCGGGAGGAGTTTGACAAACGCGTAGATCCCATCGGAAAAGAGTATTATTGGCTTACAGGATATTACCATAACGATGAACCCGATGCTGAAGATACAGACGAGTGGGCCTTGAAGCACAATTACATTTCTATTGTTCCGGTTCAAACTGATTTCACCAGCTATGATACAATTAAATTAATAAACAAATGGGATTTCTAGACAAACTCAGAGAAAAAGATAATTTTTGGATCGGATTGGCATTGGGTATCGCGTTACCAATGATTTTATATCCTATAATAAGTCCTCTTGATGCAAAAAATTTTCCGATGATCCCTCAATCAGACTTAAGGCGTGTTATGCTTAAGATGATGCCTTACCTTCTAAGCCGCTGTGTATTTCCTAATGCATTAGTGTTCTTTTTGGCCATTTGGGGCCATTTCAACCTTGTTGCAAAAGGAATATTATATGCTTCCATAGGTATTGTTGGGATTCTGATAGTCTTACAATTGATTTTTTAATTCCCATAATTGCTATTTTTTTTAAAGCAGGCAAAATGAAATACTACATCATAGCAGGCGAAGCATCAGGCGATTTGCATGGCAGCAACCTGGTAAAGAACCTGAAACTGGTTGACAAGGATGCTGAATTCAGAGGACTCGGTGGGGACAAGATGACAAAGGAAGGAGTGCCTATAACCATCCATTATGAAAAAATGGCCTTTATGGGTGTTACAGATGTGCTAGCCAACTTGAAAACAATTAAAGAAAACTTCAGGATTTGCAAGAATGATATCCTTGACTTCAAGCCAGATGCCGTTATACTTATTGACTATGCAGGCTTTAATCTGCGAATGGCAAAATTCACAAAAGAGAACAAAATCAAAACCTTATTTTATATTTCTCCAAAAGTATGGGCCTGGAAAAAATCCCGTGTAAAAAAGATCAAGGCTCTAATAGACCAACTCTACCTGATCCTGCCCTTCGAAAAGGATTTTTATGCCCAAAGAGGATATACTAAAACCTTTTATGTTGGCAATCCATTAACTGATTCTATCCACACTTTCAGGACAGAAAAAAGAATTAGCAAAGAAGAATTTATAACACACAATAAACTTAACAACAAACCTATTATAGCCCTACTGGCGGGAAGCAGGATTCATGAAATCAAACGGCTCCTGCCCGAAATGCTTGAAGTTTCCAAACATTATCCACACTATCAGTTTGTTGTTGCAGGTGCCCCTTCAATTAAAGAAGGTTTTTATAAAGACATTATTAAAACAGCCGATATATCCATTGTCTATGACCAGACATACCAGTTGCTTTCTCATGCACATGCTGCAATTGTCACATCCGGAACAGCAACACTCGAAACCGGGCTCTTCAGGGTACCTCAGGTAGTTATTTATAAATTCCAAACCTTATCTTTTTTGCTTGCCAGGCCTTTTATCTGGGTTAAATACTTCTCATTGGTCAATATTATTATGGACAAAGACATTGTGAAGGAAATCCTTCAGTTTGGTATTGCCAGAAAGGTAAAAGATGAGATGGACAAAATCTTAAACAACAAAGAATATTACGAAACGATGCTGAAAAACTATGATGAACTGATAAACTTTGTTGGTAAGCCTGGCACTTCAGAAAGAACTGCAAAGCATATGTATAATCTATTAAGTGGAAACAACTCATGAGAAGCATTTTAATACTATTGTCTTTGTTTATTTCGCAGTTATTTCTAAATGGGCAAACAATGCAGATTTCGTTGCTCAACCATAAAGACATCAATAGCTATACCGTGTCTGTACGCGAAGGAAGATATTACCTCGAATGCGATGGTGACCGTTATGGTGAATACAAACGCAACAATATATTCCTGATCAGTAAACGTGGGAATAAAATTGAAGTCCGCGACAAGAACAGTCTAATAGGAAGTTTCAATGATGTTTTTATTAAACCCGAAACCAAAAGTGGAATCTTTACCCTTAAAGGGGTTTTGCCTTCGACCGAATCGCACGAATATGACGATGCCCTGCTTTTTAAAATAAATGAAGGGCGTTTGTATGCCATTAACCATATTGATCTTGAAAAATATATCGCCGGTGTTATCGAAGCCGAAGGAGGTATAGACTCACCCTATGAATATTATAAAGCACAAGCTGTTCTGATCCGTACCTATACCATAAAAAACATACTGAAACACGCCGAAGAAGGATTTAACGTGTGCGATGGAGTCCATTGTCAGGCTTACCATGGAAGAAGCAGTAGAAATGAAGAAATATATAGGGCAACGAAAAACACTGCCGGTGAGGTCCTTATAGATGCCGACTCTATATTGGTTATGTCTCCCTTTCACTCCAACTGTGGTGGCGAAACCAGTGCTGCCGGAATATATTGGCAATCTGACTTGCCTTACTTGCAGGGCATTAAAGACCCCTTTTGCCAGGAGCAAAGAAATGCAACCTGGGAACAGACCATAAGCAGGTACGACTGGATAAGCTTTTTAAAAAACAAAGGTGTAAAAAACTCTGAGGACTACTTAAAAGTGGATGATCTTGGGAGAAGAAAATTTTTTATAGAAGGCAAGGTGACCATGAGGGATATACGCGAGAAATTTGGACTAAAATCAACCTTATTCTCTATTTCCACGAAAAGTATGGAGGTCACCTTCCACGGCAAGGGTTACGGCCATGGTATTGGCATGTGCCAATGGGGAGCCATTGAAATGGCAAAGGTCGGTTATACCTACATTGATATTATTCATATGTATTTCCAACAGGTCTCCATTACCGATTACAGAGAAATGGACCTGCACCGGTATTAGATCCTTGAACAAGCCGACTCCAAAATTGTTATTCTCCTAAACCATTAAGTCTATAGCGATGAATATAATTATTGGTTTTGCTGCGTTCTTGTTTATGGAATTTGTTGCCTGGTTTTCACACAAGTATATCATGCATGGTTTTCTTTGGGTTTTGCATAAAGATCATCATAGCCCCAAGCATACCGGTTTTGAAAAGAATGATTTATTTGCCTTTCTCTTTGCTACACCGAGTTTTTTGGGAATCTATTTCGGACTCATGTATAACAACACATATATACTGGCATTGGGCATTGGAATAGCAGCATATGGCCTTTCCTACTTTATGTACCACGATTTGTTATATCACCAAAGATTAAAAATTTTCCGTAAGCCAAAAAACTGGTATCTCAAGGCTATAATAAAAGCTCATTACGACCATCATATCGGAAAAGAAAATTATGGCTTTTTATTTATGGTGCCTTTTAAATACATCAGGGAAGAATACAACAGCAGAAACAACTCGTAAATTTGACATTATACCCATGCTTAGGGAAACTAAATATGCTATTATTGCTTAACTTACAATGAAATTTGTTTTTCAGCGTTAAAATAGCAGAACCTGAGCACAATGTATATTTCTAAGAAAAAATTCCTGATCATTACACTTCTGTTTGCTTTTATTCCTATATCAACACATTGGAAACTTTTTCTTTTCGGAAAGAAAGCAACAGGTATTGTAATACAACATAAAATATCCTCACCTTTTTTTAACAGTTCCGAGAAATACAGCTTAATTGAGTATAAGACCCAGCAAGGAGAAAAGATCCTGATTTATGGTCCTGAAGATGTAGAGTATCCGGTTGGCAAAAAAATCCATATACTATATTTAGAAAAAAAACCGGAAAAATACGTCATGCTCAATGGGGCTGGGCTACTCCTGACCAATAAGATTATATTACCCTTGGTAGCACTCATTCTCTGGATTGCTTTTTATTTGTCTTTTGGACAGGAAGCAAAAAGAAAACCCAAGGTTGATCCCTTTCTTTCGTATAAAAAGTACCTCGAAAAACAATCTAAGTAAGATCACCAATAATCTTTTCCCTAATTCTATTTGAACAACAAAGAATAAACATAAAAGACCTAAGTACCAACAACTTCCTATTCAATTTTAAATCTGTAAAATTATCAGATCACATTTCCTGATACTTTAAAATAAATTTAGTAAATTGAAAGGTGAATCTCCATTTCAAACCTTTTATATGCATCCTCCAGGCGAAGACCATACAGCAGATTTCAATGACCTTTTAAAGAAGGAACATAGCCTACTCATACAGGAAATGAATTCAGGTTATTGTCTCAATGAAATATTGTATAATAATGAAGGGCAAGCTGTAAACATTAAAATCCTTAAAATCAATAAAGCCTTCAGGACACAGTCGGGAAAAACCAAAATTGATATAGAAGGTAAAACAATTCTTGATCTATACCCCAACCTGGACAGAGACGTGATAGTAAAACTGGGCAGTCTGGAGCAAAACGGCAACCTTATTGAATTTGAAACCTTTTCAAAAGATGATAATAATTACTATGGAATAAAGGCATATACCGTTGCCAAAGGAATTGTTGCCTGTATATTTAAAAACAACACCAAATCGAAATTTGCTGAACTAGAATTCAAAAAGAATCAGATCTTTACCCAAAAGGTACTAAATACTGCTCCTAACCTGATCTACATTTATGATTTAGAACAAAAACGAAATATCTATGCAAGCACAGGACTCAATGCTATCTTAGGGTATACAACAGAAGAGTTTATTGGAATGGGCGATGAAGTATTCGATAAGCTACTTCATCCAGATGATAAGGATAAGCTCGCCAAACATCTCAATAGGTTCTATAAAGCCAATGATGGAGACGTACTAGAAATAGAAATTCGGTTTAAACACAAAAATGGCGAATACAGGATACTTAAAAGCCATGAATCAATCTTTCTGCGTGACAATTTTAACAAAGTAAGGCAACTAGTCGGAACTGCAGTAGATATTACAGAACTCAAACAGAAAGAAGAAGAATTAAATGCAGCCAAAGAGAAAGCTGAAGAAAGCGATATGCTAAAATCTGCCTTTCTGGCCAACATGAGCCATGAAATCAGGACTCCCATGAATGGGCTGGTAGGTTTTGTTGAACTTCTATTGCAAGACGATATTTCAGATGAGAAGAAGAAGTTTTATAGAAATGTGATCCAAGACAGCTGCCAAAGCCTGTTAAGCATTATTAATGACATACTGGATATATCCAAAATCGAAACAAAACAGTACTCTGTTAACCTGGAAGAGATAAACCTTAATGATTTTATGCTTGAAACCTATTCATTGTTTTTAAACCAGGCCAAGAAGAAAGATATTTCGATTAACCTTACCAAAGGGCTGGAAGACAAAAACAGTTTTATCAGGACCGACTCACAAAAACTCAAACAAATATTGAACAACCTCCTGAGCAATGCTATCAAATTTACTCATAAAGGAGAAATAGATCTTGGGTATGGATTGAAGGAAAAAGAACTTGAATTTTATGTTAAGGATACCGGAATTGGCATATCAAATGAATGTATCGAAAATATCTTTGAACGCTTCATTCAAGCAGACCTTTCTCATGAAAGAAAATATGGAGGCACCGGACTGGGCTTGGCTATTGCAAAAGGTTTTACCGAACTACTAGGAGGTTACATAACCTGCCACTCTGTGCTAAACCAGGGATCAACTTTTATCTTTACAATACCTTATACCCCGGGAGTAAGAAACCTGGACAAGGAAGAGCTTGTAAAGGCTTGTGTTGCAAATGATCAAACAATACATATTTTGGTTGCCGAAGATGAAGAAATAAACTACCTCTATATCGAAGAAGTGCTTAGTGAAATTGGCAATATAAAGGTTTCCCATGCAATTAATGGCGAAGAAGCAGTAAAATATGTAAAAGAAAACCCAAAACTCAGTTTGATCTTAATGGACATTAAAATGCCGAAGATGAACGGGCTTGAAGCCACAAAAATAATTAAGAAATTAAGACCAGAACTACCTGTAATAGCACAAACCGCCTATGCCATGACCGAAGATGAAAAGCTTGCCAGGAATGCCGGATGCGACAGCTATTTCTCAAAGCCCATTGACCGGGAAAAATTCTCGTCAATAATAAAGAGTTTTATTTAGAAAGCAATATATTGGTACTATTAAAATCAAACATACCAAAAATGCCCTTAAAAACTACAGCTCACCTTCTGACTGTTTTCTTAATCTACAACCTGTTTTTTCCAACACCCTGTAATGCAAATAGCAATATAGACTCCTTGCTGGCAGAAATTCAAAGAACAAATGACACAATGGTTTTTGAATCATACTATTTGCTAATTGGTGAACTTTTGGAGAGCCCTGACAGTGCTTTACTCTATGCCAACGAAGCAATGGAATTAGCTATTTCTGAGAATAACAAGAAACAAATTGGTGTTTTCCATTCGCAAAAAGGTATTGTATTTGAACGAATGGGCAGAATAATTGAGGCTGTCGATGAGTTTCAGAAAGCCTATGATGCTTTTATTCAAATTGATGAAACCAAAAATGCTGTCAGGTCACTGACAAATCTAGGTGCAATGCTAGTTGATAATTCTAAATTTGAAGAAGCCAGTATACACCTTTTTAAATCACTGAAATTAGCTGAAGAAAACAACCTGGATGAACTCAAAGCTGGAATTTACTTAAATATTGGCTTATTATTTTACAATCAACAGGAATATGAAAAATCAATTGATTACTACACCAAAACAATACCTATCAGAAAAAAATACCACAACTTGAAGGGGCTTGCTCTTACTTACAATAACATAGGTATATCCTACTATTACCTGAACATGTTCGACTCTGTTTTGGTAAACTTCGAACGGTCTCTTGAAATGTATATCCAACTCGGCGACAAACTGGGCCAGACCAGACCCTTGTCAAATATAGGAGAAATCTATTATACACTAGGCGATTATGATAAAGCTCTGGAGCATTTTAATGAATCATTAGAAATCGAAAAGGAAATAGGATATAAATCAGGATATGCTGTCAGCTTATTTGGAATTGGAGATTTATATGCTGAAATCCAACAGTTTGATAAAGCTTTAGAATATCAGTACGAGGGTCTTAAAGTAACCAAAGAGTTGGGCTCGGAAGCACGAATCATGGATGGTTATAATTACCTCTATGGCACATACAATAAATTAAACCAATCAGATAGTGCCCTGAAGTATTTTGTACTCTACTCAAGGTTAAAAGACTCTCTGTTTACCCTTGAAAAAATAAACAATATCAACGAACTTGAGAAAATTTACGAAACTGAGAAAAAGGAACAACAAATTGCCTTACAGCAGGCAGTTATTCAAAACCATAAAAAACAAAGCTGGACCCTATCTGTGATACTCGTGCTTATATTGGGCATTGTTGTGCAGATTCTCAGGATCAATAGAAACAAAAGAAAAACCAACGAAATTTTAGAAGAAAAGAACAGAAAACTTGCAGAAAACAACAAGCAAATTACCAGTAGTATAACTTATGCCAGTTTTATTCAAGCAGCAATTTTGCCTCCATTAGAGTTATTTAAGGAAGTCTTCCCCGAAAATTTCGTTCTCTTCAAACCAAAAGATATTGTAAGTGGCGATTTTTACTGGACAACCAGAAAAGAGGATAAAATCATACTGGCTGTTGCAGACTGTACCGGACATGGAGTTCGTGGGGCCTTTATGAGTATGTTGGGCATAACCTATTTAAATGAAGCCATTAATATTCAGAACATAAATTCACCTGCTAAAGTTCTGAATGAAATGCGTACCAAAGTAATAGGTGCCTTACGCCAACGTAGCAGCCATTACGACACAAGGGATGGAATGGATATTGCCCTTTGTTCTATTGACCTGACAACCTACAATATGGAATTTAGCGGAGCATACAACAGCATACTGGTTCATTCTAAAGGAAAAATCGAAAGGCTACAAGGAGATAAAATGCCTATAGGCTATCATAAAACACGCAGAGGAGATTTTCAGGTATACTCAAGACAACTCAAAAAGGGCGATCATATATATATGTATTCCGATGGTTATATTGATCAATTTGGAGGTGATGAAGGTAAAAAATATTCAAGGCAACGCCTTGTAAACTTCATACAGTCTATAGTTGAGTACCCACTAAGCAGGCAGGAACAGAAACTAGATATGGAATTTAAAAACTGGAAAGGTTCTAGAGACCAAATCGATGATGTCACTGTTTTAGGTGTTAGAATATAAAAAACAACCAGCTTATTCTATCCATATAACATGCTGATAATGTGCTAAAAGTTTGCTTTTCAGCAGGCTCTAATTGTTCATATAAACTAACTTTCCACTTGAAGTAACCGAGTCAAACAAAATCTTAGGATTACCCTTCACCACAACATTTCCCCTGCCAAAAATTTCATACTTTAAAGTACTGTCAGCAATTATTTGGCAATCTGCAATAGAACTGTTCAAAACATGCACATCTTCTGCCTTCAATTTTGTCGCATCACAAACAGCATTATAATATGCCGAAATGTATAGTCTTTTGGTTTTGCCTGTGAAAACAAATTTACCTCCTGTAGTCCTGTAAGGCACAAAATAAAAATTATCATTGTTCATTAACAAGTTGATTTCAGCTAACCTGCCCCTTACATATATACCAAAGCCATCAGTAATTGAGTCTGAAGAAAAAATATAGCTTGCCTCATGAACATCGATATGCTTTATTTCCGGGAAATGAACTTTTAAAAACGGGTGTTCATAATCGCGCATCCAAAAGCAACTATTATAATTATACAAAAAGGCAGAATCTTCCCTGATTTCCACATCGGTTTTTTCAATTACATTAGCCCCTCCGAATACTTCAATAAAATATACCGAGTCCTGTACCAACTCGATATCAAAAATCCCATAGACTTCCAATGTATGAAAATAATCTTCTGAAAGAATTAAGGAGCTCTGCTCCCCCGTACTATAAAAGCATTTGTTTCTCTCGCAAGATATCAACATAAACATTGTTAATATGAATAATCCAGGTTTCTTCACTTTTAGCTGTTGTATTTTATATTAGTTTCACTTTGCCCGATCCAAAAAAACCAGACGCCCAAGTCGTTGTTTTGTTTCTACTCTTCCAGTAAGCTACATTCTTTATTCGTTTTTTTCTATCCTGCGTCTTTTATACCGTTTTAAAATTTTGCACGTCATCATTTAAAACCTATACCCTATCCCCCATTCAATATAATCGGCAATAGCATAATGTGCTTTAATCGTGAAGTTAAGAATTACTCTGCCCTTAATGGCATAGCGCATTCCAAACCGGCTATAAAAGGCAGTATATTTATGAAAAGGAGCATGTATATAATGCCCTGTTTCAAGGAGAATTCCAAAATTATTGTACCTTGCCATTGCTCCTAAATGGGCCCCAAATTGATAATTGTCACTGCTGTTGGCCTCGACTTTCTCTTCAAATTCTTTTGTAGGGGCAAGGGAGGCATCATAAAAAAAATCAACTCCCCCACCAAATCCATACTTTGGAGCAAAACAATAGTAATAATCAGCAACCAGGGTACTGATATGATATAGTTTTTCATTGAGCATATCATCCCGTTTATATCCATTGTTCCATACTATATCAACCACATGCTTATCATAAAGTGGTTTTGCAACCAGGTTATCAGCTAAAGGCTTGAAAGGCTTCAAATCGTAGAGATAGGCAGCTGTCAATGTAACAGCATTTATACCTAGATTAGGGCTTTTTGCCTTTCCGTTGGAATAATGTGCAAGTTCAAACCCTAGTTTAATATGATTCCGATTAGACAAGCTATAGGTGGCATTAAAATCAAAACCTACAAATCCATTGAACTTTGAACTAATCGAATGGTCCAGTGGGTTTTTATATACATCGTAAACAACAGTATTATATGCCAGTCCAAAATCAATCTTGTAATTGACATTTAGCCTATTATTTGACCGATAAAAAGGCACTTCACAAAAACCGAACAAAGCATGTGCCTTGCCCAACACCTCCTCGTTTCCAAAGTTTGTGAAATTATATCCTGCACCATAGCATGGATACCGGTACAAATACTCATAGCTGTGCCTCCCTGTTGAACCTGTTGACACTAAAAATTCGGCTCCATGGATATTCCCATCAAGAACATACTCAATAAAACTGGAATGCGGATATATAAATCCATAAAGCATCTTTCCCTCAATCCTTAAACCATTGAGAGTAGAGTCACCTATGCTGGCACAAACTGACTGATTAGCAATAAAATACAATCCAACAAGGAATAATAGCCTGTAAATCTTAATATATATTTTACGATCTGTGATTTTCATTTAATAACAGTACAATGTATGTTATAAAAGGGCTCAAATTTACCAATTATTAGGCTGTGGGATACAAAAGATTCAAAAAAAATTTCCTCATCCAAAAATTCAGTCCGTCATAACCTTTTCCGATATCCATTTACCTTGTCGAGACCATAGCCCAGGGATTCATTTAATTTATGAGCTCCCTTACGATGGGAACTGGAAACGAACAGTATCATCGAGCAACCTTTTTTGTTCGCATAACCTTCCAACTCTTCCATCAATTTATAAGATAGAAGCTGACAGCCATTTGTAAGCAACTGAAAGTTGATGATGTTTATCTGGTAGTCATTCGGAGATATTTGACAGATAAGAATACTTTCCTTACAGTTGTTCGAGCCCCACTCTCACTTGATATACTGCATCTTACACCTTTCCTCACACATCTGACAATAAATTCCTTTTTATTATGTTATAAAATGGCAAATATGATAAGCTGGCTTAGATGTTAATTATTCCTAAAACTCATGTTGAAATTTGGATCCTGTAATAAATAATGTTTTTATTTGAAACCTATATATGTTAATAATTTAAATCGGACCTCATGAAGAAAACCTGTTTCCAGTTATTATTTTTATTTCTATTTTCAAATTTAGCAATTGCCCAAAAACATACTGTCTCTGGCTATATAGAAGATGCAGAATCAAACGAAAGACTTATTGGGGCTTCGGTATACAATTCGAATACCCAACAAGGTACAACAACAAATGAATATGGCTTTTATAGTATCACCATCCCGGTAGGAGAAATTAATCTTTCATACGCATATGTTGGATACTCAACCGAAAGCAAGGTGTTAGTCCTATCGAAAGACACCAGTATAAACATAAAACTTACACCTTCGGTTGAAATTGACGAAGTTGAAGTAACTGGCAAAAGAGATCCGGTAAAAGACATGCAGATGGGTTTTATAGATGTCCCCCTAAAAACAATAAAAAAACTACCTGTAATTTTTGGGGAAACCGATATCATGAAATCTGTTCAGATGATGCCAGGGATCAAAGGAGGTGTTGAAGGGACCAGCGGAATCTATGTCCGTGGGGGAAGTCCTGATCAAAACCTAATTTTAATTGATGGTGTACCGGTTTACAACATCAACCATCTTTTTGGCTTTTTTTCGGTCTTTAATTCCGATGCCATATCAAATTTTGATGTAATAAAAGGAGGTTTCCCGGCCAGGTATGGAGGGCACCTTTCGTCTGTAATTGATGTAAGGATGAAAGATGGCAACATGCAGGAGCACAATACTTCTTTCAATATTGGGCTGTTATCATCGAGCGTTATGACCGAAGGCCCTCTAATAAAGGATAAATGCTCGTACATGATTTCTGCCCGCCGCTCTTACCTCGATTTAATAGCAGTTCCTGCAGAAAAGATTTATTCACTGACAAGTGATATATCTGATTTTACTGCAGGATATTTCTTTGGTGATATTAATGCAAAGGTCAATTATAAATTTTCTGATAATGACCGGTTATATTTGAGCTTTTATAGGGGAAAGGATAAACTTTACGCCAACATAGTTGATGATTTTGGGGAATCAGAACTCAGGAGCAAATACAATATGAATTGGGGGAATATGGTTTCTGCTTTACGGTGGAACCATATTTTCACCCCCAGATTATTTGCCAATACTTCACTTACTTATTCTAAATTTAAATACCAAATTGGGCAGTTCGAATACAGCAAAAATAGTATTGACGGAACTGAATTCCAATCTGAATTTGAGTCCGGATACAATACCAGCATCAATGATTTAGCTGTCAACACAGATTTGAACTACATCCATTCCCCAAACTATAACCTAAGATTTGGTTTATCCGGCATATATCATATGTTTAATCCTGGAATCTCTGCCACAAAAAACACCTTTGATAATTTAATGGAAATTGACACGACCTATGGCAATAAATTAATTGCAGCCAAAGAATTTTCTGCATACGTAGAAAATGAGATTAAGCTAGGGAAAATGTTTTCACTGAACATCGGAGGACGGCTGACCACCTTTCAAATAAGGGATACCCTTTTCATTTCACCAGAACCTCGAATTTCTTTAATGGCATTAGTTACAGACAATTTTTCTTTAAAAGCCAGCTATTCCAAAATGAAACAGTATGTTAACCTTTTAACATCCACTACAATTGGCTTTCCAACAGATATATGGATACCCTCTACCAATTTAGTTCTTCCACAAAACTCGACACAATATTCGCTTTCGGCTAATTTTAAACTGTTCTCGAAATACGATTTTATTGTTGAAGGCTATTACAAAGACATGGAAAACCTTGTAGAATATAAAGAAGGTACCAGCTTGTTTCTGGATTTCGAGAACATTGAAGTAAAAGATGCCGAGATGTGGGAAAACAAGGTAACACAAGGCATTGGTTGGTCGTATGGAGTGGAATTCCTTTTACGTAAAGATTTTGGAAAACTTAATGGTTGGGCAGGTTATACCTTGTCGTGGGCCAACCGCCAATTTGATGCTATTGACAATGGAAAAGTTTTTCCCTTTACATATGACCGCAGGCATGATATAGCCATTGCCTGCACATACAAACTGAACAAAAAAATAGATTTTGGCTTAAACTGGGTCCTTAGCACCGGAAATGCCATGACACTGGCCACTGCAAATTATTTTAGCAATGTTGACCTGGAGATGTTATACAATACGATGCAATACAATGATAGTGAATATCCCGTATACTACCAATCAACCAATTATTATAAGAAAAGGAACAACTTCAGGATGCCTCTATACCACAGGCTTGATCTGGGTGTAAATTTCACCAAAGAAAAAAAACGGGGAACACGAACGCTTAACCTTGGCCTATACAATGCCTATAGCCACATGAATCCATTTATGGTAGAAACAGTAGATAACTATGAAAATGAAAAATACATAAATAAAAGTGTTATAGCCTATGGAATTTTCCCGATTATTCCTTCTATTTCATATCATTTTAAATTTAAATAAATTTCAAAATTCAATAAACCTTCGATAAAATGAAAATTTCAATTTATATAATATTTCTTTTCCTGTTTGTATTCCTTAACTCTTGCGAAAAAGAACTGGATTATAAAGATTTGGATTATGAACCACAGATAGTACTTAATGGGTTAATGTACCAGGACAGCATTATAAAGATTAACGTGGCAAGCACAAGAAGTATCCTGGATGCAGACTCTGTTCTTCCCTTTCTGGATAATGCTGAAGTAAAGCTATACGAAAATGATGTTTTTGTTGAAGATCTTATTTACGATAGCCTGGGCATATACCATTCAACCAATAAGGCGAAAGCAAACACAAGCTATCGGATTGAAGCAAAAACAAACAATATTGAAGCTGCTGTTGCTAAATTTGATTTTACTGAACTGGCTGATTCACGAATAAGCAATATTAATCTCCTCCGCCAATATGATACAAGCATAGCTGTTGATGATCCCATTGACACCATATACAATCTTACTTCTATTACACTGGATTTTAACCTGCTTTTTAATGACAATGCAGAAGAAGAAAATTATTATAACTTTGGTAGCATTGGCAATTTTTATGAACTGATGAATACACATACCTACACATCAGGATATGAGTATGTAGAATCCCATTCAATTGAAAAGATAAATTCGCTATATCTAAATTTCAGGGATTATGGGGATTACGATAAATATTTTTCTAAGAGTGTAAGCTCTTTCAATGGTTATGAACAAAATTACCATATCTCCGACAATATCTTTAATGGAGAAGAAGTAGAATTTGGTTTAACAACTACATTTTACACAAAAAGCCTGGAGCCTATTCAAATTATCCTCTATTCATACCCTTATGATTACATACATTTTCATAATACAGGATATAGATATATCAACAACGAAGACAATGCTTTTTCACAACCCATAAATATTTATTCAAATGTGGAAAATGGACTGGGAATTGTTTGTGCTGTGTCTTGCAGTAGACAAACAATAAATCTGTCAGATTTTTCAGTTGAGCAATAAACCCTAATGAAGAAGTTGATAGGAAGAAAGTTGAAAAAGTCTATATATTTCTTACTCCAACTTCTGTCTTCTCAGCAATATTTTAGCATAATCGCGGCCCAGTTTGTCGCCATAGTCTTCGTAGGAACGCTTGGCCCATTCGAGTGCTTCCTTGGTGTTGCCCAACACTTCATAAGCCACTGCAATATCAAGGCAGGCCCGGCCGGCTGATTTTGATTTGCCCTGTTCAGATACTTTGGTCCATTTTTCGATAGCCCCTTCCCAGTTGGCCACTTCGGCCCTACGCCAACCTACTTTAAAGTCCTGTTTGGTTTTACCCTTTCCTTTTTTATACAATTGGCGTTTCACTTTGTAATATGTGGGCAAAAACCTGTTCACATATTCATGCCCCGAAGCATAGGCCGATTCTGGCAAGATATTGAGTGGGGGAACATTGTTCCTGGTTTCAAAGGTCACATAGTTTGTATGCTGAAATTGGTCAACCACAGTTTGTTTTCTTGGGTCATATAAGCGCCAATATGAAAAAACATTCATTGTACCTTCTCTGGCAACACCAACACTAGGCACATTTCCTGACAAAAGTGTTGAAACTTTTTCGGATGCAGTCGAAAGCAGCAGGTCGGTATTCGAGTCAAAAGTTTCAAGGACTAGAAGAGCATCGGCTTCAGTTTCCGTGCAGATGAAACCTACGGTATCCCAGTCCAATATATCAGGAGCCTCTCTTGTTCCTGTACCCATCATCCTTGTTTTTTTGGGATAGGTAATTTCTGCCCCTCCCCACTCCTTCATGCCGTCATATACACCCTTTAGGCACTCGTCAGAAGCCAGTTTGTCTGATCCCATGACCTCACTTGAGGCAATCGCTTCGATTATTTTTGATTTCTTGTCCTCTTCCTTAGTCAACGACCTGTTTACAACGGCAATCCGATGAATATCGTTCGGAAGATATGCAGCGGGTGCCTGTGGATAGTTCAACGTAACATATCCATACTTGCTGCAACTTGTAAAAACAACAGCGCCTAAAATAATGGCGGATAAGTAAATCTTTCTCATAATTATCAGTTTTACTTATCTAATTTACAACAATCCCGCCATAAATTTATCTAATACGACAAAGTTTAAGCTGACTTAGTTCTTTTTATCATAAGGGCTAAATTCAATATGCCCTTTTGGGGTTTTGACCAAAACGCCTTTTAGCCCAATGGCAATAACAACTCCCTGAACAATGATTGCTTTATTATTTGTTTTGACTGAAAAAGAAGTATTCTCGCCAATTATTCGTCCGTTATAGTTCTTATTGATACTATAAATCCGGTTTACAGATACCTTTTTGGTCACTACATCCCCATTTCTGTCTGAATAGGCAACAGTAACCAGATTTGGTGTCTCAACTGAAATAATAGTGCCAACTTTTTTATCTTTGATCATCACGGAGTCCCCTACTTCAAACAGGTCACTATCCAACTGAACACTCGCTATTTTTTGCTGGTATTTTTGTGAGTACACCTTTTGATCAGCACCACCTCCAATTTTAATTACATCAGCTGTAACAACAACTTTTGTTTTGTTTATTATTAACCAATAGGAGGTTTTAAAATCTACGGTATAATTAACGTACTGTTCGTTTGTCCCCAACGGATGTGAATTTATTAAGTCCTTTTTGGCACTAAACATAAGGGCATCTTTGGATGAATTCCCAAAACCTAAAAAATGAAACCTTTCTGCCATACCTATTGCCATATCAACACATTCAAAATCGGATTCGATAACATTAGTGCTTATTGTACCATAATTTGCTGCACATGATGTTAAAACAAGCCCTAAGACCAGGTATTGAAAATATTTAATCATAGTGTTAGAATTATAGTTTAATGTTTAAATGACGAACCGTTTTGTGCAAATTTTATGCCTAACTTAAATAAAGATAAGTTTTAGTCAAAGATTGGTTCCATCTCTTTGTTCTTGTGTAAATCGAACATTTGTAGAATTTGCATTTTAGTCACCCTTCGTTCCGACAATTCGGGCAAATCATCTATTTTAAAGAAACCAACCTCACTTGTTTCCAATCCTGGTTTTGCCTCTCCCCCAACAATTTCGCATTCCATAAAAAGCTGATAAATATCGAAAGGAAAAGGCCGGCGCTGGTGTTTGTTGTAATCAATTAGCCCTAATATTCTAATTGGACTAACATCAAGCCCGGATTCTTCTTTTACTTCTGTAATTACAGTCTCTGAAGGAGTCATGCCCACATCGGCATAACCTCCTGGAATGCACCATTTATTGTCCATCTTTTCGCGCACAAGCAAGATTTCATCCTCCCTGAAAACTACTGCCCTTACCCCTACTTTGGGAGTTTGGTAACCAATGTCCCTGTTGAATATAAATTCGAGCTTGCTGGCTTCAATTTTTGTGATGTTCTGAAGGATCTGGATACTTAAATCGAGAAGTTCGCTATAGCGTTCACGGTCATACTTGTCTTTGGTAAAGGCAAGTCCGCTTTGGGCAATGGAGTTAATCTTTTTGGCAATTGACAACCAATGCTCAGGAATATTTTGCGAATCATTTTTCATTTTGATGGAATAATGCTGTTATTTCTTACTTGCCCTTTTCTTCCTCCTAAACTTTCGCCACATGTAAAAACCAACCAAAAGAATAATCCAAAATGGCCATATCCTCAGAATAGCCAGGACAAAATCAATAAAACCATACCAACCTTTAGCTAGGGATCGCTTCAACCTTTCACCAAAACTATCCCGTTTGCGAGGTTTATATTTATAATCTTTTTCTTGGGTAAGCTTGATTTCGAGGCTGCTATACGCTACCTGGTCAATTAAATATTTTAACCTGCCCTCAGTACTTTCAATTTCTTCTTCAAGTTCCCTAATCTTTTCTTCAACCTCTAAAATCTCTTTAATGCTGTTGGCCTTTTTAAGTAGCTCGCGATATCTATTGAGATAGTTTCTTTTATTCTCTAACCGGGTTTCCAGATCAACAAACTGTTCGGTAACATCACGGGCATTGATACTTTTATATGTAATTTCCCCTTCGCCTTCTTCAACTTCTTTTACAAACGTTTCAAAGTTTTTATTGGGAACCCTGGCTTTTAGTTCATAAGACGATTCATAGTCGGAAGTATGCAACTGCTCGCTCGAAAAATACCCCTCGTGTTTTTCAAGTATTCCATCAACTCTTTTTTTTGCATTTTCAAGTTCTGCAACTTTGAACCACAATTTACCATCCTTAATAATTTTCTTCTTGTCCTGGATTGGTTTTTCAGGAGACTTGATGTCCGGTGTTGGCTTCGAAGGTGCTTCCCTGGCTACAGGTATATCTGATTCCATCAACATATCCGCATCATTATTACCAGAATAATCATAGCCGACTTCAGGAGAGGAGTTTTTGCACGAAAAAGCAAAAAGCACTAGTAAAAGAAAGAATATAGTTTGTTTCATTGTAGGATGTTGGGTTATTTGGATGTTCAAGATAATAAGGTTTAAGGAATTTATCTACAATAAGTAACTTATAAACTCAATTTTACAAACTATATTACGTTAATAAATCCAAAGATGGTCAGCTGCAAGTTTATATAATAAAATGTATTTTTGCTGTCTTAAACATTAAAATATGTGGGCACTATTCCAAAAAGAAGTCTCGGGATTTTTCAGTACGGTAACAGGATATGTTGTATTGGGCGTATTTTTATTGGTCAATGGATTATTGATCTGGGTATTTCCCTGGGGATTGAACATCCTTGATGGGGGATATGCAAGTTTAAGTTCAATGTTCCAGTTAGCTCCCTGGATTTTACTCTTTTTAATACCGGCCATAACCATGCAAAGCTTCTCGCTGGAAAAGAAAGAAGGAACACTTGACTTACTTTTTACACGTCCTGTCTCTCTTTTTCAAATAGTCATGGCTAAATATTTAGCTTCACTCTTATTGACCTTAATTGCTTTGTTACTGACTGGTATTTATTATGTTTCACTTATTTTATTGGGCAACCCTATAAACAATATAGACCATGGAGCAACCCTGGGGTCATATGCCGGATTGTTCCTTTTAGGTTCTTCGTATGCTGCAATTGGTATTTTCACTTCTTCATTATCGCAAAACAATATTGTAGCCTTTATCCTAGGCGTTTTTATTTGCTCTTGGCTTTATACAGCCTTCAACTTTATTGGAAACATGATTCCTTTTGGAAGTGCAGGCAATTTTTTGTTGAATTTAAGTATGGACTCACATTACCAATCATTAAGCAGGGGAGTTATTGACTCAAGGGACTTAATATACTTTCTATCTATCATCTCAATTTTTTTGTTGCTAGCAGAACTGAACCTAACAAAAGGGAATTTATTGTCAAGGATAACGGGCAGCTCCAATCTTGAAAACCTGGGAAGGAATAAACGATTAGCATTGATATTCGGTTTAGTCCTTACAGTCATTACCATACTCAATGTACTCTATTTCTCACTTGCAGAAACAGATGTGGCCGTTGTCATAGCCATAATTGTATTCTTATTTGTATCCAGAATATTTTCTACGATTTTGTGCATCAGGATTTCCCTAGTCCTAAACCGCAGGTATCAGGAATGGGGGATATTTGGTTTTCTGTTTCCTCAGGTAACCTTAATTATTTTATCCTTTATGAACACTAAAATGGAATAAACCTTCTGATAGCAGGAAAACTATGATAAAACAAAAAAATATAAATACCAGGTCATTCAAGCTAAAAAGCTTTCTTCTCACATTTCTGGCTATAATTTTATTGAATGTAATATCCTCTGAATGGTTTTTCAGGCTTGATCTGACAAGCGAAAAAAGATATACTATATCAAAAGAAACAAGGCACATACTCCGCAACCTTGATGACATAGTTTTTGTAAAAATATACTTAGATGGCGAATTAAACATTCCACTCAAACATTTTCAAAAAAGTATTACTGAAACCCTTGAGGAACTACAGGCTTATGCCGGCAACAACCTCGATTTTGAAGTTACTGACCCATTCGAAGAGGCTGATAATGACGAAACCAGGCAAAAAATATTGACAGAACTGCACAATAAAGGTTTAAACCCTGTAAATATCCACCACCGGGGAAAAGATGGTTCGATAACAGAAAAAATTGTTATTCCAGGTGGAATTATTGCTTACAAAGGAGTGGAAATACCAATTAATCTTTTGTTGAACAATCTGGGCAAATCCGGGGATGAAAACCTGAACAATTCTATTGAGTCACTGGAGTATACCCTTATAAGCAACATCAAAAACCTTGCAGAAGAACAGGTTGCCAAGATCGCTTTCATCGAAGGGCATGGCGAATGGCCCGATCCGTATGTTGGTGATATCATGAGGGAGCTTTCAAAATCGTACCAGATTGACAGGGGTAAATTAAACAGTGAGGCTGGTATTTTAGACAATTACAAGGCCGTAATTGTTGCCGGGGCAGTTCGTGAGTTTTCTGAAAAAGACAAGTACATTATCGACCAGTATATTATGCAGGGGGGAAAAGTGCTTTGGCTCCTCGATGGTGTCAATGTTGATTTTGACAGCCTTGCAATGGGGTATTCACCAGCAATTCCAAACAACCTCAACCTGGATGATCAACTTTTTAGATATGGTGTCAGGATCAATTACAATATAGCCCTGGATGCCCAGTGCACCTTTATTCCGATTAATGTTGCATTGGCAGGAAATCCGTCTAACTTCCAGCCAGCTCCCTGGCTATATTATCCGCTGATCAATCCTCCAGCAGATAATGCAATAACACAAAACCTCAACATGGTTATGTGCCGTTTTGCATCGACCATAGATACCATTGAGGCCCGGAAGAATATAAAGAAAACTCCGCTCTTAATAACCTCGAACCAGGTAATGATACGCAAGCCTCCAGCTGTTATCTCACTTGAAGAAATCAGCAAGCCCCCGTCACCGGAAAGTTTTACCCTGCCACCTCAGGTAATTGGAGTTTTACTTGAAGGAAAATTCGAGTCGGTATTTAAAAACCGTAGCGTTCAAGAATCCTTTGAAAGCGTCCCCTCAAACAAACGCGATGAAAGCCCGGAAACGAAAATGGTTGTTATTGCCGATGCCGATATCATTCGCAATGATGTCAAACAAACAGCAAAAGGACCTTCGATCTCACCTTTAGGATTTGACAGATATAGCAATCAAACCTATGGCAACAAAGAGTTTTTGGTCAATGTCATCAATTACCTGACCGACGACAATAACCTGCTTGCACTCCGTGGCCGGGAATTGAAGATCAGACTGTTGAACCGGACTAAAGTATCGGAAGAACGAACCAAGTGGCAGGTCATTAACCTTCTTGCCCCAATACTACTTGTTTTTTTGGTTGGATTAGCCTTCAACCTGATCAGAAAAGCCAGGTATTCGTAAAAAGCCTAAGCCAGAATCCCATGCAAAAACGTTTGATGATAATACTGCTGATTGTTGTTTCTCTTTTAGCATTGGCTATTGGAACTTATTCAGTACTTATAAAACAAAAACAGTCTGCAGTTGAATTCAATTTTCCAAAAGGTGAATCGGCAGACAAGGTGGTTATTGAATCGGGTCAAATTCACTGCACTTTAAAATTGGTGGGCGGTAAATGGATTGCAAATGACATTATAGCTGTTAAATCTGGGTTGCCAGAGTTTGCACTTCACAAACTTACTCTCTTGAAAATGGATTACCCGGCATCTAAATTCCTTATAGAAGAACTCCAAACCCAACTCAATGAGAATGGTTCGACCCTATCAATTTATCGTAAGGGGGAACATGTTTACACCCTGTTATTTACTGAATATCAAGGCAAAAACATTGTCAGGAACAAAAAAGGAGACCTCTATTATGTTTCTATTGCAGGAAATCAACAAATGTCCCTTGAAAAGCTTTTTCCTGCAAATGCACAAGCATGGGCATCTCAAACAACCCTGAAACTAAACACTTCAGAATTGGAAGAGCTCAACATAAGTTATCCCAGGGCATCCGGGCACAGTTTTAAAATAATCAGAAAAAACAACAATACTGTTCTTGAAGGTGTGGATGAGCATCAAATGAACATTACAAACATGAACGACTACTTGCTCTTTTATACCGGTATTACTTATAACGATTACGCTAAAGAGGCCTATGAAATGGCTCCGGAACCTTTGTTCGTTTTGAACCTGAAAAAGAAGGAGAAAGAGAATGAAATTTACAAAGGATATCAACTCTTTCATGCCAGTAACAAGCAAATTGAAAAGTATAAATGTGCGCTTATTCTTGACTCGCAAGATACTGTGTTGGTTAGCTATGATGAACTTGATCCATTGCTGGCGCAAAAGGAATATTTTCTGAAAAAGTAATCATAATCCCCTTTATTTTTTGTAATATTGAAGGCAAAATTATAACAAGTTTTTCTTTCTATAATTGCTAATCTAAAAACCCAAAATAAATGAAATTTGTAGTTTCAAGTGTCGATTTGCTCAGTCATTTACAAAATGTAAGCAGAGTTATTAGCAGTAAAAACACACTTCCAATATTAGATAATGTTCTATTCAATCTGGATGGGAACAAATTGGAGCTAACAGCTTCTGACCTGGAATCGACTTTTGTCACAAGCATGGAACTTGAAAATGCTTCGGAATCGGGAAGCATTGCAATTCCAGCAAGATTGTTGCTTGATACACTCAAAGAGTTCCCTGACCAACCTTTAACCTTCGATGTCAACCTTGATGATTTTAAAGTAGTTATCAATTCTGAAAATGGCCAGTACGATTTGCCTGGTCAAAACGGTGATGACTTTCCACAATTACCAGCGTTGAAAGATGACAAGACTTCGGTTCAAATACCAGCAGATATTTTGTTGAACGGATTTACCAATACCCTGTTTGCCACTGCTGACGATGAATTACGACCTGTAATGAACGGCGTTTTCTTTGAGCTTTCAGATACTGAATTAACGTTTGTTGCATCAGATGCACATAAATTGGTCAGGTATAAAAGAACTGATGCTAAAAGCGATTCAGATGCATCCTTTATTATGCCCAAGAAGCCATCTTCTCTTTTGAAAAACATTCTACCCAAAGAAAAAGGTGAGGTAGTTGTTGAGTTTGACATGAAAAATGCCGTCTTCACCCTTTCAAACTATAAACTGGTTTGCAGACTTGTTGAAGGTAACTACCCAAGTTACAATTCTGTTATCCCTACCGACAACCCAAATAAAGTAATTATTGACAGGCTTAAATTTTTCAATGCCTTAAAAAGGGTTTCTGTATTCTCGAACCAGGCCAGCAACCTCGTAAAGTTGCAGATGACAGGTAACCTGATGACAGTTTCTGCCCAAGATATTGATTTCTCGATCTCTGCCTATGAGCGCATCCCTTGTCAGTACGAAGGTGACGACCTGGAAATTGGTTTTAAATCTGTATTCCTGCTGGAAATTCTTCAAAACCTGAATTCTGCAGATGTTATCCTTGAATTATCTGATCCATCAAGAGCTGGCATTTTACTTCCGCTTGAAAAAGAAACCGAAAGCGAAGATGTATTGATGCTTCTGATGCCAATGATGATCAATAACTAAATAATAATATTAACCTTTTTATAAAGAGGCTGCCTCAAAGGGTCTTTGAGCAGCCTCTTTTACTTTTTAGTAATTGTATGAAATTAAAGTTAAAAAACCCGATCGTATTCTTTGACCTG